>NZ_FCOL02000227.1 GCF_001544515.1 Caballeronia terrestris
TGCGTGAAGATTGGCGCGGCAACGACTATAAGTTCGGCGTTGATTGCGTCACCGTTTGCGGCGAATAGATCTCCATTAGGTCCGATGACCAGCCCTAGCGGGTCGTGCAGATGTCTGTTGTCCGCATAGACAAGGACGCCTTTGCCGCCGTCGTGATTGCTGTTTCGGGCGCCGGACACGGCGAAGATCGCGTTGTCGACGGAAGAGGCGACATAGAGCAAGTCGCGTTGCGGATCGTAAGCAAGTCCGGTCGGCCTGACGACAAGCGCTGCGGCGTCAACGCGGTGAAGGTATCCCGACGCGATCTGCGTTACTTTCATGATCTGGACGCCGTTGTCGCTCACTGCGACATCCAGTCGAACGACTGTCCCGTTGAGAACGTTAGAAACGAACACCTTGGCGACGCTCGATCGTACCTGTCTGGTTCAGGACCAGCAATGAGCCGGCCTTGATCGTGCCGAACGTGCCGTCGGTGGTGAGCACATTGCCGACCACGACGAAGCCACCCTTGAGGACGCCCAGGGCGGTGGTGAGGCCAAGACCGGTTCCCTGAAAGAAGACAACCGGATCTCCATTGGGGATCATCTTGACGATTGTCGTACCCGTACCTTGCAAATTGGCCTTGTTGAAATTAGCGACCAGCAGGTCGCGCGGGCCGATGGTCCCGTAGGCGGGAAAGCCTTCCGGAACAAACGCAACGCCATAGGGGTTGACGTCACCATTGGGCGGAACTGTCGATGACGTCACAGAGGCTGGCGGCAAGAGCGGCGTCATGTCGTCGCGGGCAAGGGCGGTGCTCACCTGAAGCAGGGTGAGTCCGAGGCAGAAAACTGCGGATAACGAGAATCGCTTCAACCGTTGCTTCGGCGACGGCGAGGGGCAAAGACCGTCCAGTCAGCTACTGCGCGAATCCTCCTCGGGCAGTCTGCCGTAGAGTTGCAAGGTCTTGCCGCTCGCAATGCCCTGCGCCATTTTCTGCAGATCGACCGACGTGTCCTTGGCCAGCAGCACGTATGCGAGCCGGTTCGCCCGCCACGTCACCGTCTTCATCTCGCCGACTTGCTGCGAACGCACGGGCGCATCGCCCTGGCCGTCCTCGATCACGCAGAGCGCAACGGGGTCGCCGCGATCGGGCAGATAAACCATCTGCACGAGCGGTCGGTCATGATAGTTCAGCCGCTGCACGCGCTTGAACTTCAGCCCCGCCTGGCGCAGATCCGGCACATTGACCGGCATGCCGTCGCGCTGACGAATATCCGCGAGGACCTGCTCCGTGCTGAGCTTGTCCTCCCTAATGTTCGCGACCGTGTCGCGACCGTACAGCACCTGATAATCCGCGACACTGCGCACCCACGGATCGACACCCGGCCTGAACGGATTCGCGCCACTGAGATACCCGGTCAGCACGCCGGAGCAGATCGCGCCCGCGACGAACGCGGCCGCGGCCCATTGCATCGGCCAGCGGCGAATGCCGCGCTCGCTGCCACGCTGATGCGGCGTCGTCACGCTGACGAGTTCCTCGATGCGGCGCGTAAGGCTTTCCGGCACCGGCGGAACCGCTTGCCGCTCGTAGGCAGCGCGATACGGCAGGCAGGACGCACGCAGCAGCGCCACCTTCGCGGACAGTTCGTCCGAGTGCGCGATCGCGGCTTCGACTTCCGTGCGCTGCTCCGGCGGAAGCTCGCCGTCGACGTACGACATCAGCAGCGCGTCATCGACATTGATCATATTGATTCTCCCTTGCGAGCCGCGGGTGAAGACTGCACGCTGAATTGCTGGCCGATCGTCAACCGCGCACGCGACAGCCGGCTCATGACGGTGCCGATGGGCACATCGAGCACGTCGGCGGCTTCCCGGTAGCTCAGCCCTTCGATTGCGACGAGCACCATCACGACGCGCTGCGCTTCCGGCAACGCCTCGACCGCGTCGATCACCTGGCGATGCAGCAAATCCAGCTCCGGATTGCGCGCGGAAGGATCGGCGAACGACTCGATTTCCTCGTCCTGCCAGTCCATGCTGCCGCGGTTTCGAATGGAGCGGGCGCGCAGTTCGTTCATCCACGTCGAATGCACGATCGAAAAAAGCCAGCTCAGTGTGGACGTGCCCGGTTGCAACTGCGCACGCCGCTCGAGCGCCCGCACACAGGCGCGCTGCACCAGATCCTCGGCGTCGTGCTGATTCTGCGTCAGGCGCAACGCGAAGCGCCAGAGCCGCGGCAACAACGTCGGCAGGACGGCAGGCAGGTCGTCGTCGTTCATCGGGGCAGCTCCTGAAATGGGCGCGCTCATAAAACATAACAGCCAGGTCGCGCCTTTATTCCAAAGTTTTTTAGAGTTTTTTTGCGGAATAAGCGGGCTCGCCCGGCTGTTTTCGAGTCACTGGATGCAAAACGAAGCCGACGCAAACGACCAAAAGGGAGACAGATCATGGAGACCATCCTCGGCAAAGCCCGGCAAGCGGGCACGGCGCTCAGGCGGATGCCGTGCAACGGACGCGAACCTCTTCAAAGCATAGACGGTCCGGACACAAGCCTCCAACGATCCATGCGGCTCCATGGAGCATCCCTTGCGGACTGTAAGACGCCCGTGCGCCGCACGGAGCGCAAGGAAAGGGGCCGGAGCACGATGCGCCTCATTCCTCGGCCCGGCGCTTGAATACCGCCTGAAGCAAGCCGCTTCCGCGCGGCCCGATTTCATCACCTGTCTGGAAATCCGACTTGATCGGAGGGCGTCCTGCGCTCCGAGCAAACGAGCAAACAAGCTTCGCGATCTGAATGGCGCGAATCAACTGTGCGTCGAGACGCACGCTTTTTAAGGGAGATTGACATGGCCGTAGATATGTTTCTCAAGCTGGGCGACATCAAGGGCGAATCACTGGCGTCAGGACACACGGAAGAGATCGAGGTCCTGAGCTGGTCGTGGGGTTGTTCGCAGACGGGCACGACGCACAGCGGCACGGGCGGCGGCACGGGCACCGCTTCGGTCCAGGATTTGACGATCAGCAAATTCGTCGACAAGAGCTCGCCCACCATCTTGCAGGCCTGCTGCCAGGGCACGCACATGGCGGACTCGGTGCTCACGCTGCGCAAGGCGGGCGGCAAGGACCCGGTCGAATACCTGAAGCTCACGCTCAAGGAAGTGCTCATCAGCAGCCATTCGGTGAGCT
>NZ_FCOL02000228.1 GCF_001544515.1 Caballeronia terrestris
AAAGCACACCGGCTCCTCAAGCGCTGGCCGCCTGACTATGCCGACCGCCCCGCGTACACCACTCTTGACGATTTCTCATGGGATTCTGCAGGCGCCGTTGTTCCAGCTATGCCTTGGCGTGCCATGGGGCGCGTCCTCCGACACCGAGAGCCTTCTTCAGATGAAGCGCTATCTGCCCGAGAACGCCCGATGGTCGGCGTTTGGTATCTCGCGGGCCCAGTTTCCGATCGTCGCTCAAAGCGTGATTCTCGGCGGACATGTTCGCGTCGGCCTCGAAGACAATCTTTATCTTGCAAAAGGAAAGTTGGCCCCAGGCAACGCAGCGCTGGTTAAACGTGCGGTCAGTATCATCGAAAGCATCGGCGCAGAGGTGGCAACGCCCGACGAGGCTCGCGGCATACTCGGCCTTCCCCGCCGCAATAGGAGGTGACGCGCCTTCCGTGAGAACGCTGCGTTGCGAAGCGCATTGGTTTTAACCGGTGGCCTGTTTCCGGGCTACCTATACCGCCGCCTCACGTATGTCTGATTCATCCTTTCTTTGTATGAGACCTGGATGTTCTGACGTAAGAAATGCGGCATCTATTGATGCATGGAGACAAAAATGCCCTTGTGGAATATCTATCATCCGGTCGGCGCCTACACGGCAGATGACAAGCAGGAGATGGCAAAGCGAATCGCCGACATCTATATCATTCCTCGGTTCTACGTAGGCGTTCTGTTTCATGAACAGCCGAAGGACTCGTTCTTCATGGGAGGAGAGTCGCGAGGCGACTTTGTCAGAATCAGACTGGACCAATTCGCGAGACACATCTCCAAGGACGTCGAATGGACGCAGTCCTGGCTCCGCAAGGCGAACGCCGCAATTGCGCCATTCGTCCAGGATCGAGGCTACCACTACGAGTTGCATGTCGGCGAGACGCCGCGGGAACTGTGGTTGATCGACGGCATTCGACCCCCGCGGCCCGATACGGAAGCTGAGAAGAAATGGAAGCTCGAAAACCGGGCGTCGCCCTATGATCCGGGCGAAGGTTGAATCGATTTGTCACGCCTGAAGAGACGCTAGGCTGAACTCGACTGACTGCGGCGAAGCCCGGCTTTCGCCGCATGTCGCGCCCCGCGGCGGCATGATTCACACCGCAACTCGAGTGAAGGAGTACGCACATGAAAGCCCTGATCATCGAACAAAACGGCGAGCCGTCGGAGGTAGTCCAATTGCGCGATTTGCCCGAGCCCACGCCCGGGCCAACTGAAGTCCGCGTGAGGATGCTGCTGGCGCCCGTGCACCCGTCCGATCTGCACGTCATCCGTGGACGTTTCGCGCGTCAGCGTCAGCCTGGATTGCCCGCCTCGCCCGGATCCGAGGGCGTCGGAATCGTCGACGCCGTGGGCAGCGACGTGCCGCCCACGCGGATCGGAGAGCGCGTCGTCTTACTGAACGTGCCCGGAACCTGGAGAGAGCAGGTCACCAGTCCGGCTGAACAGGCGATATCCGTTCCGGGGGCGATTTCCGACGAAGACGCCGCACAGGCTCTCATCAACCCGATGACAGCATGGGCAATGACCATGTGCGAGCATCAGCTCGGACGTGGCGACTGGCTGGTCCAGAGCGCGGCTGGTTCGACGGTCGGTCGCCTCGTGCTGCAGATCGCCAAAGCACAGGGCTTTCGCACCATCAACCTCGTACGTCGTGAAGAACAGGTCGCCGAGATTCAGGATCTTGGCGGTGACGTGGTGCTATGCACCGCGGACGAAAGCTGGCCCGAGCAGTTGATGAAGGCTACTGGCGGCAATGGCATCGTGAAAGCGATTGACTGCGTTGCCGGCCGCACGGGTGCTACGCTTGCGCGTCAGCTGGCCCTGAACGGTTGCCTGCTCGTTTATGGAGCCTTGTCGTCGCACCGTCAGTCTGACCCGGCCGCCTTCGAGATGCCGATTTTCGCGCCGGCACTGATCTACTCGAGTGTCGAGGTGCGCGGTTGGCTCATCTTCTCGTGGCTCGCGCTCAAGGGAGTGAGTGAAAGCAGCCGAACGCTGCGCAGCTTGCTCGATCGCATGGCCGATGGCACCTTGAAGCCGCCGGCAGCGCGCCGCTACAGCGTCGATTGCGCACTCGAAGCCTTCACGGCCGCGGAAAGCGCCGCACACCACGCTAAACCGCTGCTGGTGTTCGCGGAGCGCTGACTTTCGCTGCCCGACAGCTGCGGATGAAGCTTGATCGAAGGTTGAAACAAGGCGGCACTGAACAGGCGGAGTATTTGTAAGTGACTCGCAGTTATCGCTTCTGGAGAAAACGGCAATGCATTTAAAACGTGGGCAATCCGCCCAAAAAGCTCGAAGCGCTGCTGGCCACGGCTAGACGGTTGTTTTGCGAAGGAGGTATCGAAGGCGGTGCGTTGCTGAAATGGCGCGCGAAGCCGATCTTCATCGCGCAAGTTTCATTGTCTAGTTTTATCTGCAGACGTTCGTGAACGGCTGTTCGGCGATCGCGCTGCTCGCCCGGCTTCCCGAACTCTTCAAGAACGCGAGGCATCGGGATTGTTTCCATGCTGGACCGCGGCGCGCGCGCCAAGAGGGAGCGGGAAGCCTTTGCAATGCAGGAGTCTTATAAGCAGACGGGAATTTTGTCCCTCGGGCGCACCGATGGCGAAGCCGCAAGCGCCTGAGGGCTCGACCTTTCCGTTCGGAAGTGAGACATCACATGCGCGAAGAGCGAACGCGGTTCGGCGACCCCTTTGCGCAACGCTGCAATCGCAGCCGCGAGCTTCCCCCCGGCTCACGGCGATAAAGCGTTCCGGAGGCCACTACCGCGACGGTCGGCGTGGCGGCTTCTGTGTCGCTCCAGCGGGGAATTTCGGACGACGAGAGAACGTCTGATCCAGATGTCCTGAAGTGATGTGTCAGGACGGCATACACACAGAACAGGACGCAGAGCGTGCCGAAGGTGAGTATGAGGTCATCCATGTCGGCTCCTGTATTTTCCAGAATGCTTCGGAGCTTGCGGCAGTTCTTCGGATCGTGGCCCGCAAGCATTGCCGACGATGGGGACATCGTAGGCGGATAACCAAATACATTCAAATTATTGTCATGCATACAAGGCTCGATTCGAATCCATGCGATGACTCCAGATC
>NZ_FCOL02000229.1 GCF_001544515.1 Caballeronia terrestris
GTTCGCCGCCGCTGCCGGTGCGATGCGGGACGAAGGGCTGACCCTCACCGTCCAGGACCCGGCGAACGGCAGCGTCGTTGGACAACTCGGCAACAGCACGGTGACAGCAAACGTGCGCCAGCAAACCGATGGCAGCGTCCAGGTGCGGTTCCACACCAGCGACGCGCAAGACCCAACGTTGCTCGACCGCATCTCACGCAGCTACGACCGTCGCATGGGGCGATAAGCTGGCTTGCTAAAACGCCAGGGCGTGAACAGGCGGGAGCGCTGTCGCGGGTCGACCGCGAATGGCAGTCGATCTGTCGCCTACTTGTGTCGTGCTGATCCCGTTTCAGCAATCCTTCACCAATGAAAGGTGAATGGATTTCCTTCATCGGATCGCCATGAATGCATCCTTCGGACGTGAACCCTCTCATATTCCGATGTTCGGCAGTTCGAGGATTTGGACCGATGCTCGCGGTCATTTTCGGCGCATGGGCATCGCTTGCGCAGGGTTCGCCGTTTCGATCCTGCTTCTGTCGACGCCGAATCACGCTCTGGCAGCCGTCACAACGCTTTCCGCCGGACTGCAGCGCCTCGTCAACGGCACCACGAACGCGTCAGAGCCGGCTGCTTCGACGGCGCAAGCAGCAGCCGAACCTTCGCCCGCCAGTCAGGCCGACCCGGAGCGCTCACTGGACAACCTGATCCGCACGCTCGATAGCGACACTCAGCGCAAAGCGCTCGTGACGCAGTTGAAGAAGGCGCGCGACGCCGCGCAGAGCGTCGAGCCCGATGCATCCGCGCAGCCCAAGCGCGATCTGCTTGGCACGATTGCTTCAGGCATTAAGTCGGTCGAGGCGAATCTCAACGAAGGCCGTACGCCCCTGCACTTCTGGTCGAGCCGCTTGAGCACGGCCGCGAATGAATGGAAGACGGTCGTCGCCGGAGAACGGAACGAATCGTTCGGTCAGGTTCTCTTCGGAATGTTCGTTACGCTCGCTGGCTGGGGTGCCTGTACGGCCCTGTTGTTCTATGGCGAGCGGCGCATCCGTGCGCGTTATGACTGGCATGTCTCGCCGATGCCGACATCGACGTCGCTCGAACTGTTGGCATTCGGACTGCGCCAGACGGTGCCGTGGATCGCCGCATTCCTCGCGGCAGTGCTGTTCGTGGGAACGAAGTCCGATGCACTGGGCTATACGCTGGGGCTCGTGGCGGCCTATTCGATTGTCGCGGGCGCAGTCTTCTCCTCCCTCTGCACGCTCGTGTTCAGGATGTTCGGCACCTCACACCGCCGCGTCGCAATCCAGTTGCTGTCCCCGCGCGCCCGCGCCCTGCTGTTCGTGATCGGCGCATGCGGCGCGCTCGGAGACGCTGCTTCGAACCCCGATGTGACGCAACTGCTCGGGGCTAACCTGGCCGGACTCGTATCGACTTTCGCAAACATGACCGTTGCCTGTTCGAGCGTCTATTTCGCGCTCGCATACCGCCGGCCTGTCGCCCATCTGATTCGCAACCGCGCCTATCGACACAGGCATGGTCACAAGCTGGCAACCGAAGCCCTCGACATCCTCGCATCCCTTTGGCACATTCCCATCCTGTTGATCGCAATCGCGTCGATCGTTGCGATGATCGACGGGCGCGGCACGGAGGGGGGCGTCCTGCAGCCTTCGCTCGTCAGTGCGGTATTGCTCGTGCTCACACTGTTTTTGTCGGCGCTCCTCTTTCATCTCACGCGCGTACGGAACAGCCGGGCGCAACGCCGCACGCCGCATTTGATGCGCTTGCTGCGCTTTGGCGGCACGCTGTTAATTTTTGCGATATGGCTCATCTACATTCGCTTCGAACTGGAATTGTGGAGCGGCCCGGTTGCACGACTGCTCAAACAAGGCGCGATGACACCAGGCGTCAAGCACACGTTCGTCGCGTTGGCGACGACTGTTTTCGGCGCCTGGTTCGTCTGGATCATGATCGATACCGTCATCCTCGAAGCACTGAGCCCGAGAAGCGCCCGCAGCAAGGCACTCGACCCAGGCGTACGTGGGCGTACGATATTGCCGCTCGTCCGTAATGCGCTTTTCGTTGCGGTCGTCGCCATCGCTGCCATGGTCGTTGCCGCCAATCTCGGCGTCAATCTGACACCGCTGCTTGCGGGCGCGGGCGTGATCGGTCTCGCGGCCGGGTTCGGTGCGAAGTCGCTCGTCACCGATCTGATCACCGGCCTTTTCATCATCGCCGAGGAGACGATCTCTATCGGCGACTGGATCGACATCGACGGTGGCCATGCCGGCACGGTGACGGACCTGACGATCCGCACGGTCCGGTTGCGCGACGGGCAAGGAGCGATACACACGATTCCCTTTTCGCAGATCAAGATTGTGAAGAATCTGTCTCGCGACTTCGCGTATGCGGTATTCGAAGTGCGAGCTCCGTTCTCCGCCGACATGGACGAGATCAGGCGCCTCATTGCCGAAGTGGGCGCCGAACTGATGGCCGACTCCCGCTTTAAGAACGAGATACTGGGGGCGGTCGAAGTGTGGGGGCTTGAACGTTTTGACGCGAACTGGATGGTCGTCAAAGGACAGTTCAAGACGCGGCCGCTACAGCAGTGGAGCGTGACACGTGCGTTCAACGAGCGGCTCAAATGCAAAATGGACAACGCAGGCATCGAAATTCCGATTGCGCAGATGGAAGTTCATACGTTGCAAAAAGAGCTGTCGCCGCCGAAAGACGTCTTGGTTGAAAAGAGTCGAGACCTCTTCGACGAAACAATGAAGAGTCAACCATAGTCGTTTGTCTACGACATGTATCTGCGCCTCGCCAGCCCAGCACGCGGGGGTATCCGTTTCCTCAAGAGATAAAAAGGGCGAGTCGGTAGGACGCAGGGGGGATTGAGTGCCTCGTCAAGTGCGTGAGTATTGGCATTCAATTCCGCCAGTCGTTCTTGCCGCTGGATAGGCGAAACGAATTGTTGATTTACATCCGGGTCGATCGATCGACAGCGAATGTCGAAAACAAGAGCAGGCCACACATGTCAATTCGAGTCAGGCCTCCTGAAAAAATACAATCATTTATATCGGCCGTCATTGCCGGAAAGACAGCGTCGCGAAGCTTGGGCGGCAGCGTTGCTCGCGGTGTATGGTAC
>NZ_FCOL02000230.1 GCF_001544515.1 Caballeronia terrestris
GCAATCGTGAGTTCGGTACCGGCCTGCGCAAAAAGCCCCGCGAACTTGGCGGCGCATCGGGACGCTTCCGAAGAATCCACGCAAAGAACGATGCGCCTGAAGCCACCAGCTTTCGGCGCCGTGTTCTTGTTTGGTTCCATGGCTCACCCTCCAGGCGCGTAGCGCAGATTCAGTTCGCGCAGCATAACGCTCGCGCATGGCGCGGCGCCTGACTCAGATCAAACGAATGCGGCGCGTTCCGATCGATGTGACTGATTCGGTCAATTGCGACTGCGTCAATGCGTGCTCACCCTGGTGCTCACGTCGAAAAACACTCGAAACATGGCGCGGTTCACGTTTCTTGGCGCGACCGAAACGGCACTTTTTCATCGGGATGAGCAACCGCCCGTGTTCGCGTTCCTGATCGCGTGCATCGGCTGCCTCGAAGGCCTCCGCGTGGAGGGCAGCGCGCAGTCGGTTGGCGAGCATACGACTTCGAGCTTCGTGCAATCGATCTTTGTCGTGATTCTGCTCGATGCCATTGCCGCCCTCTTTTTCCTGGAGATGGGATGGTGAACCACTACCACCAGAACGAGCGTCACGAGTCGGTCGTCGAAGTGCACGATCTATCAGACTGTTTCGGTACGCAGATCGTACACAAACACCTGAACCTCGACGTCATGCACGGCGAAATCCTCGGCGTGGTGGGCGGTTCGGGCAGCGGCAAGTCGGTGCTGCTGCGATCGATCGTTGGGCTATGAAAGTTCGGCGCCGGCTCTATCCGCGTGTTTGGCTTGAACCTCGCCGAACTCCGACCGGACGAACGCATGCGCGCCGAAGAGCGCATGGGCATTCTCTTCCAGCGCGGCGCGCTGTTCTCGTCGCTCAGCGTGCTGGACAACGGGGCGCTGCCGCTGATCGAACCTACCGCGCTTGCATGCTCTGCCGCCGAATGACTTGCCCGCGTCAAGCTCGCGCTGGTCGGCCGGCCACCCAACGCGATGGCCAAGGCGCCGGCGCCACTTTCCGGTGGCATGATCAACCGCGTCGCGCTGGCCCGCGCGCTCGCCCTCGATCCGGAGATCCTGTTTCTTGACGAGCCGACTTCGGGGCTCGACCCAGTCAGCGCATCCGCCTTCGATCAGTTGATCCATACGTTGCGCGACGCGCTCGGGCTCACGGTCTATCACGTCACGCACGATCTCGTACGCTATGCGCGATCTGCGACCGTGTCGCCATGCTGTCACAGCAGCGCGTGATTGCCGTGGGACCGCTCCTGGGAGTCCCGAACTGCGACGATCGATGGATCGGCGAATACTTTCGCGGCCCCGTGGCAAAGCTCCACTGGCCGCGATGCCGCAACCGCGCGAGGGCCCTGAGATCGAAACGCGAGCGCATCACGTGTTGATCGGCATCTTCACGGTCGCGACTCTCTCCAGTACCGGCAGCGGCTTGATGATCAGACCATATCCCTGTTCCCCGTCAAGATGCACGACTACTCCGGGATACGTGCCTCATGCTGCTTGATCTGACCTCGTCGCTTTCGTACCGCATCTTCGAGCATGCGAGTTGCATCCTTGAATGCGTCCCGGATTGCAACGTACACATCCTCGTCGTGCTCCCTGTTGGACACCAGTTCATGTCCGGGAATGGTTGTGTCGACACGGACATTGAACAGCTTGCCTTGATTTCTATGCTTTTCGTTGAGCATTACGCTGACGCGGCAGCGCATGATGTCGGAGCAGAACCCGTCGAGCTTGGTCGCGTGGCGTTTGATTGATGCCTCGATTGCATCCGAATGCGGGATGCCTTGAAAGAATACTTCCAACGGTCGTTTCATTATTTTGCTCGATAATTCAGGGTGGGGCCAACGGAACGTGGTATTCCACACGGTACAGCCCCCCAACGTGCGCGGCTTTGACATGTGTCATGGAACTGCAGGCACATCGACAGCGAAAAAGGTGTCCGCAAGCACGCGGTTAGCTGATCTACCCGAGAGGGTGTAGTTCAGATTGAAAATTTGCGGGGAGATGTTTCTGGATGGCTGCCGATGCTGGTGAGCAAGCGTGGCAGATGCGCGACTGATGTAATCAAGGCCTGGGCCTTCGCATCCATGCTAATCGGCACATTACAAAGCATCGCCGATGCCACATTTCTTGACCCAGCGCAATGGAGGTCGCAAGACTGCGGGATAAGGTAGGTACGGAATGGAGAGAGCCGGAGAGTGGCGTGTTCGACCGGCTCGTCCGGCTCTTTTTGCGAACATGTGGGCCGATAACACCGTTGCAGGCTGCAACAAATGCTCCCAGGAGACGATGATGGTCAGATTGCTTGCGCTCGGATGCGCCTTCGTTACATTGGTCGCTGTAGTCGCGCTTGCGGTCGTGTATTACGTCGTCTGGAAGAACGCCGATTGATCGCCTGCATGCGCAATGCGAAGACTGCATTCTGCGCGCGGTCCCCGGCACGGGAATCGACCAATCGACCGATACGAATTACTCTGTTCGCAGCCGTCATGCGCGGCATAGCATAGAAAGCTTTCGATTGTCGACAAATAGCACAGACGGCCTGAATGTCGCATGTTGGCCGGGTGCCGCTCCATGCAACGGCATACGCAGCTTGAATCTGAGAAGAATGCGATCGACAGCCGCCACCCTGAGCATTCGGAGAATCACGGAATGCCTCCTCCCGCAGATGCCACGCGGCGATTTTTGCGCGCACCCCGGCCCGATAGCTCTTATAAAAGTGGACGAGCGCAGCGCTGGGCCTGTCTGCGGTGATTGCACCGTACGTCTCCAGTAACTTTCCACCAGGGTTGGAGACAACCCTGTACGGGTCCCCGCTACGATCACTGGCTGCAATACTGCGATCAAGTCGACGAGGCAGCACGAGCCCTGCAGATCGGAGACGCAGTGATGCGTGAGGGTGAGCAACTGACCCTCGAACGGCAATGATGGCGCGATCTATGCTGGCGCCGTGCACGCGGTCGTCGAACTTTCGATTACCCACAATTTTTGGCGAGTTCAAAGCCGAGTTGAATATCGATGAGTCTTCGCAAACCTCGCCAGATCACGATGTTTCCAGGAGGCGGATCATTGGCTCGAGCCATATAGCCGCCTAG
>NZ_FCOL02000231.1 GCF_001544515.1 Caballeronia terrestris
AACGGGACATGCGCTGATGGCAAGCATCGCGCTTCGACACGGATCTGCGCGTCTACCTGCACCGCGAGCCGATCGACTTCCGAAGCGGGATCAATAGCCCGGTGACGCTGGTTGAACAGACGATGCAGCTCGATCCACTTGCGGAAGTCGTATTACGCTTTCCACAACCGCAAGCGCAAGCGCAATCGTCTAAAGCTACTACTTTATGATTGCTCCGGCTTCTGGCTCATGCTGAAACGACTCGAGGCGGATCAATTCTGGCCCCGGAACCGGCAGCAGACGGTGATCGAACTCACAACCGAGCAGCTCCACTGGCTGCTCGACAGCATCGACATCGACGCCGTGCGCCGTCGTCCAAAACGGCAGTACCTGTGCGGCACTGCACTTTCACTATTGTGAAGTGTGTGAAAGCATCCGATCCATTCGGATTGCCATCGGCCGCCCGGGCCTACATCCACGAACTCGAGGCGCGCACGGTCGCTGACGCGCAGCGCATTGCCGAACGTGACGCCAGGATCGACGAACTGACCAGGCGCATCGAGACGCTCGAGGAGAAGTACCGCCTCGCGCTTGCCCAGCGCTTCGCGCCAAAAAGCGAGAGGCGCAAGGATCGTGTGTTCAACGAGGCTGAGCAGATCGCCGAAGCGGAGCCCGCGGAAGATGACGGCGAACTGCCTGAGCTGCCCGATACTGGATTGCCCGATGCCGACTCTGCCGCGCCCGGCCCGCGCGGCAGCAAGCCACTGGCGCCGCATTTGCCTCGCGAGCGTGTCGAAGACGATCTGCCCGAGGACCAGACGGTCTGCGCGTGTTGCGGGAACCCGCTGCATCGTATCGGCGAGGAAATGAGCGAGCAGTTGCATTACGAAGTCCAGATCACGGTTCTTCAGAATGCCCGCTTCAAGTGTCGTGGGGTGAAAGCAGCAACTTGGTGGCCGCCTTGCCGCCCGTGGCAGACCGCCGACATGCAAGATGCCTTCGTTCAGCAGCCGGGACTGGCTTTCGGGCGAGTCCCGGCGCGATGATGGACGGCTTTTCGCGCGCACGTGAAAGTCGCCTCTACAATCTCCCGGAGGAGCTATTGCGCAAACTGAAAATATCGATAGGTCTGGCAATCCAGAATAGAGTAAAGGTCTCGGCGTCAAGGATCCGGCCGGCAGGGACGGGCCGGACGAAACCGACAACTGGCTTCGGCACGAGCCGCTATTCTGACGCTGGTCTCATTGGACATACTGGGTTCCCTCACTAAATGGAGGCGTGACTTGAGAAACTCGCTGAAGATCTGGCCGACGGTTTCCGCATTGACGTTCTCGCTCGCCGGCTGTGCCGCAGGCGGCGTGCCTGAAGGCACGGCGCATCTGAGCTCAACCCAATGCCGCGATCTCACCGCTCTCAGGAACAACGCGCCCGTCACGCCCGATCGCAACCGGAGTGAACTGGCGGCGCTGAAAAAGGCGGGGTACGACCCGTCAAGGTTCGACAACCCGTACTATCCGGAAGATCTGCAGGCGGCCCAGCGTGAGGTCGACCGGTGGTATCAGGCGGATTGCCAGTAAACACCACCCATTGAGACGCACAAAGCCATGTAGGTTCGCCGCCTTGTTTGCTAATCTGTGGCCGATCACCGACGTGGGAATTGCTGACGCGGGGTGTGCAAACGTCTCTGCCCGGACCCACCGCCGCCGGTCGCGTCGTCCGCGATTCAGAGGCAGGTATCGAAGCGGTTCAGGTCATCCCACCCGCTTCTCCGGGACAGCAGCGGCCTTAGCCGGCGTTAACGAGCGAAGAACATCTGACTGTGTCGTGGGCACGCCCAACCCCGCTTTCAGTTCGGCCGAACGACGGCAGAGGGCCCAACCCCGACGTCGGCTACTGGCCGAATCGCCCGCACCGGCGGGCCCGCAAGCAGACCTGACCACTCTTGAGGGTCCAAGATGATACGAGATCTGTGCGCCAGGTCACGTTTCGAGAATTTTTGCTCGATTTAACCTGTTAAATCCCCTAATGTTGTGGTGAACTTCAGTCCGGCTAAAATACCTGGACTAAACAAGGCTGCAAGGGCGCCCTGTTTCAAGAGATAAAACAGCACTGTGACGTTTGAATTCCTTCATTGGAGGCATGCCAATGACGTGCCTAAGCGAGAGGATGATCGGCGTATTATTTTTCACGCTTAGTGGATACGCGTTCGCGGAACGTCTTGCCATCGATTCGCCCGAAACGGTGACGGTTGCGAACATTGCGCCTCTGCCCATGGAGGTTGTTCCCCCGATCCCGGAGCCACAACGCCATTTGCGGAGTTATGGAATGGAATATCAGTCGAAGCAAGCAAAACCGTATTACGCGCAAATCGAAGATTATTTTTATAGTGCGAAGGTAACGCAGGACTATCGACTCGGCGCCGGGACAGACTCGCCAACGCATGAGACTCCGTCGCAGCAGGCATCGAATTTTCTCCGCCCGGGTGCGTCTACGGCTCCGCAAATCTCTATCGTTCAGTTGCCGAACATTACTTTCACGCTAGGTGCGCAACCGCAGCGAAGGCTGTCGCTAACGATTGACACCTGGGCCTTTTCTGCTACGGCACGTCTCGCGGTTCTCCATTCACACGATACGGGCGCGACGCTTTCTGTTAGGCACGGCTTTTAGAGGTGGCCCCGGGAATCTGGACAGTCGGTTAGGTGGAGTCGCTGGGTTCTGAGATAGGCATAATGCCTTCAAAGGAAACCAGACGATGACGAAGAGAACCCGGCGCACGCACTCAGCGGCGTTCAAGGCGAAGGTGGCGCTGGCAGCCGTACGTGGCGAGCGCACACTGGCAGAATTGGCGCAGCAGTTTGAGGTTCATCCGTAAGCAGCCGGCAAAGTCATCTTGATTGGCAAGGCGAGAAGCCTGACGAGCATGTCCATTCAAATTTCAATGGACAGGTCTACATGATGGACGAAGTCAAGGTTGTCCAGGATGTAGTTCAGCCGACACGGCGCCGGCGGCATAGCAAGGAATTCAAAGCGATGGCCATTCGGGCGGCAATGCAGCCGAACGTGTCGCTTGCGGCCGTGGCACTACATTACCGGTTGAACGCCAACCTGCTGCGC
>NZ_FCOL02000232.1 GCF_001544515.1 Caballeronia terrestris
GACAATGAGTGAGAATGCTATCGCATCTCGCTCCGCTTATTTGCTGCACCGAACCGCCTTCAGGATGTGCAGATCCTCGCAGATGTCGGTACGCGCGGAGACGCGCTCCGACTTGCGCCTATGCCGCCTAGAGGCGATCGCAAGCGAAAGGCTTGATCTGAATCAAGGGCGCCAAGGCTCATGTTCGTAGACTCGGATCAAGTCGAACGCCTCACCCCTCCTCGAGCCCATACCGACGACGGCATCGCGCATTACATCATGAAATGCGCGGCGAGTTCGACGCCGAACTGGTCGACCTGGTCGACATGGGCGCGCACTGTCGTCGCGGATCGCGGCAGTTCACGCTCGGCAGCGCCCCGAAAGCTTCCTGCGCCTCATGCATCGCTTCGACGCGACGGCTACCATGTGCCATTGGTCCATTTGTTCATTCCCACGACACATGCGCTTCAGAAACTAACCTGTTTTCATGTCTGGCTGTCGCCCACCTGCCCCGGACGGCGTTCGGGTAATCGAATCAAAACCATTCATTCACGATCGACAGGAGAAGCAATTAAACCTCGACAGTCAATCGCCTGCACCAATGCAAAGCCCCCAAACGCCGCCGCTTTCGCCCGACGAACTGAGCAAGATCGACGCCTATTGGCGAGCCTGCAACTATCTATCGGTGGGCATGATCTATCTGCGCGCGAATCCGCTGCTGAAAGAGCCGCTCTTGCCGGAGCACATCAAGAGGCGCCTGCTCGACCACTGGGGATCTGACCCCGGCCAGTCGTCCGCTTGGGTGCATCTGAACCGCCTCATCCTGAGAGACGATCTGAACGTGCTCTTCGTGTCCGGACCCGGGCACGGCGCGCCTGCGACGCTCGCCAACTCCTGGCTGGAGAGTGTTTACTCCGAGGTCTATCCGGACCGCGGCGCCGATGAACGCGGCATGCTCAGGCTCTTTCGCGCATTCTCGTCGCCGGGGGGGATCGGCTCGCACTGCACGCCCGAGACGCCCGGCTCGATACATGAAACCATGGTGGGCGACGGCGAAGCCGAGACCGGACCGCTCGCCACGTCCTGGCATTCGAACAAGTTCCTTAACCCGGTCACGGACGGCGCGGTCCTTCCGATCCTCAATCTGAACGGCTACAAGATCGCCAATCCAACGATCCTCGCACGCATCCCGTACGAAGAGCTGGAGGCGCTCTTCATCGGCTATGGCTACAAGCCCCATTTCGTCGAAGGCTGCGAGCCCGAGGAAATGCATCGGCGAATGGCGACGACGCTTGACGCATGCATCGGAGAGATCCGCGCCATTCAGCAACATGCCCGCACGCGCAGAGACTCGACGCGTCCCCGCTGGCCGATGATCGTGCTGCGCACGCCGGAGGGCTGGACAGGTCCGAAGGAAGTGGACGGTCACAAGGTGCAAGACTTCTGGCGCTCGCACCAGGTGCCAGTATCCGATCCGGTGACCAACCGCGGGAACCTGCGCCTCCTCGAAGCGTGGATGCGCAGCTACCGGCCCGAAAAGCTGTTCGACGAAGAGGGTCGGCTAATCGAGGTGCTACGCGAACTCGCGCCGAAGGGCGAGCGGCGCATCAGCGCGAACCCGCACGCGAATGGCGGCAAGCTGCGCAAGTCGCTCGATTTGCCCGACATCCACGACTTCGCATTCGAATTCAAGGCGCCAGGCACCGTGTACCAGTCGCCGACCGTCGTGCTCGCCAGGTTCCTCACCGAGGTGATCCGTCGCAACATGAACAACTTCCGGCTCTTCGGCCCGGACGAAACGGCGAGCAACAAGCTCGACGGGGTCTATGAGGCGTCAGGCAAGCGCTGGATAGCGCAGACGAACCCGGAGGACAGTGATGGGGGCGCACTTTCGCCCGACGGTCGCGTGATGGAAATGCTGAGCGAGCACACGCTCGAAGGCTGGTTCGAAGGCTACGTGCTCACCGGGCGTCATGGCCTCTTTGCCACCTACGAGGCGTTTGTCCACGTGATCGACTCAATGTTCAATCAGCACGCCAAATGGCTGGAGAAATCAAAGAAGGACCTCGACTGGCGCGCACCGGTGCCGTCGATCAACCTGCTCATCACGTCGCTCGTCTGGCGGCAGAACAACGGCTTCACCCATCAGGACCCGGGCTTTCTCGATGTCGTCACGAACAAGAGCCCGGACGTCGTGCGCATCTATCTGCCGCCCGATGCGAACTGCCTCCTGAGCGTGGCGGACCATTGCCTGCGCAGTCGTGACTACGTGAACGTGATTGTCGCGGACAAGCAGCCGCATCTGCAATATCTCAGCATGCGAGAAGCAATCATCCACTGCACCAAAGGAATCGGCATCTGGGACTGGGCATCGACCGACGCGTGCGCGGAGCCCGACGTCGTGATGGCCTGCGCGGGGGACATCGCGACGATGGAGTCGCTCGCCGCCGTGCGGATCCTGAAACAACACTTCAAGGACCTCAAAATCCGCTTCGTCAACGTGGTCGACCTGTTTCGTCTCTTGCCGGATACGGATCATCCTCACGGCCTTTCGCATCGCGACTTCGACTCGATCTTCACGCGCGACAGGCCGGTCATTTTCAACTTCCATTCGTATGGGTCGCTGGTGCACAAGCTCACCTACAATCGCACGAATCACGAGAATATCCACGTGCACGGCTATCGCGAGAAAGGCAACATCAATACGCCATTTGAGCTTGCCATCATCAACGAGGTGGACCGCTACACACTCTCCATCGACGTGATCGACCGCGTACCGCGCTTGGCGGACTCGGGCGCTCATACCAAGAACTGGCTCAAGGAGCAGATCATCGAGAGCATCCGGCATGCGCACGAGGAAGGCATCGATTGCGATGAGATCCGCGAGTGGACCTGGGATGATTGAGGGCCTTGCACCTGGCAGGCAAACGCAGGAGAGCTATCCAGAGGCGCAATCCGCAGCGGGTTGCGGCCGATCCGGTCTTCGCGCGTGGCATAGCACGCCGTCGGTTTTGAAGGGTAAGGTGACGGAGGGTCGCTGCTCATCCAAAATGAAGGGATAACCGAAGGAGAACATTGCAGTGCTTTGAGTTCCCGCCCTTAAAA
>NZ_FCOL02000233.1 GCF_001544515.1 Caballeronia terrestris
ATGAACACATCGAAATACCGGTCATCAGCGAAAGCACCGGTATCGAGCAGTTCGTACTCGAACTCCTCCCGCGATCGCCTCCGGTTTGTCTCGATCAAGTCCCGGTACGGGTATTCTCGCTGCGGGTACTTATAGAGGTACTTCATGTAGGAGTGGGTGGGGGTGCTGTCGAGGTAGAAGTAATACTCCTTGACGTCCTCGCCATGGTTACCTTCGCTGTTGGTGAGGCCGAAGAGGCGCTCCTTCAAAATCGGGTCGCGCTCATTCCATAACGCCAGCGCGAAGCACAGCCGCTGCTTGTCGTCGCACAGTCCGCCGAGCCCGTCCTCGCCCCACCTGTAGGCCCGTGAGCGGGAATGGTCGTGTGTGAAGTAGTTCCAGGCATCGCCATTGTCGCTGTAGTCTTCTCGCACCGTTCCCCACTGCCGCTCGCTGAGGTAAGGGCCCCACTTCTTCCACGGCACCTGGGCCTCACGCGCATCGTTCAAGCGCGTTTGTTCCGCTACGTCAACGATTTGAGAGCCCATGCTTTCCTCCGTTACAGGTGAATGAACTCAGCTCGACGCAACGCAGGCGGGCGCGTCGCACCCACACTCATCGCGCACGAATCAGGCAACGCCGGTATATCGATACGAGTGGTGTCAAGGTTTTGCTTTCTTCCAAACTTCACAAGCATCTTGACGGCCAAATAATCAAAAAACGTCTCCAGAAAAAAACGACGTCACCTTTATTCTCGCTCGACAGGCGCGGAAGCATGAATTCGGATTGAATTGGCTGGTGTCGTCATAGCCGTCGATGCGCCAGCCGTGATCGGTCAGGTATAAGTTCCAGGTGCCGTCATCGGCAACCCGCGTCATGCGTTCGCAGGCCGATGCCATCCAGTTCGACGAATAGTCGCAGGTCGCATCGGCGACCTGCGGAACCAGAGCGGGGGCCACGACAATCGCGACGACCGCAGTCTTGATGGGGGTCTTTTTCATCGCTCTTTTTTACAGAGTGGTATCACCCGCGGGGCCCGTGCGCGGCCCGTTGGTGGTGCTGTTGCGGGTCGCCAGCGGGCTGGTCGGTGCTCGTGAGCGTCGGCTCGATGGCCGCCGACGGCGCGCCCTCATCGGTCCACGCCTGCAGCAGGGTAAAGGTCACCGCGAGTATCACCGGGCCGATGAACAGGCCGACGATTCCGAACGCGATCACCCCACCGATCACTCCGGTCAGGATCAGCAGCAGCGACAAGTCCACGCCTCGCTTGATCAGCAGCGGCCGTAGCACCTTATCGAGCATCATGATAAGCAGCGTCCACACCCCCAGCGCAATCGCCGTGATATGTTGGTCGTGATAGAACAGCCAGACCGCCGCGCCGATCAGCGGAAGCGCCGGACCGACCTGCGCGAGACAGAGAATCAGGATCACCGCGGTCAGCACGCCCGCGCCGGGGACGCCGGCGACATACAGGCCGAGACCGCCGAGCGCCGCCTGCACAGCCGCGGTCATAACGATCCCGAGGGCGACCGCACGGATCGCCAGTGCACTGAGGCGCACTGCCGCCGCGCCGCGTTCGGCGGCAATGCGCGTCGCGAAGCGCACCACGCTAAGGGCTCCCGCTTCGCCCTGTGCATAGAGAATGCCGGCAATGACCACGGTTAGCACTAAGTGAATCGCCAGCACGCCGACCGCGCCCGCTTGGCTGAGCAGCCATTTCGCGGCGACGATTGCATAGGGCTGCACTTGCGCAAGGATGCCGCCGCGACCCGCGTCGGACAAGCGCTGCCACTCGCGGGCGGAGCGTTCGCCGGCAAGCGGCACTTCATGCAGCCAGCGGGGCGGGGGAGGCAGCGTGTAGTCGGGCAGTGCCTCGGCCTGGTCGACAATGTCGCCGCCATGCTCGGCGATCGTCGACACCGCTCCATACAGCGGCAGGACGATCACGACCAGCAGCCCGGCTAGCATCACAGTGACGGCTATCCAGCGGCGGCCACCGATGCGCTTTTCGATCCGGATCATCAAGGGCCAAGTGGCGACAACGATCATCGTCGCCCAGATCAGCGCAGGCAGAAATGGACGGACAATATAAAGACTGCCGAAGATCAGCAGCGACAGAATCACGATGATCAGCAGGATGCGGGCAATATCGACCGGCGGTCGCGAATTCACTTCATTCCCCTGACATGCGACTAAGCCGCAGCCCGCGCGGAGGCCTGCGGTGCGGTTGTACATGTTACCGACAGGCCTGAGCCATGGACAGTGGCCCCGCTTTCGCGCGGCTGCCGCGTAGACCGCAGAGCGCCGCAGACCGCAGACTCGATGTCTCACCTGCTCAGCCTATAACTTTAGGAGGACTGCCGCCATTGGACCTTGGTCCAATGGACGGGTGCGAAGGAAGTAACCGCTAGTTGTCCGTGAACGACAATGAAGAGGCATTGAGCCACTGCACGTGGGCTGATCAAGGTGCTGTGACAGGTCGTGGGGGGCCTGTCGCGTGTAAGTTCGACCGGACTCCGGCCATCTACGTCCGTTGGCCCGAGCTTTCATGCTGACATTCGAACGTCGGCTTCGCCCAGCTAACGGGTCGAGCGCCGATCCTGTCCGGCACATCGTTGTACTCAACTGCCGTTCGCCCACGCCAGCGTGCAATAATCCCTCGGCTCGCGGTACCGCCAAAAAACCGCGTATGTCTTTCACGTCCCGGCGCCAATCTTCATCGCGTCCACCAACTGTCGCGTGGACAGCGCCGAGAAGTCGGGCCAGAGTTTGACTTCCGCCTTGTCGACGTCCTGCTTCAGTGTGGCACGCCAAGACAGCGACGTCGCCTTTACTGCTTTACCTGATGTACGTTTGTGGTCAGCGAACGGAAGCGTTCCCACATGGCACAGCCGAGCACCACACAGGAGCAAGTCTTGAGACAAGTCGGTCATCTGCCCATCGTAGCTTTGCTGCGCGCGCTCTCTGAACCGCGCCGGGTTTGTCGGAGACCGCCGAGTTTGGCGCTACGCCGCTCGCGCGGATAGCACCAGATTCCGATTGTAAGCTTCCTCTGCCTCTGCGGGCGACACGTACCCAAGCGGGCCGAGCAA
>NZ_FCOL02000234.1 GCF_001544515.1 Caballeronia terrestris
GCCTCCTCTCTGAATTCTACAGAATACGTCTGTTTCGTCTTCAACCTGCACCTCTGAGTTCTTCAAATAACAAAAATCCAGAGGCGACATCTAGTGTGACGCCGGGGGGGGCTGCGCGTTGGGCTTGGGCTGCGCGTCGGGCTTGGGCTGCGCCTTGGGCTTGAGCTTCGCCTTGGGCTTGAGCTTCGCCTTGGGCTTGAGCTTCGCCTTGGGCTTGAGCTTCGCCTTGGGCTTGAGCTTCGCGCTGGGCTTCGGCTTCGGCTTCAGCGGCAAGGCAGAAGCCGCACCCGCTCAAGCCGCCGTAGCCTATTCCGCCTCGCCGATATGCCGCGCGATCGTCGCGTTGACTTCGTCGGCGTGCGTGAGCGGCCCCATGTGCCCCGCCCCCTCGACGATCGCCAGGCGCGCCGCCGGCAGCAGCATCGGCAGCCGTTCGGCGATCGCGCGCGTCGGCACCGGCGCGTGCTGGCCGCGCAGGATCAGCGCCGGCACGCGCAGGGCGGCGTAGGCGGAGAGCGGCGTGCGCTCTTCGAGCAGCGCGCGAAAGTCGAGCGGCGCTTTCGGCGCCCAGCGCGTGAGCGCTGCCTGCACCGAGGGCCGCAGCGCTTCCCACGCGCCCCGCCCGCCCCAGTAATCGACGAACGACGCCGCCGCGCCCCGATAGTCGCCGCAGTTGACGCCATCGGCGGTGCGCTTCGAGATCGAGATGATTTCGGCGAGCGCGTGTGCGCCGTGCGCGCCCATCGTCTTCAGCAAGTGAAACGCGGAAGGCTCGTAGAGCGTCAGGCTCGCGATGCGCTCCGGCCGCTCGACAGCCGCGCGCAACGCCACGCCGCCGCCGTACGAGTGGCCGACGAGATGCACCTTGCCGCGCGTGGCGTCGATGATGCCGATGGTCTTGGCGGCCTCATCGGCGAGCGTAAAGGCGCGCTCGCCGCTCCACGGGCCCGTGCTGTCGCAGCCGTAGTGCTCGGGCACGACGAACGCGAGATGCGGGCCGAGCGCCTCGCCGAGCTTGCGCCATTGCGACGCTCCCGAGCCGGAGCAATGCAGGGCGATCACGGTCGCGGAGGTTGAGCGGACTTGCGATGCAGATGCGATGGCTTGATTCATGGTCGTCGATGAAACTCATGGGTTGGGCGCGCGGCTGTATCGACTATCGGCGCGAGGCGGGCGGCTGGCTATGATCGGGACGCCGCCGTTCGTGCCCGGGCATCCAGATCATCGTTGCAGTGCAGAAGCGTGCAGACTCAGTGATCGAACTCCATCGCACGCATGCGGCGTTCGAGCTCGACCATGTCGACGGCGGACGCCAGATACGTATCGCGACGGCAGTGTTCCGCGCGGTCGAGGGTTTTTCTCAACAGCAAAAAGAGATAGACGAACATGATGTCCTCCGGTCGATGACCTGATCTTCCAGGCGTGCGTCCGGTGCGGATCATCGGGTTCGCGTCACGGCTGGAGGCTGCTGACAATGCAGAGTCCATGCCATGACGCGTCGAGGCTTGTCGGGCGGGGGTTTCAGCGGTTTTGAGGGAAGTAGAAGCGGCGAAGTGTCTGCGCGCGGCCAACGAATTGCCGGGCAAAAGTCGGGCTGCGCCGAACACGTCTCATGGCGTCGGCTGCGCCGTCACGCCTCGATTCGGCGGCTGCGCCGACTCGACGAACGGCGCCCCGTCCTGCTGGCAAACCGTGCCGTCGGCGGGCAGCGTGCCGTCGATGAAATACGCGGACTCGGCATCGTTCGCGCAGCTGCTCGTGTTGAGCAGCGCCGTGTGGCCGTAGCCGTTCACCGTCAGAAGCCGCGCGTTCGCGAGCAACTTCGCGGTCTTCTGCGACGAGCCATACGCCGTCGATGGGTCGTACACGTTGCCGATCACGAGGATCGGCGGCGTCTTCGCGTTCCACGGCCCCTTGTACAGCGATGCCGACGTCGCCGGCCAGCTCGAACACGGCGCGTCGAACCACGCCACCGGCTGGCCGATCAGCCCGGCGCGCGCCTGCGCGAATGCGGCGATCTGCGGAAAGAGCGTCAGGTCGCGCGGATTCGGACTTTCGCCGCACTGGACGGCATTGCCGGCGCCATCGCTTTCGTAGAGAGCGTCGGAAGCGGCGGTGGTGGGAACTGGCGTCGCCGCCGTAGCCGACGGCGCTTCGCTCGCCGTCCATAGTCGATCGAGCACGACGCCGAGCGCCGTCCAGCCCGGGAAATCGCCGAATGCATGCACGGTGAACAGGAAATTCGACGTGAGCGACAACATCGACGGCCCGGTGACCGTGACGCTCCCAAGCGCGACCGGCTGCGCCGTGAGGCGCGCGGCCAGCGTCTGGAACTTCGCAGCGGTGGCCTGAGCGCTCGCGCCATCGTCGGCGAAAGCGCAGCGGCCATGGCCCGCCCGCGCGCATTGCTGGAAGAACTGGTCGAGCGTCTGGCCCGACGCGATGTCGTTGTTCATGCGCAGGCTGGTGCCTTGCAGCGGCGTTTCTGCGAACCAGGCCTCGATGTCGATGTTGCCGTCGAGCACGGCCGCGCGCACGCGATCCGGGTACAGATTCACATAGGTCGCGCCGAGCAGCGTCCCGTATGAGACGCCCAGGTAGTTCATCTCCGGCTCGCCCGCCGCGCGCCGCAGCCATTCGAGGTCGCGGGCGGTATCGGCGGTCGAGACGTGTTCGAGCAGCTTGCCGGCGCGTCGCAAGCAGCTCTGATTGAACTGGGATTGCAGTTGCGCCTGCGCCTGAACCTGTGCGTCGCCGACCGGAAATCCCGGCGCCATCCGGCGCTTGAACGCGTCTTCGGCTGCCTTGCTCTCGAAGCACCGCACCGCCGTGCTGCGTCCGATGCCGCGCGGGTCCCAGCTGATCAGGTCGAAGCGGGCGATCAGCGCCGGCGGAAACTTGTCGATCCAGCCGGGCAGGTCTTCCGTGCCCGCGCCGCCCGGGCCGCCTGGGTTGAAGAAGATCGCGCCGAGGCGCTGCGCAGTAGTCGGACCTGCAAAATTGGGTTTTGTTCGTGGACGCCTCGGGGCGTTCATCAGGTGGCCTTGTACTTTTCGAACTC
>NZ_FCOL02000235.1 GCF_001544515.1 Caballeronia terrestris
GGGAGCGCCTGCGATGCCAACCTTATCTGCCGTCGAGGTCACCGATGCGCCAGTCGGCAGACACGCGCAGGGTCAACAGCGAGTATGTAACTCCAAATGGAGATCGCCGAAACCGACTGGCCATTTTCGAACGTCACCGCCGTGTCGACCTTGGCCCTTCCGCGCGGTTCATGGGCATCGACCTCTCGTCGATCCAACAATAACCCTATTAAGACCCCTCAAACCCGAATTCAACAATTGACTTCGCACAGCAATATCCAGTTCCGTGTCTCTGCGTCGGCACTGGGCCGCGTCAATGCGGCGCTGATAACCGGATGGCGCTGGCGATGTCGTTGCTCACGGTCGCAAGTATCCGGCTGT
Organism: Caballeronia terrestris; assembly: GCF_001544515.1. Lineage (GTDB taxonomy): Bacteria > Pseudomonadota > Gammaproteobacteria > Burkholderiales > Burkholderiaceae > Caballeronia > Caballeronia terrestris. Next base: position 361 of record NZ_FCOL02000235.1, read on the forward strand.
GCGCATCGACAAGCGCGTCGTAGCCCGGCGCGCTCGCGAGTTCACGCGCGATCGTTTGGCCCGCGATCGCCGTTGACTGCTTAGGCGGCCGTACCGACCATAGCACCACCATAGCCGCTGCCTCGCCCGGCGCGGATTCGAAGCTCTGCACGTCGACCCTCACGCGGTACGCCTCAGTACTGTCCGAATGCTGCGCAAATCCCGACACTAGCGCGCCCGGCACGGCCCGCGCGAGGTCCGCCGCAAGCACACGCGAAATCTGACTCCGCAGGGGATCGGCCCAACGCGCGTACTCGTCGATTGTGACTTGCGTCGCACCCGTTCTGAGCACGAACTGTGGCCTGTCGACCGGTTCGGGAATCGTCACCGCATCGATCGCGATGCTGATCGGCGGTGTTGGCGTCCGAACGCTTTCGAGCGGCGGAGCCGCGCTCAGCGTGTAGAACGCCGCGCGAGGCGAGGTCGAACAACCTTCGACGAAAGACAGCACGATCAGCAGTGCGGGTAATAAGAGGGAGCGCATCACTTTTTGTCCTCCGGCTTGCCATAAATAAGCGCCTCGAGGTGGCGTTCGAGATATTCCGCGAGCGTGCGGAACGCGGCCGCCGTGCGAGACAGCTCGCGCATGGTTTCTATGGTGCTCTGCGCCATCGTGGAGTTCGGCCGGAAAGTCTGGTCGGCGGCGTCCAGTGCAGCACGGGCCGCCTGCAACGTCTTGCGCGCCTCGGGCGCCACGCTGTTGTCAAGCGTTTTCAATAAGGTATCCGCGGATTGCAGAGTCTGGCGCAAGTCCTTGCCGATTCCTTCGAACGGTATTTTGTTGAGCTTTGCGACCAACTCCGTCACAGAATCCTGAAGCGACTGCAAGCCACCGGGGATCGTTGGAATTTCGGGGGGACTCGCTTCCCAGTTCATCGTCGACTTCGGCGCGTTAGGGAAGAACTCCAGCGCGATGTATAGCTGACCCGTGAGCAGGTTGCCAGTTCTCAACTGGCCGCGCAGACCGCGTTCGACCAGCCACTCCGAAAACTTGCGACGTTCCTCCGTCACTCTTCCCTCTTTTTTGCCCCCCTCAAGGTGTGAGGTGAACCGCTCCGGGAAATAGCGTATCTCGACCGGAATGCTAAATTCCTTTTTTACGGGGTCATAGCGCGTGTAGATCGCCGACACTTCGCCCACCACGATGCCGCGGAATTCGACGGGTGCACCGACGGCCAGTCCACGGACCGACTCCTTGAAGTTGAAGACATACTTGTCGACAATGCGATCTTGCCGCTTCATCGCCTCGGCGCGCTCGTTGAAAAGCCGGAATTCGGTGTTCGTGGCGGCTTCGGTGGTATCAAACGCATCGGGCGGACTCTCAAACGCGAGGCCTCCGACCAGGATGGCCACGAGCGACTCGGTGTTGACCTTTACGCCACTGGTATCGAGAGACACGTCGACGCCGCTGGCCTGCCAGAAACGCGTGTCATGTTTGACGTACTTGTCGTAAGGTGCGTTGATAAACACGCGCAAGGTAACGCCCGAGCCGTCCGCGTCGAGGTCGTAGCGGGTCACCTGTCCGACCTGTAGACGGCGGAAGAAAATCGGCGAGCCGACGTCGACGGAGCCCATGTTCTCCGCCTTGAGCACGAACTCGCGCCCAGGCACGCCACTCTCGAACACCGGCGGCATTTCGAGACCGACGAAGTCGCGTCGCTCCTTGGTCTTCGTGCCGATGTCCATGCCGATGAACGAGCCGCTCAGCAGCGTGCCGATGCCCGACACCGTGCCGCCGGATATGCGCGGGCGCACTACCCAGAAGCGGGTATCCTCGACCAGCATGGTCGACGCATCCTTGGCAAGTTCCGCCGTAGCAATGACGCGCTTGTGATCCGGTGTAAGCACGACGCTCTTCACCACGCCGACGTCGACATTCTTGAACTTGATTTTAGTCTTGCCCGCCTCCAGCCCCTCGCCGGTGACGAAACTGATGGTGACTGTCGGCCCTTTCTCGAGGATCGCTTGCACTGCGAGCCACCCGCCGATCAGCACCGCGACGAGCGGCACCAGCCACACCAGTTGCACCCGAAAGCGCGAGCGTTGCTTGGCGGCTGCTTCCGGAAACTCGGGTTCGTCAGGGGGCATTGCCATGATCGGCCTCGTCGGTGTCCCAAATCAGCAGCGGGTCGAACGACATCGCGGCGAACATCGTCAACACCGCCGCCGCACCGAACGCGATCGCGGCCGGTCCGGCCTTGATCGTTGCGAGTGCATTGAACTGGACGAGCGCGACCAGTAAAGTGACGACGTAGATCGAGCATCGACCGGCGGCCGAAGAATTCAACGATTCGATAGATGCGTGAGTCGCAACGACCCGCTGTACTGCACAATGGCCTCGCCGGCGCTACTTATCGATCACGAGATCCAAGCGTGTGTCGCGGCCTGTAAGCGAGACGCACGTCCGCCGGTATCTCTGCCTTTTCATCGAGCGAGCTTGGTAATCTTCTGACCCTGCACGCCGAGACCTGCCATTAGTCCCTGCTGCCCGTAAATGAACGCATAGACATCCGAACTCAGATTGTCCGTCGTCATCGATTTGCCGATTCCCTGATCCACCACCACCACGCTCGGACCCATGCCGACGGACCAGCCGCTGCTGCTGTTCAGATATTTCATCGCGTTGTCGTTCATGAGGAACATGGCC
>NZ_FCOL02000236.1 GCF_001544515.1 Caballeronia terrestris
CTGCTCACGCGTCTCGGGCTCGGCGCGTCGGAGGCGCCCATCTATCCGGCGGGCGGCAAGCTCAACGCCATCTGGATGACGCAGACCGAGCGCGGCCGGGGTGCCACGCTGCTCGACGGCGGAGCGCCCCTCGGTGCGGCGCTCGGCGCCATCATCATCACGGGACTGATCGCGATGCTCGGTTCATGGCGTATCGCCTTCGCGGTGGCGGGCATCGGCACGGTGCTGGCGGGCATCCTCGCGTGGTTCTATATCCGCAATACGCCGCGCGAGCATCCCGGCGTGAACGAACTTGAAGCCGAATACATCGAGGAATCGCACGCACGCGACGCCGCGCTCGAACCGCCGTCACTCTCCGGCCGCTCGCGGGATTTCTTCAAGTACCGCTCGGTGTGGTGCATGTGCCTCGGCTGGATGTGCTTCAACAGCGTGTTCTACGGCTTGCTCACGTGGATGCCGAACTACTTGCACATGGTCCACGGCTTCGACATCAAGCAGATGGGTGGCTCGAGCTTCATCATCTTCTTCAGCGGCTTCGTCGGCGAACTGCTCGGCGGCTGGATCGCCGACAAGTGGAAGGCCGCGGGTGGGCGCCCGAATGTCGTGATGCGCACGCTGTTCAGCATCGCGGCGATCATCGCGACGGTTTCGATCTTCTCGGTCGCCTACGTGACCAATCCGATCGTGGTCGTCGCCCTGCTCTCCACCACGCTGTTCTTCCTTCGCTGGTGCGGTTTGTACTGGTGCATCCCGTCGTCCATCGGCACGCGCAACAAGATCGGCTTTCTCGGAGGCGTCATGAATCTCGGCGGCAATATCGGCGGCATCGCGGTGCCGATCATCGTCGGCGCGATCGTGCAATTCACCGGCTCCTATTTCCTTGCGCTGATGTTCTTCGCGGCGGCCGGGATCGGCCTGCTCGTGTGCTCCAGCGCCATCGATTACGAAAAGAAGATTCCGGTCTGAACGGGACTCACGCAACAACGCCTCGCTCAATTTCACATTAGAGACATCACGATGAAAAAACGCACTCTGCTCGGCATGCTCACGCCTTCGTCCAACACGTCGCTCGAACCGCTGACGAGCGCGATGGTCGCAGGTCTCCCCGACGTCTCGGCGCACTTCGCGCGCTTTCCTGTCACGGAGATTTCCTTGAGCGACCAGGCGCTCGGCCAGTTCGACGATTCGAAGATCCTGCAGGCAGCCGAACTGCTCGCCGATGCCAAGGTCGACGTGATCGCGTGGAACGGGACGTCGTCGGGCTGGCTCGGCTTCGAAGCCGACGAGCGCCTCTGCCGTCGCATCACGGAGGCGACCGGCATTCCGGCGACGACTTCCGTGCTCGCGCTCAACGAGATCCTGAAGAAGACCGACGCCCGTGAATTCGGCCTCGTCACGCCGTATCTCGACGACGTGCAGGAAAAGATCATCGCCAACTACCGCAGCGAGGGCCTGAACTGCATCGCCGAGCGGCATCTGAACCTGAAGGTGAATTTCTCGTTCTCCGAGGTAGAACCCGATGAAATCCGCCGCATGGTGCGCGAAGTCGCAAAGGACAAGCCGCGCGCGATCTCGATCTTCTGCACGAACCTGAACGCCGCGCAACTCGTGCCAGAGCTCGAAGAAGAAACGGGCATTCCGATCTACGACACCATCACCACGGTCGTATGGAAATCGCTGCAGCTCGCCGATTACGACACGCGCCGCGTGAAAGGCTGGGGCCGTCTTTTCAGCGAAGTCATCTAAAGGAACAAGGCCATGCACAACGATCTGGATTTCGTGATCCGTCATGCCGACGTCGTCACCGCGTCGGACCGCTTTACCTGCGACATCGGCATTCGCGACGGTCGCGTGGCCATGCTCGGGCAAGGCTTGCCAGAAGCGCCGCGCGAACTGGATGCAAGCGGCATGCTGGTGCTGCCTGGCGGTGTCGACGGCCACTGCCATCTCGATCAGCCGATGCCCGACGGCTTGCGCATGGCCGACGACTTTCTGTCCGGCACGCGCTCGGCGCTTTGCGGCGGCACGACCACGGTGATTCCGTTTGCCGCGCAGGGGAAGGGGCAATCGTTGCAGGCGGCGGTGGACGATTACCATCGCCGGGCGGAGGGCCGCGCGCTCATCGACTACGGCTTTCATCTCATCGTCGCCGATCCCACGCCGCACGTGCTCGCAGAAGAGCTGCCGCGTCTGATTGCCAGCGGCTACACGTCGTTCAAGGTCTACATGACTTACGACGACCTCAAGCTGAACGACCGTCAGATGCTCGACGTGCTCACGGTCGCCCGCGAACATGGCGCACTCGTGATGGTCCATGCGGAGAACTCGGATTGCATCGGCTGGCTCACCGAGCGTCTGCTGGGCAAGGGCATTCAGGCGCCGCACGCACACGCGCTCGCGCGGCCCGCAGTAGTCGAGCGCGAGGCGACGCATCGCGCGATCGCGTTCGCGGAACTGGTCGACGTGCCGATTCTCATCGTGCACGTATCGGGCGCCGATGCGATCGAACAGATCCGTTGGGGGCAGTCGCGTGGCCTGCCGATCCTCGCGGAGACGTGCCCGCAGTACATGTATCTGACGGCCGACGATCTCGGCTGCGGCGAATACGAAGGTGCGAAGTGCGTATGCAGCCCGCCGCCGCGCGATCCCGCGAATCAGAACGCGGTGTGGAAGGCATTGCGTCAGGGCGTGTTCTCGCTGGTGTCGTCCGATCACGCGCCCTTCTCGTACGACGATCCGCAAGGAAAAAAACCGGGCGGCAAGGAGGTGTCGTTCGATCACATTCCAAACGGCATTCCCGGGCTCGAAACGCGCTTGCCCCTGCTCTTCCAGGGCGTGAAGGAAGGACGTATCTCGCTGCATCAGTTCGTGGAACTGACCTCGCTCAAGCCCGCGAAACTCTATGGCCTCTATCCGAGGAAAGGCACGATCGCGGTCGGTGCGGATGCGGACATCGTCGTGTGGGATCCGGAGAAGCGCGTGACGATCGCCAATGCCTCGTTGCATCACGCCGTCGACTACACGCCCTATGAAGGCATCGAAG
>NZ_FCOL02000237.1 GCF_001544515.1 Caballeronia terrestris
GGCTCACGCCCGCCCTTGACCCGTCAAGCTTCGGAGATCTGCCTTTGGCACTTGACACGGTCCATACATATCAGTGTGCTGCCTCTTGATTCCAGCCACGAACCCGCTCGGCCGGGCTCCGGCAGCAAGCGGCTGCGAACCGGTGACCATGAGCGACTCCGACCTGGATACGCTCGTCGGTCCGCTCGCGCTTTATCCGGATGACCTCGTTGCAGTCATTTTGTCTTCATCGACCTATCCTGTGGAGATCGTACAAGTGGACCGCTTTACCGACCGCAGGAAGATGCTATCGCGCGAACACTACACGACCCACGAACATGCACGGCGACGCATCTTCTCGTTCTTGGAAGGTTGGTACAACGTACCCCGCCTGCATAGCAGCATCGGCTATTGCTCGCCGCTCGAACTCGAAAACCTGAGCGCGAAGACCAAAACCGTGTTGTTCTGCGAGTTGCCCACCGACGGGCAGCGTCGTGGTCGTACAAGGCGACTCCGCTGCTCGTCGGTGGGCTACCCGCGATGCAACGCTTAACGGAGGGGCTAAACCACGACGAATCTCTGACTACAAATCCGTCCGTCCGAACGGGTCGACTTCAGTTTCGCAATTTGGAACTAGCGCAACGTTAGGACCGCCTCAGTATGAAATACGCCGGATGTTTGCAAATCGTCAAAATTTCATACCTCGCTGCAGAGACAACGGGCGGCGGAGAGAGCACGGTCCGCTGGTCTGCAAACCACAACGATTGTCGGTAGTATGTTTAAAAGCGCCATCCGACTCCAGCCTCTATCAGATCGGTGTCGCGGTTGTAGCGTGTCACCACTCGATTCCATGTGGCGCGCGTGAGCCAGTGTTGGCCGAGCCGATAGCTCGCTGATACCGAAACAAGCGCCGAAATCCGGCCGTCGCCCGTGCGGTTTTGCGGAAGGTCATCGTTTTGTGTGATCGCAACATACGGGCCGACGCCGGCCGACAGCGTCAGGCGGTCGTCGAAGAATGCGCGGGTGGCCCAAAGCTGCACGGCGACACCGTCGCGGCGCGACTGATTTTCGCTACCTTCATGAATGTATGAGGCGGTCACATCAGCATAGCGCCACACGCCGCGCCGGTATTCGAGGCTGCCGGCAGTGGCCGACTCGGAGCTGCCGCTGTTCAGAATCGTCTTGCCGACCATCGCGGTGACTTCGTTCGTCGTCACTTTCGACGTCCGTGGTAGCGCGCGCTCCCGTGGCCCCGGCTCGCCCTTCGATTCCAGTTGGTAGCCGAAGCCGAATAGCACCGCGGTCGTGTCAGGGCCGCCAAACGCCTGGACATGATTCAGTTGCGCTTGGGCAATCCAGCGACGATCAAAATAATACGCGGCTCGCATGCTCCAAGCTACGCCCCAGCCGTGTGTATTCGAATAGTCGCCGCCGGCTTTCGCCGCGGTCGTGTCGAAGTACCGATAAGGGCCTGCGCCCACCGATAACTCCAGCCGATCGTTCCACAGTGGCAGGCGCCCCCACGCTTGTATGGTCTGACCGTCTCGATGATGCTCCGGAATATGACCTTCGTTGATCCAGGAGAAGCTCCATGCGGCGTAGCGTCCCAGACCCTCGCGATAACTGGCGGCCCACGAATAGGTGTTTGCGCTTCCGCTGACGAGGGGCCCTGCCAACATTGAAACTTCCTGTGCGCTTGCAGCCAGGGGGAAGAAGGCGCCGAACAAGAAAAGCGGCGACGAAGCGGTGCGACAGATGAATGTTTGGATCGCGGTCATTTGCACTTTAATGTTAGCACCTAGGCGGCGGTTCGAACGAACAGAGCGCGAAGCTTGCTCCAAAACTCCGCGCCAAGCACGAAGAAGCTTGCGATCAGCATGATGTCACCTAGCGCCTGAAGCTGCCAGATGTTCGGCCTGAGCCCCGGCTAGAATTTATCAATGTAGGGTTCAAGCATCGCGATATCAGTGGAAGACAGAACATCACCAGACCGATGGCGTGCCGAATGGGGCCGACAGTGGCGCTAGGCGCGAGCCCTTTCGCATAGCCGAAAACGATTCCTATGAGCCGCTGGAATCCGGACTTTCCCATTACCGCAATGCAGGTCAGCAGCAGAACCTTGTTGGCAACGAAAATCGTACCCGTCAGTGCAGCGATCCGCGCCGCCGGTGTCCCGAGGGATGCGGCGAGCGGGGTAAGTAGCCACAACGCGAAAGCGAGGACAAAGATATATATCCCGAGGTTGAACCGCCATGTGCTCGCAGTCACAGCTTCGATTTGGACGTCTGGCGCGGTCATTAACCAATCTCCGTTGGCGACTTGAACGCTCCGGGCGGCGTCGGTGCGCGGCGTCGTGGATCAAGAAGCTGCAGCATCAGGCAGGCATAGAGAGTAACGGCGATAAAAAGCCCCATGCGTATGGCGAATGCCGTATAGACGTCCTTTCCTGCGGCGCTGTCCTGAACGGATTGACCAAGCAGAATGATCAGCGTCACGAGGGTGTTCAGCCAGAAGCTGGGTGGGCGTCGTGTTGGGCTCAGTCGATAGTGCTTGCGCGCGACCAGCAGGCCAAACAACAGCATCCATAGGAAGTACATCCATAGATTCACGAACAGACTGTGAGGTTGACCCGGTCGGACGGACGGATTCGCAGTCAGGAATTCATTGTGGTCCGGCCTCCGTTAAGCGTTGATTCGCGGGTTGTCCACGGACGGGCGGCGGGTCGCTTCTCACGACCACGACGCTGCCCGGCGGTGGGCAACCCGCAGGACGACACGGTTTCTAGCTTCTCGTTGAGTTTTTCGAATTCGAGCGGCGAACAATATCCGATGCTGCTATGCAGACGGCGTACGTTGTACCAACCTTCCAAGAACGAGAAGATGCTCCGCCGTGCTTGTTCATGGGTCGCGAAGTGTTCGCGCAACAGCAGCTCTGCTTCAAGCGTCCCAAAGAAGGATTCGCACATTGCGTTGTCGTAGGCGTCGCCGGCCGTACCCATCGATGGTTGCACACCCGCTTCGCGGCAACGTCGCCCGAATGCAATCGACGTATATTGGG
>NZ_FCOL02000238.1 GCF_001544515.1 Caballeronia terrestris
GCGAGCGCGTCGCCATTCTCGCATCGTGGAATCAGCAACGACGATCCCGTGAAAACCCCCGCTTCTTCAGCACAGCCCTAACCTGCGACGCCTCGCGCTTTCCCTAGTACTGTTTTTAACAGGTTGCTGAAATACACGTCAGCAGAAGCCGCGTTCCTCTAACTGCGCGGCTATTGCGACGAACTTTTCGCAATGTGCAATTGCATCGCGCATTCAACGTCTTTTGCGACGGTTTGAGGCTCGGTTTTGATGTCGTTACCGTCATTTGCGCCACTACGGACGGACTTGCCCCAGTGAGCGCATGCGCACCAGGTTGTATGCGGCCATATTCAAAACGAAGAGGTGGTCGACCTTCTCCAACCCCCGTACCATCACTTGGTGCATCCGACCGACGGTCTTCACCCAGCCAAAGCCTTGTTCGATCAGCTTGCGCTTTTGCTGCGAAACGGCATAGCCCACGCTGCAGGCTATCGCATCAGGCACCGCTGAACGCCGCCCTGAGGTGTTTTGCGCTACATGCGGGCGACCTTCATTTCCCGGCAGGCTTCGATGAATTCCTTCGCGTCGTAACCCTTATCAGCGCCTACGGTGATTTCGACCGCAGCGTCTGCCACTTGCCGCGCATCGTTGATCATGACCTTGGCTGCTTCGCGTTCGGCATGTCCGTCAGCGCAGCTGACTCGGGCGTTGACCACCAGACCGTGGCGGTTGTCGCTCAGCGTGCGGCCCATGAAACGCAACTCGCTGGCCGTTTTGCCTTTGCGATAAAGCCGCGCATCGGGATCGGTCTTGGATTGGTGTGTCTGGTTGCTGCGCTTGCTGCCTCTGAAGTCGCCGCGACCGTCATCATGGTCTTTGTCTGCGCCATCCTTGCGCACAAAGCTCTTATGTCCGGCCCACGCCTGGATCAGCGTGCCGTCCACACTGAAATGCTCGCCCGACAACCAATCCTTCTGTTGCGCGACAGCCAGCACTTCGTTAAAGAATTCAACCACAGCATCATGCTTGATCAGACGCTCGCGGTTCTTCGTGAACACCGTGGGCACCCATACCGCATCATCCATCGACAGCCCTATGAACCAGCGAAACAGCAGGTTGTACCGCGTCTGCTCCATGAGCTGACGTTCCGAACGATTGCTGTACAGCACTTGCAGCAGCATCGCTCGCAGCAACTTCTCTGGCGCGATGCTCGGCCGACCACCCTTGATGTCGGCCTCGTACATGCCGGCGAACAGCCGATCCATCTTCGCGAGCGCCTCGTTCACCATGAAGCGCCTTAGCGGCCTTCCACGATGACGCACGTTACTTGGTATTTCAGCAACCTGTTAAGGGTGCGGGCCTGCGCGCCACTCGGGTGATGCTTGGCGATGCGCGACCCTCGTCGCCGCGGATCATACGAGTTCTCTTGATTCGTCGTTTCGACCGCCTATTTGCCTTGCCCAATCAACTTCGTCGCGAAGCGCGATGCGACTGCTCGCCTCTTCCTGGCGCCTTGTGCGCGCTCGAAACGGGCCTCGTCGAAAGCAACGCGTTCTCTGGTGGGCGCTTCACTCACTCGTTGACTGATCCAGATCAAGCGGCGCGACGCCTGACCGTGAAAGAATCGGCTTGACCTGCCCTTGGGGCGCCGGCACTTGTGAGCGTGAAATCCATGATCGAACCTCTATCACAAATCGGATCGGCAGTGCTGAATGCACCCGCTCCGCGTCATTTGGAAGACGCGTCGCCCCACGTCATCGAACTGTCAAGGCCACGGCGCAGCGGCGTCTCGCCGTTGCTGAATGCAGTCGCTGTGCATCGTACCTCGCCTGACCGCGTCCATAGCGACGTCCTCGGCGAGTTGATATGGGTCGCCAACGGCATTAGGCGCGACACGGACGGTGCACGCGAGGCGCGGTCCGCGCTCGGTGGTTATGAAATCGCCATTAACGTGCTGCCCGTAACCGGCCTGTCTCGATACGAGCCTCTCGATGGTCGGCTCGTTCGCGCCGCGCTCTTCGATCCGCGCGCGACCACCGGCGATCAGGATTTCTTAGCCTATGCGCCCGTTGATCTTCTATGGCGATGGCCTCGCATACAGGACGCGTCCACGCTTCAACGCGAAAGCGTTGCGTACGCACGCGCCGGGCCGGCCCGGCAGAACGTTTATCTTCGTTGAGCCTCAGTGGGCCTCGCCGCGGCAGCGCGGATGAACCACACGACGCTGGCCGTGAATGTGAATCTGCCCGTCGAGTGGAGCGCTCTGCTGACGCAAATCGCGGGTCATTTTGTCCACGACTAGTAAGCCAACAAGCGACCACTATCGCTCAGGAGCTGGCATGACCATCACGACGGAGCGCGCTGCACTGCGCATGATTAAGCTTGATCACAAGCGTCTGGCAGCTGTCACGGCCGCCATGCTCGAGTTCGTCCGAAGGCTTGGCGACGGTACATCGACGCCCGATCCGATCGTGCTACGCGCAATGCTCTACTACATTCGAGAATACCCGGATCAGATTCATCATCCGATGGAAGACCGCTCTCTGTTTGCCGCGCTGAGAAACCGCACCGACGATTTCGACGAGGTGCTGGACGAAGTGCAATGTGAACACATCGAAGGCGATGTGCGCCTGCGGAATCTGGAGCATGCGTTGACCCGCTATGAACTGAAGGGAGATGCAGCACTATTGAACATGCGAACGTTGATGGAGCAATACGTTGCGTTCTGTTCGAATCACAGGCGCGTCGAGGAAGCGTTGATTCTGCCTGCCGCCGAGCGCTTTCTGACGGAGGCCGACTGGACGAAAATCAACGCCGCTTTCGAACGCCGCTACGACCCGTTCGGCGAAACGACCTTCGACGGCGAGAGCCTAGACAGCCTTTATCGTCTAATTGCGAATGCTGTGCCAGCGGCCGGCGAGATTCGGCAGGACGTTTGAAGACAATGGCGAAACAAACCGACGGCACTGCAGAGGCCTGAACAACGAGCGCTCGCGCCCGTTGTGCGCTCGGCGCGACGATCTTCTATAGAG
>NZ_FCOL02000239.1 GCF_001544515.1 Caballeronia terrestris
CCGCCTTTGCCGCCGACGCCCACCGATTTCCAGTAATTGACGATCGTCGTGTCCTCGTTGCGATGGCGCGCCTGGACGATCTTCTGCAACCGCGCGACGACCTCCGCGCGCGGCGTACGTCTCGCCCACTCGATCGCGCGCGCCGTGCCGTCGACGAACTTGCGCACCGTGTTCGGGTTCTGCTGGATGAAGCGATCGGTGAAAACATAGCTCGCATAGCTGAACGAGCCGAGGAGCTGGTAGTCGGTCGTGATGAGCTCCGCACCGCCATCGGCAAGCAGCTTGTCCTTGATGATGTCCTCGAGGAAGATTGCGTCGAGCTGCTTCTGCCTGAGCAGTTGCGCAAGATTGACAGGCGGGGCCGGCACGAACGTCACCTTTCCGATGTCCTCCTTCGATACACCGGACTTCTCCAGATACGTGGTCACCAGATACTGCTGGTAGGCGCCGGGCGTGTTGACGCCGATCCTCCGGCCGACGAGGTCACGCGCGCTCCTGATCGGGCTCCCCTGCAGCACGAAGAGTCCGCCGTTTGTCTCCTTGTCGGCGCCCACGTATGAGATCACCGCTTTCACCGGCGCATGCGCGGCAACGAGCTTCACGATGGAACCGTTGAAGGCTCCGCCGAAATCCACGTCACCTGTCACGGTTGCCTGAATGTCTTGCGGACCGCTGATCGTGTTACCTACCCAATTCAACTTGACCGGCGCCAGATAGCCGAGATCCTCGGCGAGCTCTGGAAGCAGCACCTTGCTCGCCCAGCCCTGGTAACGCAATTCGAGCTTCTCGGGCGTCTGCGCGGCGACGGGATTCGCCGATGCCACCGCTAGCAGGCCGGCAAACAGCAGGCTCGACGTCCGGCGTAGAGCGTTCAGTGAAAGTGAATTCATGATGGCCTTTGCGGTCAGAACACGCCGTCGTATTCGAGCGTCACACGGTGAATGCGACGGCGTGCCGAGCCATAGTCCCGTGCCGCGTAGTGCTGAACCTGGCGGTTGTCCCAGATCGCGACGTCGCCTTCGCGCCACTCGAAACGTGCCTGCACTTCGGGCGTCTTGATGAGGTCGTAGAGATAGTTCAGCAGGCTCTGGCTGGCAGTCTTCGAGACGCCGAGCAGATGGCTCGTGTGTCCCTCGTTGACGAAAACGAGCTTGCGGCCGTTTTCCGGATGGGTCTTGATCACGGGCACTTCGATCGGCGGGAATTTCTGCGCGGCGTCGCGGACGCGCGCCAGGCCCTCTTCCACCGATTCAGCCGGCGTGCCTTCCGGCAGCTCATATCCACCGAGCAGATCGGAGAGCGCATTCTTTTTCGGCGAGGCGAGAAACGTGTTCACTGCGCGCAGTTTCTCGAAGTAGCGGGCAAGGTCCGGATCGAGCAGATCGTACGCAGCGGCCGAAGAGGTCCAGATGGTATCGCCGCCGCCTCCTTCCGGAATCTCCTGCGCATGCAGAACCGTTGCCTTGGGCGGCTGAAGTTGCCATGACACATCGACGTGCCAGTTATCCGTGCCGCCCGAGCGAGTCTTGTCACTGTGTGCGATCACCTCGATTTCCGGGTACTCCGCTACAGCCGGCAAATAGATGTTCTTGCGAATGGGGTTGCCGAAAACTTTCGCTAACGCAACGTGCTGCGCTGGCGAGAGGGTCTGCTCGCGGATAAAGATCACGCCATGATCGACGAGCGCCTGATTCAGGTCGCTCCGATTGTCCTCGCTCAAGGGCTGCGACAGATCGACGTTTTCGATCACCGCGCCGATGAGCGGCTTATAGCGCCGGACGCGAAGTTCCTGATGCTGGTTGGCGGATTGCGGCGACGGCTGGTCGAGCACTGCGCTCATGGCGTTTCTCCTGTTGGTCGGTGACGTCGCTCATGAAATCAAACGCGCGCTGCAGCAACAACCAACCAATTCGCCGATACATATGCGCTCAACGAGAGATCGCATATGTCAGCGTCTCATGGAGACAGTCCAGTTCTGTCGGAGATAGCTTTGCTGGAGGCGTCATTTCCCTCGATGCGAGCCGTGGGCTATGTTTTAAGGTTCGCTGCTGTCTGAAAGGCTGGCGGTCTTACATCACATCCATCACCCGCCTCGATGCATCCCGACGGACGGCTCCAAAGCGCGCGTCGATCGCGTCAACCGATCACGACTTCAGCACCCAGCCTCCAACACCCAGCACCCAGCATCTGCTGCTGCGGTAGCGCAAGCCACTGGCGTTCAGCGAAATCGATACGGCGGCCCATCTGCCGATTCAGACGGTGCGGATAACGACGAAGAGTGTCCTCTCTCCAACGATCCATGATCCGTCTCATGAAAGGCTCGCTCGTCAGTTTGCTACCGGCTGAAACGCAAGGTTGAACGCGTCCTCATTCTTCGCTCATTGTCGGCCGCCATAATCCTTTTCAACCGATGCGCACTTTCGTCGCACCCGGTTTCGAGGAGAAAAATCATGATAAAGATCGGTAATGCCGTCGCCGCTGCGGTGCTCGGCGTCGGGCTCGTCAGCGCCGCGCAGGCGCATGTCTTCGTGGGCGTGAACGTAGGCTTACCGGTCGTGCCTATGGCGCCTGTCGTGATGGCGCCGCCCGTCGCGATGGTCGCGCCGGTGGTTCCCTATGCGCCCGTCGCACCCATCGCGGTGTATGCGCCGCCAGCTCCCTATTACGCGGCACCCGTGTCAGTCTATGCACCGTCAGTCGCGGTCGGTTACTGGGGACATCCGGGGTGGCCAAGCCGTCACTACGCAGTCGGCTACTGGCGTTGAGCGTGTCGATGACCACGACCCGGGCCAATTCCGGACGCGACGAGCGCGTCTGGTTGGGACACCGCGCTCGCATCGACGCTCGGCTCGCCGCGCATTGCAGTACTGGAGCTCCACGTGGAGCCAGTCGAACGGAGCCAGAGTGGCTGACGGTCTGACACGCGTATGGGTTTTGCAACTACGCAGCGACCGCCGTTTGACGAGCGCTCGGCAGCATCCGGT
>NZ_FCOL02000240.1 GCF_001544515.1 Caballeronia terrestris
CTACACGCGCGCCTGCCTGAACCAGGAACTGAAGGCCCGTTTGCACGACGTGCTCGGATACGGACTCGCCCTGGAAGGCATCGCCCGCATGAGGGAGCCGGCCGCGTGAGCGGGCGATTCGGCACCACGCCAATATCAATGTCACGATTCAAGGAGGCAACATGACAGTCAGCAGCATTACGAGACCGATCGACATGGTGGGTTCGGTCATCGACGTCGTCGACGCGACGCCCGATGTGCTGGGTGAATCGATCATCTGGGATGAGAAAACGAGATTGCTCTGGTGGGTCGACGGAATCGGCCAGGCGATTCATCGTCTCGACATCTCGAGCGGAGCGAAGAAGAGTTGGCCCATGCAGGAAGAGATCGGCAGCATCGGCTTGCGCGCCAAAGGCGGACTGATCGTCGGTATGCGCTCGGGCTTCTATTTCTTCTCGCCGGAAACGGGCGAGATCACCGAAATCACGCGTCCGGATGCCGAGCGCCCCAAGAACCGGTTCAACGACGGGAAGTGCGATCGTCACGGCCGGTATTGGTCCGGCACCGTCGAGGCGGCCTCCTATACGCCGCGCGGGCGTCTCTTCAGGCTCGATCCCGACCTCAGGCCGACGCTGATAATGGAGGGCATTACCTGCATCAACGGCATCAGCTTCAGCCCGGATAACCGTCTCATGTACATGACCGATTCCTTCAGTTGTCAGATCGACGTTTTCGACTACGACTCCGTCGACGGAGCCATCTACAACCGCCGCAAGTTTGCCGATGTGCCGCTCGGCCGAGGTATCTGCGACGGTTCGACCGTCGATGCGGACGGGTGTTTCTGGAGCGCGAACATGGACGGATGGTGCGTCACACGTTACGACCCGCGCGGACGAATCGACATGGTCATCAACCTGCCGGTGCGGCGCGTGAGCAGCCTGTGCTTTGGCGGTCCCGATCTCGATACGCTCTTCATCACGACCGCTCGCCGGCGCATGAGTGAGAAAGAACTTGCGCAGCAGCCTCTGGCGGGCAACGTCCTCGCGGTGCGGCCCGGGGTGAAAGGATTGCCGGAGCCGGAATTCCTCGGATAACGGCCTTTGCCGGACGGCGGCACATGCCGGTTAACGCGACCCGGCCGAATCGGGCAACCCAAACGGCGGGGGTCAGGATATACTGACTGATCGATCGAATAGGACCGCGTGGGAGCTTGGCGACATGAAAACATCACCGCAAGCAAGAAAGATATCGGGGAGCACGGGCACAGCCGCTCCTGAGTCCGACCGCGCCCCCGGTTCGCGCCTCTCGGCGATCCTGAACGCGGCGGAGCGGGTGTTCGGCGAGCACGGTTACGCCGGCGCCAGCATGCGTAACATCGCCGAGGAGGCCGGCGTCGCCCAAGCACTCGTGCACTATCACTATGCGAACAAGGACAAGCTTTACGAGGCCGTTTTCGAGCGTCGCTCATCGGCAATCAATCAGCACCGCGGCAAACTGCTCGATGCCCTGTTTGCGAGCGAGCGTACTGCGACGATCGAAGACGTACTGACGATCGCCTTCACGCCATTGTCGAAGATTTTCCATGGCGAAGATCCGGCGAACCTCGCGCTCTACATTCAGCTCGTGGCCTCCGTGAGTCTCGGCAGCGACGAGCGGTCACGGCGCATCCGTGAGACTTACTACGATCCGATCGCGGAGCGCTTCATCGATGCCCTGCACACGTCATGCCAGGCATATCGCGCGAACACGCAACATGGGCGTATCTGTTCTCTGTCGGCGCCCGGCAGCAAGCGCATGCGCTCAACGGACGCGCGGCGCGTCTAGGCGCTCCCGCCCGGACGTCCAAGTCGACGTCGCACTATGAGCAACTCGTCAAATTTGCGGCGGCCGGCATCCGGGCGTTGGTCGGGCCAACGACTGGCAGGGAAACGGCCAAGTCGCCAACAGAGTCGTCAACGTCGAAGCGCGCGCGCCGTGCCCACAGCGTTCAGCCGGAGTGAGTTACAAAAGACGCCCAGAGTAACTTCGCACAGAATTGATAATTTCGTTCGACGACATCGTCGTTTCTGTTACCGACATCGAGAGATCTGCAGATTGGTATGAGGGGTTGTTTGGACTTCGACGAGGTAACAGAACCTTTATCGATCCATTTTCGGCCATCCGCGGAACGATATGGGTGGCCTCTCGACCGACAACTCGACGGCCCCCTCGACGATCGAAGGACTGCCACCGGGTGCAGCGGCCGTCTCAATGTCAGAGCGCGGGGCCGAACGAAAGTCTCTTTGTTGGCCGGTTGTACCCAATGAGCGAAAAAGCACAAAGCTATCGCCGAAGCAGCGCGCGTGTCTTCAAACGGCAGCTATCGGCGAGCGGACCGAACGCGAGCAATCGGCTGCGGATTCAACCGGTCGATGCAACGGAATAGTGAAATCGTTCAGCTGGTGTGTCAAAGTTTAGTGTTTTTCTGGGCCGTTCGTTGAGTCGCCTGGCTATGGCATTAAGCCTGGCTTGTGAATAGACAGAAAGATCGGTGCCTTTAGGGAAATACTGTCTAAGAAGCCCATTCGTGTTTTCGTTTGAACCACGTTGCCAGGGATGCTGCGGATCGCAGAAGTAGACCTTGATATCGGTAGCCACGGTGAAGCGTTTGTGGCCAGGCATTTCTTTGCCCCGATCCCAGGTCAGCGACCTGTACAGTTCATGAGGCAGCTTGCCAGCATGTTTTATGAGAGCGTTGACGACGGTCTCGGTATCCTTGCTGGCAATCTTCAACAGCATTACGTAGCGGGTTTGACGTTCGACGAGAGTTGCAATTTGGCTGTTCGCGTTGCCAAATAGCAGATCGCCGTCCCAATGACGCGGTATCGCGCGGTCTTCCGCTGTCGCGGGACGTTCGCTGATCGATACGGTGTCGCAGATTCTGCCGTGGTCGTCAGTCTTCAAGGTGTGGTGACGAAAACGACGCATTGCCCGCGTCCGGCGCAACTGCTCTAGCA
>NZ_FCOL02000241.1 GCF_001544515.1 Caballeronia terrestris
ACCAGCCGCTGCGGCTGAGCGCGCCGAGCACGCCGCCAGCCAGATAGATATCGAACGAATCGAGAAACATGCCACCGCCGATCAGCCACAGGATCCGCCGATGAAACCGTGAGGTCGGCAATCGGTCGAGTCGTGCGCCTGCATGCACCGTGTTGCTCACCATGTTTTTGTCTCCTGTAACTGTTCGTTCAGCGTTCAACGCCCGGATATACCCACGGCCGCATCAACGCGTCATCGCGCTGAAACGCCAGAATGTGTGCGTTGAGTTTCATCGTCTGGTCGATTTCGTCGATACCTTCGAGCAATGCTTCACGGCGCTCGTCGGGAAAATCGAAAGCAATGTCTT
The DNA here is from genome assembly GCF_001544515.1 of Caballeronia terrestris. Classification (GTDB taxonomy): domain Bacteria; phylum Pseudomonadota; class Gammaproteobacteria; order Burkholderiales; family Burkholderiaceae; genus Caballeronia; species Caballeronia terrestris. The sequence continues at coordinate 347 of NZ_FCOL02000241.1, forward strand.
CGATGCAGGGCGCCTGAATCGTGCGCGTCTCCAGATCGACGCGAAGCCGTTCCCCGAGCGCTGCGCGCACGGCCAGCGCGTCGATTTGCGCCGCGTCCAGACGAATCGGCAACAGCCCGTTCTGCAGGCAGTTGGCGTAGAAGATGTCGCCGAAACTCTGCGCGATCACGCAACGGATGCCGAATTCATCGAGGGCCCAGACAGCCATCTCGCGCGAACTGCCGCAGCCAAAATTCTGGCCCGACAGGAGGATTTGAGCGTCCCGGAATGGCGGCTGGTTAAGGATGAAGCCGCGTTCCTCGGCGCCATCGGCTTGATAGCGCAACATCTCGAACGCCCACCGCGCAAATTGTCCGCGTTGGAGCTGGGCGATTCGCTCCACGCGCACGATCATGTCCGTATCGACGTTGTCGCGCATGAGCGGCGCGGCGATGCCCTCGCAAACGGTGAACGCCTTCATACGACGGCCTCCGCTTGCGGCATGGAGATCATGCCGGCGATAGCGCTCGCCGCCGCCACCCGCGGGCTCGCCAGATGCGTGAGCGCACCCGGCCCCTGCCTGCCGACGAAGTTGCGATTGGACGTCGATACACAACGCTCACCCGGTCCGACCATGTCGCCATTCGCGCCGACGCACATCGAACAGCCCGGCTCGCGCCATTCGAAACCCGCGTCCAGAAAGATCCGGTCGAGCCCTTCGCGTTCGGCGTCACGCTTGACCCCCATGGAGCCCGGCACGACCCATGCCGTCACATGCGCGGCCACGTGCCGGCCTTTGACCACTTGCGCCGCGCCGCGCAAATCGCTCAGCCGGCTATTTGTGCACGATCCGATGAACACCCGGTCGATCGCCGTGTGATCGAGCCGCTGGCCCGGCGTCAACTGCATATAGGCCAGCGCCTTCTCGAGCGACTCGCGCCGCGCGGGATCGGGCTCGCCGAGCGGATCGGGCACTCGCGCATCGATTGCGATCACGTGCTCGGGGCTCGTGCCCCATGTGATTTGCGGACTGATGAGCGTGACATCGATAGCGATTTCCTTGTCGAACACGGCGTCGTCGTCGCTTGCGAGTTGCCGCCATTGCGCGACGGCTTCATCGAGCGCCGCGCCCGTTGGCGCATAGTCGCGGCCTACGATATAGGCGAATGTCACGTCGTCGGGCGCGATCATGCCGACCTTCGCGCCGAGTTCGATCGAAAGATTGCAGAGTGTCAGGCGCGCTTCGAGCGACAAAGCGCGGATCGCCGGCCCCGCATATTCGATGGCATAACCCGTCCCGCCCGACGTGCCCAACGCGCCGATCAGATACAGGATCATGTCCTTCGCATCCACGTCGGGTCCAATCGCGCCCTCGAAGCGCACACGCAGGGTTTTCGGCCGCTTCTGCCGGATTGTCTGCGTGGCGAGCACGTGTACCTGTTCCGTCGAACCAATACCAAAAGCAATCGCGCCGAGCGCGCCATGCGTACAGGTGTGGCTGTCCGCGCAGACGAGCAGCAGCCCCGGCAAGGTCAGCCCGAGTTCCGGACCAATCACGTGCACGATGCCCTGGCGGCCGTCATCGACATCGAAGCGCGGGATCTGTAATCGCGCAGTCTGCTCGCGCAGCGCGTCGATCGCGATCGTGCTCCAGGCTTCGTCGCCGGCAGTGCGGCCCGGGCGCGTCGAGATCACATGATCGAGCGTGGCGAATGTGAGAGCGGGATCGTGGACGCACGCGCCGCGTGCTTCAAGCTGGCGAATCGCGGCCACGCTCGTCAGCTCATGCATCAGATGACGATCGACGTGCAGCAGGCTCACCCCGCCCGGCAAATCCTCGATGACGTGCTGGTCCCAGATTTTGTCGAACAGGGTCTTTGCCACGCGTCGGTTCCTTTTCGTTGGGCGGGACGGATCGAGCGGCCGCCGTGCTCACGGCAGCATGTCGCCCGGTAGCTTCACTCGTCACTCAGGCCGCTTCAGCGCGGGCAGCTTGACGAGTTCATCGGCCGAATGCCACAGATGGCGGCGCATGGCTGCCGCCGCGGCGTCCGGGTCGCCCGCCAGGATGCCGCTGGCGATCGCCTCGTGTTCAGCAAGCGAATTACGCACGATCTCGTCAACGCCAATGCGCTGGCGCAACTGAATCATGAACACAGGCAACTGATACTTGTCGATCAGTTCGCTCAATTGCGGATTGCCGCACATGTCCACGATGATCCGGTGGAACTGTCGGTTGTCCACCACGAACGCCTGAAAGTCAGGCTGCGTGAAATGACGGCGTCCGCGCTCGAGCACTTCGGTAAAACGGGCGCGGTTGTCACCCTCGTCGATCAGCTCGGCCGCGCGCCTCGCCGCAAAGCCTTCCAGCGCCTCGCGGATCTGATAGATGTGCGCGATTTCATCGACCGACAAACGGCGTACCACCGCGCCGCGATTCGGAATGAGGTCGACGAGACCTTCCGCGGCAAGACGCCTGAACGCTTCGCGCAGCGGTCCGCGGCTGATTCCGAGTTCCTCGACCAGATCGCGCGATATCAGGCGCTGACCCGGCACGAGACTGCCGTCGAGGATCTTGCGCTTCAGCAGATCGGCGGTGCGATCGACCGTCTCACCGGTGCGCAGG
>NZ_FCOL02000242.1 GCF_001544515.1 Caballeronia terrestris
ATCAAGGGGACCATCACGCCGAGCGACTCGGTGAAGGACGGCGAGCGCACTTGTCGGAAGTTGACGATCATCGCGGTCGCCAAAGGTCAGACGGAGACTTGGAGACCGACTGCCTGCAAGACAGGCAAGAGTGCGTGGCAGGTGCAGAAGCGATAGTGCCACGTTCGGAGGGCGATGCTTGCCTGACGCGTTGCGCGTTCGGCTTGCGCGATGGTACGCGGACGGCGCAAGGTCGTTCGTGCGCTGGCCGAATTGACGACATGCGTGGAGGGGGAGGTCACGATAGATTAGCCGGGCGCCAGACATGCGGCACTCGCCACATTTGTATTGCTCGCGATGCAGCTATTTTTTGTCTGCGGCCCGTCGCGTATCTGTAAGACCCGGGCGATAGAGTACGCGCGACTGCTGCGGCGCGCAACTGTCCCAGGATGTCAAGTTACTACGCCTAGTCCATTGAACCAATGAAATTGCACGACTCTAAGGTGCATGGGAAAAATAAATCGGAGTGGTGGCGAGCGCAGGGAATTGATGGCAATGCAGCGCAGTCGAACGATGGCTGTAGGTCAAGTGCGGCGTGCGCGGCTGATCCTTCTGCTCGACGAGGGCGCCTCGCGCCAGGCGATCGTGGATGAGTTGCGATGCGACTCGCGTTTCATCACGACCTGGAAGACTCGCTTCGGGAGCGAGCGTCTGGCGGGACTGTCTGGGCGACATCTGGGCCGTGCGCCGCGCCGCGATCTGGCACGCCTGGAAGCCCGTGTGCTTGATTACACGCTCCGGCGTAAGCCGCAGGACGGCTCGACTCACTGGAGCAGTCGCAAACTCGCCGCGCAGTTGGGCGTGCCGTTCATGACGGTGCAACGTAACTGGCGCAAGCACGATATTCGCCCTCATCGATCGATACCCACATGGTGTCCAACAATCCCGACCTTGAGACGAAGGCAGCTGACGGTATCGGGCTGTACCTGAACCCGCCGACGCATGCGGTGGTGTTTTGCGTGGACGAGAAGACCGCGATTCAGGCGCTGGACCGCAAGGACCGGATGTTGCCACTCTCGCCCGGGCGTGCCGAGAATCACGGCTTCGAATACAAGCGCAATGGCACCCTGAGTTTGTTCGCCGCGCCGAAAACGGCCACTGACGAAGTGCTGGGCAAGACTGCATTGCGCCACACCAGTGCCCAGTTCGTCGCCTTCCTCACCGAGGTTGTGTCGGCCCACCGCGCCACGCAAGAAATTCACGTGATCTGCGACCGTCAGCAGCCACAAAACACCGGCTGTCCAGACGTTCTTGCTCGATCATCCCAACGGCACGATGCATTACACACCCACCTATCCGTCATGGCTGAATCAGGTTGAGAACTGGTTGCTCAAATTCAGCGCGACGTCATCACGCGCGGCGTGTTCACCAGCACCAAAGACCTCGACAAAAAGCTCATGCGCTATATCCGTCAGTGCAACAAGCAAGCCGCACCGCTGAAATGGAAGTACGCCGACCCCGAGCGCCGCATCCGGTGCGATTCATCCGGTTCAATGGACTAGTGCGAGCACAAGCCCCGGCACGCCGAGGGGCGGTTCCTCGCAAATCCGCTGAAGCCGCTGGCGATTAGGATCCCAATGCCGGATGCAATCCATTTAAACGGATGCGCCTGACACTGAGTATCCGTGAGGAAGCGGCCAGGGCGGGGAGTAGGACGGCGGTGCTATTTCCGATAAGGCGCAGCGCGACAACGTCAACGAACACGAGCGACCGGACGTTCTGCTCGACGCTGTACCGTCAACGAGCATTCGATTTTCCCCACAGCGGCCATTCACGATCGACAAATCCAACCAGCCACTGAATGACGGCAACGGGGTGCTCGCCTGCCTCTGTCATGCGTTGCACCAACGCCAGTAATGCCGACATGCGGCAGATGCTTCGGTCTCAGTGAATGGCAACTGAACTTGCAGGCTGCCTTAGAGACCACTCCGGAATGACGGGGGATAGGGTCGCGGGTTTGCCAGCGCGATCACTCATATGGGTTAAGGCAACTAACCGTCTGTACTTCCTTCGTCGTACAAATTGAATCGGTCCGTGCAGAGCTAACTGCATCAGCGACAAAACAGTGCAATCTTAATTGCCCGCAGCACAGTCTCCAAGAGGCGGGGTTGTCGCGTGGAAGCGCGTGCGTGCAGTTCTCTACAACTGGACCCGCTGCTGGATTAAGTGAGCGCTCCGCGTGCGGAGAGCTCAGTGACTTGTTGCTGGCCATCGCCTTCGCAAAAGCTAGAATTCGTGCGCCGCTCGCTCTCGATTCAAACCGGAAATACGCTTCCACCGCCTTGATTACGATCACGCACTACAACCCGCGTCGCGACGGCCATTGAAGTAGCCTGCAGGCTGGTCGGGATTGCCGACAACGCGTCGAAGCGTCTAGCCTGACACCCGACAGAAGAAACGGCCTGAGACCCTGTGGACGCTGGCGCGAGGCATATCGCCACTTCAATGATAGTCATCTTCCAGTTGATGGCGGATAGTCAGCACCGTGACCGTTTCGCTGTCTTCGATTTCGAACAATCCGACATAGCCGCTGCGCCCGAACGGGATGATCAGTTTTTGGAGGAAGGGCGCGTCGGATCGCGCTTTGCGACACGTAAACGGCGAACCGAGGCGTCGCGAAGCGCCTGAATGGCCGCCTCGGCGAGTGTGAAATCGGTGGCGTCGCGTTCGAGGATGAAGCCGTACAGTAGGTCGAGGTCCGCTGCCGCCTCGATGGTGGCCCGAACCGCGTAGGTCACGCGCGGTCGCGCGCCGCGTCTTGGCTCCCGCGAGCCGGGCCTCGAGCGTAGACAAGACGTCATCGGCCGACACATATGGGCCGCTCTGGCTGGCGCTGTCGCGTGAGGCAAGGGCGCGCGCAATAAAATCGCTCCGTAAAAGCCGGCGCTCAATGTTCGCGCGGATCGAC
>NZ_FCOL02000243.1 GCF_001544515.1 Caballeronia terrestris
GCCCGCCCCGGCACCGTGCGCGAAGACATACAGGGCTCGCGCGTCCTTCGGCGCTCGGAGGAGCGCAGAGACCATAGTGCCGTCGGGCAGTGCCAGGGAAAGCGATTCTGGGTCGTCCATCGTATTCAGGTCGTGTCGTTGTGGCCTTTGCGCCGATTCTGCATCAATGAGGCATTGGGGAGCGCAACCACAATAAGCCAATTATCATTATTTATCGCTGGAAGCGTAACCCTTGGGGAAATTGAAGCACGAGGCAGGCTATCGGACTTACCATGACCGTCACCTATTCCATACGCATGCTGAGCCGACTCTCCGGCACCAGTATCGAAACGATTCGCTACTACGAGAAGGTGGCTCTGTTGCCCGCTCCCTCCCGGGCCAGCAATGGGTTTCGCGAATACGACAACACCATCGTCGAATGTCTGGCGTTCATTCGGCACGGCCGTGAGCTCGGCTTCACCTTCGACGAAATCCGTGAGTTGCTCAAAATTGCACGTTATGCAGAGGAACCTTGGGTGGACGCCGATCGTATGACACGAGATCACCTCGATGCACTTAGAAGCGAGATTCGGAAACTCCAACGGTTGTGGCGCGGACTTAAGCAAGAGGCGGATTGCTACAGTCGGAAATCCGTGCATTACAAACTCCTTCACCCGCTCGCGGTGCCGAACGCTCGGTGCCGATCGTAACCATGACACGAACCTATCTGATCGACCCATTCACCAAGACCTGACGGAAGTTGAGCGAATTGCTTCCGGTCGAGGCAGTGAGTCACTGAATGAGATTTATGACCTGCTGCACTGTCATAAAGTCAAAGCAGTCGCGATGTCAAGTGTCGGCACGGATGCGATCCTCGTTGACGAGGAAGGCCTGCACAAAGTCGACCAGGAGTTTTTCCGCTGCATGCTTTGGCCGCAGGAAGTGTTCGGTGGCCGAGCGCTGGATTGGAGCAACACCTGAGGGTGTTGACGCCAGTCCTAGGACATCGCTCAACTATGTACGCGCCTCGATCCTGTTTGAACTGTAGAGACTTTATAGCAGTGTTAAAACCCGTGAGCTCCACAAAGTGGGGCCGCTAACGCAGGCCCGATTCAAGATGGGCACGCAAATGCCATTCGATGGGCTGGGCGACCTTTCGATCGGGCTCCACAAATTCGGGGAATAGCATGGAACTTGCGCAGGCAGAACGCCAGAAGGTAACTCTGGAAAATATTCGTCCCGACAGCGCTGACTTGTTTGCGACGTGGTACATGGGGTGGACTCGCTCTCTCGTGTGGGCTCGGGATCCAGGAGTCAAACATTGAAGACGCTGATCAGCACACCGACGACCATTCTTCGAGAGTTGTAGACCAAAGGCAACGATGGACCTGTCCGTCGCAGCGGTAGTTTATCTAGCAGTTCGTCGACCCTTTAGGCGCACGTTAAAGTATTCCCGAAATAGGAAGCATCTTTAAACGACGGTGGAAGTACGTAGTAGCTCGACTACCCTCGATACGCGCGCCTGGCTGTCATCAAAGTTTCTCCGCTGCCACCGAACGCATGCCCCGAACCTTTGAAGACACAATGACGCTAATCATCGGCGAGTTTGAGGGTTACAATTAGGATAACAAATAAACGTCGCTAAATTCCTTTATGTAAAGTTACGCGCTTCCCGACACATCTCGGGCGCGCGCATTGAACTACCGAGACCGCTTCGGCAAGTCCCCGCTAAACGAATACACAGAAGGGTACGAAGCCTACAGTGTCAGGGCCCAAGACGACCCCTGACAGCTGGCGTTACTCGGACTTGAAGCAATAAACAGCGAGTTTATTGCCGTCAAGATCTCGAACATACGCAGCATATGCGTTTGGTGCCCAACCGCGAGGACCCGCGGCACCTTCGCACTGGCCGCCCGCAGCAATCGCAGTTTTGTGAAATGCATCGATCGACGCACGATTCGGCGCCTCAAAGGAGACGGTTACGCCGTTTCCCACGGACGCGGCTTGACCGTTTGCCGGCGTCAGAACGAAAAATGACGGTGATTCTTGACCCCAGATGGAACCTTGGTCGCCAAGATCGTTGACGCGCTTCAACCCGATTTCGCCGAGCACACTGTCGTAGAACGAGCGCGCTTTTTCTAGATTGTTTGTGCCAACAGTAACGTGTGTAAAAACATCCATGTGTATTCCTTCAGGTGAGCTGCGTTGAATCGGAGCGCCGTTGGCGCCTGCTAAAAGTTTGAGGGTCTCTCATCCGTGGATTCCCGTGGGTTGCCAAGCTTCACGGATGGTCTCTTCGGAGCACATCAGCCGTCGAGTAGGACAGCGCCGGCATTTGGTGGGCGCTGCTTCCTTAGGGAAGGACGGAAATTGCTATGCCGGCTGATCGATTCCGACCCGGTGCTAACCGCTGGACGAGATCGAAGCAACGTTGTCATCCAAAGAAGTTAAAGCATCGTTTGACTCAATTAATACATGACGACGGATCGGATCGACTCGCCCTTCTTCATCAGATCGAAGCCTTCGTTGATGCGTTCGAGCGGCAGATGGTGCGTGATGAGATCGTCGATGTTGATCTTGCCTTCCATGTACCAGTCGACGATCTTCGGCACGTCCGTGCGCCCGCGCGCGCCGCCGAACGCCGAGCCTTTCCACTCGCGGCCCGTGACGAGCTGGAACGGCCGCGTCGAGATTTCCTCGCCTGCCGCCGCCACGCCGATGATGAACGATTGCCCCCAGCCCTTGTGCGTGCATTCGAGCGCCTGGCGCATCAGCTTGACGTTGCCGACGCATTCGAACGAATAGTCGGCGCCGCCATCGGTGAGTTGCACGATGTGGTCGACGACGTTCTCGACTTCCTTCGGGTTGATGAAGTGCGTCATGCCGAACTTCTTCGCGAGTTCGACGCGCCCCGGATTGATATCGACGCC
>NZ_FCOL02000244.1 GCF_001544515.1 Caballeronia terrestris
GCCAATTGGCATGACCGTCGCTTCGTTCAATTCGGTGTCGCTCGATCCGCCGCTGATTCTTTTCTCGGTAGACCGCCGCAGCTTGAGTCTCGCCGATCTTTGTGCATCCGACAGCTACGCCGTCAACGTGCTCGAAGAGTCGCAGCAAGACATGTCGAACCGGTTCGCGAAGGGCAACGGCGACAAGTGGGGCTGGCGCGACGCCGCGACGGACTCATGCGACGCCCCCGTCCTGCTTCCCGACACACTCGCGACCTTCGAATGCGAACCGTATGCGCAATACGACGGCGGCGACCACGTGATCTTCGTCGGCCGCGTGACCCGTCATCGGACACGCTCGCAAGGACGTCCGCTCATTTTCTTCGGCGGCCGCTACCACACGCTCAACGGCGTTCACGCAGCGTCGGCCTGAAGAGGCAGACGAATTCATTCCTGGAGAACATCATGATCAAAAACGGCACTCAACATATTGCGTCATTGCGCGACGGACGTCAGGTCTATCTGGACGGAAAGGCGGTCGGCGACGTCACCGCGCATCCCGCATTCCGCAATTCGATCCGCAGTTACGCAAGTCTCTACGACTATCAGGCGCGCCCGGAGAACGTCGAGAAGATGACTTTCGTCTCACCGGATTCCGGCAACCGCGTGAGCCGCATCTGGGAACTACCGACGTCCTATGAGCAACTGGTCGAGCGGCGCTCCGCACTCGAAGCGTGGACCGAGTTGCACTTCGGCTTCATGGGCCGCTCGCCGGATCACGTCGCGTCGTGCATCTCGGGCATGTTCATGGGAATCGACCTGTTCGAACAGTACGACCCGGCCCGCGCAGGCGCGCTGCGCGACTACTACAAATATGCCCGCGACAACGACCTCTTCCTGACGTACGTGATCGTCAATCCGCAAGCTAATCAGTCGAAGTCGGCGCACGAGCAGGAGGACAAGTATCTCGCCGTGGGCATCGTCGACCAGGATGCGGAAGGCATCACGGTGCGCGGCGCGAAAATGCTCGCGACGAGCGGCATCATGGCAAACGAAGTCTTCTGCAGTTGCATTCAGCCGCTGCGCGAAGGCGACGAGATGTACGCGCTTTCGTTTGCGATTCCGATGAACGCCAAGGGCATGAAGGTGATGTCGCGCAAGTCCTACGAGGCGCACGCGCAATCGGTTTTCGATAACCCGCTGTCGAGCCGCTACGACGAGAACGACGCGGTGCTGTATTTCGACGATGTCAAGGTGCCGTGGGAACGGATCTTCGTCGCCGGCGATGTGTCGATGTGCGCGAAGCAATTCCATGCGACGCCGGCGCACGTCTACCAGAACTATCAGTGTCAGGTGCGGCTGATGACGAAGCTGCGCTTTCTCGTCGGTCTCGGTCTCAAGACGTCGGAAATCAACGGCACCAACGCGTTCCCGCAAGTTCGCGAGACGCTGGGCCAGTTGGCATCGGAAGCGTCGATGGTCGAGGCGTATGTCTATGGCATGGAGGCAAAGGGCAGCGTGGTCAACGGTTACTACGTGCCCGACCGTAACATGCTCTACAGCTCGCAGGTGCTCACTCAGCAACTCTATTCGAAGATTCTCAACACGCTGCGCGAACTCGCGGGCGGCGGAATGATCATGCTGCCGTCCAGCCTGCACGACTTCGAGAATCCGGACCTCGCCCGCATCATCGAGAAGACCCAGAAGTCGCCCGTTTGCAGCGCCGAGGAACGCGTGAAATTCTTCAAGCTTGCATGGGACGCGGTCGGCTCGGAATTCGCCTCGCGGCACAACCAGTACGAACTGTTCTATGCGGGCGCTTCGTTCGTGACCAAGGGTCACGCGTATCGCAGCTACGACTGGCGGCGCGCCACCGGTCTCGTCGACAACCTGCTGTCCACCTATTCGCTCGATGCGGAACTTGCGAAGACGCGCCAGGCGGCCTGACATCGATTGAACGCAAATCAGCATTCCCCACAGGAGAGAAACATGGCTATCAACAAACTTCACGACGAGTTTCATGGACTCGACATGGCAGAAGGCTGGCAGTTGCCGGAAGGCTATGCGCCCGGCTCCGGCGCGCAGGAGCTGATCCTGTCCGGCGCGCTCGACACCGACGGCAAGCGCGGCAGCCGCACGCGTCTGTTGCGCCTGCCCGCAGGGATGCATACGACAAAGCCGTTCGTCCACGACTACTGGGAGGAAGTGTTTCTCGTCGAAGGCGATCTCACCGTTGGCAATGACGAGAAAGGCGAGGGCGGCGAGCCCTTTGAAGGCTACACCTATGCGGTGCGTCCGCCAGGCGCGTGGCATGGCCCGTTCAAGTCGAACGGCGGCTGCGTGCTCCTCGAAGTTCACTACTACGACCCGGCCTGATCATGCTGCCCGCTCTCGAATCATTGCGCGCCCAACTCGCCGACGGCCGTCTCGTTGCGGCGACGCTTCTCGCGTCGTGCGTCGAGCGAATCGGCGATGGCTCGGGCGAAGGTGAGCGCGTCTTTCCGCACGGCCCGAGTCCGGCGGCCGCAGCGCAGGCAGCAGCAAGCGACGCGCTGCGCCGCTATGGCGTCGCTGGTCCGCTCTCGGGCATTCCGGTCTCGGTGAAAGATCTCTTCGACGTGCAAGGTGAAGTCACGCGCGCCGGCAGCAGGATTCTTCCCGAGCGAGCCGCCACACGCGACGCCGTCGCGATCGGCAGACTGCGTGGGGCAGGCGCGGTGTTCGTCGGCCGCACCAACATGACGGAGTTCGCGTATTCGGGCCTCGGCATCAATCCGCACTTCGGCACGCCCGCGAACCCGTTCGACAGAAGCGCGGCGCGCATTCCGGGCGGCTCGTCGTCGGGTGCGGCGG
>NZ_FCOL02000245.1 GCF_001544515.1 Caballeronia terrestris
GTCCGCTCGATGGGACGAACCGAACTCCAGACCCTGTTGCGCGCACTGGGCTTTAAAAGCCTCGATGTCCTCGATGTCGAAAACAAGCTTGACCGTGACTTGCCCCGTCTTCACGCTCTTCGCCGCCTTGTGAACCATGAGAATGGCGCCCCCGTGCGGTGAGATCAACTCAGCAATTCGATCATCGGATTGGAGCTTGCATTCGAACCCGAAGTGTCGCGTGTAGAAAGCACACAAGTGGTTTGCACGTCCTTCACATAAAGCAGTATTCGGTTTAACGATGGTCGCATGTTTTCCTGGTTCAAATTCATGGTCGTGCGATATCCTGCCCAATCATCATACGGTGCCCGTCAGGCGTACCGACGAGAAACTCTCGCATACCATGTGGTTTGTCGGCAGGAGGCTGAAGGATGATGGCACCGCGGCTGACGAATTCGTCGTGAAGTGCGTCGACGTCGTCCACATTGAAGTAACCAAAATAGCTGTGATCTCCGGTTGCAGACGGCGCCATTGCGTCCGGGCAATGACCCATCATGATGCGCACACCGCCTCTCGACGCGAGTTGCCAACCCGATCCTTCGGGCCACTCAAGGTGAAAGCCGAGTGCGTGACGAAAGTATGATGCACTTCGCTCGAGGTTTGGTACCGCAAGAACGAACGAAAACGATCGCAGATCGGTGCCGGATTCAGGCATATCAACAACTCCATTCAATGCAGTGCAATTAAAACCAGATTGGTGTCGGAACACTTGCCTTTCGACTATTGACGATGACAGCACTCACGTTGTCCGGCGCTGCTTCCAGACCGCAGGCGGCACGGGCTTCGGGCGAGCTTACTGCGATCCGGCTGAGCGCGGCGCCGGACTTGCCACGGAACCAGGGGCAAGCGCCGGTCTGCGGAACGACGTCCGCAAGGCAAGGATGGAAAGTGCATCGTCGCGCGGTCAGAACGATATCGAGTCAACTTTTGGCGCTGAACGCATCATATTCCGTAAGCTTGCGGCAGTATCTTGTTGAGCAACGCTCGATTTGCTGCACCGGACCAACGAAGCGCATACGATAACCTCCTGCAACGAAGCGATCCAACGATATAGAGCTTCCTCGCAATGCATAGCCGTCACCACGCCGCTTTCACAGCTCTTCTCGCAGCCGCGCTATTCGGCGCGACGACGCCGCTCGCCAAAACACTGCTGGGAACGCTCTCCGCTTTCATGGTTGCGGGCTTGTTCTACCTTGGCAGCGGCCTTGGACTAGCCGTCGCAATACTCGTTCGACGTGTACGCCGAACGGAGGGTGCGAAACAAAATCAAACTCGCATCCAGACCGCTGAAATACCGTGGCTTGCCGGCGCGATAGCCGCAGGCGGCGTAGCGGGCCCCGCGCTGCTGATGCTCGGCCTGAGTACGACGCCGGCAGCAACCAGTTCCCTCCTGCTGAACCTCGAAGGCGTATTGACGGCGGTGATCGCCTGGGTGGTGTTCCGCGAGAATGTCGACGTGCAGATATTTCTCGGTATGGTCGCGATCGTGTCCGGTGGAATCGTGCTTTCGTGGCAACCTGGCGACGCTGGCGTCTCGCCGGGAGCGCTGCTGATCGTCGCAGCCTGCCTTGCGTGGGCAGTCGACAACAATCTGACGCGGAAAGTGTCAGCGAACGACGCGATGATCATCGCCTGCCTGAAAGGTCTTGTCGCCGGCTGCGTCAATCTGTGTATCGCGTTGCTCCTTGGTGCGCATCTCCCAAGTGTCGGGAGAGCGGCGGCGGCGATGCTTACCGGCTTTGCTGGCTACGGCGTCAGCCTGGTTCTCTTTGTCGTCGCGCTTCGAAACCTCGGTACCGCCCGGACCGGGGCATATTTTTCCGTTGCACCCATATTCGGCGTGGGGCTGTCTCTCGTTCTCTGGCCCGAGTGGCCGCCGCTGCCGTTCTGCATTGCAGCCGCGCTCATGGCCTTGGGGATCTGGCTACATATTCGCGAGAGGCATGAACATCTGCACACGCACGAGGTACTCGCCCACAACCATCGACATCGACATGACGAACATCATCAGCACACCCACGACTTCGAATGGGACGGAAAAGAGCCGCACACTCATCCTCATCGACACGCGCCTCTTACGCACGCGCATGCGCATTTTCCCGACATTCATCACCGTCACATTCACTGACGACGGGAGCAAGCTCTCGCTCCTCGAATAGTCAGCCAAGCCGATACACCTTACTCACCGTCCCTCGGAACAACGCGTCGCGCTCGTCAGGCCTCGCCTGTGCGGTTAGCCGCTTGAATGCATTCCAGCCGTTGCTATACGGATAGGAACCCTTGTCCACCGGAAAGTTGCTTTCGAACATGCATCGGTCGGCGCCGAACGCCTCGATGCACGTGTGCATCCACGGCTTCCAGGCATCCGCGAGTTCCATCGACGATGGCGGCCGCTCGCCCTTGTCGAAGTCGAAGCCATTGATCCGCATCCCCAGGCCGCCGACCTTGACATACACGTTCGGCAACTGCGCCAAGGCGCGCATGGAACGGGACCAATCGTCGAACACTTCCTTGCGCTTGTCCTCGTAGCTCGCGATGCGCACGACGCCGCCGCAATGATTGACGACGATCGGCACGTCCGGATTGGCCTTCGCGAGATCGTACAGTTCGGGAAGCTGCGGGAAGAACAACCACGCATCATAAGAAAGACCGAGCGCACCGAGTTGCGCGACGCCTGCGCGATAAGCGGGATCGAGCAGCAGTCCGCGCGGCGCGGCGGTGAGCGGATTGGCGAGAGTCGTATCCGCGTCCCATGTCGCGAGATGGCGCACGCC
>NZ_FCOL02000246.1 GCF_001544515.1 Caballeronia terrestris
AATCCGGAGCGCTTGTTCCGGCGAGATCATCGCGTTGAGCGTTTCGCCGAAGCGCGGAATTTGCACGCCCGACACGATGTACTGGTAGCGATACGCGGCCAGAACGGTCGTCGCCACGGCTTCGGTCTCAACATCCTCGATGGGGCGGTCAAGCAGGCCGATGAAGTAGCCCGTGTCTGCCGCCGACTGAGCCCGCAGGATTCCATCGACTGCGCCCACCAGCCCAATGAGATCGTCCACGGCCTCATCGCGCGCTTGTGGCGTAAGTTTCGCGTCTTCCCGTACCCATTCCATTTCATCGAGAATTGCGTGCTGCGATTCCTCCTTCCAATGGAACAGAAACACCTCCTTGAACAAGGGCGAAAGCTCGCCGTCCGGCTCGATGCTGGCCCGATAGTGAGCTTGCGTGAAGAGTTCGATGAGGCAGGTCAGCGCAAGCACCGACCAGGTCGACTTGCCGAGTACGACCGAAGCAACGTCATCGGGCCGTGGTTCGAACGTATAACCCGCAGGCATCCCCGCACCAATCATGGTCTCGATGCGGCGAAACAACTCCTGGTGCTTCAGTTCTTCGTCGGCGAAGCGAACCAGTGCCTCAAGTGCAATCTGGTCACCGAGCCAGTGGTCGCGGCTCACGTCGAGGATCTTGGCTCCAATGAAACGCTCGACCAGACCGAAGATATTTGCGTACGAACGACCCTGAATCTGCGACAGCAGGCGCCGCTCGGTGACGCTCAGAAACGGCAACCGATCGACGAACGACAAGCCGTCAGGCAGGAATTTTTTCGTGAAATCGAATTCGCGATGACGAAGCACGTCGCGATCAATGTCCCACCGGATGCGCTTGGACACTTCCACGCATCGAGCATAGCGCGCGGAATCAACGTAAGGCTGCGAGACGGATGTTTCAACGTCGGCAACGGCACGCCGCATCCTGAGCGAAGCGAGTTGGGTACCGGGCAAAGACGGCGAATTGACTGCGGACATGATTGGCTCCTGAGAGACGAGGGTTGGTTGCGCTATGAAAAACGCGGCGACATTACTTCCGAAGGCCAATGAATTGGCAGAGTGCACGCCAGTGGATTCGCATTTCCCCTCGACGCCTGAGCCTTTCACTCCTGGCGCTGCGGCGAAGGCGTGCAAAACAGTAGGTAATCGTCGATGGTATGAAGCGCGATATAGCTCTGGAAGCATCGTCAACTCATTTGGAGCAAGCGCTTACAACTCGTCCATCACCTGCGCTGCGGCTCTCGGAGAACGTCGCGGTCCTACTGACTCCACTGCTTCAATCGAATCTTCTTGCGTGTGTTGGCCTTCAGGCACGGTGCTAGTATCCAGACGGTAGGCGCGACATTGAATAGCCGGGCGTCCAGCTTTCTTGTGCGCGGCCCCAACATTGCGCAACCGCCACCATGGACGCTCTCTCCGATGTCTTGCGCGTCATCCAGTTGATCGGGGCGGTTCACCTCGACGGCAGCTTCTCGGCGCCCTGGTGCGTTATCGGGCAGGCTGATTCGGCGCTTTGTTCCGCATACTTGCCGCCTTCTGAGCGCGTCGTCTCGTTCCATCTCCTGACAGAGGGAACGTGCTTTGCGATGCTGCCGGGCGATCCGGCAAGCCTGGTGCAGGCGCAGGCAGGAGACGTTATCGTGGTGCCGCAGGGCGAGACCCACGTGTTGGGCAGCTCCACCGATCTGGCGCCCGAGGTCCTCGCGCCGCTACTGGCAAACCAAGTCGAAATGAAACCGGGTGAAGTCATGACGCTCACCCACGGCGGCGGCGGCGAGGTCACTCGAATGGTGTGCGGCTTTCTCGCGCCGCAGGATAATTCACGAAATCCGCTGCTTTGCGCGCTGCCCAGGCTGTTCAAGGTGAGCATGCGCGGATCCGCAGCACCGTGGCTCGAATCGTCGCTACGGTTCGCAACCGAGGAGGCAGCCTCGGCGCAGGCGGGCAGCGCCACGGTCCTGACCAAACTTGCAGAACTGCTCTTCGTCGAGGCGGTGCGTCGCTACGTTGGCACGATGGCCGATGACCGCAAGGGCTGGCTGGCGGGATTGCGCGACCGTTTTGTGGCGCGGGCACTCGCGCTGATGCATTCGCGGCCTCTTTATGCCTGGACGGTTGATGCTCTCGCTCGCGAGGTGGGCATCTCGCGTTCGGGGCTTGCACAGCGTTTTACAGAACTGGTCGGGCTACCGCCGATGCAATATCTCGCCCAGTGGCGCTTGCAGCTTGCCGCGCGACAGCTGCGCCTGACGGATTCCTCGCTGGCATCGATCGCTGAGGGTGCCGGCTACGAATCAGAAGCCTCGTTTAACCGCGCGTTCAAGCGGGAGTTCGGCGAGCCGCCAGCGACATGGCGCAGGAACATGGTTGGCGCCGGGACTCGGGACAAGAATCGCGAGAGTGGCGCACTGGACGGACGTGTCTCGGAGTGAATGGTCGGCAAAAGAGGCTGGGACAACCGGATCTGGGTGAAAGGTAATTTCCCACAGAGGCTTTAGGCCTGGACCAACCACGCGGTGGCGCGCCTCGCCATTCGCGATAACCGCCCTTCATCCGACTCTCTCCGGCGCTTGGAGGTCGCGCGGCGTCAACGGAGGCTTCTGGTCCCCGGGCCGCCCAATGCGTCGCGCGAACGTCCGCGCTCTTCATAGGGCTGCCGTCGCAGGTTATGACCCTGCGTCAAAGATGAGCGTTCGCGGAATCATCAAAGAGGTCCGCCGTCGCCCTTCCCCTTTGATCGGGCGACGGCAAGACGCCACTTCGGACCTGTGTGAGAACTTCGGTGGCAGCCAAGTCGCTTCTAT
>NZ_FCOL02000247.1 GCF_001544515.1 Caballeronia terrestris
AAGCAACATTCTCCTTCAATCGCCACCGCCTTCTCCTGCTTCCCTACGCCGCATACACCAGATTCAACGATAGCTCAACGACGAACCGCGGGTGAGCAAGGCGAGCGCGATTATCGCCCGTCAGGCGAAACACATGGCAAGCCTGATCGACGATCTTCTTGATGTTTCACGGGTCACGCAAGGCTTAGTGCAATATGAATTCGAGGTGTTGGACCTGAACCGAGCCGCAGCGGATGCCATTGAGCAGGTGCGACCCATCATTGAGCGGAAAAGGCACCGCTTTTCGCTACATACTTCGCCCGTCGCCGCGCTGGTGCGCGGAGACGAGAAGCGTTTGATTCAAGTGCTGGCCAATCTGCTTAACAACGCCGCAAAATACACGCGGGAGGGGGGAACGATTGATTTCAGCGTGACCATCGAAAGCGGGCACGTCAAATTGGTCGTGTCAGACGACGGGATTGGCATGACCCCGGACGTCACTGCTCGTGCATTTGAATTATTCTCACAGGCGGAACGCAGCGCCGACCGGTCACAGGGCGGCCTAGGAATTGGCTTGGCGCTGGTGCGAAGTCTTGTAACGGCACATGGCGGTTCTGTGTATGCGTGGAGCGCGGGCCCAGGACTTGGCAGCACGTTCGTCGTCTGCCTGCCATACCTCGAAGTCACGCATGCGGGCCTTTATCAGGCCGAGCACCCAACGGCCGGCGAGTCCTCTTCGCTCGCCGAATTGAAGATGCTGATCGTTGACGATAATGCGGACGCGGCGGAGGCGCTGGGGATGCTGGTCGAAACCGCGGGCAACGACGTACAGTACGCTTCCGACGCGACAACGGCTCTTGAGGTAGTCGAACGTTGGCGCCCGGATGTCTGCCTGCTCGATGTTGGCCTCCCGGATATCGACGGCTATGAGTTGGCCGGCATGCTTCGCAACAGAGCTGAAACGGCGAAGGCGGTCCTGGTTGCCGTCACCGGATATGGCTTGCCGCAAGACAAAGGGAAAGCACTGGCCGCCGGCTTCGATCATCATTTTGTCAAGCCACTTGATTTCAAAACGTTGCTTGGGGTTTTGGGGGAAATCGCGTCCCCAAAGAAATAGCTGCGGTAGCGTCCAGACCGGGTGCCTGCCGACGGTGCTAAGGACATTGTGGTTTGCCATTGCGCGGTGGCCGCTGATGTCCGGCGGTCAAACTAAGATGTGAACTGAGATGCGCAAAGCGTTAAATGAGCACTGCGCTGGGACGCCTCGGGATCAGGCCGATGCCGAAATCCACCAGTGGCGCACCGCGCGCGCGGCAATCCTGCTGATGGGCGATTCGGGGCTCCGGCGCGACGAAGCGGCGCACGCGCGTCGTGAAGTTTGCGCCCGTATGTCCGCTCAATACGCCCATCGCCCGAGGGTCTGAACGACACTCCGGTGCGGGTCCGACGATGATCGGCAAACGGCGCAAGCAACGCACCGTGCCGGTCGGCGCGGCCGCTGCCTTGCGCGACCACTGGATCGACCGCGAACAAGACTTCGATGTTTCGCTCGCCTCAGCGCTATACGGCCGATGCGTTTGTCATCTGGTGTGTCAGACGCTGCAACGCCTGACTACCGAGTTAGCCGCGCCACTCCGATATCTCATTCGGGGACCGGTGCAGTTCGCGAACACTTCTGAGCATGCTTTCCGTCACACCGGCTGCCAAACGAAAGGCCCGCGGCTACACGCGCTTCACGACGATGCGCACGGTCCTCTTTTCTCGTTGCTAGCAAGCTCGACTTGTCCGCCTTCGACCCGCTTGCCTTGTGAGCCCCGTTACCCACTCCTTTTCTAAAAGAGCCGAAAAAGTCTTGTGCAAACCTCATCGCAATGATCTATAAAAATACATCTATCGAGAGGAGCGTCACCGCTGGCTTTCGGATAGACCAGTAAAAACCGGAAGCGCACGCTGCTGAGCAACATTAGTCAATGTACATAGTCAAGGTGTAATTCCCGGAAAAGTCTACTGCGGCGCGGCAGTTGATATCTTCGGGCGAGTCATAGCAAACCTCGAGGAACATCATCCTCCGGTGCAGCAGTTCTGTTATTCGTGTAAAAGTGCACACTGGCAAACCGCGTTCTTGTCACCGACTTCTCGAACCCGGGCCAGGGACCGACTTAGCCGAAGTTAAGCGCGGCGTACTGCTGCCCCCGCGTCCCGACTTGCGCCTACCCGCGGATAGCAATACTCCTGCGTGAGCGTCGAATCGACACAGCGGCGGTAGACACCGTCGCCGAAGAGCTTCCATTAGTCAAGAAATCAGCGAGTTCAGATCCCTATATCGGCTTATCGCCGACGGCTACTACGCGTAGACCTGCCGACGTCGCCTTTACCGTCTGGCTTGCGCTTAACTGGTGACTACTGATCGAGGGTGGTAGAAGGAGAAACGCCGTCAACAGGGAGAGAGTCATGAAAAGATGTTATTGTTTCGCCCCTCATTCAGCGACTGCTGCAACGGTTGTATTCCTATCCGCGACTGGGGCGGCCTATGCCGAAGACACCGTTGTCATAAACCTTGACCTATCTGAGACGCGGCTTTCGACAACAGAGCTTACAACTTTAAAGCCGGTCGTGAATCGATTGTATGCGCCTGATACATCGACGGTCATGCCAAACACCGACGCCGGTCCATATACTCCCGGCGTCATGACGCAAAAGGGTATCGTAACGGCCGACGGACCTCGCGCATATGGATCTTTCGGCATTCCATATACATCTACTCGCGTGCAGGACGGTGATCAAAGCGCTTCGGGCGCTACGCTTGCCAACCTTCTTAGCACGAGCTTCC
>NZ_FCOL02000248.1 GCF_001544515.1 Caballeronia terrestris
ACGAGGCTGTAGATGACGGCGCTGGCTTTAGCTCCCGCGACCGTGTCGCTGAAGAGCCAAACTTTCCTGCTGGTGGCTATTGCCCGTTCATTCTGCCCATATCGGGCAGGAAGTCGAAGTTCATTATCGCTGGCATCCGCTATACAGGCGTCGCGTCAAAGTCAGAGATGTAGAGCATCGAGGCGGAAGCCCGGTCGTTCACGTGGAGACGGACGGTGGCGTAGTCAAGTTGATGGCGATGTGGATGCTCGATGCCCCTACATGTTCGGCGATGGTTCTCGGCGAACCGAGAGTTTCCGTAGCTGCACTGCATAACCTGCATCAATTGCTGGTCGATCGGCATTTGCGGGGAAACTCCCAGGACGGCTCCATCAACGTCCGGGAGAAACGCAATGGGCAATCTGCCAAACGTCGTTCCAGCAGGTCAACAATCGTCGCAGTCGATACCGCAGCAGATGAGCATAACGTTCGATGCGCCCGAGCTCCAGGGGATGAGCATGGTGCAACGAGCAAACGCACTCAGTCATCTTGCGATTCTGCTGATGCGGGCCGCCGGCATCAAGACTGCGAAGGAGTGTGACGATGACGAACGTTGATCGTTTGCCCGCAGATCTTCTCAAACGCAAGGCCGTGGTTTATGTCCGGCAATCGACCCAGGCGCAGGTCCAACTGAACGTCGAGAGCCAGCGCCGACAGTATGAACTCGTTCAGGAAGCAAAGCGCCGTGGCTTTCGCGACGTTGAAGTCATCGATGATGATCTGGGGCGCTCGGCAAGCGGCACGGTTGCGAGGCCGGGCTTCGATCGCCTGGTCGCATTGTTGTGCGCAGGCGATGTCGGTGCGGTGCTTTGCCTGGATGCCTCACGTCTTGCCCGTAACGGGCGTGACTGGCATCATCTGCTCGAACTCTGTGGTCTCGTTGAAGCGAGAGTAATCGATCTCGACGGTGTATACGATCCCTGTCGAGCAAATGACCGGCTGCTACTTGGCATGAAGGGCAGCATCAGCGAGTTCGAACTCAACGTGCTTCGAACGCGCATGCTTGACGCCAAACGCGAGAAGGCACAGCGTGGCGAGTTGCGTATCAGCGTGCCGGTTGGCTATGTCTGGCATCGTGACGTTGGTCTGGGTTTCGATCCAGATGCGCGGTTACAGGAAGTCATACGCCTGATCTTCACCCGCTTCCAGCAACTGGGTAGTGCGCGGCAGGTCCTGTTGTCGATGAGGGCCGAGCAGGTTCACTTCCCGCGCCCGTCCGACGGCCGAACGCTGACGCACTTCGATTGGACCCCGATCCGATATCGTAACGTGATCTCCGTGCTCAAGAATCCGTTCTATGCTGGTGTCTACGCGTATGGCAAGAGCGGCAAGCAGATGACGATCGTCGAAGGTCGCGCGCGCAAGAGCTACAAGCACCGCAAGCCGTTTGAGGCCTGGGACGTCATGCTCAGGGAGCATCACGACGGCTATATCGACTGGGCCGAGTTCGAGCGCAACCAGGAGAAGCTTGCAGCCAATGCCTACGGCAAGGCTGGCGACGTAAAATCCGGCCGTGGTGGGCGCGCGCTTCTTGCTGGCCTGCTTGCCTGCGCACGTTGCGGGCGTCGCCTGTCAGTGGCCTATACTGGGCGCATTCCGCAGGCAGTCTACCGATGCAATCGCTTCGACATGCCGCCGCGATGCATGACGTTCGGCGGCTCACGTATCGATGCCGCAATCGGCGAGGAGTTGCTACGTGTCGTGGAGCCATTGGCGATCGAAGCAGCACAACAGGCTGAGCAAATGCACATGGATACCCTGAACGAGCAGCGGCGAATCATGGAGCTCGAACTGCAGCAGGCACGGTATGAGGCCACGCTGGCTGAGCGGCGCTACGCCGCCTGTGATCCCGAGAACCGCCTGATTGCCGCGCAGTTGGAGAAGAACTGGGAAGTGGCATTGCGCCGTGTACAGGCCTGCCAGGTGCGCCTGGAGACGGCGGGTGCACCGGAGGGACAGGCTCCCATGCCAGACTTTACGAAGCTCGCCGAGGATCTTCGCGCAGCGTGGAGCGCGCCGGGCGTCACCATGCGCACACGTCAGCAGTTGGTTCGCGCATTGATCGTTGATATCGTTGCCGATGTCGACGAGCCTGCACGGGCGGTCACCCTGACGATCCACTGGCAAGGCGGCCAACATTCCGAACTCCGCATCCGCAAGCCGAAGACCGGTGAGCATGGGTGCAGTACGTCCGATGAAGCGCTTGCAGTCATACGCGGCATGGTGGGCCGGTGGTCAGATCAGGATATCGCTGCATCGCTGAACCGGATGGGCATTCGCACCGGACAGGGCATGACCTGGACGGCGAAGCGCGTCAGCGCCATGCGTCAGGTAAGGGATATTCACGCCTACAAATCGGCGCAGAAGGATGGAGAGTGGCTAACGATGTTCGAGGCAGCGAAACGCCTTGGCGTAACCAGTCACGTGATCCGCCGTCTGATCAAGGAGCGAGTGCTGCCTGCCGAGCAGGTGATGCCTGACGCCCCATGGCAAATCCGGGCAAGCGATCTGCAAAGCGAAGCTGTTACGGCGGCGTTGGCACGCAAACATCGCCCGTGTCGCAACGATGCCGACGGACAAATCCCTATGTTTATCGAGGTTTCGGAAGGAGGTGCACAATGAACGCCCCATTGCAAACGGCCTGATGTCGCGCTCGATGACATTGTTATCCACGGGAGACCGCCCGTCGTCTACGTAGCGGATTAGATA
>NZ_FCOL02000249.1 GCF_001544515.1 Caballeronia terrestris
CGGTGCCGTGGTCAATCAGAGCGTTAATGTAATCGCTTAGATGGGTTGAGGACATTCGGGTCCCCTTGCTGCTCGTCTCATCACCTGACTGTGCGTGAGGACTCGGGTCCAGCGATATCGATCCATGAACCCGTTGATCTCTTGGATTAAGCCATCTCCTTAGCAAAGCGCGAAAATGATCAGATCAGTTCCACGCGTTCGCCGACCGTGCGAACAAGGCAGCGATGGCCGCCATATTTGGGTTCAAATGGCCAGCCGTCGCGAGAGAAGGGCGCGCGCGCCAACGTGGCGAGCATCAGGTCTTTCGCATCAATCAGGGGAATGGCGCTCACGCGGGCAACAGCTGGCACTGATATAGGCGAGCTTCGGCCAGTCGAACGCATCCTTGCTGATCGTCTTCTGGTCCCATCCGCTGTAGGCGCAGAAGTGCTGCACGGGAAGGGAACTGGACGCAAATCGCGCTAATAGGAAGACCAGGCAGAAGATGGCTCAGAGGGATCGCGCGTGGACGCGCCCCGGGACGTTTGATATCACGCAGAACAGACAAGACATATGAAATCTATCTCCGCTCGTGTCATCGACTTTCTTGGCGATCTTCACGCCATGGATCATATGAGTTTGACTCCACCGAGGAATGCCGTCATCGACCTTCAGTCCGGCATTATTTATGAAGAACATGCAGATTGGCCTGATGGAGAGCGTCTGTCGGCAGAGTTGCCATTAGGCAAGAAAATTACCGTATCTACGCACAAGTTGATGCAACATTTGATCGTGCGTCATGCCGAGGCTATGGCCGTTATCGAGAACACGAAGGTTCGCGCTCAGTACGACGGTGTTTGCGACCAATTGAGCCGCAAGACGGGCTTCGGTGAATAACGCGTGCAATTCAATGGTTCAACGGGCTAATGGTCAGGGATAGCGCCAACGCTCAGTCAACGACTACCCTTTTTTCACGGTCAGCGCTTGGCGAGCGGCACGAACGGCAAGTCGTCAGGCCCCGTGTAGTTCGCGCTCGGGCGAATGATCTTGTTGTCAATGCGCTGCTCGATGATGTGCGCGGCCCAGCCCGAGGCGCGTGAGATCACGAAGAGCGGCGTGAACATCGCGGTCGGCACGCCCATCATGTGATACGACACGGCGCTGAACCAGTCGAGGTTCGGGAATATCCTCTTGGCTTCCCACATGACCGTTTCAAGGCGCTCGGCAATATCGAACATTTTCATGTTCGATGCCTCTTGCGAAAGCTTTTTGGCCACTTCCTTGATCACCGGACTCCGCGGATCGGAAATGGTATAAACCGGGTGGCCGAAGCCGATCACGACTTCCTTGTTCTCTACCCGTCTGCGGATATCGCTCTCGGCTTCGTCCGGATTCTGATAGCGCGATTGAATCTGGAACGCGGCTTCATTGGCGCCGCCGTGCTTCGGTCCGCGCAGCGCGCCGATCGCGCCGGTGATCGCCGAGTAGAAGTCCGAGCCCGTGCCAGCGATCACGCGGCCGGCGAAGGTCGATGCATTGAATTCGTGTTCCGCGTACAGGTTCAGCGACACGTGCATCGCGTCGACCCACGACTTTGACGGCGCCGTACCGTGCAGCAGATGCAGGAAGTGACCGCCGATCGAATTGTCGTCGGTTTCCACTTCGATGCGGCGGCCGTTGTGCGAGTAGTGATACCAGTAAAGCAGCATCGAGCCGAGCGAGGCCATCATGCGGTCGGCGAGGTCCTTCGCGCCCGCGATGTTGTGATCGTCCCTCTCAGGCAACGCCGTGCCGAGCACCGACACGCCGGTGCGCATCACGTCCATCGGATGAGCTGACGCGGGCACGCATTCGAGTGCCCCCTTCACGTTCGCCGGCAGGCCGCGCAGCGCCTTAAGCTTCGATTTGTACGCGGTCAGTTCGGCTTGCGTCGGCAGCTTTTCATGCACCAGCAGATGGGCGATTTCCTCGAACTCGCAGGCGCCCGCGAGTTCGAGAATGTCATAGCCCCGGTAGTGCAGGTCGTTACCTGTGCGCCCGACAGTGCACAGCGCCGTATTGCCCGCGGTTATGCCCGACAGAGCGACGGACTTCTTTGGATTGAACGTGCCTGTAGTCGGCTTGTTGCTGTCTGCTTCGCTCATGATGAGTCTCGTCTCCAGGTGCAAAGGTTATTTCTTCGTGGCGAACAATGCGTCGAGTTTGTCTTCGTACGCGTGATAACCGAGATACTGATACAGGTCGTTGCGAAATCACCAGCGGGCTGCTGCGCCAGTGTCTGCCCCGAGGCACAGTCCTTTTAGGTCTACAGTCAGGACGAGCTCGACGCCCTCGCCGAGAGGTGGCGCCGTTGGTTCGGACAGTCAGATCGAGTTTATAAGTGGAAGCGCCGGGGTCATCAAGCTGCCGATTTGATCGCTGGCAGTGTCGCGAAGTATGCCTCATCCGGCGTCTGATCGGACAGACTCGAATGAGGTCGTTTCTGGTTGTAAAGATTCAGGTAATCGCCAATAGAACGGCGGGCATGACTGACCGATTCATAGGCCCTCAGATACACCTCTTCATATTTCACGCTGCGCCAGACACGCTCGACGAACACGTTGTCGCGCCAGGCACCTTTGCCGTCCATGGACAAGCGAATGCCCCGGCGGAGCACCGCGTCGGTGAAGTCTGTCGCTGTGAACTGGCTGCCTGGACGCCCTTCTAAAGGTCAAGGGGCAATTTGAACCTGTCCGATCTGGCGGTTGCGCTGCCGGATTACGGAAT
>NZ_FCOL02000250.1 GCF_001544515.1 Caballeronia terrestris
ACAGTGCATAGAGCGCAAGCGTGCCGACTGCGCTGAAGGCGAGCACCGCGAGCGCGTAGTGCTTCCACGACATTTCGACATCGGGATCGACACCCGCGAGCTTGTAGAGCACCGCCTCGATCGGTCGGCCAATACGGCGCACGACCACCGACGAGCCGTCCATTACGCCCGTGATATAGCGGCCTAACGGGATTGCCAGCGCAATCAATACGACGATAAACAAGCCGGTCTGAAACAGGTTATTGGCGTTCATTCCAGGTCCTCCGCACGCAGCAGTGCGTACACGAGGTAAACAAACAAAAGAAGCGTCGAGGCACCAGCAAGCACCAGCATCCATGAAGTCATGGGCGACCTCCCGGAGCACGGCGCAGCTTTGCGCAGCCAGCAGTCAATGCCACGCACAGGCCGAAAAACACGGCGATGCCGGCAATGTAAAGTAAGTCCATTCTTGTGAGCTCCCGTAGCGAATTCGGACGAACTGAAGCGTACTCAAATCCCCGTAAAAGCCCGGCTAAGAGTTGAGCCCTTGGTATAAAAAAAGTGTAAACGCCGGTCAACTTCTACGGCGAAATGGGTGTTATCGGGGAGGTAATCGGAGTGTGCCCTGACTGGCGGGCGCAAGGGGCGCCGAGGCATAGCCGTGTCGCAATGGCCGCGGTCTTGTCGGCGCGCTTCACTGGCCTACCAGCGCGCTTCCATGCTTCGTACTTACGTCAGCATTACGCGGTGTGGATATCTTTTTTCATCGTTTTTACGTTGAACGTCCTAGACTCGTCGGTGTGTTCAACAGCATGCCGCCTTGTCTCCCCAATGCGGCGCTCTCATCAAATGGCCCTGGCCCATAGTGTGCAAATCCGCTCGTTGCGTCGTAGCCGATCCATGCCGGTCGACGAGACGTGCGTCGAAATTCCCAATCAGCATAAAACTTCACCGCTGCAACTCCTTGTGACACTGCCCGGCACGTCCTCATTGAACGCCATGCGCGCGTTGCGTCGCGCGCTGGGGGCTGCATTGCGCATATACGTGGTAAAGATCGATCGTGCGCGCACCACAATCACACTCCAGATCGAGACGACCCGCTCTGCGTTGACCGACGTCATCGGGTCACTTGCCGCAGGCTTGCCGGAAGCAACCGTCGGCCGGGTAAGAGCGAACGCGTTCTAGCAGTGTCCCACCGGCAGACACCCCTTCCCGGACCCTGCCGCATCAGGGCGCTATTGCCAGCAACGCGCGCCATGGGTAGTGCTGTCCGCTCGATCATCGCTCGCGTGCTCCACGGAGCTAATCGCCAGAGTGCGTCCTCGCAGCATCGGCGCGCGATTGCAACGCGTAATTGCCCGCCGCCACGGGCGTACGCTCTTTGACAGCGAGAACGCGAGTCGCACTTCGCGCGTGGACGCGCGACGTTGAATATCCTGCGGCCCGTTTGCCCTTTCAAATGAAAGACCAGATGCGATACGACTACCATTTCCACATCGAAAACGAAGGCTCGATGATCGCCGCCAGGCCCTGCTACGACATCTCTGTCAGTGCTCCGCTCGTCGACATTGAGGTCGGACGAATATTGTTACTTCCGCATAAGCGCCCCGCGATGGACATCGGTCGATTTGAAATCGTGTGCGTCGAGACTGTGCTTCCCTTCACCGCCGAGCAAAGCCAGGGCATTCACGTGCAGGTGAAGCAAAAAGGTATGCAAAAGAGCAAGCTCACGCCTGGCGATCCGATTGCGGAACCTGACTGACAGGCAAGTGGCCTCGCGCATAGCTCTCCGCGCGATGCCGTCGTCTTACGGCAGGCGCACGCTCCACCCTGCTTCCCGACTTTGAGCCGCGGAATTCACACGACCTCACAGACCCAGCGGAAGCAGTTTGAAATATTCAGTGAAGGTCTGGCTGGCGCGTGATTCACGCATGGCGGATGCGATTCGATATCCGTTGGCGGGCAGGTCAAATCCGAGCTTGCTCTCGATGCCTTCGGCCAAATAGTCTTCGTTCAAGTCGTAGGACGCGGCCCATGCAACGAGCTGTTTGTGAAGTGCAGGCGACACCGGCAAGTCCTCGGGCTCGGCCATCACGCCATTGGCATGCCAGATTCCAGTGCTGTAGTAGTCGCCCATCAGCTTGATATAAATCGGGCGCGGTGGCGTGTCTTCCATGGAACATGGGCCTCATTTCTTTCTCGAATGTCTGGACACAGGGGCTACATCGGCTAGTCAGACGCGTGCGCTTCCCACCGTGCGACCGTTTAGCGAGCGCAATGCACGCGGCCGGCTTATTCGCATCAATCCTCGAGACTTTCAGGTTGACCCTTGGCACCACGTCGGCTTTGAAGGCAGCGCAGTGGAGACGCTGAAGCAACTCGATGCGCGGCTGCATGGTTGATGGGTCGGCCAACCGACGCGCCCCGGTAGGCAGGTCACAAATTTCCCGCGCTCGGACCTGTTTCCGGCGGTCGTCGATGCGGGGTGAATAGCTTCAGCGAAGCCTCCAGAAACAAGGGCAGTCAAGGAGGGGAGTCTTCAAGGAGACGAAGCTTTTCATCAATGCCCGGGAGAGGATGGCCGCCTGCGCGGACCTCTGCCACCAGCCTATGTGCATGGGAGCGGCAATTCTCCAGCGTTCCGTGCAATTCGGGCTCGTGTCTTAGCGCATGGACGGCTGTCTCGATTTCGGCCGGGGTGTCACTCAGCAGTGCGGCTGCGACCTCCTGGGGAGGGATTGGCGAGGAGTCTGTCTC
>NZ_FCOL02000251.1 GCF_001544515.1 Caballeronia terrestris
GGCTGGAGTAACATCCTCCCATGAGGCAACACGTCTCTCATCCGGATTGTCGCGCCACAAAGTTCGACGTTCACGAGGAGTCGATCATCTCGGCCTACGCGATCGGCACGCGCTCTCTTTTTCGTGGGCTGGCATAGCAGAGCGGCCCCGTCGCGCGCGTAATCCCGACGATTTTCTGCAACAAGCCGACGCCGATGGATTGGTTTTCAGGAGACAACGCCGGGTGAGTCGACTCTCCGCTCCCTGGCCGCTGCTCAATTTTCCTAATCGAAGCGGTTGCACTATGCAGGCGCATACTGTCGGTCATTTCGCACGTGCCGATCGCTCAATGGTGTGTCGGGCACGCGAAGCAATTGATCAGCATCAACATGTTCCGAACGTGCGGGTGGATGCTAACCAGTATGCGTCGCAAACAGAACGGATGCGTTGCCGTACCGGCGTCTTCCGATGTCGCCGGCCTTCACCGCAGGAGCCACAGATGAAGTCAGATGAAGTCCTCAAGCATGATATCGAGCAGGAATTGCTCTGGGGCCCCGCCATTGATGCAGAACAGATCCGGGTGAAGGTCAACGCCCGCATCGTGACGCTCGCCGGCTCGGTATCGAGTTGTGCCCAAAAGCTCGCGGCGCAAAAAGCGGTGCAGCGTGTCGCTGGAAGCCGCGCAGTTGTCTTGGAGCTTACCGTTAGGAGACCGTCTCCGACGACGCACTCCGACGAAGAGCTCGCAGCCGCCATCGTATCGGCATTGAAGTGGCAGGAAGGATTCGAGGGAACGGAGGTTCGGGTCGAGGTGGACCGCGGTTGTGTCACGCTCAGCGGAGAGGTCACGTGGGTCTATCAGCGCCACGCTGCCAAAATGCTTGTGAGCCGTATGCGCGGGGTCGTGGGCGTCGCAAACCAGCTCGCAGTTCGAAGCAACGAAATCGCCAAGGATGTCCATGCCCAGATTGCCGCAGCGCTGGCGCGGCGCTCCCTGCACGAGGCCGTCGGTATCTCGGTTGATGCGCACGACGGAGTCGTCAGGTTGACCGGGACGGTGAATTCGCTGGCAGACAAACGCGCCGCCTGTAACGCAGCGTGGGGAGCCAAAGGAGTCCGATGGGTCGTAGACCAGGTCAACGTTGCGTGAAAGCTCGAGCTATGCCCATGACGAGGCCACTGGCGGATGATCTTCTAAAACGCTCTCCGCCGTGCCGCGCTGGCTTGCGTCGCAGTAGACATGTATTTGCTTCGCGAACTGCGCCTCAGACTCATCACTACCGGCCGAGACGATGTCGCTAAGACCGGAAGAAGTCATTGTCGCCACCACCTCGGCGTAACTCCATTGAAAAACTAATCCGAATCCGGTAAATGTTTGACAAAAATTGCCTCCTTGCGCGTTATCTCGACAGGCTTCATGTCGAGGGAACGGGAACGAAACGCGATCTGCAAGCGCGGTGTGCGCAAGCCGAGGTGGCTCGTCGCCTGGATGTGTCGAGGCAATCGGTCAGCGTCTGGGCAAAGCAGTTGTCCGGGCTCGATGGGCAGTTGCTCGAAAAGCGGCGCTTCGAGGGTACGCGATTACTTAGGAGCGTTCGGCAACCTCAAGGCCAAACAGCCGGGCCGGCCCAAGTGACTGGACGCCGCGCCGTGCGAGGCGCTGTGTGCGATGCTCGTCAAAGGTGCGCTAGCTGCGGGATTTCCCACGGAGGTCTGGACGGTCAAACGGGTGCGCGTGCTGATCGAGCGGGAAATCGGCGTCAAGAAGAGCAATATCGGCGGCTGGGAGTTATTGCGCAGGCCCGGCTTCTCGCCGCAAAAGCCGGAGAAACGCGCACTGCGACGCGACGAGCAGGCCATCGTGACGTGGAAGCGCAAGAGCTGGTCTGCGCTAAAAAAATAGCCGCCTGAAGGACGTGTCGAATCCGGGCTGTCCGAGCAATCCCCGGTGACCCGCACCTGGGCGGCCAAAGGCCAGACACCGGTGATCCAGCAACGCTTTACCTGGAAGCAGATGTCGGGAATCGCCGGACAGTCATGATGGCGCTTTTATTTTCGTTTCTTCGCCGGCGCCGTCAGGAGCAAACAGATCATTGAGTCCCGTCGGCCCTCAAGCAACAGATCGGCCAGCCGCTGCTGATCATCTGCGACGGTGCCAACACACATAAGAGGCCAGATCGTGCGTGCCGGTAGATCGCGGCGACCGTTATGCACGGGTCAGGAAACACCTGTTCCGGCGGGAGTCTGGTTGCCGGCGTACCGATAACACGAAATCCCGAAGTGAAGTCAGAGCGTTAGATCGCGCATTCGTCAACGTCCAAAAAGCGTCGATTGAAACTCATCTGTTGTTTCGCGCCCATGGCTGAAATCCTCCCCATGCCGCGAAAGGCCTTGCATTGTCGGACTCAAAAGGGGAAGAGAGGATGCGGGTTCTGCGCCACGACAAAAACTTTAGCTTCGCCGCATCGGCACATTGCGCTCTCCATCGAGCGAGAGCAGGGCGCGCTGTGACACCTGGCGCGGGCAGGGTGGTACCGGGCCGATCCGACATGATGCCTGTGCGGTAACTGACGCACGCAAGATGCTTCGAACGACCTGTCGTAGCAGCCGGGACGCTGGATGGCTCATAGTTAAGGTGCGGCGCCGTATGCCGAACCGCTGTTATTCCAGTATCCCGGCGTCTTGCCTTGCATCAAGAT
>NZ_FCOL02000252.1 GCF_001544515.1 Caballeronia terrestris
CAGGAGCGACGAAGAACGGAGAGCCATTCGCGTTGCTGCTGAGACCGTCCCGGGCGTGAACGAAATCGTGATGCACACCGAATCCCGGTGAGGCTCGCGGCGCTGTAGGGCGTCGTCCGCAACGCTCGATTGTCGCTTGTCCGTGTAGCATCACCGGATGGTTTTCACGGTCGGAATGGATTGCATGCCCGATCCCGACAGCCAGTAAGCACGCTCAGACCGGGAAGCGAACGCCACGTCCTGCAAAGAATGAAAGACCGCTCGCAGCGGGCCAAAGGAACGTCCGAATGTCGCGCTTCGCAGGCGATTGGATGACACATTCGAAATCGGTATGGCTCAAGAGATCGTTTAGAGGTACCGAACGCGATAATAAAGAGGCCGAAAATTAACTTTGAGTTCGTCGGTTGCGGCGTCTGGCAAAGGTTGAACAAGCTGCGACGCGCCTTCCAGAGATTCGTGAGCGCGAACAGCGTTGTCAGTTGATCTGTGTTCTTCTTCAAGCCGCGTAGCGAACCTTGACGACGCAAAACTGCCGTTTGATCACCCGAAATGGATGCTCCACTTTCGCCCGGATTTTTGGCCTGAGGTATTCGATTTCATGAAGGGTAGCGCCGAGCTCGTCGTTCTTGTCAAGCGCAGCAGCACGCTTGCACGGGCCCATCGCGACATGCTACCTCACTGTCCGCGCGTTCGTGCGCTTGTCCGCGCCTTGATATCCTGCATCGCCATATACATGGTTTCCTTGCCATGCAACAGCGAGTTCGCCTCGACCACGTCATGCACCTTCGCCGCCGTTCCTCCGGCAGTGTGTACCAGCCCCGAGCCTGCGTCAGCACCTATGGGGGCCTCCATACGACCACGGCAGTCCAAGTCGCCAGAATCGACGCATGACGAAAAGGACGCTTTCGCTCGGCAGGGCGCCCTCCAGAAAAACCGCGAGCTTCAGTTCGGTTTTGGCAAGCCAGTGCACGTAATTATTTCGCTGGCCCGAATCCCGGTCCTCACAGACGAGCGAGGCGAAAATGGCATCCCCTTCAGAGACTCGCACGGCATTCGATGGGAAATGCACACCCCTCAGCCGGATTGTTCAATAAAGATGGTCGAGTGAACCTTGCGCGATGGAAGACGCGTTAATACGACCGTCCTGTCGACCCCACCGCATTACGCTCCTTTATGTCGACGACTCTGGTTGAACGCCGCGCTCGCGCCAACACTTCGATCAACTGCATTGTGCGTCCGGACTTTTCTGGCCCGGCAATACTCGATCACATAACATCTCACTGTACCGATCGTACGGCGAGTACTAATCTAGTATGCGTTCCCTCATCTGTTCACAGTGCAGGGTCGCCGCATCGGCCAGTCAGCGGATTCATCCGCCTGATCATCCGGCTCTATGAGATAGAAGCACACGAACATTTTCGCTGCCTGACAGAACGAACGGGGAGTGACCATGGCGACAAGGAATGCACGACTCTTAAGCACCAGCCTTGTCGTTCTATTGGCGGGCTGCCCTTCGAAGCAACAGGATCAGCAGGCTCAGACTCCGCCCGCTTCGGCACCCGCCGCAGCCCCGGCCTCTGCTCCAGCCGCAGCCTCTGTTGCAGCCGCAGCGTCCGTGCCACTCCCGGCCTCGGCGCCCGAGCCTCAGGCCCAGCAATTTCCACCGGAGGAGATCGAGGCGCTGGTCGCGCCGATCGCGCTCTATCCCGACTCGCTGTTATCGCAAATCCTAATGGCGTCGACCTATCCGCTCGAAGTCGTGCCTGCCGCCCGCTGGGTGAAAACGCATAAGGACCTGAAGGGTGAAGCTGCCGTGAAAGCAGTGCAGGACCAGCCGTGGGACGTCAGTGTGAAGTCATTGGTGGCATTTCCACAGGTGCTGGAACCGATGAACGACAAGCTGGACTGGACTCAGAGGCTCGGAGATGCGTTTCTGGCAAATGAAAAGGACGTGCTTGACGCCGTACAACGATTGAGGGTGCGTGCTCAAAAAGCCGGACGCCTGACGTCCAACGCGCAACAGAAAGTGGTTGTCGAAGCGCCTGCCCCGGGTCAAGGTGGCCAGGCGGTCCAGGCGCCACAAACCATCTTACGCATCGAACCATCCAATCCCCAGGTCGTCTACGTGCCCTCCTACAACCCGACTGTCGTCTACGGCGGCTGGAGCGCTCCGGCATATCCGCCGACCTACTGGCCGCCGTATCCGGCTTATTACCCAGGCGCCGCACTCGCAAGCGGGTTCGCATGGGGGCTCGGCATCGCGGCAGCAGGCGCAATCTTCAGCAATTGCGACTGGAATAACAATAACGTCAACATCAACGTGAACAAGGCCGCCAACATCGACCGCAATTTCGACCGCACCAAGGTAGAGGGCGGCAAGTGGAACCACGACGCGGGACATCGTCAGGGCGTCGCCTATCGCGACAACGCGACGCGTGACAAATACGCCAAGGGCGTGCAAGGCACCGACGCACGGCGCGACTATCGAGGTCGCCCCGACAGCGCTACCGAGCGTGCGAGCGTCGCCAATCGGGCGGAACCCGGGACTCGCACGGGTCGCCAGAACGACGCGAGTGCCGCCAACCGCGCAGCCCGGACGAATAACGCAGGCGTCAGCGATCGGTCCAAACAGACCAATCGAGGTGCCACAGCCAGCAATCGG
>NZ_FCOL02000253.1 GCF_001544515.1 Caballeronia terrestris
GCCGAAACGAGCGCCGATCTGAGCGTGCTCGCGCGAGTCACCGCTTCGATGAGCGAGCCGTTCTTCTGGGTCGGATCGGGCGGACTCGCGCGCGAACTCGCCGCGCTGCCCGATCTCTTCGATGCCGCGCCGCAACCGTCGGCGACATCCTCGCCGGAGGCGGGTCGAGCGGGCGCGATTCTGATCCTCGTCGGCAGCCTGTCGGCGGTCTCCGAACGCCAGTGCGCAATGCTGCGCGAGCGCGCGGGCGTCCCGGAACTTGTCGTGCCGCCCGCCGTGCTGCGCGAAGGCGAGCGCCACGCCGCTTGGAGCGAATGGCTCGACCGGATCGGCGCCCAATTGCAGGCAGACGCGGACCTGATCGTGCGCATCGGCCGTGACGAAGCGTTTGATCCAGCTGAAGGCGCGCATCTCTCGACGATGCTAGCCGCGCTCGTCGCCCCGCATTTCGGGCGCCTCGGCGGCCTGATAGCGACCGGCGGCGAGACCGCCCGGGCGATGCTCGGCGCCGCGAACATCGGCAGTCTCGAACTGCTGGCGGAAATCGAAGCGGGCGTCGCCGTGGCGCGGCCCGGCGCCACCGCGCGACCCGCGATCGTCACCAAGGCCGGCGCCTTCGGCAGCGAACACGCGCTCTATGGCGCGTACCTGCACCTGCGCGGCACGGCCAAACCTGAACACACCGCTGCGTCCACCCTCGCGACGCGCTGAACCTACTTACATCGAAAGCACACTATGAGCAACTACCTCCCCATAATCGGCATCACGATGGGCGACGCGACCGGCGTTGGCCCCGAAATCATTGTCAAGAGCCTGACGCACGACTCGGTCTACGCGCAATGCCGCCCGCTCGTGATCGGCGACGCGCGGCGTCTGGAACGCGCGAACGAGATCGTCGGCGGCAGCGCGCGGGTGCGGCGCATCGCGCAGGCGTCCGAGGCGCGCTACGAGCGGGGCGTGATCGATTGCATCGACCTCGGGCTAATCCCCGACGACCTGCCGTTCGGCGAACTTTCGCCAATCGCCGGCGACGCGGCGTATCGCTACATCGCGCGCGCTGTTGAACTTGCGCAGGCGAACGAAATCGACGCAATCTGCACGGCGCCGCTCAACAAGGAGGCGCTGCATGCGGGCGGCCACAAGTTCCCGGGCCACACGGAGATGCTCGCGCAACTGACGGGCATCGACGAAGTGTCGATGATGCTCGTCGCGCCGCAACTGCGCGTGATCCACGTGACCACGCATATCGGCATCATCGACGCGATCCGCAAGATCGAGCCGGGCCTCGTGCAGCGTACGATTGAGCGCGGCAACGCGACGCTCGTGAAGGCGGGCATCGCGAAGCCGCGCATCGGCGTGTGCGGGATCAACCCGCACGCGGGCGAAAACGGTCTTTTCGGCTACGGCGAGGAAGAGGAGAAGATTATTCCGGCAGTGAAAGTGTTGCAGGAACGTGGGCTCGACGTGACGGGGCCGCTTCCCGCCGACACGCTGTTCTACCGTGCGGGCCGCGGCGACTTCGATCTCGTCGTCGCGATGTATCACGATCAGGGGCACGGGCCGGTGAAAGTGCTCGGGCTGGAAGCGGGCGTGAACGTGACGGTCGGGCTCGACGTGATCCGCACCTCGGTGGATCACGGCACAGCGTTTGACATTGCGGGCAAGGGCATTGCCGACGAAGGCAGCCTGCTCGAAGCGCTGCGCCAGGGCGCGGAACTGGCGACGCGGCGGGGTTGAGCGAAGCGGCGGGGCTCTCCCGGCGTCGCCGTCGCGATTAACTTTCCGTTCGCGAAGCCGAACCGGCTCGCTTAAGTTGTAGCCGTTCTGCGGCCGCCTAAATGACCCCGTGACCGCGTCGGCGAACGATAGTAAATGGCCAATCGCCCGCCCTCTGACGTGGCTTCGGCTCGATTGCGTTCCGCCGAGGATCGCCATCAGCGTCCTCCCATTTCGCAATCTCGCAATCTGTGATGTTCGCAAAAATGTTGATCGATCGATCCACCACAAGAGCGGGATCGTCATCGACACAGAGTCGTCATGGGTCCCCACAACGCAGCTTCAGATCCCTCGGCAGAGCCGTGACCGGCGATCGGGGTCATCAAGTAGAGACCGGGCAGCGAGAAAGGGTGTCGACCCAGTGGAATGACTGAGGGTAACCTTACGGGAACCGCTATTGCTCGCCCGGAAGCCTCTACGATGGAGCTTTGATCATGTGCTACAGCGATCCCGACGCGATTCTTCTAGATATTCTTCAGACCGGTAATCTACCTTCCAACGAGCACGGGCACACAGCGCTCGATGACTTCAACCACTTCGGCGCCTACTCGGGCTGCAATCCCTCTCAGGTGAGCTCGGAAGCATACGCCTGGGCTAGACTCGCCTTTGTCAGCGCTCGTCTGCGAACTTCATAAGCGTCGTCCCGCTGATCGAGGCCTCCGATTTGATGCTCCCCACGCTGCAGCGCGCCCCGTTCTCCCGCCAAGGCTGGATTCGAGTGAAATACAAGTAGGCACTTTGCCGTCTATTGCCTTTCGAGCGCTTGCCTAGCTTGTGAGGCTGGCATAAGAAGCTGTCGCTTTTCGAAATCGACGACTGTGGCTTTTCAACGATGCGCTCATGCTGCGTTGCGGGTCATTAAGGCCGATGGCTCAAATCGACCC
>NZ_FCOL02000254.1 GCF_001544515.1 Caballeronia terrestris
GCGAGCGCGTCGCCATTCTCGCATCGTGGAATCAGCAACGACGATCCCGTGAAAACCCCCGCTTCTTCAGCACAGCCTTAATCGGCTTCTCAGTCGAACCAGGGGGAACCTTCCCTGCCGACGCAGCTGCAACGACCACTCCTTTGACGAGGTCCGGCCGATCGGCGGCCAACTGGCGGGCGGCAAAATTGCCCCACGCATGGCCCACGACAACGACGGGGCCAGCGTGCTTTGCCTCGATAACCATCGCCACGTCGGAGGCAAAGTCGTGCACATTCAGGTTATCCATCGGGCCCCTGCTTTTCCCAACTCCACGCGGTTCAGGACGGAGCACGCGGAAGCCGTCAGCCACCAAATACTGAGCCACCTCGTCGTAGTCTCGCCCTGAACGACCCAATGACGGAAGAATAGCGATAGTCGGACCTTTGCCCTGGCTAAGTACTTCAATTTGCACGTTTCCGTGTTTAACAACGTCATCACTGACTGTGCTGTCACCGGTCGCAGCGAAAGTGCTTGCGGAAAAGGAAAGGATGACGGCGGCGAGACTGAATTTTGAGAGTTTCATGCGGGTGGTCCTCGAAATGTATATGCCAGTCGGATAGCGTCAGCGTTGTGCTGTCACCGTCCGTAAATGTTGTGAGCGAAGCGTGCGATGGCTTGGCTCATAGCACGGGGCTGTTCCGGCGCCATTGGATGACCGGCGTTCGGAATGACCTCCACCGTGACACGGTCTCCCAGCATCGGCTTGAAGACGTTGGGCACAACCACGGCGTCGTATTGACCTTGGAGGTCAAGAATGGGAACGGTGCCGCCGGCGAAATAGGCATCGACTTGCGTCATGTTTCTCGCGTGCGCCTCTGCTTCGTGAGTTGCCGGATACCAGCCACTCAGCCAGGGGCGAGGGTCGTGTCCCGGCGCAAAGAACGCTTGCTGCAGATACGTCAGCCGCTGCTTTTCAGGCAAGGCGAGGTTGCCCGAGCCATCGATGGCATCCCGGAGGCGCCCGTATGGCTTCTCGTTCGACCCGGGCGGCAACTTTCCGGCAGATGCGGCTGCCATGACCAATCCACGGACGAGATCCGGGCGGTCTACCGCCAACATCCGTGCTGGCTGACTTCCCCAAGCGTGACCGACCACGACGACGGGCCCTGTCTTTTGATGGTCCAAGACTGACGCGACATCAGCAGCGAAGTCGTGCATATCGATCCCAGTCAGAGGACCGCCACTTGCGCCGATTCCTCTTGGCTGAGGTCTCATTACCGTAAAGCCGTCACGCGCGAGATACGCAGCGACTTCGTCAAAGTCCCCGGCACCCCTTCCAAGGGATGGAAGAAGCACGATGACCGGACCCGTACCTTGCCGGATGGTCTCGATGTGAACATTGCCTCGCGTTGTCGTGAGGCGCTCGGGTGCCGCGTCATTTGGTGCGTGTGAAGCACAGCCGAACGCGCAGAATGAGATCGCAAGAGCAATGACGCGAGTTATTACCTTCATACAACCGTCTCCTTTCTTAGCACTACAGTCGTAGCTATTTTTTACTATACTACGTTAGTACTACTACAAAGGTGTAGAGCTATGAAAGAGATCGCGAAGGCGTGGGAACGTGAACTGGATGGCTTGCATGAGAGACTCGGTGGCCTGTTCAAACGTGCTGAGCCGCGGCAGCGGTCGCTGGCCTACCTGAAGGGTTTGCTGGGCACAGCCGAACGCAAGAACGGCTGGCAACTCGCAGAGTGGATGGGCGAAGCCACGCCGGATGGCGTGCAGCACCTTCTTGAGCGAGCGCAGTGGGATGCCGATGCGGCTCGCGACATGCTGCGTGAATACGTCGTTGAACAACTCGGCGAGCGTAACGCGGTGCTCATCGTGGACGAGACGGGCTTCCTCAAGAAGGGCGAATACTCTGCCGGCGTGCAGCGCCAGTACAGCGGCACAGCAGGCCGCATCGAGAACTGCCAGATCGGCGTATTCCTGTGCTACGCAGGTAACGGGGGCAGCGCATTTATTGACCGGGAACTCTACATGCCGCAGGGCTGGATCGATGATCGCAGTCGCTGCCAAGCGGCGGGGGTGCCCGGCGCCGTGAAATTCGCGACCAAGCCGCAACTCGCACGCCGGATGTTGGAACGGGCGCTGGATGCAGGAATGCCCTGTGGCTGGGTTAGCGGCGATGAGGTGTATGGTGGTGACCGCCCCTTGAGGCTGTGGCTCGAGTCGCGCGCGCAACCATTTGTGCTGGCCGTCGCAAAGAACGAACCGCTGTGGTGGCAAGGCCCGACATCAGTGCGCGCCGACAGAATCACACAAGCTTTGCCGCCGCGGGCCTGGCGTCGCCTCTCGGCCGGTGTCGGAGCAAAAGGCGAGCGCCTGTATGACTGGGCACTCACTCCGCTATGGCGCTTGCAACTGAGCGCGGCCGAGCGTCGCTTCGGACATTATTTGCGGGTGCGACGCAGTCTCGACGAAAAGCGGGAGCATGCGTATTACGTGGTCTACGCGCCCCGCAGCAAGGCTACCCGTCAGACCCTAGTCAACGTTGCCGGCAGGCGATGGGAAATTGAGGTGGGATTTGAGGCCGCGAAGGGTGAATGCGGCCTCGACCAATATGAGGTGCGCCGCTGGCAAGGCTGGTACCGTCACATCACGCTGGCGTTGCT
>NZ_FCOL02000255.1 GCF_001544515.1 Caballeronia terrestris
TTACCGGGTTGACCTTCGTCGGCGCGTCGCTCGCGCGCTTGGGCGGCGCTTCGGAGTTCATCGCCAAACCGGTGCTGCGCGGCTATGCGTTCGGTCTCGCAATTATCATCATAGTAAGACAGATACCCAGTGTCCTCGGCGTGAGTCTCAAGCACAGCGATTTTGCCGGCCTCGTGATCGAGCTTGCCCATAGATACGCGCAGGGGAACGTCTGGCAGTTAATGACCGGGCTCGTCCCACCGACGGGCGGGGGCCCATGTCACCGTCGGGTCGACGTTTGAATGTCCGTCCGTCGCGGACGACTGTCCGTAGCTGGCTAGCTTCTGCTTGGTGTGCTGCGTTGCATGGCTGGCCAGTAGAGATCCTTCAGATCGCTTGATACGGGTAACTTCATTTGACCAAATGCCTATACTGCATTGCAGTTCTGTGAATTCTGTTTAATTGTCCCATTACCAACGTATATAAATACCTGCGCTCCTTTTAGTATGCAAACGGGAGCACCCCCGGATGGCGACTGCCCAGCGCCCGTGTGCAGCGTGTGTCCGGACAACGAAAAATGCGGACGGTCTTGAGGGCGTTGCCACAATCGCCTGCTGGAGGGATGCCATCGTGAACAAGGCAAAGGCTATGTCAGGCGCCATGGAGGGACGGGGCGAGTACAACCGTCACAGCGCGTTGCAGGCCGCCGGTGGCGCCCTCGCGTTGAATGCTTTGAAGCAGGCAGCTGCACGCGTCGTGTTGGAGACCGCAGACCATCCGATCGTCATCGCCGATTACGGGACGTCGCAGGGCGGAAATTCGCAACTCCCGATGCGCGTAGCCATCGCCGAGTTGCGCACCCGGGCCGGGCCGAACCGTCCGATTCTTGTTTATCACGAAGACCTGCCAATCAACGATTTCGGCTCGCTTTTCAAGGTGCTGGAGGCAGACCCGGACCGATATGTCCGCGACGACTCGCACGTGTACCCATGCGCCATCGGCCGGTCGTTTTACGAAAGCGTACTTCCGCCGGCCTACGTGCATCTTGGATGGAGCGCGTACGCTGCGATGTGGTTAAGCCGCGTCCCTGTGCCGGTCGCCGATCATATCTACGTGCCCTGCATGAAGGGGGCCGCGAGCGCTGCGTTCCACGAACAGGGGATGAAAGACTGGCAGAAGTTCCTGTCGTTGCGTGCCGCCGAATTGCGGCCAGGCGGGCGTCTCGTCGTTGTGCTCCCAGGAGCGGATGACGACGGGCGCACCGGATTTGAACCGCTTATGAACGACGCGCACGATGTGTTGACACAGATGGCAGACGAGGGCGCCCTGACAGCAAATGAACGAGCGCACATGGTGCTGGCGACGTTCGGCCGACCCTTGCGCGAACTGCTCACGGCCTTCGCGGCAGACGGCCGGTGTTGCCAGTTATCCGTCGAGCATTGTGAGCGTCTTCCCTTGCCCGACGCCGTGTGGGACGGTTTTCTTCAAGATGGGGACCGCGAGCGGATGGTGAGCCGATATGCTGCGTTTTACCGGTCGACTTTTGTGCCGTCGTTGTTCCTCGCACTCGCGCAACCAGACGATACGCAAAGGAAAGGCGAACTGAGCGACCGTTTCGAGCACCTGCTGAAAAAACGGCTGGAAACTCGCCAGGAGCCAATCCATTCGCAGGTCCAGACGTTCGTCTTCGCGCGCGATCTTGTCCCGTAGATTTGCTCGTAACGCCGAAGTCTACTAGGTACGCTACGGTCCGGCGCCTTCAGCTTGGTCTTGACCTGCGTTCGCGGGCCCCTCGCGTCGGTATCATAGTTATACGGTGGCTGTTTAGTATCGTGAGTAGGAGCGGTTGCGGGCGATCTTGCGCCAGCCGCATTGGGCAAAACTCGTCTACGTTGCGAACGGTCGCCGCCAAGCGGCCGCTCGTCTCGTAGACACACTTTGCCGGTCGGGTGGGCTCGACGATAGACCATTCCGGACATTGCTCGCGCGCGATCTGCAAGTGGAGTGGATGCCGGGTCGCGTGAAGAAAAGCGCGCGGAGCGTGCAAATTGCGATGAAATATCAAGCTTGAACGTTCCTACAATTCCCCGAGACGAAAGAACGCTCTGAGAAGGCCTTTGAGCGGTGGAACGGCAAGGCGGCGTGGCGCCTAAGAGTGCGTTGCTCTGATGTTCTGATCGACGCGGAAGAAGTTCGTCGGGCCATATTTGCCATTCAAGGCGACAAGGCGCTTGTAGTTGTCGTTATAGGTCGCCATGAGCCTGTTGTGGTCCCCATGGTCCATCATGAAGTCCATAGGCGCCGTCCGCCGAGTAAGGATGCACGGCCTCCCAAAAGCCCTTGGTCCAGCGCGTGATCTTGCCCGCCTTTTGTGGACCGTGCTCGATGCCGGCGCTCACCATCGACTATATCGCATCGCGGGTGTTCCAGGCGGTGTCGCTCCTGCCGGCGCAACGCACGGCGCCGTCGACCGGATAAAGATGCATGAGCGAGAGCGGGCTCGGCAGTTTCCGCCCCTGGTCGATATGGCGTCAATCGTTTCGTCGGTCAGTTCTTTCACGAAATCGCCGCGCCAGCACCATTGCAGCCCTTTCGGAAAATCGTATCGAACATCGACTGGAGGGTCAGATATTGCATTTCTCCCATCCAGTTGAAGAGCGGCGCGGGCAACTCA
>NZ_FCOL02000256.1 GCF_001544515.1 Caballeronia terrestris
CACGTGACCTTCATTCGAGGAAAAGGCAAGACAATGATTATAAATTCGGCGCACAGAGGCTTGCAATATCACGAATCCCGCGCTAAACAAGCGTGTTTCGCTACACGCATTCTAGCGAATCAGTTGCGCGGCCGGGCCGGGATACATTGCATGGTTGGCCAGTCAAAGGTGCGCTGTGCCCGGAGCGGCTTTCCGGTGCACGATGCGGGCATTTGCCACGCACACCTGCCGCGCCCCACGTCGGCATCGACGAATCACGTCGCGTTTTGAACGGATACATCGCCAACGCGCGGTCGCTTCCTGATAATGCGCTGCACGCCGAACAACAGAACGCCGACGCCAAATGCCTGGACACACGCCACCATGATGAATCCACTCGCATAAGTTCCCGTTGCATCGCGAACATACCCGATCAGAAACGGCGTAACGAAGCCGGCGACGTTGGCAACGGAACTGATCAACGGCACGCCAAGCATCAGCGACTTGCCGCTGAGCAGGCTGACGGACATCTGCCAGAAAAGCGATATACCAGCACCGGTCCCCGCAAAGCCAAGAACGAGCAGGAAGAAAGTGGCAGTGGTGCTACTGTGCCAGACAAAGACGAGCCCCGACAGGCTTGCCGCAGTAAAGACCGACGCGAGCGCACAGAAGCGCCGGCGCCGAAGCGGGGCGCCCCCGATGCTGCAGATGAGCACATTGCCAAGCGCCCCCAGAATGCACGCTCCGGCAACCGCACGGCCAATCTCCTTGTATCCTCCGAATCCCGCCTCGCGAAGTATTGTCGGGGAGAAGAAAAACAGTGCGGCCGTGGCGGCAAGCAAGCAAAAGTAGGCGGCGCTCAGGATCCAGACGGTAGGGTCGAGTAAAGGGGCCGCTCGACCGCGCTGGCATCATCCATCGTTTCGGCATTCTTCCTGAGATCGTTCTCGACAAGCTCACGCTGTCGAGCGGAAAGCCACTTCGCGCTACCGGGCAGATCCGGAAGGATTGCGAACGCGACGCACGCCAGCACGATCGTAGGGATAGCCTGAGTGAAGAACATCCATCGCCAGCCGTGAAAGCCCGCCAGTCCGTTCAATTGCTCGAGCACGAATCCGCCTGTCAGGCCGATCGTCACCGTGGAGAAGAGCGATCCCGAATGAAATATGCTGAAATTGCGCGTACGTCTCTTTCCCGGAAACCACGCATTGAAGTACAACACGACGCCTGGATAGAAACCGGCCTCGAATACGCCGAGCAGGAAACGCAATGCGTAGAACGTCGGTGCGCTATTGACGAACGTCATCGCAACACTCGTCACGCCCCAGGCGCCAGCAACACCGGCAAGCACGGCACGCGCACCGAACTTCTTCTGCAACATGGTCGTAGGCACGCCGAACAGCACATAGCCAACGAAGAAGAGTCCGGCGCCCAATCCGTACACCGTCTCGCTGAATCGTAGATCAACGACCATCTGCAACTTCGCGAAAGCCACGTTTGAACGAGCGACCCACGCAAGCATCCATAAGCAGAAAAGTATTGGCAGTATCCGCCATTGCGCCGAAGCGTAGGCCTTCCGCAGGAGGGCGTTGTCATCTGACGATGACCCGTCTACACAGGCTTGTTTCACCACTTCCATTCGGTCCTCCGACGTGTTGTGTCGATAGTTTGTGCCGCAACGCTGACGGAAACGCCCGTCCCAGCGCCATTTATGCAGTCAAGGTGTTCCGCCGCAGTGCATCAATCGATGCTCATCGAGCACATTGCGACGTTGGCATGCGAGTGCAGGGCGCCCGTGCGCAGCACGGTGGCGGTAGCGCCAGTGCGCGAGCCTCCGCTCGTTAGCGCGCCGCAATTTCGGGTGGCTTAGCTGGCGCGTGCTTCCATAAGAGCAGCGACGTCGCCTTCCCGCGTGGGCGGCGGCGGTCCGCCGACCAGAATGCCGGTGTCAATTGCATGGCGGATTTCGGTATCCGCCAGGCCCGCTTCGCGGAACACCTGCTCGTTATGCTCGCCGCGAAAAGCTGGCGCGCTGCGCGCTCCAAGCTCGTCGTCGGAAAAGCGCCATGGATAGCCGTGAATGAAATACGAACCGCCACGGCGATCCGGAACCTCATGCACCGCGCCCCACTGCTTTGCCCAGTCGGTCTCGGCCAGTTCCTTGAGCGTTCGGATTTGGCCTATCGCGATCTTGGCCTCGTCGAGTTGCGCATCGAGCGTCTTGAGATCGCGGAAAGACAGCATCCACGTCTGGATCACTGCATGCAGTACGTTGTAGTTTTGCTGACGGCGCTCGGCGGTGCTGAAGCGCGGATCCTGTGCGAGGTCCATGCGGCGCATGGCGCGCAAGTAATTCGGAAACGTGTTGCTACCGACGATGCTTTGCGCCGCCACGAACTCTTCGCCGCCAGGTCCAGCGAAATGCGGGCCATCGGAGGCGCCGAGAATGCCCGGCTCGGCGCCGGTATCGACACCCGCGAGATCGAGGTGAGCGCGTTCGTTGATCGACAGCATCACGGCCGCCATCGCAACGTCGATATATTGGCCGCGTCCTGTAACTTCACGTTTGCGCACTGCCGCGAGCACGGCGATCGCCGCTTGCAGGCCCGCATAGACGTCCGCGTGCGACAAGGGATCGGTCCACTTGCGGCCGTCGCCCGCGC
>NZ_FCOL02000257.1 GCF_001544515.1 Caballeronia terrestris
TGCCTGGGGCCCGCTCGCGAGCGGGCCTGGACAGCGGCGGCCCGATTTGACGCCGTGCTGACGACCGCTGCGATGGACGAGGCTGCCAAGAGCGCATGGTGCCGCGCCAACGGCGTGTATCCGCACGAGCTGGCTTCCTGGCGGCAAAGCGCCACGCAGGCGCTGGCCGAGCCCGAGGAGGCGCGTGCCAGCCCGCAGCAGACGCAGCAGGACCGACGTCGCATCAAGGAACTCGAGCGCGAGCTGCGGCGCAAGGACCGTGCGTTGGCTGAGACGGCGGCGCTGCTGGTGCTATCAAAAAAAGTCGCGGCGATCTTCAGCACGGGCGAGGACGAATGATCGACCTCGAAGATCGCCAGTCGATGGCCCGCGATATCCACACCGCGCACAAGGCCGGCGCACGGCTGCGCCTGGCCTGCCAGACGGCCGGCATCGACGTGCGCACCCTGCAGCGCTGGAATGCCGGCGAAGGCCTCGTATCGGGCGATGGAAGACCTCATGCGGTACGCCCGCAACCTTCCCATGCGCTGAGCGCCGCCGAGCGTGCCGAGGTGCTGCGGGTGGCCAACGAGCCGCGCTTCGCCGATATGCCTCCTGCGCGCATCGTGCCAATGCTGGCCGACCAAGGCGTGTATATCGCCAGCGAATCCACCTTCGCCCGCGTGCTG
This sequence comes from Caballeronia terrestris, assembly GCF_001544515.1. Lineage (GTDB taxonomy): Bacteria > Pseudomonadota > Gammaproteobacteria > Burkholderiales > Burkholderiaceae > Caballeronia > Caballeronia terrestris. Next base: position 669 of record NZ_FCOL02000257.1, read on the forward strand.
CGCGAGCACGGACAAACTGCACATCGGGGCCGGGCGAAAGCGCCCAAGGCTGGCCGACCGCCGACCACGCACATCGCTTGCGCACCACGCGAAGTCTGGTGCTGGGATATGACGTACTTGCCCGCCGAGGTCGTCGGTCAATGGTTTTACCTGTACCTGATCCTGGACCTGTACAGCCGCAAGATCGTCGGATGGGAGGTGCACGAGGGCGACGATGCCAGTCACGCTGCCCATCTGGTGCGGCGCACGGCGCTGGCCGAGGGCATCGCTACTCTGGCGGACAAGCCGGTGCTACACGGAGACAACGGCTCCACGCTCAAGGCCACGACCGTGCTGGCCAGGCTCCACTGGCTTGGCGTGAAGCCATCGTACTCACGCCCACGCGTCAGTGACGACAACGCCTATGCCGAGGCGCTGTTCCGCACGGCCAAGTACCGCCCGGAGTTCCCCGCCACGGGCTTCGCCGAGCTCAATGCTGCACGCGACTGGGCGAGCGACTTCGTGCATTGGTACAACTTCGACCACCGTCACAGCAGCATCCGCTACGTCAGCCCAGCGCAGCGCCATGACGGAGACGATCACGCGATCCTCGCCGCTCGTCACGAGGTGTATGTCCAGGCGCGGGAACGTAAGCCGGCCCGCTGGTCAGGCTGCACGCGAGACTGGACGCCCATCGGTGCCGTCACGCTCAATCCGGAGCGCGAGTCAGTCATCACGATGGCCTCGCACGCTACACTTAGACAGCCTTTGGCTGCATGACTGAGGCGACAAGTACCTTGACACGCGCCGGCATCCACCCGATTGAGCTCGATAGCGCGCCGGCTTGTCGTGCTCCCGCTCGCCTACAGCGGGCTGTCGACCTGCGCGCGACAGCCCTTCAAAAATTTTACACCTGCGTGTCTCAGCACCCGCGCGTCGCCCTTGCATCGCGAGACGCACACTTCATGACGCTCAGAACGGAGTCGCGGTGAACCGACTCGCTCAGCCGCGACTCGCGGCAACGAGTGCGGTCGCAATTGGCCGTTTTCCTAAAACGACGACATGCGCGCGATCGAAATGCTGCAACTTTTGCGACTGTTGCCACGTTGGCGCAGGCTCAGCAGTGCTGCGGGTCGTCGGACCATACGGCAATGTCCTGCCGGATCTTATTCATACAGGCTCTTTCACCTTGATATGGTGGCGTAGTCGCCGGACGAGCTCGAATGCCGGCGCACACGTCATGTTTGTCTGGCCCTCGGCCTGAATGGTCGCAAGTACTTGCGAAAGAACTGTTGTGAGGTCTGCCGTGCCCAAGAGGGGATAGAACGCTATATTCAAAGTGGCGATGCGGCCCGTCGCAAAGCGCCGTGCCATGTCTAACGGAGGTCGCCGACTCCGAAAACCTCGGTGCGAATTCGCGATGCGTCGATTCCCAGAGCCCGCAATGCGTCTACCTGCGCGCGCATAAACGGCATGGGTCCGCACACGAAGTACTCCGCATCGCGAAGCAGCACCGCTTCGCGAATCGTTGCGAGGTCAAGGCGTCCGACGAAATCGTAGTCCCTGCCCTGTACGTCGTTCGGCCCGACTTCCTCGTAAAACGTCAGTTTCGAAGCATTCGGGTGATCGGCTATGACGTCGTCGAGCCATTCTCGAAAGGCATGCACTCGTCGGTTGCGACACGCATGGAGGAAGCTGACGCGGCGAGTGGCAGAATCCATCACAATCGTGGCCAGCATTGAAACCATGGGCGTCAGGCCGACACCACCGCTTACTAATACGACAGGCGTTCGCTTGGTCCGCTCCAGGACGAAATCGCCATAGGGCGCGCTCACCTCGACGTGTCCGCCAACGTGCAATTCATCGTGCAACAGATTGGAGACTCGGCCGGCCGGTTTTGCAGCGTCACCCTCGCCGGCGGCCTCCCGTTTCACCGATATGCGTAGCCATTTGCCGTGCGGCGCGTCCGACAGAGTGTATTGACG
>NZ_FCOL02000258.1 GCF_001544515.1 Caballeronia terrestris
GTACTAAACCGCTGACGCGGTAGTGGGAGGTGGGCACAGGTTTATGGCTGACGTTTCATGAAGAGGGTTGTCTGGCGCTGAACCCCAGCGAGGTGAGCCGTATCGCCAGGAGCAGTATGTGAACGCCCGGTTGGGCATTCCACCCGCTGCTTCCAGGAGGTTCGCCATGACGCCGCTGCGCCAACGCATGCTGCATGACATGCAGATCCGCAACCTTGCGGATAATACCCAGAAGTCCTATCTGATTCAGGTATCCAGTTTCGCCCGACACTTCCGCCGCTCGCCAGAACTGCTAGGTCCCGAGGAGATCCGCGCCTGGCTCGTCTACCTTCGCGAAGAACGCAAGCTCGCACCCGCCAGTCTTGGCGCAACGATCGGCGCACTGCGTTTCCTCTACCGGGTGACGCTCAAACGTGACTGGAGCGACGAGGATTTCCCGCTGCCGAAGAAGCCGTTCAGACTACCGGTCGTCCTGAGTCTCGAGGAGATCACCACCTTCTTCGACTCCATTGCCAGCCTAAAGCACCGGGCCATTCTGATGGTTGCCTACGCAGCGGGCCTGCGGGTGTCAGAAGTTGTCCACCTGAAGGTCACCGACATCGACAGCAAGCGCATGGTCATCCGTGTGAACCAGGGCAAGAATCGCAAGGACAGGTACGTGATGCTCTCGCCGCGGCTGCTCGAGATCCTGCGAACGTACTGGCACGACGCCCACCCGCGCGAGTGGCTGTTTCCGGGCAACATTCCCGGCCAACCCATCAGTCGCGATGCCGTCGGACAGGCATGCCAGCTTGCACGTAAGCACAGCGGGATCCAGAAGCCAATAACACCGCATTCTTTGCGTCACGCGTTCGCCACGCATCTGCTGGAAGCCGGTACCGACGTGCGCAGGATCCAACTGCTCATGGGCCATAGGTCCCTGTCCACAACTTCGCGCTACCTTAAAGTGGCCACGAGCACTGTATGCGCTACCACCAGTCCCTTCGACCTTCTTCCGCGCCCTGAACCCACTCCGTCTGCACCCGCTGCGCCCGAGTACTTCTGAATCTGGCGATGAGACCAGCGCTCGAAGTGGCCGACATCTTCCGCTGCTGCGGCCCGCAGTACCGGCAGACCCATGCCGACGCCCTCAGTCGTGCCCAGCGGCGCGCGATGAGCGCCATCGAACTGTGCCGTACCGCCGCACTCGGCGGACATGTCGAGCAATGCGATGCATGTGGGCATCAACGCATCACCTACAACTCGTGCCGGCATCGCGCCTGCCCGAAGTGCCAGTCACTCGCCCGTGCGCATTGGCTCGAACGCCGGCGCGCCGAACTGCTTCCCGAGGTGGAGTACTTTCATGTGGTCTTCACGCTGCCAGAACCCGTTGCGGCAATCGCGTACCAGAACAAACGCGTGCTCTACGACATGCTGTTCCGCACCAGCGCCGAAACGCTGCGCACGATCGCCGCCGATCCAAAACATCTCGGTGCGGAGATCGGCTTCCTCTCGGTCCTGCACACGTGGGGGCAGAATCTGCTGCACCATCCGCACGTGCATTGCGTTGTACCAGGCGGCGGCATTGCCCCGGATGGCGAGCGGTGGATCGCCTGCCGGCCCGGCTTCTTCCTGCCGGTGCGCGTGCTCTCACGCCTGTTTCGCCGCCTGTTCCTCGAACAGTTGGGCCGCGCATTCGACGCCGGCGGCCTGCGTTTCCATGGCCAACTCGAACGCCTGCGGAATCCCCAGGCGTTCGCCGCGTGGCTTGCGCCCGCCGCCCAGGCCGAGTGGGTGGTCTACGCCAAACCACCATTTGGCGGCGCCCAACAGGTGCTCGACTACCTGGGCCGCTACACGCATCGCGTGGCCATCTCGAATAACCGGCTGCTGCGCTTTGATGGCGATTCGGTGCTGTTCCGGTGGAAGGACTACCGGCACGAAGCCCGCCACAGGACCATGACCCTGAGAGCCGACGAGTTCATCCGCCGCTTCCTGTTGCACGTGCTGCCCGACGGTCTTAAGCGCATCCGCAGCTACGGGTGGCTCGCCAACTGTCACCGGACTGCGCAACTGGCCACCTGCCGGCGGCTGCTCGGCGTCGAGCAGCCCGTCGCTGCATTACCTGCCTCCGGCGAGGACTACCGTGACCGTTACCAGCGGCTCACCGGCAGGTCACTGCGCGATTGCCCCATGTGCGGCAAGGGCCATATGGTACGCATCGAAGCCGGCGTGCCCGGCATCCAGCCGCGCGCTCCACCTGACCCCAGCCATGTTCACTGACCGGCATCACCATCACCCCGAGCACGTTGGCCTTCCCCCATGCGGCCAACGCGAGCCCCCGCGTGCTCTGGCGTTGTCGCTCGATCACAATGTCGCAGAAACTCTGCACTACCTCACCATTGACCCTCGCACTCTCACTGTCTGCGCTCCACCAGCTCCTTCAGACCGCTTGCTTCCGACCTGCAATGGCCACGTGCCGGCTATCGCAAATCACCACGCGATTCATTCAATGCCCATAGAAGCGAACTCCTGCGGAGCGGTTTAGCACAAACGTTTTTTTGATTACCGATCGCGGGCCGACTCCGACCGGCCTGTTCACGCGTTCCTGGTCGCGATCGCCAATCAAAAAAACCTCTGCAATATG
>NZ_FCOL02000259.1 GCF_001544515.1 Caballeronia terrestris
CCTTCGAAGCCGTCCAGATTCAACGTGCCGCTGCGCGCAAACGTACCGGTTGCGAACTCATCCGTCTCAAGGGGTCCATTGAACTTCCATGCTCGATCGGTCGGGAAAAAGTAGTGTGGCGATATGAAGACCGCGAACTTCGCGTACTTCGCCGCCTTGAAGATCCGCAACATGTTTTCTACCGTCTTGTTCTCCGTCACGCTCGCTCCGACCGCGCCCCAATTTTTGCCCTTGTTACTCAAGACATCGACTTGCGGGTCAATAAAGACCACAGCCGTATCGCTTCGATCAAAGTTCACTTTGAACCTCCAGCACGTGCACGACGATTCGATGATTAACATCGATCCGAGCCTCTCCGAACAGACTAGGAAATGGAGGCGTCAAAATCAACGACGGTGCGGCAGATTTCGATGACGTGTGCCAGTCCTTGCACACGGGTCCAGGACGAGCGAGGGCATGAAGACCGAGCTGCAATCTGGGACGCGTGCGATGCTATTAGCAAGCCACTGATTTAAAAGTTGAGAAGCGAGGCAGCCGAGCAGCCCCTTCACGCATCTGGTCTGCATCGAGATGGCGTCCTATCATTCACTAAGTGGTTCTCGCGCGCTTCGTCGCGTTGCCATGCCTTGCCGAACGTCGTGTCGAGCAGCATGTTGACGCTGTGAAAATAAAGGCGCCTGCTTTCATCGTGAAGATTCAGCACGCCTTTCATGCGCAGCAGTTGCTGGCCTTCCGCCTGCACGAGACGATTGATCCCGGTCATCGACCAGAGACGGACCACTGCCAGCGACTTCCATGCCGGTTTTTCCGCGCTGTCTGCGTGACGTCGATAGTTGACGGTATTTGGAGGGCGGCACTTCCGTTTACGACTGAATGGTGTAAACCGCCAAGGGGGCGCGACGCGGTGCGACGGTACGCTTGAGGCGGCGATCGCATCCGTGGGGCGAAATGACCGAAAACGGTGCTGGTAATGTCCATAACGATGCGCCGTGCGCGCATGCGTCACGCGGCAACTTGAAGTCGCTGCGTTCTCCGTTATCGCTAGCGTCGCTGCGAAAGCGCGATTAATGTGCCCCGTGCGAATGTGACATGGCCCGCGTTGCATACGTTCGGGCGGTGATGAATCACGCACCGCCGCAAGCGCGGCGCTCACTGCGCCTCGCCGCCGGCCATCGTTTCAATGATGGCCTGGAGCTGCGCACTCATCGGCAGGTTGAGGCTGGTGCCCGACGGCAGACGGCGCAGGAACCAGTGCGTGTATTGGCGATCGATTTCTCCATCCGCGGCAAGCTCCTGAAAAGTATCCTTCACTACCTGCGCGAGCTGCGGGTCGTCCTTGCGGAACATGATTCCGTACGGGTCATACGAGAGATAGTCGCCAACGACGCGATACCCGGCCCCCGCGCCGGCATGCTCCGCGATCAGGCCATACAGCAGCACGTCGTCGGTGGCGAACGCGTCGGCCAGGCCGTCGGCCACCTGCGCAAAGCCCTGCGCGTGGTCAGGCACCACCTGCAACTGAATCCCGAGCTTGAACCTCCGGTCCAGAGCCCGCAGCGCGCTCTCGTTCGTGGTCCCGGCGGTCACGGCGACCTTCTTCCCCGCAAGGTCGCGAAACGACCCAACCAGCGAGCCTTTTTTAACCATCACTTTTGTGCCGGCCACGAAAAAGATCGGCGAGAAGGCTACACGCTTCTGGCGCTCAAGATTGCTGGTGGTAGAACCGCATTCCAGATCGACCCGCCCGCTGACCACCGCGTCAATGCGGTTGTCGGAGGTGACAGGCACCCACCGGATGGTCAGCGTCCGGTTGACCGCGGTCTCGATCGCCGACACCAGTGACTTGCACAGCTCGATCGAATAGCCGATCGGCTCGTTGCGCGCATTCAGATACGAGAACGGGACGGAGGCCTCGCGGTAGCCCAGCGCGATGGTGCCGGAATTTCGCGCTTTAGACAGCGTGCCGGTCAGTGCGGCTGGCGAGTAGCTGTCGGGAGTCGAGCGGGATGGCTGCGCGTCCTCCGCCCGCGCTGCGGCACCGGCAATGAGCAGCCCTGCGATGGCCAGCATCCACCAGAATCGCGGCGTCTTCATGGCTCGGCCCCTGTCAGCTCTCGGCCGGGTGGGCGATCGTAGCGTCGAGTTCGGTGTCGAGGCGCGCCGTGTTGGCCTCGGCGTCGGCTTCCGACAACAGTTCCCCTTCCCACTTGGCGACCACCGCGCTCGCGATCGAGTTGCCCACCGCGTTCGTGGCCGACCGGCCCATGTCGAGGAACGTGTCCACGCCCAGGATCAGCAGCAGGCCGGCCTCAGGGATGCCGAACTGGTTGAGCGTGGCGGCGATCACCACCAGCGAAGCACGCGGTACGCCAGCCATTCCTTTGGACGTCAGCATCAGGACGAGCAACATCGTCAACTGCGTACCCAGCGAGAGGTGGATGTTGTATGCCTGGGCGATGAACAGCGTCGCGAACGTGCAATACATCATGGAGCCGTCGAGGTTGAACGAGTATCCCATCGGCATAACGAAGCTGGAGATCTTGCGCTTCACGCCGAAGCGGTCGAGCGCATCGAGGATCTTCGGATACGCGGCCTCGGAACTCGCGGTCGCGAATGAAAGCATGA
>NZ_FCOL02000260.1 GCF_001544515.1 Caballeronia terrestris
ATCATCATGCCGACGCCCGAAGAGGACGCGGAAATTAACCGCGGCATTGCCGCCGATCCTGACAATCCGGAGTGGACCTCAGAGGACATGGCGCGCGCCCGTCCTTTCCCCGAGCTCGTCGCGCAAAAGCGCATGGGCCGGCCGCCGAAGGAAAACCCGAAGGAACAGGTCAGCGTTCGATACGACGCCGACATCCTTGCGGCGTTTCGCGCGACCGGGGAAGGCTGGCAGACGCGCATGAATGATGCGCTGCGGACCTACCTGGCCGAACATCCGCTCGAGGAAGCACATGGACAGTGACGCTGAACGCCTCGCACGCGTGCAGCGCGTGATCGACGGCCACCGCGAGGAGATCGAGCGCCTGCGGAACAGGCCGACGTGGCTGTCAGTCATCGGCGTGATTGCCATAATCGTTGTGGGCGGCGGCCTGGTGGAACTCGTGCGGCATCTGATCTAGCACTCGGGTCCGCCTTCAGGCGGTGTTTTAGAGTTGCGAGCGTCCCTATTGCTATGCACCGGCGGCGGAGGGGTGAGCGATTAAATGGGAATAACTCCCTATCGACCGATAGAACGGTTATGTTCGAGACCGTACGGAAGTAGGAATGATGCATGACAATAACCATGGTGGCATTAGTCCCTCTCTATCTCGATGTGATCCGGATAAAGGCCGGTTTTGACCGTTGCCTCCTCGACCTCATGCGGGGACGGAAAAGCCCCAATTTCGCCTATCTCTTCCTCACCGACAAACAGCCTTCCGCTCCATAGCCCGGCTGAGACGCGATAGATATGCAGGGTCACGAGTTTGTCTTTGTCAGGCATCCAAGCCCCTAATCAGTCGGGTCTCGCTCGAAGGTGAATCGGACAGCCTTGACCTTCCGGCCTGCCTTGATCGGCTCCCTATTGAATAATCAGCAGTGCGCCCTGGCCGCCCCGTCTTGAATGACTCGTCGAGAACGTCGGATGTAAGCCAGCGGCCGCCTCGCGCGCCAGACCGGCCTTCAATTGGAACAAATACCCGGTTCAGAACAGCGCACCCTGCGGGTTTCGCATGAACTCGAACCGCAGCGCGGCCACCCGGCGGCCTGCCTTTATTGGTTGCCAGTCAATCAGCAGGCCGTTTTTCTTCTTCAGTTCCTCGACTGCCGGTTCGATGATGCGCTCCGCTTTGCCTGCAAGGCGTTTGCTGGCGGGTCGTGCTCACCCTGCTTGAGTGGAAGTCCCGACATGGTCAGTATTCACGTGCGGCCGCCCGAAATCGAAGACCGCCTGCTGCCTGGCCACTGGGAAGGCGACTTCATCAAAGGCGCCAGTAATCAATCCTCCGTTGGCGTGTTGGTTGAGCGCACCAGCCGGCTGGTGCTGCTTGCCAAGATGGAGGACGCAACCGCCGCCTCTGCTCTGGCGGGCTTCTCGGCCAAACTCAATTCGATTCCCGAACCCTTGCGCCAGAGCTTCACCTATGACCAGGGCAAGGAACTCGCGCGCCATCAAGAACTCGCCGCCGCCACCGGCGTGAGCGTGTACTTCTGCGACCCGCACAGCCCGTGGCAACGCGGCACTTGCGAAAACACCAACGGATTGTTGCGCCAGTATCTGCCCAAAGGCACCGACCTCTCGGTCTACAGTCAGGACGAACTCGATGCTATCGCCGACAGCTTGAACGGCCGGCCGCGCGCAACTCATGCGTTCCATTCGCCATTCGAGGTCTTCGCTGCGACACTTGCCTCAGCGGGCCAATCTCAAAGCGCTAAACATTAAACCCCGTGTTGCACTTCAGTTTGAAACCGCCCACACAGAAGAATGATCTCGCGATCAAAGTGTCGCCCATCGAACAGGTTGTCCAGGCTCTTCAGCTTACTCATCATCGGTCATCAGTTCGTGTAGTCCGACGACTCTAACCCATTCACTGCCTCCATTTGCACCAGAACCTGCGAAGGCTTTCATTCCACCTTCCCGGAATGCGCATCAATCGGCGCTTGCGGAGGAGACGCCCAGCGGCAACGGCTTCACGGCCCCGCAGTGCGCAGCCGCAGGCTCAGAAGATAGGCCGCGCACCGGATTACGCGCGTGGGCTCGCGTCGAGCGGAAAATGCGCGCGTTAAAGTATTGGGACTGCCGCGCTTTATACTTGCTCAACCATGCTTGGGCAAAATGGGAAAACAAAGCGCGTCTCAGGTTGAGGTTGACCCGGTCGGACGGACGGATTCGCAGTCAGGAATTCATTGTGGTCCGGCCTCCGTTAAGCGTTGATTCGCGGGTTGTCCACGGACGGGCGGCGGGTCGCTTCTCACGACCACGACGCTGCCCGGCGGTGGGCAACCCGCAGGACGACACGGTTTCTAGCTTCTCGTTGAGTTTTTCGAATTCGAGCGGCGAACAATATCCGATGCTGCTATGCAGACGGCGTACGTTGTACCAACCTTCCAAGAACGAGAAGATGCTCCGCCGTGCTTGTTCATGGGTCGCGAAGTGTTCGCGCAACAGCAGCTCTGCTTCAAGCGTCCCAAAGAAGGATTCGCACATTGCGTTGTCGTAGGCGTCGCCGGCCGTACCCATCGATGGTTGCACACCCGCTTCGCGGCAACGTCGCCCGAATGCAATCGACGTATATTGGG
>NZ_FCOL02000261.1 GCF_001544515.1 Caballeronia terrestris
GTGCGAGGCCGGCGATTGACGCACCCGGCAGCAAGCACGCCTCGATCAGTTGGCGCTTACCCTCGGGGTCGTACCTCCGCTTACCGTTGGAGCATTCTCGAATGACCCGCAGTGGCAGAAAATCAGACTCGTCGTCGTTCATGGTTTGCGTCCGCAATGTAGGTTGCGGACGCAATCGTCGCCCTTAAACACCGACGATGATAGGTGTGTTCTATTTAGCGCTTACGTTCAATGGGTGTTCTTTATGTCCGCTCCCAATAACCTCTCTTGGTAGGTGTTTTAGACGATCGCCTGCATGCCTTCACGGTCGGCCGCAAGACCGGATTCGATTGCCGTTTCCACCATGCCCTTCGTCTCAGTTACGCCAACCACTCGACCGACGTTCTCGTCGTTGAACGTAACATCCGTGATCTGATTCACGTCGAGAACAGCCGGATCAACTCTTTTGGTGCGTCACCCGTGATGAGACCGGCTTCCGTGCGCGCGCGCCCGGGCAAGTTCAGCCTTGTTCGTTGCTTCGAGGACGTGATAAACCGTGGGCATCAGCACGCCGTCATTACGCTGCATCCACAGGTTGTATTGCTCGTAGATATGGATCGAGTGCAGCACCTCCTCCGCATCCTCACTGCCGCCACTCTTGCCGGCGTGGAGCTTGCGCAGTTCCATGAGATCGTTGCTGAGTTGACGCAGGTCGCTCGCGAACAAGTTCACATTCGTCTTGAACGTCGTCTTGTCTTCGATAAAGCCGTGCAGGTCCTGATCACGCAGCACCTCCGAAACCATGGTGTGACGCAACAGCGTGCCGGACATATCCTGGTAGTCACCGTTAAGGTCATCCCAGCACGTGCTCTGTTCCTTCGTGGCTGCCGTGCCCTGCCGGCATTCGGCGAGGATCCGATCCGCCGCTGAGAGCTTGAGGCAGCCGTCCTCCGAAGGCTTGCTCGGTAGGTTCATCCGCAGCCTGACCGGCGCGAGAGGCGTTATATAGAAATCGTCAAGAAGTACTCGAAGGAGGACCTGATCTGTTTGCTCGGACGTTCGCAGAGTTTAAAATGTGCTACCAGTCGAGGCTCGATTTACTGGGCGATGCCGGACTGAAGGAATCAGTAGAGAGCATCGCAGACGTATTAAGGCAGATCTTTATGGCACTGGATCTCGGTAGCGAGCGTGCAGGACAGTTCTTCACGCCGTATGAAGTCTCGCTGCTGATGGCCAAGATGGTGACCGTGGGCGACGGAAAGGAAATTAGAGACCGCGGATTTATCACCATGGACGAGCCAGCCTGCGGGTCTGGAGGGATGGTCGTCGCGGTCGCGCAGGCCATGCACGAGGCGGGGCTGAACTATCCCACCTTGCTGCATGCAACCTGCACGGACATCGATCCCACGTGTGTTCATATGGCGTATGTGCAACTCAGTCTCCTAGGCACTCCAGCGACTGTGGTTCACGGCAACTCCCTGACGTTGGAATCCAGGGACGTCTGGCACACACCCGCAGATGTTCTGTGCGGATCGCAAACCCCTTCGAGCGCAGACGTATCAACGAAGCGTGCTCGACAGTGATTGGACTCATGCGGAAGCGATTAACCAGGGGACAGCTGTCGAAGCCATGGGCGTTGCTGCGTACGTTGTCGTAAAGCGATCCATGCCGAGGCTTGGAATGGATCGCTATTTTTTCGCTGGTGAGCAGGCCCTGCTTCTCGGCGGCGGAGAACCCCCTCTGCTGCCGGCCGTCGATCCGGTGTTGTTCTGGGTGATCGTGATTCGAATATTTCCAGGTACCGCCTTGGCGGCATCGTCCTTTTTCGAACCGCCGAGCAAAGCGTCAACTGTCTTCTTCACGAGATCTTTACTTACGTCGATTGAAGCGTCTATGAGCTTTGTCTTCAGATCGAGGGCTTCTTTCACGCCGATTTTTCCTTTGTAGCCGTATCGAGGACGCCCGTTATAGCTGCAGTAAATAGAGGACGTTGGTCCGATGTAACACTGGCCTGAACCTCGTTTGTCTTTGCCTGGGTGAGTGCCATCTGCGGCTGGCACGTCTCTGAGACTGCCGATGCTAGCTTGTCTAATTTCATGTCGATACGAGATTGGTCGATCGGTGCGGGAGGGGTTTCAGTCGGGAGAGTGGGAGGATATGCGCCGGTACCGGGATTTTCCACTCGGGGAACGCGCATGCTAGGCAAGGACAATGTTGCACCAGCTACAAGAAACAAGATAGAGAGCCCGAACAGCAACATGCTGTAGACAGCCCTCGGTATGCCCAGAGGGCCCCGAGACGCTTCCAATCCGTCGATATACCCCGCCGTCCATTGCTCATTTGCCGCTGAGAAGAGATCGTACGGCCGATAGCCGTTGCCCTGCAACCCTGCTTTATAGCCTTCCAGTTCGTAGTTCGTAGATCTGGATTTGTCTGAACGCTTCTCGGACTCTCTTTCGTCGGGCGGGCCCGGAGTTGCGGTGCCGTCTGATGACATTTTTTCGCTCCTGGAGATCTCCACGGTGGCGTGGCAATAAAAGTCCCTCTTTTAACGATCTCGAGAGTGCCGAGTTCTTGCGCCTTTCTCACGGTCTCATCTTGGCGTTCGTGAGCGCCGATCCAGTTCTCGGTAA
>NZ_FCOL02000262.1 GCF_001544515.1 Caballeronia terrestris
AACCTGCTCCAGCCCGCACCCGGGTCAAACGACTTCGTGGCCTCCGCTTCGGCTGCGCTATCGGGTCCGATATTCCGCTCATAGACCTGACCGGAACGTTTCACCATGAAGGTCTTGATTCCAGTGTCTCCGTATTTCACCGGCCATGCAATGACGGCAAATCCGCCGGACGGCTTGCCTCACACGATGTAATCATAGGCACCGCCGGGCGCGTGTACCCATAGTAGCCGGCATTCTGCGTACTGCGCGAACTCGATTGACGAACACCCCGCCAAGCGGACTCGAGTTGTCATCAGCTTCGGTAGGCCAGTACAGACCTTCGTGTTTCCCCGGCAAACTTACGATCTTCAAGGCATAGGCAAGCACACCCTCGCCGTCGTGGTTGGGCTTGCGCATACTCACGCTGCGCATCGTAGCGACGCTCTCAGTGGATTTTCAGAGGATTGGACTAGACGAGAAGTCCCACGAGGTTCCTGACGAGTTGGCCTAAGGTCTCATTGACTGGCCTATAGTTCAGAGATCATATTTCATCTGGGAAGGTTCACGCGTCCGTAGCCTCACCCATGCCAGCGAAACTAACTCATGACCGGCGAGTTCGGTTTATCGAGCGTCCCAAGGCCGTTAGCTGTCTGGCCTCGACCCGCGTGATCAGAGCTTGCGCCGTTGCAGGTCGTGCATCGCGGCAAATGCATGAAGTTTTGGACGTTCCAGCGCCGCCCGATGCAATATGAAGCGAAGGGAGAACGCAAAGCATGGACTGGAATCGCCGGTACAGTTTAAAGAGCTACCTGAGATCTTCGCTGTGGACTGTGCCGCTCATCGCGGTCGCGGTCTATGCCGTGGTGAAGCCTGTGACTGAAATGGTGGGAAGGTGGATGATCAGACAGGGGACCCTCGATCCGAAGACCGGCTTTCTCGGACTGTCCATGACAGGGGCGCGGTCGTTGCTCGGTGACATCGTTTCTGCAGACATGGCGTTTCTGGTATTCACGTTCGGTTCGCTGCTCGTCGCAATCCAGGTCGCTGGCGGACAGTACACCCCGCGCATCATCGCGACGACATTGCTGCGCGACAACATCATCCGCGGCATATCGGGGCTATTCGTTTTCACACTGCTGTTCGCCAATAGAACGCTAAGCTGGATGGGTGAGGATGAGGTACACCAGCTTCAAGTGTTCATTGCAGCGTTATTCGGATTCGCTTCGGTCGTCGCTTTCCTTTTCCTCATAGACTACGCCGCGAAATTCCTGCGTCCCGTCAGCCTCGTGGCGCGCGTCGGGGAGCAAGGAATCGCGGTCATCGAGAGCGTTTACCCCGAGCCGGCCGCGAGTCTACCTTCCCCGTCGGAACATGACAAAGGGCGAGGCTCTCCTGATCGCGTCGTTCGTCAGCGCGGCAAATCCGCCATCGTTCTGGCCGTGAATCTGGAAATGCTGATCGCGAACGCCCAGCGTGCCGACATCATCATCGTATTCGTGCCGCAGGTCGGCGATTTCGTCGCAGAGGACGAACCCTTGTTTTATTTGTATGGAAAATCTAAAGCAATCGACGAGCGCAGGTTGCGCACACTCGTCGCTTTCGGGACGGAACGCACCATGGAGCAGGACCCGATGTTCGCGTTTCGCATCCTGGTGGACATTGCATTAAAGGCGCTGTCGGCGGCGATCAATGACCCCACCACGGCGGTGCTTGCGATCGATCAGTTACACCGACTCCTGCGCATGGTAGGCAAACGGTCTTTGCACATCGAAGAGATAACGGACAGGTCGGGGCGGGTGCGCGTTATCTTTCGCACGCCCAATTGGCAAGACTTCGTGCATATCAGCTTTCGCGAGATACGACAGTACGGCGCGGGCAGCCTTCAGATCGCGCGGCGTCTGCGCGCAGCGATAGAGAACCTCATCGAAACCCTGCCGGAGGATCGTCATGATGCATTGCACGCCGAGTTGGCACTGCTCGATCGCGCGATCGTATTGAAGCATCCGTTTGCGGAGGACCTGGCGTTGGCCCGTATCCCCGATCTGCAAGGGCTCGGAGGTTCGGCCGCTTCGAAGGCAAACCGCTAGCCCTTCCAGAGGCGAACCATGCGCAAGCTTATAGAGGGCATCGTCGAATTCCGCGAGAAAATGCTGCCGCACTATGCGAAGCAGTTTAGCAAACTGGCGCTCGCGCAGACACCTGATGCGCTCTTCATCACGTGCTCGGATAGCCGGGTTGTGCCCGACCTGCTTGTGTCGACTCATCCGGGTGATCTCTTCACGATGCGCAACGTGGGCAACCTGATACCGCCAGCGACCGCAGAGGGGGTTTCTACCGGTGACGTTTCAGAGGCAAGCGCGATCGAGTACGCAGTGCTGGTGTTGAAGGTTGCGAATATCGTCGTGTGCGGGCATTCGGAGTGCGGTGCGATGAAAGCCGTGTACACACGCAAAGCCAAGCTGCAAACGCCGAACCTCGATAGATGGCTGAAGCACGCCAACGACGCAGCGTTGCGCCTCAAACACGAGGGTCCTCTCGATGGCAGGCTGAAACCCCACGATCAGTTGTCGCAACTCAACGTACTCGTGCAACTCGAGCATCTCATGACTTACCCGAT
>NZ_FCOL02000263.1 GCF_001544515.1 Caballeronia terrestris
TCTGAGTACCTTCGCAAACCACAACGTCTTTAGCTGAGCCTCGCTGGGATCACCGGCGCGTGGGGGGAACGTAGCAGCGCAAAGACCAGCCGAGAACAAGCGCGGTAGAGAAATAGCCGCGTGTTCCGCATTTTGCCTCGACTTGCGAAACCTTCACGTTTTGCTAACCTCGACTATCAGACATGCGCTTATGCCCGGTTGAAGCCCAGACGAACGAACCGCTGCCAGGGAGCAGCTAGCGCGCGCATCGCTGTGCCGCCCCCTCCAGTCATTGCCATTGCGAAGCAACGGCGCCGTCGACAGTAAAACATTTCGCCTGACGCCGCAATAACAAGGCAAACTATCCGTCGTTCATACGACGGCGTAATGCCCCAGCGATTTCTGAGTCCCGTTTTGGTCTCGTTAACTAGAAACTCGTCAATACGTTTCGCGTCAATTCATAGATAACGAGCCGATTTTATCCAGTATGCGCGTTGGAACGAGTCAATTGGAGCGTTGGGATGTGCGCGTAATACGAGGGCACCCGTGGCGCTGATCGATCGCACGCTGCCGGACGATATCGTCGCGTCGGCGACGCCACACGTCACCTGCTCGCGTCGGGCATAGGCGGATCGTCTGGCCGCCGGTCGTGACGTGTGTCCGACTCGCGAGCGCATCCGCGCAGTCGGGGACGCATTTTGACGGCTTTGGTGTGGCGCAGTGAGGCAAGGTGAGGCCAATGACTTACTTAGATTTTCTGATAACTTGACCTTAGATACATCGGTTACATCGTAGTGAGTTATCAGCGAAGTCTTCGAGGGCGACGAGCACATGCGCGCGCCATATCTTCTTTGCATGCGATTCAATGCCGAAACGGATGCCAAAAAGCGACTGCAACCGGATCCGGATGGTTGGCCACAAACAGCTCCATGCACTCCGCTAGTGCGGTCGGCGGCAGCCAGGGATAGGTCAGCGATTCCTGCAACGTCTGAAGCTTCACGGTACCCGGATCATCGATCAAATCCATGCGCTCGATGGCGATATGCAGCCCTATGATTCTGTCCACTTCCCCAGGCACGCTGCCGATTCGCCACTTGTATGTACCCTTACCGAGCCGCAGAGCCTCGTTGTCCTTCTGACGCATCGCCACGACCCACGGCATTGTGCAGATGCCTTCCCCATTCGCTTCCGGCGCTATGCATACGTAGTAGGTGCGGCATCGGTCGAACCGCTCGCCGAAATCGGCTACCAGTGTCCTGGCGATCGCGGAGGCGCCGATTACGCGATGAGGAAAGTCGATTGCGTCGGTCGCAATCGAAAATGTCACTTCGGCATCGGCTGCGAAACAATCGAAGATCAGTTCGGGCTGGTTCTGATCTTTCGCACGGATATAGCATTCCAAAAGCGACTGAACGGAAGATGGCGGCATGGCAGGTATAAGGTAGACGACGCTCGCAAAGTCGCCGCGCGCGAGCATGGCGATTCTGGGCTTTGCCGTATAATTAGTTTTAAAAGGTAACTACATTAGCATCCGGGAGTTTGCGCGTCATGCCGAAGCAGGTCGATGAATCCGCTCTTACGATCACGAACCCAGCGTGCCTCGTCGATGGGACGGACACGGAGTTCCGCCACCTGATCAACGGTCTCCTTCCGTTCGCCGCGCGGCTGCTGTCCGTGCGTGACGGCTTTGGGACAATCATCGGCCTGACCGGCATCCAGTATTCGTTGCTCGTCTCGGTCGCCCATCTTTCGCACGGCGAGGCGGTGACAGTGAACCGGCTCGCGGACCATCTGCATTTGAGCGGCGCGTTCGTCACGATCGAGACTGGAAAGCTCAAGAAGCTCGGCTTGATCGACAAGCGGTCGGACCCGGACGACAAACGAAAGATGCGCCTGACGATGACATCGAACGGGGTGAAGCTGCTCCGCGAACTGGCCGCCACGCAACAGCGCATCAACAACGTGCTTTTCGAAGGCGTCACAAAGGCCGAATTCAAGGCGCTGTGCTCGGTTGTCGACCGGCTCGTCGCCAACGGAGATCGCGCGACGCTCGATCTGTCGCATCTGATCGCACGCCAGGAAAAAGGGTGAACCCGCGGCGGACTGCATGATCAGTGCGCAGCCCACTGGATCGTGTTCAGATCGATGCCTTCGAGGTGCATGTCCCACAGCGGACTCAACGCGCGCAGTCTGACCACGGTCTCCTTCACCTGAAGGATCACCTCGTCGACTTCCGCCTCGGTGGTAAAGCGGCCGAGCGTGAAGCGAATCGAGCTGTGCGCCAATTCATCGCTGCGGCCGAGCGCGCGCAACACGTAGGACGGTTCCAGCGATGCCGAGGTGCATGCCGACCCCGATGACACCGCGACTCCCTTGATGCCCATGATGAGCGATTCACCTTCGACGAAGTTGAAGCTGACGTTCAGATTGTGCGCAATGCGACGCGTCCGGTCGCCGTTGACATAGACCTCTTCCAGTTCCAGAAGGCCCGCAAGCAGCCGGTCACGCAATGCGCTGACGCGCCGGCTTTCCACTTCCATCTCTTCCTTCGCGAGACGAAACGCTTCGCTGATGACGCCGGCGTTATAGATGCAGCAT
>NZ_FCOL02000264.1 GCF_001544515.1 Caballeronia terrestris
CTTCTTTAGCGCACCGCGCGCCTGTATATAAAGGCTCCGGTAGATTGTCTCGTGAGACACTTGTAGTCCCTGTTGACCGCATACGAGTGCTTGAGCCAACCGGCAATCTGTTCTGGCGACCACTGCAACTGGAGTTTGCTCGCCACGACCCGGGCGAGTTGGCGATTCCTAACAAGCTTACATTCCTTTGTACGACGGGCGCGATCCCAGGCAAGCGCATCAGCTCGATTCGCCCGATAGCCTTGAGAACCACCATTCCGCCCGATTTCCCAACTGATGGTGGAAGGGGCCCGTCCAAGCCGGCTAGCCACAGATCGAATCGAGTGCCCCGCTACCAGTGAGCGCGATATCTCCTCGCGCTCGGCGAGCGAGAGCGCCAATCTGGAACGATGTCGTGGTGCCGGCTGTATTCCACCTGTCTGCGCCAGAATTCCCTGTACTGACGAGTGACTTTGATTGAATCGCTGCACAATATGCTGAAGCGACTCGCCTTTTCGCCAGAGTCCCCACATTAACGCTTTCTGGCTCTCGCTGTAATAGATCCGGGTTCGGTATTTCATCTGCAACATTCCTGCTGCTCACGCAGCATCGATTGTGTTGCATCGACCGGTTGATCCGCAGCCATCAAGGGACATTCGTGCCTTACATTGACGGGGCGTTCGGGCGGCGGGTACTCGATTGGGACCGGACATTCGTCGATGGGGTGGCAGGCCGCCGGCTTCCCCCAGCGCGGATACGTATATGAGTCCGGCCAAACACGATCCCACCGTCTAGCCCTGCAATCAGCCAGCCGATTTCAGTGCAGCGGGTGTAGAGGGCATAGTGCAACGGGCGATACCGAAAATGATATCAATGCTAGGGGGTTTTTATATTGGACGCATGCTGACGCCGGACGTAGACTTGCTTCCAATCCGCCTGAGGGCAAAACCAAAACGTGCGAAACCGGAGCGGGAGACACGAATTACATCAATGGGCGCCGGGTCAGCGGCGTCACAGGGGTATCGCAACAATCCCCCGACGGGGCGTGAAGTGGTCGCCTGATATGCGCACGGTGACCGGGCGCAGGCCTACAAGACGGGTGCAAGCTTGAGTGCGCGCGAGCCGGGGCTTGATGAGGACGGTTCCGTTCCATCAACGAGACCACCTATATGCGGGCCTGACACGGACAAGTGAAGATCAATCCGCGGTGTTTTAACAATACGCTCGCCTGGACCGCGGCCAGAGCGGCACTCATTCATACGCCGAAGGAGACTTACCGATGAAACGTCTGTTCTTGAAAACCCTAATTGCGGTCATGGCGCTGCCAATGATCGGTATCGCAAATGCCGACAACAAGGGGCTAGTTGCTGTGTCCATGCCGACCAAGTCGTCGGCGCGCTGGATTGCCGATGGCAATAACATGGTCAAGTATCTGCAGGCGAATGGTTACTCCACCGATCTCCAGTATGGCGACGATGACATTCCGAATCAGCTCGCGCAAATCGAGAACATGGTCACCAAGAAGCCGAAGGTGCTGGTGATAGCAGCAATCGATGGGACGACGCTGACCGATGTGCTCAAAAAGGCGCACGATGCCGGCATCAAGGTCATTGCATACGATCGCCTGATCAAGGGCACGGCCGATGTCGATTACTATGCGACGTTTGATAACTACAAGGTCGGCGTGCTGCAGGCGCAGTCCATTGTTGACAAGCTCGGTCTGAAACAGGGTAAAGGCCCTTTCAATATCGAACTGTTCGGTGGTTCGCCCGACGACAACAACGCCTTCTTCTTCTATAACGGCGCGATGAGCGTGCTGGATCCGTACATCAAGAGCGGCAAGCTGGTGGTGCGCAGCAAGCAGTTTGGTATGAACAAGGTCGGTACGCTACGCTGGGATGGCGCCGTCGCTCAGGCCCGTATGGACAATCTGCTGTCCGCTTACTACGGCAATGCCAAGCTCGACGCCGTGTTGAGCCCGTATGACGGCCTGAGCATTGGCATTCTGTCGTCGGTCAAGGGTGTGGGTTATTGCACGGCTCAGCAGCCGTGCCCGATCGTCAGCGGGCAGGACGCCGAGATTCCTTCGGTCAAGTCCATTCTACACAACGAGCAGTACTCAACCGTGTTCAAGGACACGCGCCAGCTCGCCAAGGTGACGGTTGCGATGATCGACGCGATGGCACAAGGCAAGCAGCCGGAGGTTAACGACACCAAAACCTACAACAACGGTGTGAAGGTTGTTCCGTCGTATCTGCTCAACCCGGTACTGGTGGATGGCTCCAACTGGAAGCCGATCCTGATTGACAGCGGCTACTACACGGAAGCGCAGGTCAAGTAAGGCAATATCGAAGTCAAGTCTGTCGCCGGAGGCGCCACGCGCGCTCCGGCTAGCGGACCCTGCATAACATCACAAATTCAGGAGACGGCGTGGCGGACGAGACCATCCTGTCCATGCGCAGCATCACCAAGACGTTTCCGGGTGTCAAAGCACTCGATAATGTCAATCTGACGGTCAAAGCTGGAGAAATCCATGCGATCGTCGGTGAGAATGGCGCGGGCAAGTCCACTCTCATGAAGGTGCTGAGCGG
>NZ_FCOL02000265.1 GCF_001544515.1 Caballeronia terrestris
CGGCAATTCCGATTACAAAGACCTCACAGCTGCAGTGTCGGTTCAGATGCGAGCGATGCGCGCGTCACAACCCGATTTGATGACGACATTTGGCCAGCTCGCTGCTGCCGGCACAAGAGACGGGGCGCTTACCCGAAAGACGCGGGAACTGGTGGCGTTAGGGATTGCGATTGCCTGTCGTTGCGACGACTGCATCGGCTTTCACGTCCAGACGTTGGTGAAGTTGGGCACGACAAGAGCCGAGCTGGAAGACGTGCTCGGTACTGCAGTCTATATGGGAGGCGGCCCATCAATGATGTATGCCACCCATGCGTTGAGAGCCTTCGAGGAATTCTTGCCCTGACTACCAACGCTTTCGGATTTCTGCCAGTTTCTGCCAGGCGAGCCAGCCCCCGAAATGCACCGCAGTACCCGACTTATGGCTGCGGCATCCCGGCGTGATGATGCATCTGCCCATCAACGGCGTCAGCACCGTGGTCCGAAAGCTGCGCGTCGAACCAAGCGTGAAGCGACGACACCAACTTCGGGTCATCGCTACGATAGGTGATTTGGCCTCCGCTTTTTATGTCCTTGTACGCAATCGATATCTGGCCGGGCTTTGCCGCCTCGAGATATGCCAATCCGGGCATGTCAGGTCCGTGAGTCCGGGCAGGTCCCGAAAAGTCGCCACGCTGAAAGTGCGCCTGGATTTCACGCAGGTGCTCACGAATCAGCCGAATCTGGACGCCATCAGATGGATTTTTCGCAATCACCCGCTGGCTACCACCATCGTGCGATTTGCTGAAGATGTGAGTTGTGGCCTTGAGGCTGAACGGCATGACCTCCGCACCTCGCTGCGCGACCTGTGCCCGACGTTCAGCGTCCGCCGCGAGCGATTCATGTGGCGCGTTCACGCCCGCCATCACGATGAGCGTAGTAAATAATATGGTCGGTTTCATTGAATGCGCCTCCGCATGATTAGCAGTGGCGCCTGCTTGCCCACATTCCCGCAGACGGGGCGACTGCAAGTAAAGCTAGCGGCACAGCGTTGGCAAAATCCAGGCGAAGAACAAAGAGCGGCAAGGGGAGTGTCGTCATAGCACCGCCAGCCCCCGTCAACGCGAGAGTCAGACCGACGGAACGTCTCAGGAACATGCCGCCAGCAATCGTGCTGTCCATTCGTGTGCTTCATAAAGCTGCCGCGTTTGCGCGGACCCCGCTCAAATGAGTAGCAGCAACTCATGCCTGCTTCCGACTCAGTTTGGTGCGCTCAAGGAACTCGAACACAATCATGCCGCCAAGCATCGCGGCAACAAAACCCCACGCCTTCGGAAAGTTAGCGCCCAATGCGACCAGCGCAGGCCCTGGGCAAAATCCTGCAAGCCCCCAGCCCACACCAAACACCGCGCTTCCCAGCACAAGTCTCAACGTTACTTCGGTGCTGGACGGAATCTGCATGGGCAGACCCAGCAGGGATTTCTTGCGGCGTTTTGCAAAGAGGAACGCGACAGAGCCGACAGCTATCGCGCCGGCCATGACGAATGCGAGAGACGGGTCCCATCGTCCCGCGATATCAAGAAATCCCAGCACCTTCGTCGGATTGGCCATGCCGGACACCATCAGGCCGACGCCAAATAGAAGCCCGGAAATTAAAGCAGCGAGCAAACCCATTTCAACCTCCCAGCAGATGTCTGGATACGAACACGGTTACAAAGCCGCTTGCCATGAATGTTGCCGTCGCGACTAGCGAACGGATGGACCCTCGCGAGATGCCGCAGACACCATGGCCGCTCGTGCAACCGCTCGCGCAACGCGTGCCGATGCCAACCAGAAAGCCAGCGACAAGTATTTCGCCCCACCCAGCCTGGATATCAGGCGCTACCGCGTGACCCAGAAAGCCTGCCAGCACGGGGGCCCCGACAAGCCCAGCAAGAAAAGCGACGCGCCATCCCGCATCTTTCTGAGGCGTACCAAGCAGACCACCCAGAATGCCGCTGATGCCAGCGATACGTCCGTTGAAGAAAACAAGCACGGCAGCGGCGGCGCCAATCACCAGGCCGCCGGACAGTGACAGGCCCGGCGTAAAGCTCGCGATATCAATCGACATGACCCCTCCTCGTCTTCATCGGGCGCAAAACTGGTCGTACAGCACGGTCATGACCGCAATCGCTTCCTTGCTCGCGATGGAATAAAAGATGCTTTTCCCCTCCCGCCGTGTCGCCACGAGTTCGCTATCGCGAAGTACGCCGAGTTGCTGGGAGAGTGTGGGCTGACGTATACCCAACTGTTCTTCCAGGTCGCTCACACACAACTCGCCCTGGGATAACTGGCACATCAGAAGCAACCGGTCGGGATTGGCCAGCACCTTCAGCAGCGCACAGGCTTTCTCTGCGGAGGCCTGCATCACCGACAGCTCGATTGGGGCGGACTTCTTCCTCATGTCACCATCCTGTAATTTACACACAAACACTATATTGCATTGTATATTATGTGTGAATAAAATGAGTAGTATCTGAGGAGGTCATGATGCAGCCCATCCTTGGCGCGCCCAATGGTCGAATACGACGCAATCGAGCGTCATGCTTACC
>NZ_FCOL02000266.1 GCF_001544515.1 Caballeronia terrestris
AGATGGTCTGTCGCATAGCCACGATAAGCGACGCCTGTCGCGTCGGCGACGTTCTCCCAGTGCCGAGTGAATGAATTCGTCAGATCCGCTTGCGGTGTCCGTCCGGAATCGCGGAGTGCATCTGCTTTGATTTGGCTGGCACCGATCCGTGAGTGACCGCCTAGAGATGCAGCCGGAACCAGACTGGCGGAGCGTCGAACAACGCGCATTGGCGGGTCACTGCCCGACGAGGTCGCCCGAAACCGACCCAGAACGGCCCTTCGACTCAAGGTGGCTTCTACGGCAGCTTCAAAGGTTCAACCGCCATACGCTGAGACCGGATCGCCCGCCGGTCCCCGGCCGTTGCCGACGTTGATCCACCAACAAGTCAACGTCAGATAAAGGCCCCTAAGCCGACGACGGTCAGCAGCCCTTTTACAGGCACCCGACGGTACGACCGCGTTCTATATCAATTGCGACGACCAGCATTGTTTTGCGATATTTCGCAATACCAGCGCCGAGGCCTGGCAAGCGCGCTACGCTCGAAGGCGATCACCGAAGCCCGATCGCCTGAGCCATCTTCCTACAGTCCATATGCATGAATCTTGTGGTCGAAACCTGCCACGAACAATCGCCCGTTGACGACCGTCGGAGACGCGAAGATACCGCCGGTCACGCGATCGGCAACCGGGAGGCTGGCGGTGCTCCAAAGCTGCTGGCCGCTTTGCGCATCGACCGCGTACACATCGCTTGCTACGCCGGAGGCGTAATAGACGACCCCGTTCGCTGCCACGGGCGGAACCGGAGGAGCGATCGAGGTGCCGCGGACCCGCAGGTTCCAGACGGGCGCAATGGAACAATCCGTGCGAACCGACAACGCCACCAGGCCGTTGCTGACCAACCCCGAACTGACATAGATTTGGTTCAGCACCGGATCGAATGCAGGTATGCCGTTGAAGCTTCCTCTTCCGTCCGATTCGCCGATCAGGAAAGAATTGATGGGTCCGCTAGCCAGGGCGTTGCGATTGTAGATGTACAGCATCCCGGTCTTCTGGATCGCAGCCAACATTGGCGGGCAGTTACGACTTTGGAACAGCAGCGGCGTCGCACCGAAGTCCACGTCGCGATTGTTCGGAGGCGGAGGCGCGGGCGCGTCTGCCGCATCGACGACGAGACTGGGCGTCAGCCTCACGACATGCTCCGCGTAGGGCAGATTCTCCGGATCTGAAAACGAGTTGCCCGTCGCCGTGTAGAGCCACAATCCGTTCGACGTAATGGAGATGCCGCCTGGACCCCATATGCCGCCGCCGTCGGGTCCTGTCGCGCCGGTGGGGAACCATCTTTGCAGGATCTCAAGGTTAGTGGTCGACACGCGTATCACCTGGCCATGATATGGCCTGCGGTCACATCGGCTGGCGGTGGCAACATAGATGTCGGAGCCGTTGAGCGTCGGGCTGCCATACACGAACGTTCTTGGCGAGCCGTTTGCCGGATCCAGCAGTTGCGCCCACGGCATAACATCGGCGCCAGTGGACAGATCCAGCGCATGCAGAAATCCGAAAGCAGTCACCACGTACATGCGATTGGTCGCGCGGTCGAGCGTAGGCGTGCCGATCGTGCCTAGCAAGCGATTGGACGCGTTGAAATCAGCGCAGTCGGTTTGCACGGTAGGCGCCTGGACGCTCCAGATGATCGCACCCGTCGCGGCGTTCAAGGCGACGATCCTGCCGAGCCATGTAGCCGCGTACACCACATCGGTCGGCACGCCATTGATGGGAACGCCTGCAATCAGCGTCGGCTGCGTGGTGATGGGGCCTCCGATGTCGGTCGCCCAGTGTTGCCGCAATTGAGGAACGTTGCCCACCCCGAGCACGCGTTCGGCCGCGTTGTAACCGATACGCTCCTTGTTCATCCCGAAGGTAGGCCAGTCCGTGGCGACAGCCTGCGCATTGGCGCATATCGACGTGAACGTTGCGAAGGCGGCAGGAATGAGTATCGAGGCTGCCCGGCGCGCGAAGGACGTTATGTTCAAGTGGCACCTCGGAAACTGAGAAGATTTTCGGGGATTGGCAAGCGCACAGGAAACGATCGAAGGCGTGGAAGGGAGCGCCATCGCGCAACGACGAAGGCCGCAGCACATCAACCATTCGCGGCCGGATTGCTTTCCATAAGCAAGGCACTTTATGTAACCGCCGGCGAAACGCTACATGAACCGTAGGCGTCAGACTTGTTATAGCAGGTCTTGCTCGAACTTTAAGGATTGTTGCGCGGGGCGGACATTCATTCCGCGGTCCATTAATCAGTAGATTGCTTGCTGTGCCGGCCGGTCAGTCCTGGCGGGTCGACGAGAGTTCGTCAGGAACACAAGCAAAAGGGTGTGGCGCCGTGCTGAAGCCGGGAGTAGGCCTCCACACACCATCGCCATAGATGACTCGTTCCTGAGTGGACCCGCCACTTGCATGGCCGAGCGACGATGCGGGCGAGTGACGCGTCCTGCCGGCTTTCGCCGTCCATAGAATCATTTTCGCGTTTTGCTCAGCAGGTGCCCCTGACCGAGGTCCGCAACGACTTT
>NZ_FCOL02000267.1 GCF_001544515.1 Caballeronia terrestris
TTCGCCGCGCTCGAGCACCGTCTCGATATGCGGCGTGTTGCCGGGCAGACGATGGAAATCGGCGATCGGGATCGTGCGCGCTGAGCCATCCGGGCGCACGGTCGCGACGCTGGCATCGAGCACGCGCATCGCGACAGCCATGTCGCTCGGATGCGTGGCGATGCACGCGTTGCTCACACCGACCACGGCGTGCTGGCGGCTGATGCCGCCGATCGCCGAACAGCCACTGCCGGGCGAGCGCTTGTTGCACGGCTGGTTCGTATCGTAGAAATAGGGGCAACGCGTGCGCTGAAGCAGATTGCCGGCCGTCGTCGCCATGTTGCGCAACTGGCCCGATGCGCCCGCGAGCAGCGCCCGCGACAGCACGCCGTAATCGCGCCGCACGCGCGGGTCGGCGGCGAGATCGGTGTTGCGCACGAGCGCGCCGATCCGCAATCCGCCCTCGGGCGTGGCCTCGATCCGGTCGAGACCGAGGCCGTTGACGTCAATCAGATGCGTGGGCGTCTCGATGCCGAGCTTCATCAGGTCGAGCAGGTTCGTCCCGCCCGCGATGAACTTGGCGCCCGGCGTATTCAGCGCAGCAGCGGCGGCTTCAGCGGGAGATCGCGCGCGATCGTAGGAAAAGGCATTCACGTCTTGCTCCCAGCCACTTCCGCGATGGCGGCCGCGATGTTCGAATACGCTCCGCAGCGGCAGATGTTGCCGCTCATGCGCTCGCGGACTTCGGCGGCCGTCGTTTGCGGGCGTGCGGTCAGGTCAGCGCTGACGTGGCTGGGAATGCCCTGGCGGATTTCATCGAGCACCGCCACGGCTGAGCAGACCTGCCCGGGCGTACAGTAGCCGCACTGATAGCCGTCGTGCTTCACGAAGGCTGCCTGCATCGGATGAAGGTGGTCTCGCGTGCCGAGTCCTTCGATGGTGGTGACGTTCGCGCCGTGCTGCATCACGGCGAGCGTCAGGCACGAGTTGATGCGCCGGCCGTTGACGATCACCGTGCAGGCGCCACACTGGCCGTGATCGCAGCCTTTCTTCGTGCCGGTCAGACGCAGGTGTTCGCGCAGGGCGTCGAGCAGGGTGGTGCGCGTGTCGAGTTCAAGGTGTTCGAGCTTGCCGTTCACCGTCAACGACAGCTTCGACGTGACGGGCGCGCGTGCCGCTGCCGAAGGGGCGCCCGAAGCGGCGTTCTGAGCCCCGGCGAGCGGCGCGGCAACGGCCGTCGCGGAGGCCGCGCCCATCTTCAACAGGTTGCGGCGTGTGATCCTGATGTCGCTTAACTCTTCCATTGTCGAGTCCTTGTCTGCTGACAGGTTCATGAAGCGAAGTTGCCGCGACGGCTCGTCGTGCTACGGAGCTGCCGCGTCGACTGGCTTGGGCCGGGACTTGTTCCCGGCGACAGGATGCAGGCTTTCACCGAGATTACAGGGCAGCGCGAGTCGCGACTAGCCGCTCAATTCTGCAAGAGGTTGTGAACGACATTCAATAATCCCGATTCGGGCGGACGGCGCGCCTCACAATTCCTGACTAGTCGGCCTGAAAAGGACCTCATTCACATCGACGTCGTCCGGTTGGCTCATCGCGAACGCCA
Source organism: Caballeronia terrestris (assembly GCF_001544515.1). Lineage (GTDB taxonomy): Bacteria > Pseudomonadota > Gammaproteobacteria > Burkholderiales > Burkholderiaceae > Caballeronia > Caballeronia terrestris. The sequence goes on from NZ_FCOL02000267.1 coordinate 1,586, forward strand.
CGACGCGTGCGAACGATTCCGCCGGAATCGCGAACTGCTCGTAGAACTCGTGGATGCCCTTCGCGACGTCGGCTTCGGTGACGCTGTCGGGGAGTTCGGTGGCGATCGCGCCCGGCGACACGATCGTCGTCCGGATGTTGTAGGGCTTCACTTCCTGGCGCAGGCCTTCCGAAATTACGCGCACGGCGGTCTTGGTCGCGGCGTACACGGCGCTGCCCGGACGCACCTTGTGCCCCGCCACCGACGATACGTTGATGATGTGCCCGCTCTTTCGCGCCTTCATGTGCGGCAGCGCGGCGGCGATTCCGTAGAGCACGCCCTTGAGGTTCACGTCGATCATGCGGTTCCAGTCGTCCAGCTTGCCGCGCTCGAGGAGCGAGTGCGGCATCAGGCCCGCGTTGTTGATCATCACGTCGATCCGGCCATAGGTCGCTACAGCGGTATCGACGAGATGCCGGACCTGCGCGGCGTCGGTGACGTCGGTCTTGATCGCGAGCGCCGTCGCGCCGCTGGCGACGATGGCCGCGGCCAGTTCGTCGATGCGGTCGATGCGCCGCGCGCCCAGCACGACCACTGCGCCTTTCGAGGAAAGCAGGCGGGCCGTGGCTTCGCCTAGGCCGCTGCTCGCGCCCGTGATCACGACCACCTTGTCCTTGATGTTGTCCGTCATGGTTCGATTACCTCTCGTGGAGTTGCGGCGATGGGTGCGTTCGCGTCGCGCTGGAAACGTTCGATGTTACGGGCGCCGCGCCGCGAGCATAAGCCCGGAAACGCGCATGCCCTTATGCGAACGGCTCACAAATGGCGCCGCCGCACACCTCGCTATCGGCGATTTGCCCAATCCCGCACCGCATCAGCGAACAGCTTTAGCGCGGCCGGCGGATGACGATTGGCGGGGTAATAAAGGCAAAGGCCGGGAAACGAAGGACACCACTCCGGCA
>NZ_FCOL02000268.1 GCF_001544515.1 Caballeronia terrestris
AGCACAGTTCCGGACAGCGTGCCGAGCAACAATGCTACCTACATTCCCATCCACGTAAACTGAGCAACGAAGTGGATCGACGACCATCGCAGGGAGTTTGTCGTGGCTGGCGGCAGTACTGCTAATCGCGACGAAAACGGGCCGGCGGCATGACAGAGAAGCCCGTGGTCGACGTCGAATAGGGCGAGCGGGTCGAGGCGCAAACCGGTTCGACCCAGACACCGGCACACAGCTAGGGCAAGTGGCGTTGGTCGGCGTTGAAGTCTCCAATGCCGACTGGTTAACCACGCCTCGACCCTGCATAAAAAAGATCGATTGGGCGCGTTTCCTTATACGAGATAGGTGTTGCGCTTCGCTTTTTAGGCCGCCCAGTTTATAAATCGAGGTTGAGTGACGCCGCTTAGGATCGAACGGTCGACTCCTTTAATGCTGCTGCGCTGGCGCTTCGTCGCGCGCTTTTCGAGCCACGACAGTCATCGAGTCCCTACGCTACGGTAGCGGTCTGCGCGACGAGCAAGTCACTTCACGGACTTCTATCTTGCTTAATCCGTCGTGCGACTACTTTCGGGCTGCTGCACAATCCGACTGATCAGATACCGAGTCAACGAGCCACTCGGCGCCCGGCAGTCCACTATGTGACCGCACCGCGCGCCGAGCAGCGCAATCCCCGCGGGCGACAGCACCGAGATACGTCCTCGTTGGTAGTCGGCTTCATCTGGATAGACCAGTGTCCATCGATAGACGTCTCCTCCGACATCGACGCACTCGAGGGTCGTATTCAATGTGATGACGTCCGGGGGAACGTCGGCGGAATCCACGAACACGGCCATCGCTTCCAGTTCCTCCAGGAGCGCCCGCTGCTGAGCGGTGGCGGTAATCAGATACCCGCCTCGCTTGAGCCGCGCGATGTCGGTCTCGGATAAAATCCGCGAATTGTCGGAGCGTGATCGCGAATCAGCGAAGGAGCCAACTTGAACTAGCGGCATATATGCCTCCTGGAAGCGTGAAGGTTACAAAGGTCCGTGCAACTGCCACCCGACCAGACGTCTAGCCATGAACCGTCCACGAAAATAAGGCGCTCGAGGCTTCCGTTTCGTATCACCTGGCGCACCGCAAGTGGGTTCACGAATACTCCGGGCCGTTCATCCGGAAACACAACTTGCATCAGCGGGGAAAGACGTTGCGTCACTTCGGAGAAGTTCGCTGCTCGCGCCGGTAAGGCCGTTCCCAGCCAATAGAGAAGCGCTGTACGCGTGTCTTCGGGATCGCGTGCCACATAACGCAAACCTCGATTGGTCGGCGACGTATTGATCGTCTTCATGGAAAGGCCTCCTTTCCTTGCTCACCGTCTGCTTCGGCTGTGACTGTGTTCATGTGTCGCTTCGGGACGCGTCCTTACGTTGCTCTTCACCCAGAGCCGGCCCCACTCGATCGAATACATGAGTGCTTGCGCCGCGTCGTAGAAATAGTCGAGTCCACGAACGCTGTGCTTGCGGTGGCCTTGTCGTTCAACCAACAGGTCAGCCGAATATAAATGCGCATGCGCGGGGGGCGCAGTGGCTGTCAAAACGTAGCCCGCGTAGTCCACGCACAGCTTTGACGCTGAGCATTGGCCCGCTCGCAAACGCGCTGCTAGCGTTTCTGATGGGCCGCCTGCGGACGTTATGCGAGGATGTTGCACGACACCAGAACGCTCCGGCTTGCGCGACGGTTGCATATTCGTCATGTAGGAAATCACTCTCATGTCAGCGACGTCTTTGAATTCGAACGCGATAGCGACCACACCGCCAGAAAAGCGGCACGAGGCAGTTCGCGTTGGATAATGTCCCACGGCTTAACGAAGGCGAACTCGCATGTCGGGACAGGCGTGCCCGTACGACGGTCGCCGCTCCGTTAGAGACGGGGTTTGCTTGGAGGGGTGAGCCCGGCCTGCGTCTGAGGTTTGGTTGTCAGGCGAGCCGGGCGGAAGGAAGTGCTGACTTGTCCGCCGGACACGCGCGGCTCCGAGTGCATTTCGCTGTCTCCGATCCTTCACGCGTGCAGCCCGCCGTTCCGACCATAGACGGAAGACGAAGCGACGCGAGAGAGCAATTCGAAGCAAAACGCACGACAAGGTCCTCTAATAAGAGCGTTCGATTCACGCTGGATGCAGACAGCCTCATTAAAGCGTGTTCGAAAGCATATTGCAAGCTTTCTGCGCCCATGCGCGACAATGTGGCCTGCCGGCCGCCCGCGAGGCTGCGGTGGCTTTGCGGTGGCTTAGTCGTCGGGATGGGTGGCGCCGCGCACTCGAGACTCCAGGATCCGGCTGGCGCGAAACAGCACCACCCGTCGCGCCGCAACAGGGACCGCGGCTCCCGTCTTCGGGTTCCGCCCGGGTCGCGCACGTTTATCGCGCACCTGAAAGCAGCCGAACCCCGACAGTCCGACCGTTTCGCCGTCTCCTAGTGCAGTGCGTCACAAATAATGCAACTTAATGACGATTTGTGAGTCTCCATTTGCATGGAGGGAGAACTCAT
>NZ_FCOL02000269.1 GCF_001544515.1 Caballeronia terrestris
GTCACGAAGAACGCGCCCGCGATCGGCGCGTTGTACGCCGACGTGATCCCCGCCGCCGCGCCGCACGCGACGAGCAGGCGCAAACGCGGCGGATCGAAGTGGACGAAGCGCCCGATCAGCGACGACGCGAGCGCCGAAAGCTGCACCATCGAGCCTTCGCGGCCGATCGAGCCACCGGACGCGATCGTGAAGAGCGACGAGAGGCTGCGCCAGAGGCTTTGCCACACGGGCACGACGCCGTCGCCGATCGTCACTGCTTCCATGTAATCCGCGTGCGCCTGCTTCGCTTGGTGTCGCCGCGCGATCAGGAGACACACGCCCGCGATCAGCCCGCCGATGGCCGGCAGCACGACGCGCACCGGCCACGGCAGGCGCTTCGCCATATCGACGAAGCTGCCCGCCTCGCCGCCGAAAAACCGTTGCAGCTCATCGATGCCTTCGCGGAACGCGGCCGTCGCGAACGCCCCGGCGACGCCGACGATCACGGCCCAGACGAGCATCGTGTGGGCATCCGACAGGCGAAAGAGCGTTTGCGCGCGCGTGCGCAGCTTGAGCAGGAATGAAAGCACTTAAGGGACCGGAGGACCAAGGGGACAGAGCGCCGAAAGGATAGCACTCACAATGCTGCGAAAAAGCCCGGCGTGCGACGCAGGCCGGGCTTGGTCGTAGATCGATGAGGCCAGGCGCTCACCACTTCGGCGCGAACGGCGGATTCGCGTTGCGCCTGCCTTCGTCGAGCGCGTCGATGCGGGCGATGTCGTCGGCGTCGAGCCTCACTTTCTGCGCGTCCCAGTTGATCTCCTGGTGCTCCGCATTCGTCGACGCCGACAGCACCACGATCCCGCGCGAGAGCAGCCACGCGAACGTCACCTGTGCGGGCGTCGCGCCGTGCTTCTTCGCAATGTCGACGAGCGTCGCGTCGCTGTGCGCGCGGCCTTCGCCGAGCGGCATGTACGCGGTGACCTTCACGCCGAGCTTCTGCGTCGCCTCGACGAGCGCGCGGTTCGCGAGGAACGGGCTCACTTCGAACTGGTTCGTCACGATCTCGTTGCCGCCGGGCGCCTTCACCGCTTCTTCGAGCAGCGGCGCCGTGAAATTCGACACGCCGTAGTGCCGAAGGAGCCCGAGCGAGCGCGCTTCCTGGAACGCGGCGAGCGTCTCGGTGATCGGCACGACGCTGTCGGGCGACGGCCAGTGGATCAGCACGAGATCGATCGCGCCGATGCCGAGCTTCTCGTGGCTCACTTTCAGGCTCGCGATCAGGTCGTCGCGGCGCAGGCGTTCCCACCAGACCTTTGTCGTGACCCAGATGTCCTCGCGCGGGATGCCCGAATCGCGTACGCCCTGGCCTACTTCGGTTTCGTTGTCGTAGTACTGGGCGGTATCGATGTGACGATAGCCGAGCTGCAGCGCGCTCTTCACCGATTGCGCGGTTTTGCCGGCGGCGACGCGGAACGTGCCGAGACCGAATGAGGGAATCGTATCGACCATGCTTGTGGCTCCTTGTTTCAGATGGGTTCGAGAGAGACGCCCGTTACTTCGCGTCCTGATCGAGTTCGGGATAGTGCCTGAAGATGCCCGATTCGTTGAACGGAATGCGCCGCTCCGAATCGACGTAGAGCGCGATGTTCGGCCGCTCGAGCACCGCGTCGTGCAGCGCCGCAACACGCGGATAGTGCTTGCCGAATTTTCGCATCGCGCGCGGGAACGCGTAGTGCAGGCCATCGACGAGCTGGAACATCGAGAGATCGACGTAAGTCGTCGTCTTGCCGACCATCTGCGTGTCGCCGTCGGGGTTCTGCTTCAGCACCCGCTCGAAGTAGCCGAAAAACTTCGGAATGCGCGCTTCGATGAAATTCTTCGAGCAGATCTTCGCGGCGTCCTTCTGGTCTTCGTAATAGAGATCGGTGGCGAGCGGATGATGCGTGTCGTGCACTTCGGCGACAACGTCTGCGATCGTCAGTTGCAGGCCATGCGCGACGTAGCGCAGGTCGTCGTTCTTTGGAGCCAGGCCGAGCTTCGGGCCGAGATACAGCAGGATGTTCGCGACGTGCGGCACGATAAGCTCGCCGTCCTTGAGGAACGGCGGAGCGAATGGGATGTGCGGCTCGGTCTTGCTGTTCATGACCTTTATCATCGCGTCGGTGCCCAGGCCGTCCTTCTTAGCGCCGCGAGCGACGTCGATGTATTCTGCGCCCGCATCCTCGAGCGCGAGCCGGACGAATTCTCCGCGGCCCTGCAGGCCGTCCCAGTAATACAGTTCGTAGGGCATTGGCGTTTTCCTCTTCGCTTGGGTTTCGCTACGACATTGCTTTGAGACCCCGAGTTCAGCATCGTCCGTGCCATACAAAGCGAAAGCCCCGCGCGCGGGCGGGGCTTTTACGGCTTGTGCGGGCTCAGCCGAAGAGGTATTGCACGCCATACGTGATCGCCAATCCACCGCCGATCAGCCATGCATACAGGATCGCGCCAGTTGCCAGCGCACGCGGACCGGCTTCGCGAATTTG
>NZ_FCOL02000270.1 GCF_001544515.1 Caballeronia terrestris
TCATGTTTGTGCTCTCCATTTAAGCGAACTGACAGCCTGTATGCGTGCCAGCCCGGAGGATACCGCACCGGACATGCACCGATGGGGCGTGCAGTGTCTGTATCACGGCGGCAGCGCCCTGCTCCTCCGTTGGAGTTGACTGACAGCAACTAGCCGCGGTCTTCCGAATAGTATTGCGTCGCGGCATTGAGCATGCGTTGTCGTTCGGCGGGCACATAAATGGACGTTGTACGCAACGAGGCGTGACCGAGGATGGCTGAACCACGTCGATGGGCATGTTCCGGGCAACGGCCCGGGTGCCGAAGGTGTGTCGGAACGCGTGCGCCGAGGTAGCGAGTAATTTTGCGTGCGCGTCGTAGGACAGCGCGCCTTCGCGCAACCGATCACCGGCGATGCGCCGCACTGCCTCGCGCACCAGTCGCGCGAGCGCGTCAGCCGAAACGGCGCCTCGCTGTTTCCGTCCGTGCCGCCATCATCCTTTGCGATCGACGCCTCGGTGCCGGTGATCACGAGCGGCGCGATCAGGGGAGCCGCGACCGCCGGGGCATCGAAGTCTTGTTCCCGATCGGCCCGGTGCGCACGCAGCGCGGCGAACCGCGGCCGCGCTCCTAGCCGAACGCGGTGCGACATAGAAAGGTCCGCGAGGCCGGCCATTGATCGGGTGCCTCGGGCAGCAGTCGACCCCTATGCTCAGGTCGCAACTATGCGCAGATGATCGGTTACTGAGGGCGCCGACCTAGGCATGGCGAGGCTCTGGCAAGGTGGGTGAGCAAGGATCTTGACATAGTTCCGATCTGTGATGCAGTGGTGGTCTCACTTCTGGAGGTCACCATGGACATCGTTCGCCGCACTCGCCGCACTGACATAGGCGGTTTCGCCGACGGTCGGATAGAGCCACACGTTGATGCGTTCAAGCAGTACCTGAGCCAACGCCGGTACGCTGCGAAGACGGTCGCTACTTACCTGCTCTGTATCACGCACTTCGCCCAATGGGCGACTCCGGGCCCTGTCGGCGGCGCCAAATCGATGAGGCGTTGATCGCAGAGTTCCTCGACGAGCATCTACCATGCAAGTGCGCTGGCGCTTTTCCCCGTGCCGTTTTGAATTTATCGACGCGCGGGGAGATGCTGTGGCCGTAATCACAGAGGGAGAAGAACACGAGGAGGTCCCGATGCACGCAAAAGTTACAAACGCTTTTCTCTGTAAGCAGGGGCAATAGAAAACCGTTTAGATAACCTTCGTCCGTAAAGGGCCGACGTGCGGCAGTAGCTGGCTAACAAAGCGGATGTCCGAAGGGCTCCGGAAACGGCCCGTGGAATCTCAACAGGGCGACCGGGAGCAACGGGTCGACTAGAGCCGTCGCGACTGTCGAGGCTACGAGATCAACGATTATGGCAATCACGCCGATGGCTGACAGCCACGTCGGCCTGTTCTGCAGGCGCTCGATCTCCTCGAGGTGGCGGTCGATCACGCGCTGCATGCGCGCGAGGCGTTCGGCGTCACTGTCCATGCGCTTCCTCAAGCGGATGCTCAATCAGGTAGGTGCGCAGGGCGTCGTTCATGCGCGTCTGCCACCCCTCCCCGGTCGCGCGGAACGCGGCGAGGATATCGGCGTCGTAGCGAACGCTGACCTGCTCCTTCGGGTTTTCCTTCGGCGGCCGGCCCATGCGCTTTTGCGCGACGAGTTCGGGGAAAGGACGGGCGCGCGCCATGTCCTCTGACGTCCACTCCGGATTGTCAGGATCGGCGGCAATGCCGCGGTTAATTTCCGCGTCCTCTTCGGGCGTCGGCATGATGATGGTGCGACCCAAGTGGGTCTTAATCGTGTTGGGCATAGTCTCGTACCTCTCGGGCGTTCGCTTTTCGCAGGCTGATGACGCGCATCACACCGTCGCGGATCGTGAAGGCGACGGAATAGAGGCGATCGCCGATAAGCCCCTGCCCGCGATATCGGGTCTCGTAGTCAATTCGCTCGTCGACCCAGTACCGCAGGCTATCCGGATCGATTCGAGCAGCATCGGCCAATGACACGCCGTGCTTGTGCCGATTGCTCGCGTCTTTGGCCGGGTCGAATGTGATTTCCATCGCACTTATTGTGGATACGCAAAATCGCGAAGGCAAGTGCCGGATCGCTGGCTGCGGACGTCGCCTCGGCTGCGCTTCCGGCTCGATCGAGCGCCAAAAACGAAAGAAACGGCCCACCGTAGGCCGTTCTTAGGGTGTCGAATGACATCAGGAGACCAACGGCCTCCTTCATCGGCTCAGAGGCCCAATTCGTCGAACATGTCGGGCTCTTTCGGGTCGTCGCCCAGAAACGCGAGCACGTCCTGAAGGAATTCGGCCTCAAGGACCTCGAATTCGGGCGAGGCGACCGGAAAGTCGTTCGGATTGCGCTTGCCCTGCGCCTTGCGCAAGGCTGCGACGTGAGGCCGACGGATTGGGATTCGCCGTGCAGCGCACTGCCGGGAATGATCTGGAGAGGATTTTTATCGTTCATGC
>NZ_FCOL02000271.1 GCF_001544515.1 Caballeronia terrestris
TCCTTGTCGACTGCGCGATACAAATACTTCCACTGGCCTCGGACCTTGATATACGTTTCATCCATTCGCCAGCTCCGGCCGACGGCACGCTTGTGGCGGCGAAACACCTTCTCCAGAACCGGCAACACCTTGATGGCCCAGCGGTGCACGGTTGAATGGTCAACTGAGATACCGCGCTCCGCCATCATCTCTTCAAGGTGTCGAAGGCTTAGCGGGTAGGCGCACATACCAGCGCACACAAGTCAGGATCACATCGAGCGGATAATGCAAACGCTTGAGCACCCGCGCCACAGCTGGATTCAAAGTCTTCATCGCGCGTCCGATCGTTCCTATTGTCACGGCACACGATACCCGACGCGTTATTGCGACAGATCCGAGGTCCGCGCGGGCGGCCATCCTCTCCTGGGCATCGACGAATAGCTCCGTCTTCTTGAAGACTCCCCTCCTTGACTACCTTGTTTCTAGAGGCTTCGTGGAGCTATACACCCCGCCTCGACGAACGCCGGAACGAGGTCCGAGCGCGGGAATTCGTGACCTGCCTGCCTGGGCGCGTCGATGACCGCCGCATCAACCATGCAGCCGCGCCTTGAGTTGCTTCAGCGTCTCCACTGCGCCGCCTTCGAAGCCGACGCCGTGCCGAGGGTCAACCTGAAAGTCTCGAGGATACTGCCGCCGATTGACCCTCCTGTGTGGACGGGACGGCACCGGCGACGACTAACCCGACAAGGAGCGAACTATCAGGTCAAACAAGAGCGGTGGGTCGAATGGCTTGCGCAGAAATGGACCAACCGTCACTTCGTCTGGCGGGAGCGCGCCCGAGATGAATACGAATGGCACTGTGTTTAATGTCGGAATAGCCGCGAAGTAACGGTACAGTTGCGTTCCGTCGATGACAGGCATCACCCAGTCCGATATCACCAAGTCAGGCGGCGCTGCGAGCGCGACTTCCATGGCCTCATAGCCATTTCGAGCTTTTACGACTCTATAACCCTGCGCGGTCAGGAGCAAGTCCAGGATATAGCGAGTATCCGGTTCGTCGTCGACCAATAAAATGGTACTCATGGCAAGCGCATTGCCTCCGTTCTTGTTGTCGGCGCCTACGCCCTAGCCGGCGGAGTGCCTGTCGCTCATCAACGTACATCCTACGAGAACCGCAGGAGTTGATAGCGGTCAAATCCTGTCTTTGTTCGCCAATCATTGATTGAATTAGAATGAGTGTCGTTCGCGACAGTCACAGAATGCGTACTGAAGTGGACATTCTGACTCGTGTCGGCCGTAGCAATCGCCAAGCTCGTTCATTCGCCGCGAAAATTGTGGGAGCAACGCCCTGCAGTTGGCAGCATGGTCGACATGCTTGCTCGAACCGCACAGCGTACGAAGTTTCAGCGAACCGAAGGACTATTCAGAGTGGCTTTTGTCGTACCAGAAAGCTCGCATTTGCTTTAATCCGGATGAATTCGTCGGACATGTCAAGCGAGCCGAAGAGCCGCGTCACTAGTAACAGCGACGATACAGGCTCTCCGGCAAAACCCTCCCTACGGATACGGTCGCACAAATATTGTTCGTTCGCATCGGGCAGGGAGATGTCCAAAAAGTATCCGGTCAAAGCCCGCCTCGGGCACGTGCATTGCGATAATTATGCAAACCCAAATAGGCGCGGTGGGGACTTTCTCCAGGGCGCGCGCGGGGACATGTACCGCGCCTGGGCATCACATTTTCGGAGTGACGATGGGAAACGCATACGATGAATATTCAGAGCCGGCGGGCTCTGGGGAGGCCGTGACAATCTCCGCGGTGCAAGAACAGCTCTCAGTCGGAGTCGAGCGCACCGAGACGGGCGCTGTGCGACTACGCAAGTTGGTTCACGAAGACGTTCAGGAGGTACCGATAACCCTGCGGACGGAGGCGGTCGTCGTGGAGCGCGTTTCAATCAACCAACCGGTGCCCGCGGAGTATGGCTCACGCCAGGAAGGGGACACGTTGATTGTTCCTGTATTCGAGTATGTCCCTGTCACAGAAATGCGACTCATGCTGAAGGAAGATGTCCGGATAACAAAAGCGGCGGCGGAGGTGGACGCGGTGCACCGAGCATCAGTGCGGCGTGAGGAATTGATTGTCGAGCGGCGTGACGGCGCGAGCGGCGAGTGGTTTGCAGAAGATGGGTCTGTTGGTAGCAGGTCGGCAAACGCAGAGAAAGAACCGCGGTAAGAGAATCAGAAGCGCGTTCCATACGGCGGCCTTGGCCGCTTTATTTATCATTGGAGGCATCGAACATGACACAAGCAATCGTTGGAATTTTCGACGGCTTCGACGAAGCCAACCGTGCGGTTGAGCGCCTTGAGCGAGCGGGTATCGCACGCACCGATGTTCAGGTCCATGGGCGAGACTCGAGTCCCGCCACGTACGACCCCGCGACGGTTGCGGACCGCCGCCCAGAAGGTGAAGGTGTGGTCGCGCGCATAGAGCACTTCTT
>NZ_FCOL02000272.1 GCF_001544515.1 Caballeronia terrestris
CCTTCGGACACAGACGGCAAATGCGCCAAGCGCCGAAACGATGAAACCGCCGTTCAATAAACCGGACGTTATATGCGCGCCAGTGTCAAGTCAGGACAGCATCAGTCCTGACGGGGATCAGCATTGAAGGGGCGCTCAGGCGACTTCGCAAGCGCCGCTCGCAGATCCTCCAAATGGGCTCGGTATCCCTGCGCATCTCCGTACGCTAGGAATCGCTGGTAGCGAGCGTGAGTGCCCAGGGCTTTGCGCGCGTGCTTGATCGGGCACCAGTACTGTTCCGTGCGCGCAGCTATCTCCGCGGTGTAGGCGATAAGTCCGTTGGCATATTCACAGTAACCACAGTTAAGCTTCTCAATGACGTTGAGGTAATTCAATTGCCAGCGATCACGGATGATATAGTCCGCGCGCTTCACCTTCGCAATGCGAAACAGCGGAAAGCAGATCGCCTGGTAGACGGTCGCGCCGACGTCGAGCAGTACAAGTGGCACGATTAGTCCGTAAATAAACGGAGCGGCCACCCACCTGCGAGGTTCGCTCGCTTTGAGCCAAGCAATCAAGCCGATTCGCAAGTCCCGATGTAGGCGTTTGAGACTCGATTCGAACTCAACGCGTTTTCCTCGGAGCGTGAAGAAAATCGGCACCTCCCGATCGTGCAGGACGATCTGCAGTTCGTCTTCCAGTTCGCTGATTTGCGAGAGTAGTTGTTGCAATCTATCGGTCACTATGCTTCTCCGCGGTCGGAACATTCCAAATTTCTATGGCGTCGAATGCATTGTAGTCTTCCATTCGTTTTGCATTTCGAAAGGCTCGTGGAGAGCAGACTGCGTAGCAGCACGAAGATTAGACAGGGCGATGAAGAGAACCCGAGAGGTCCGCCCCACAATTTTTGGGTCAGCCGCTACCCCGGGGGTTGAGAAGGATTGGTGGCTTCCGATCGGGCGAAACTCAACTGCCCCTTCATGTTGCCGCGTATATTTGCGGGGCACCGATCGGTGCCGGCTACCAGAGCGAAGGGGGATTGAGCAATGACCGAGAAGGCGGTGCCAGTGCAACAGCCAATGCGCATCGCAGGGCAGCTTGATAGAACGTCCGACACTAACACTCGGCTTTTCTGTCGAACACCGCACCTCGTTTGATCCTTCGCCATGCAAGCCCTAACGATGGTATGAAGAGCGAGGCACGCCTCTGTTTTCACGGACATCTCTATTGTCCTCGCCATTGATTTGCGGCGGCCTCCATGAACTGCCTGCCGACACCAGAGATACAACCCACCGCGCGGGCATCCTGGCGAATATGCGAGACGGTCGCGCTTCGCGCTCTCGGGACTTCGGACGCTTGATCCCGATCAAAACCCCGGTGCACCGGTGCGTCTCTGCCGCGTTTTTGGGCGCGACAAAAAAGCGGTTTGAAGTCGTAGCTCGTCGCTTCCCAGGCAGCCCCGCCACTTTATTCAGCATGTCGCGGCCAGGCCGATTTTCGGTTAGCATCTTTTGCGGGACTAACCGGGAATAATCATCCGAACGGCCGCTGCGCCGATCGCCCGTGGCAATCCAGCCAAGAACAAGCAATGACCGGCTTGCGGTGAACGCCCCCATTCCCGACTTCTTCGACACGAGCTTAAGGACACCACCATCAGCGGCAATCGCGACGACCCCGTCGATGACCGCGCTCCAAAACAGGGCCTTCATCGGGCTGATGGGCGAATACTGAACTCCGAGTCCGGCGAGCACGCTCACGGCGATGATGCCGTAAAGTCCACGAGCATCATTCACCTTGCGTTCGAGCCCCTCTTTCCAGCCCATCGCTTCGGAAAGGACATAGGCTCCAGAACCCGCCAGCACGGGTACGCCAATCAGGCCGACCCTAAGGATTCCAAGAGCAAAGAGCACGTAGGCGAAGTTGCCGTCGAGCGGCCGAAGTGCGCTGGCAGCCTCGGTTGGCGAAAACGTGGTCTTGATATTGGCGGCGAGTCCTTTCCCGGTGACCCGGCCAAGGTTCGCACACGTGGATTGCATCGCGGCCATCAGTGGAAAGGCCAGCGGCATCGTCCAGAGCATATTGAGACCGAATTGAGCGCCGGCTTGGGAATAGGTGGCTATGCCGCTCGGATCGTCGTCAGCTACGCCGGTGATCAGCCCTGGCCCGACACGCGACAGGGGGGTGCTCCCTCAGTCGCCCCCACAAGGCGCGAATGGCATTCACACGTTCCATCTTGCTTATCCCATCCTCAGAGCATCGCACGCAGTCGCCTCACGGCGCAATTGAAAGGTGCGGTCCGCGCCATGAACGACACCAGATAGCTCGCTCGCTTGCGATTTGTGTCGCGCCGGGGTTCAAGGCTCCAGCACGTATGCCCCGGGGGCCTCGCCAAGTCCATCGGCAACCATGCGCGCATCTACCACGCCACTCGACTGCTCACGCAACCAA
>NZ_FCOL02000273.1 GCF_001544515.1 Caballeronia terrestris
TATGCCCGATAGCCTCAGTTGCGTGGCGAACGCGCTGCGCGTCCACGGCATGGGAAGAGGGAGCCACAAATGAAATCCGTGACCGTGGGGATTCGTGAGGTCCGGGCCGAGATAGCGATGCGCGATGGCCTGACGCGCCTCGCTTTCGGCGCATATTGCGTGAAGCATGTCTTCAGCCAAGCCGGACTCTATCCAATAGGTGGCAATAGCAGCGCTCAGAGGCGCCGCCATGGACGCCGTTGCGCGGATCACCACGGAGGCGCGCTCGGCGCTGCCTTGATCGGGAACGGCGAGGTAGGCGATACGCAGCGCCGGAGACACGCATTTCGCGAGTCCCGAGATGTAGTAGACAAGCTCTGGCGCGAGCGAAGCGAGGCTCGGCAAGTCGTCGAGTGAAGTCCCGGGCCGGCCCGAGGCCTCTATCAGCGGCCAGTAATTGTCGTCCTCGATGATGGGCAACTGATGCCGGCGAGCTACCTCGACGAGTTCGCGGCGCCTCTCAATGGGCATGTTGACCGTAGTGGGATTGTGAATGATCGGCGTGCAATAGAACGCCTTCGGCTTATCGCTCCGGCAGATCTGGTCGAGTGAATCGGGCCTTGCGCCTTGATCATCCATTTCGACGGCCGCAAGACGAATTCCCAATTCTTTCGCGAGCAGCATGTAACCCGGATACGTGAGCGATTCGACGCAGACAGTGTCGCCGGCTCGCGCGAGCATCATCGAGGTTGCAAGCAGCGCTCCCTGCGCGCCAGGGCAGACCAGGACCCGCTCGGGACCTAGCCCCGGCACGCGTCGGGCCAGCCAATTGGCGCCGACCAGACGATCTCTCATCGCACCGCTCGGTACCTGATACCGCATCAGCATATCCATGCCGCGCTCGGCGAGAACGCTCGGCGCGCCCTCCCAGATTCGTTTTTCCAATGCAGGGTCATCGAAGCTCGGCGGATGATTGATCAGCATATCGACGGTCGAGGCGCCGTGCGATATGGCTGGTTGCAATTTGACAGCCTTGACATAGGTGCCACGTCCCACCCGGGCTTCGAGGAGCCCACGCCGCTGCGCTTCCGCGTAGCCACGGCTCACTGTCGTGAAGTCGATGCCGAGCGCCGCAGCGAGTGTTCGCTGTGGTGGCAAACGATCGCCGGCGCGAAGCTCTCCCTTTCCGATGCTCTCCGCGACCGCATTCGCAATTGCTTGATACGTCGGACCGCTGCCTTCTTCGAGACGCGGTTTCCAGCTGGCTGTGTGCATCATCTTGGCGCCTCGTCTGAAGCAATATTATTTATTGTATGCAACATTTTCCGATCTTGCTCCAATTTTGTGCGGGGAATCTCGAACATGATTTGAACGATTACGTCAATTGTTTAAGAATTGTATGTACGGGTTACTTCGGGTGAGATTGGTTTTGCTCAACAAGGCCAAGCGGATATGAGAGATATCCACTAAAGCTTTGAAAAGAAAAACTGCTATTGAAATACTCACAGAACAAGCCTGTGAACGGACTGAATCTTGTATGCGTGTATGTATAAGATTGATTGCAATCAATCCTAAAATAATTCAAAACTTGTTTGCAATTATCCTGACTTGTTTCTATTGTATGGATATGCGTGAGGCGACAAGAAGGTATGCGGCGAACAGTGTGCGGTTGAACTAAGGTGATAAAGATCGACCGGGAGCAGATCATGAGACGACTGGCAGCACTGGAATTCGTTGGCTTTTTGAGGTCCGGGCTGCTAGCCGCGTTGCTTGCCGTATCGATTCCATGCTCGGAAGCCGCGGGCCCTTCCGTTGTGCAGATTGGTTTTGCGGCGCCCCTGACAGGGCCTTCCGCGGCTGACGGAAAAGAGATGGAGAACGCCGCACGCCTCGCGCTTGAGGACGCAAACCAGCGCGACCCGAAGATTGACGGACGGCCTGTGCAATTCGAGCTTGTTTCCCTCGACGACCAAGGCGATCCGAGAGTCGCAACTCAGGTGGCTCAGCGGCTCGCGGACCTGTCCGTCGCGGGCGTGGTTGGTCATTTCAATTCCGGCTGCAGCATCGCCGTCTCCGGCATTTATCAGATGTTCGATATCGCGGAGGTAAGCCCGAGTTCGACGAGCGCGGCCTATACGCTGCGCGGCAACAGGTCCTCGTTTCGCGTGATCGGTCAGGATGCAATAGCGGGGGCAGAACTGGGGCGCTATCTGATCGATACCTTGGAGGCAAAGCGCATCGCGATCATCGATGACCGGACTGACTTTGGCCAGGGCCTGGCCGACCGGGTCAGCGATTTCGTAGTCGAGCGGCGCGGGAAAATCGTCGCGCGCGAGTACGTGACCGACAAGACCATGGATTTCAGCGCGGTGCTGACACGAATTCGAGGGCAGAACGCTGACGTGGTCGTGTTCGGCGGGTTCGACGCGCAGGCCGCGCTGGTAG
>NZ_FCOL02000274.1 GCF_001544515.1 Caballeronia terrestris
TCGTAGTGCAGGGATGCTTCTTGTAACCCTCTCGCGGTGGGAGGGACCTGACTGCGCGCAGCGAATCGAATCATGCGGCGAGTGCCGTCGCACTCGTTCGCCAGCAACCAGGCGACGGCAATGTCGTAATGCCGATGGACGGCTGATGGCGTCCACCAGGAGGGTCAGGGAGAGCTTGGCGGCATTCGTGCGCCTGCTTTGTTTTTTCGTTCAACGCCACGAGTCCAAATCGTCGCGGGGGGTATGTGCGTCCATCCAGTCGTAGACTCCACTGGTTCTCGCCCACGCCCAGGTACGCACGGGCGATGCCGACGATTCCTTGCATCGTTCGGATGGCACTCGGCGGACCGCGTCTTGATCAGGCCGGAGTTCAACGGTATTGGCATCATTCGCTGATGCGTCGTTACGTACGTAGCTAGACATCTATAGTTTTCCTGTACAGGGTGTAGGTGCCGGCGTCTTGGCAATGCCGGCCCAGTGCTGGTTTCGGTCGGGGTGTTCGAGGTTCAACTCAGCTCGGCCACGAATTCCTCGGCGCGCGGCCACTCGCCGTGCCCGGAAGCGGGATTCAGATGACCGACGGCGCCGACCTCGATGAACCGGCTGCCCCACGCTTGCGCGAGTTCCTCGACGCGCTCGATCCGCGCGAGCGGATCATTGGTGCTCGCGGCCACGATGCTGGGAAACGGCAGGCGCGTACGTGGAGTTGGCATCCAGCCATGCTCGTGCAGGGTAGCGGGTGCCGGATAGCCTTCCGGCATCGGCGCGTTGAAATCGGGTGGCGTCGCGAGCAGCGCGCCCTTGATGTTTCTCCGATGAAGCTGCGCCCAGTGCACGGTAATCATGACCCCGGCGCTATGCGCGACGAGAATGACCGGGCCGTCGATCTGCGCCAGTGCCGCATCGAGCGCGGCGACACGGGCCGCGCGGTTCAGCTTGTCATGCTCGAGCGGAGGCACCGAGCGCGCATTCGGGAGCTTGCGTTCGAGCAAGGTTTGCCAATGGTTTTCGACGTGATCGCGCAGTCCGGGCACGATCAGAACGGTCGGTGTGGGGTTGGGTGTCATGAGTGATGTTCCGTACGAGGTGTCATTTTTCTGCTGCTATGCCGCGCAGCGCGTCGATGCGGCGCAGATCGCGTTCATATCTCGACCTGCCGATCGCGAAGGCGACCGTAGCGGCGAGGCTCACCAGCGGGATCACCTGCAACGCCCCCAGAAGACCCACGCGATCCGCAATCAGGCCGGTGACGAGCGGACCGGGTGCAAGGCCGAGCAGATTGTTCGCGAGCGTCAGGGTAGCGAACGCCGATGCGTGGATCGACGAAGGTGTGAGGTTCGCGACCATCGCTCCCGCCGGGCCGGAGGTGCCCGCAACGACGAGAATGCCCGCGCCCAGCAGGACGAGTTGCATCGCGCCCGCCTCCAGGCGAAAGCCGATCGAGAGCAACGTGAAGGAGATCATGCAATAGGCGATCGCCGTCATCCACTTGCGGGACGGAGCGGTCCGGCAGAGCCGGTCTGTGACGATTCCGCACGCGACCATGCCCACGCCGCCCAACAGCACGAACACGGCGGCGCCCGCGGCGGCCTTGTCTGCAGGCAGGCCGTAGTAGCGATTGAGAAAGCTCGGCATCCAGGCAATCACCGCGCCCATGATGAAAAGCTGCAGTCCGCTGCCGACGTACGCGCATACGACCGAAATCGTCGAGAATAGTCCCGCGACGAGCGTGCGAAAGCTGGTGATCACGTCGCGTGAATTCGACTCCTTCGCACGGCCGTCCGGGTACCGCGCTGCAAGGCGCTTCTCGGATACGATCAGCCGGTAAGCCACCACCAGCAAGATGCCGAAGCATGCCATCGCGCCGAATGACGCACGCCACCCAAAATGCACCGCGACGAAACCGCCGAGCGCCATCCCGAGCACCGAGCCGAACGCGCCGCCGGCCATGAATGCGCCGGTGAGAGTCGAGCGCAGGTGCGGCGGGAAAATGCTGAGGATCAGGGCAATGCCCACGCTTCCATAGGCGGCCTCGCCGAGACCCACGAACGCCCGGGCGACGAGCATTTCCCCGTAGCTGGTCGCAAACGCGCAGCCGAGCGTGGCCAGGCTCCAGAGTGCTGCCATCAGGATCAGGCTTCGCACGCGGCCCCAGCGGTCGGCGAGCACCGAAAGCGGAAAGGTCAGCACGCCGACCATGAGCGCCACCACGCCGCTGAGCGAACCCAGTTGCGTGTCGGAAAGACCCCATGCGCTTTTCAGCAGGGGAAAGACCGCATTCAGCACCTGCCGCGACATGTAGTCCGACAGCAACAGGCCGAAGGTCAGCGCGAAGACGATCCACGCATATTTGCGCGAAACGGCGGGAGCGCCCGCGAAGTCGCCCTGGGCCGGCTTTACACAATGAAGTTCCAAAAT
>NZ_FCOL02000275.1 GCF_001544515.1 Caballeronia terrestris
GCAAACGGCCTGATGTCGCGCTCGATGACATTGTTATCCACGGGAGACCGCCCGTCGTCTACGTAGCGGATTAGATACTGCCATTGCCTGCGGCAGTAGCCGACTGCCTCGCCGAACAGACTCTTGGGCAGAACCTTCGGTGCCAATTCGTCAAGCCATGCCTTGAAGGCGCTCAGCAGCGGCACGCTGTGCTGCTGGCGTAGGCGGTAACGGTAATTGGCCAGCGTCTCGCCCTCGGGCAAGTTTTGTTTGGCGAGCGCCTCGACCTGGTACAGCGCCTGGAAGAACTCGAGCGCCCTGATGATGCGAGCGCTGGGCTTGTTTTTCTGTCCTTTCAGCGCATCAGTGAACATTCTCCGCGCGTGGGCAAGGCATCCGAGGTGCGTCGCCGATTTAACCGTCCGCCATGCCGGCCACCCGTCGGTCATCAACGTGCCCGCGTAGCTTCCAAGGAAGGCCTTCGGATATTCCTGGCCGCGCCCGGGCTGGTACTCGAATAACACGACCGGCTGCTCGCTGTCCTCGGCGCTTCGATAGACCCACATATACGACGTGTCCTGTGCCTTTCGATCCTTTTCCTTGAGGACCTGGACCGTAGTCTCGTCGCCGTGAATCAGCCACTGACCCAGCAGAACCGCCTTGAGCGCGTCGTAAATCCGCTTGTAGTGCAGCTCGGCGGGGCGGATGATCCAGTTCGCCAGCGTGCCGCGGCTGATCGTGATGTTCGAGCGCGCGAGCACATCCTCCATCCGGTACAGCGGCGTGCCATCGACGTACTTCCCGGCCGTAACAGCGGCGATCATCGATGGACTTGCATGGCTCCCAGGCAAGGGCTGCGCCGGCATCGGCGCGACCACGATCGGCGTGTGCGTGCCGTGATGCTCGCAGTGACGACACGCGTACTTGAAGCGCGCATGCTGCAACACCGACACCTTGACCTCCATGTGCAACTGCTCGCTGACTTCTTCGCCCATCCGGTGCATTGCCTTGCCACAACACGGACAGATCTTCTGATCATCGGGCAGATCGTACTCGATACGCTCGCGCGGAAGATCCGCAGGCAGCGGCTTGCGGCCACGCTTGCGGGATTCGGGCTTCCCAAGCTCAGGCAACCCGGTGTTCGGTAGAGTGGGCGCGTCGGCGTCGCCTTCGGCAACCGGATCCGCTTCGGCGACTTCTTCAGCCTCGTTGAACACGCGGTCCTTGCGCTTCTCGCTCTTCGGCGCGTACTGTCGGGCCAACGCAAGACGATATTGCTCTTCGAGCGCATCGAGGCGCTTGCAGAGGTCGCCGATTTTGGCGTCGCGTTCTGCGAGACCGGTTTCGAGCTCGTGGATGTAGGCCTTGGCGGCCCGCGGCAATCGCGAGAGTTCAGGGGCTTTCATGCGCTTCACAATAGCGAAGCACGGCGTCGCGCAGGTTTACGGAGATTTGTAACTACCGGGCCGGTCGTTGTTTACCGGCAACATCGGTGATACTGGAATTCAGCTTGCGTGGCAGTACTGCCTCGCAGGATGACGGCGCACCGCGTCGACATCGACACCGTCTAGCAGCAGGTGAAGCTGTTCGGTGCTGAGTTCAATCACGGCCTGCTGGCGGCGGGGCCATACAAAATGGTCCGCCTCGAGTCGCTTCATGAGGAGCCAGAATCCAGCCCGGTCATAGAGCACAAGCTTCACGCGATCGCGCTTCCGATTGTGAAACGCAAAGACGGCTCGCGCGAACGGGTCAAGATGCATTGATTGCTCGACCAGCGTCACCAGTGTGTTCAGTCCGCAGCGGAAGTCGATCGGTTCGCGATGTAGGTAGATCCGCAGACCATCGTCAAAGCGGAACATCAACCCGCTCCCAACGCGACGATCACCGCCTTGACGAGTGGCGCGTCCTGCACTGAGCATTCGAGATCAATCGCGACGCCGTTGGGCAACCTTACCGACAGGCGCGCTTGCGACGGCGCCGGCGTCGGCGCTGGGGGAGAATCGCGACGTACCGTCAAAGACTCCGCCGTCTCCGCCGACTTCAACGTCGCGCCTCCAATCGTCACCACGGGAACAAACGCCGAAGGTTCAGATTCGATCGTCCTCGGCACCCTAGCAACTGCGCTCGCCCTCCGGTACATCTCGACCCACTTGCGCAGTTGGTTGGCGTTCACTCCAGCCTTCAGCGCCAAACCCGCAAGCGACGCTCCAGGGCGCAGGCATGCCTCGACCAAGCGGCGCTTCCCATCAGGATCAAATGATCGTTTGCCCTTGGGAGACAGGTGCGTCACCTTCAGCGGCAGGAAATCGAGGTCAATCGTGTCAGGTGTCATCGTGGTTGCGTCCGCAAGTGTAGGTTGCGGACGCAAGCGTGACGTCCTTTACTTCATCGCGCTACGTGCGGAGAAATTCGCGCTTAC
>NZ_FCOL02000276.1 GCF_001544515.1 Caballeronia terrestris
ACCGCGTTCCCGTAAAAAGTAAAGGGTAATGCGAGCTGCTATCGAGAGTATGGTCAGCGCGATTGTCACCGCCAGCATCATTCTCTCCGTTCGGGACGCGCGATTCGTGCGTTGCACAAGCAGTTCTGCTTCGGCCTGACGCATTTGTGCGATCAACGTTCTTATCTTGTCCATACTTTCCCGACCATCGTTACGCAGGATGTTTTCTCGCGCCCAGTCCGATCCTTTTTCTTCCTTGATCCGCAAGGTTTCAGCGAGTTCGTCGAGCTTGTCGTTCAACACTTGTTCGAGTTCACCAACCCGAACGAGTTGAATGCGACTGTCGGTTACCAGGTTACGGATCTGATCAGGTAGCACATGTACTTGCTTTACAGCTTGGGAATACGGCTTGAGGTACGTCTTGTCGCCCGTGAGAATGTAGCCGCGCTGCCCGGTTTCGGCATCTGTCATGAGTTGTAGCGTCATCTCCAGGGTCGACATGACCTGGTAGGTGTGCTCGATCCAGTCGCGCTGCGCAAGCAAGATCCGATGGTAGCCATACGAGGTGGCCGCGGCGACAACTGTCAACGCAACAAGAGGCAAAACGCGCCAATCAAATGACTTGCGGTAGTTTTGCCAGCCACGCCACCGTTTCATCGCAAGTGCTCAGAAACGCATGACGAGCGCGACGCCGGCCACCATCAGCAAGGTTCCGAGCAATCGCAGCCAAGTGATGGGGTGCTCCGCCACGCCTATCAAACCGAAGTGGTCGATCGCGACCGACGCAACGAGGTTCGCGCAGATGGTCAGTCCGTTGAGCGTGCCGACACCGACTTTCTGCACGAGTGTCAGACTGGCAAAGACGGCTACCGCGCCGACAATGCCTCCGAGTGGCGCCCACCACTTCATGATGCGCAAATCGTCGAGCGTGGGCAGCGGTGTCGGCTGAATGCAGAACAATGCGATGGCGAGGAACGTCACCAGTAGAAACGAAACGCTCGACGCAAGCCAGGGATTGACCAGCGCCCCCTTGAGCTGACCGTTGATGGGTGCGCCCGCGGCTTGCAGGATGCCCCCAATGATGATGAACGGATATATCCATGCGCTGCTCATTTTTCTCCTCCGTTTGCTCTTGTCTAATTTCCGATGAGAAGCCGCGCACCCAGCGCCAGCACGAGCGCGGGCAGCATGACAACCACGCCGACCTTGAAGAACTGCATGAAGCTCACTTCCTCGCCCTCGCGCCGAATGGAGGAGAGCCAGAGAATCGTCGCGAGCGAGCCTGTAATCGACAGATTCGGTCCAAGGTCCACGCCGATCAGCAACGCGTCGATCACGTGCTCAGGACTGTGCACCTGCAACGCAGTTGCGCTGGCGATGAGCCCCGCCGGCAGGTTGTTGATCGCATTGCTGCTCAAAGCGATGACGACCCCTGACACCGCGGCTGTGATTGATTGATTCTGCTGCGTCGCCAAGGCGAGCAGATGCGAAAGGGCCGTGATGACACCCGTGTGCGCAAGCATCTCCACGAGCACGAAGAGGCCCGCGACGAGCGGCAGCACGCTCCACGAGATTTCGCTGACGAGTTCGACCGGAGATTGACGCTCCTTGACCAGCACGACCAGCGCTGTGAGGATGCCGAGGATGGCAGTCGGCAAGCCCAGTTGCATGTCGAAGGCTGAGACGGTGAGTAACGCGATCGCCGTCACGCCGATGCCCGCGAATGTCACCTTGCCGTTGGTGCTGAGTTTGTCGACGGGCAGATCGCTGGCGCACACGCCATCGAGTTCGCTACGTTGCGTCCAGCGCAGCATAAAAAACGTCGCGACGATCGACAGCACTGAGGGCAAGGCAAACCGCGCCACCCACAAACCCAGCGCAGGCGTGTGATTCGCGTAGAGCACGAGATTGGCAGGGTTCGATATCGGCAACACGAAGCTCGCCGCGTTGGCGATGAACGCGCACACGTACAAGAGCGGCAGCGGCTTGGTACCCGCCTTCTTCGCGGCGGCGAACACGGCGGGTGTAAGCACGACGGCGGCGGCATCGTTCGAGAGGAACGTCGTCACGACGACACCGACCAGGTACACCAGCAGAAAGAGCTTGCGCGGTGAACCCTTCGCATAGTTCACGGCGAGCACCGCGATCCAGTCGAACAGCCCTTCGCGCCGGCCGAGTTCGGAGAGCAGCATCATGCCGATGAGGAACAGGTACACGTCCGTGCCCTTCCCGACCGCCTGCCACGCGAGATTCACCGGCACCAGCCCGAGGGCGACGAGCAGCAGAGCGCCCGCGACGGCCCATATCGCCTCAGGCCATCTGGCGAGAGACGGATCGTTTGTGATGTCGCGATTCATGCCGCACGCCTTCTTGAGCGATGCACCGAAGAAAAGCCAGAGCGCGAGTGAGCC
>NZ_FCOL02000277.1 GCF_001544515.1 Caballeronia terrestris
GGCTCACGCCCGCCCTTGACCCGTCAAGCTTCGGAGATCTGCCTTTGGCACTTGACACGGTCCATACATATCAGTGTGGTGAGTTAGAAGTTCGTTACATTATTTGTTCGTTCGGTCCCGGATAACGAAATGCTGCCTGAATAGGCGCTCGGACTCATGTAACCCTTGCTCAGTGAAGACCACCGACTTCGTCTTGTTGACGGGGTCGCAAATGAAGCCCTTTTCGTAAAGGCGATTCAGCACGTCCCAGTCGAGGCCTTTCCACGCGCGACACTGATCGGCTTGGCCTGCCGGTAGATGCGACGCTCGTGTTGCCGCTCGGCATTAGCCCACAGGACGCCGAGTGCGCCGTCACTATAGCGACTTCGACTTCAGCTTGAATGAGGGTTAGAAGTAGTTGATGTAGAGTCGCGATGATGCGTACAGCTGCGCCAGCGCGTTTCTGGCATCGCATACCGCTCAGACGACCGTAACCGACCAGGCGCCGCACGCTCTTGGTATGAAGTATCAATTCCACGGCGTGCCTGATAAGTTCTTACCAAACTGAAGAACATCATCGGGAGCTACCCATGCAGAAGCTATCAAAAAACTGTCGACAGTTAGACGACCGCTGGGTCGTTTTGATAAACGAAATCAATCGTTACGAGCCCGGAGAATACCCGCTTCCTCTATGCACTGATGTACTTCGATTCATCCGGGAAACCGAACGCGTGGTTATTCCTGATCCCTTCGAGCAGGACCTTATCTATACGGCCCGGACGCTAGCGGAGACCGGCGACCCGAAGGTAGCTATGTTCAAGGTACACGAGGTCATTAATGGACGGCTAGGCGGTCGATAGCTGATGCACATGAAAAAACCGCCGGCAAGGGCGGGCGACCAAAACCCTAAATGCTCGCGTCCCTATCTCTAAGGACGCCATTCATAGCGTAGGGCAAAAAGAAGCCCGCCGCAGCGGAATCCATAACGTCGAGGTGAACACGAAGGAGACTCTGTACGTTGTAGCGGCAGCGACCCCGCAATACAAGGCGTATCGGACTATCCCCCGTGGGCGGGGGCGAGCGAACTCGGCGGATTAGAAGGGTTATACCGCCACTTTAGAGCGGCTTTTTGCGCGTTCGCTGTTCCTAAGATAGAAGGCGTGCAGCGCTAGTTACCTCCTAAGGCCTTCTATATACATCCGATTAATTGGTGAAAGCCCCAAATGATTACTTGAGTTGACTCTTAGACAATAACTAGACATTGCCGCAAAGTTGTACTGGAACGTCCAAAGGATGGATATGCAAGACACGGAAGCAGGTATAGGAACTTTGTTCTAAGACCGCTAGCTGCTTACGACGAGGGGATGTACGCAGCTATGCTCATCGTGCGAGAAACTGATGGTGTCGAGCTCGCCACTGGTGTGCTCGGGCACTTCGCTTGTGCACTGGAGGCGCGGAGATTCGCCGTGGCTTACGGTATGGCGCAGATTGACCATCGGCATACCCCGGAGCCGGAATGGCCAGCGATTTATAGCAGGAAAGGCCGAGATCCGATGGCACAGCCTACTGCGGCCGCTTGACAGGCCTAATGATGCCGCTTACCTGCTAGCCGCCGTACGGCCTTCATCTCCGCTTCGCAACACGGCAGGTGGCGCAGGCGTTTATCGCGGATCGCGTCCAGTACGCAGTGGCTATCCGATGCGGCGTGAACCAATGTGCGAAACCGTATGTCGCCGTTCTACGACCGACAGTACCGAATTCCATATCCCGGCCGGCAAGGTCTATCTGTCACCGTTGATCGACTGCTTCGATGGTCTCGTTGTGAGCTGGTCAATTGGCAAGCGACCGGACGCTGAACTTGTAAATACCATGCTGGATGCAGCCATCGAGACTGTCGCCAACAGTGATGAACGGCCTGTGGTTCACTCCGATCGCGGTGCGCACTATCGCTGGCCTGGATGGCTCTCACGGATACGCGATGCCAGGCTGGTTCGCTCGATGTCACGTAAAGGATGCTCTCCAGATAATGCGGCCTGCGAAGGTTTCCTCGGGCGGCTCAAGACAAAGCTGTTCTATCCTCGTGACTGGCGGGCTACAACCGTCTAACAGTTCATCGAGGTAGTTGACTCTTACATCCGCTGGTACAACGCAAAGCGGATAAAGGTCTGGCGGTTTCAAACTCAACTGCAACACGGAGTCTAGTGTGAGTATTCGAGCCATGGCCCGAATACTCACATCCTGTAGCCGCAGGCTTGCGATGGCTAGGCGTTCTTCAGGTTGAAGCTGTTGGTACGAAGTTGGTCGGGCATGGGCGTTGTTGCATATATCCGGGCGCGGCGCGGCGGCCTGACGTTTACGCGCAACGGTCGGGGGCGGTGCCCCTGTT
>NZ_FCOL02000278.1 GCF_001544515.1 Caballeronia terrestris
ACATCAAGGACCCGACGCAGAACATCGTCTGGGTGACGCCGGAGGGTGGCGGCGGGCCGAACTATCCGAACATGTGATGGGCAACTGGTTGCGGGTTCCAGACTCACGACGCTTCCCCACAGATCGAACCCCACGGCCCGGGCGATGCGCGTGAGTTGCGGCAGCGCTTTGCGCAACAGCGGCGATTCGTTGCGATTGCCCGGGGCCGACTCGAACGGCGCGATCACGTCGCTACGCAAATCACCGTCTATGAGCACAGGCATGCCTAAACGCGAAAATCGGTCGGCGCAATCTGCCGTTCTGGCCGCAGACATGCATAGTCGCGAATGCGCATCTTTCATCCGCTCTTGAAGGATGGTACTAGCCCGATGGCCGCTTTCTGGTCGCAGCTGACCGCTCAACGTCCACTCGATCGCAAGCGCGAACGTCGTCGCGTCCTGGCCGCTTGTGCGCGTTCAGCCAGGTTAGCCGTAAGCTGCCAGCGAAAAGCTCTCGCTGTGCCAAGGGCAGCTTTGTGACACCGCATGTCAGCGGATGCGATCGGCCAAAAAAACTCATTCGACGCAGCGATAGATTCGTTGAGTCGAGCGAAAGCGCTTCATTTTGAAATCGGACCGCTGGGCGCAACGGGGACCCTCTACGGTCTTTCGAAACAATTCACTGACGGCGAGACCTGACATCCGCGAGTACCGGTGGTCGAACGGCCGCAAAGTGACTTGTGGACGAATCCGCTTGCGCGGTAGTGGCTTCGTCCGGGCGTGGGCGGTTCTTGAGATGTCGGCCGGGAGGTTCCTTATGTTGGAGAATAAGGCAATCCGCCTCGTTCTTCAACGGGAGCCGAATCATGATTTCCTCGATACCTCCGTTCAGGGTCTTGGCCAGATGACGTTGTAGTCGAGCGTGCAGTTCTGCCACGGTCAAGCCACTGCGCTATCAGTCTGGCGCGCCCGGGACGAGCCTGCCTTTCGCCATTCCTTGATCGTCCACGGCCTCGTCCGCATCTAATACCGGCGTAGTAAGCCTGAGCACATTCGAGGCGCTCCATGAGCGCGCCCATCTGTCGACCAATCCGACGACAGTGATCAGATTCGGCGTGCGCCTGGGCTGCCGGCTTGTCGACGTAGCGCTCGATGAAGACGCATTCATGCGCTTCGTCGGAGCGCCACGGGTCATATGCCAGGCACCGGCTTAAAGGGGCGACTCGGCCACCAGTCCGGATGCCAGCGTTTCGAACTTCGCCTCGCGGCCTGCCTCTACGCGGATTCTTGCAATAATTTTGCCATCGTCTCTTTCCTTGTTGGGATCACCATCGTTCATGCGTGCGACAGCATCCCGTGAAGCCGCTTCGCAACAATCTCTTCGGCCTGGTGCATGATTCGTTCGACCAGTTCGCCGACCCTGGGGATGTCATGAATGAGTCCGGCAACCATACCGCACGACCAAGCGCCGACGTCCACGTCGCCGTCCTTCATGACACGCGGATAGACGCCCCCTACCTCGTCCGCGATGTCCGAGAAGGCGATGTCGGCGCCGAGTCGCCTTTCCTTTTCCAGCAGGCGCTCGACCCCAGCGTTGTTCAGCACGCGTTCGGTATTGCGCAGCGGGCGCATTACGAGTCGCGTATCCAGTTCCGTTGCCGCGACGATGGCCTGTTTGACCTTCTGGTGGACCGGCGCTTCGTGGGTCGCCACGAAGCGCGTGCCCATGTTGATACCGCCCGCACCCATGGCAAGTGCCGCCACAAGCGAACGACCATCGGCCATGCCGCCCGAGGCGACGAACGGTACCCGGAGTTCGTCCGCGGCTCTGGGCAGCAGGATGAAGTTGGGGACATCGTCCTCGCCGGGATGGCCCCCGCATTCAAAGCCGTCCACGCTGACCGCATCACATCCGATGCTCTCGGCCTTCAGTGCATGCCGCACCGATGTGCATTTGTGAATCACCTTGACGCCGGCCTCCTGCAGCATGGGCAGCCACTTCTGCGGATTGTTCCCCGCGGTCTCGACGATTTTCACGCCGCCATCGATGATCGCACGTAGCCGGGGTAATCCGGCGGATTGCGTGCCGGAAGGAACGTCAGGTTGACGCCGAACGGCTTGTCGGTCATGTCCCGGCAGCGCCGGATCTCGCCCGCCAGCGCCTCCGGGCTGGGCTGTGTCAACGCCGTAACAAGACCCAGGCCGCCCGCATTTGACACCGCTGCAGCCAGTTCCGCGAATCCTACGTAGTGCATGCCGCCTTGGATGATGGGATGCTCGATGCCGAACAATTCCGTGATCTGCGTCTTCATTGCGAATCTCTCTTGAATGGATGGGTAGTTGTACGCTGGGATACAGTCAGAATTGGGCCGGCAATGCCATTACAC
>NZ_FCOL02000279.1 GCF_001544515.1 Caballeronia terrestris
AATCGCCACCAGTCCTACTATTCCTTCCCCGCGTCGATTAGAGTGGGAGAAGGGGTTGTCGTCGGCGCGATCATCTACATCGTCTGCAGCATTCTTTGCGTCGTCCTTGGCGTCCCCAGATCTTTGCGCGCTTCGCCGGCAATCTGCTGCGCGTCGACCTTCGCCTCTTGAGCGAGGTCGTTCGTCATTTTTCCGACGCCCTTGTTGATTTGCCGTTGACTTTCTCTCCGACTCCTTTGACCTGATCTTCATTCATGATAGATCTCCATAAGCGCCTGCCGATGGCAGGCCATAAACGTGTCGCAGGGACAGTGCCGGCCATTTACGGTCGGCTATAGTTAAATGCGGAGGTCAAAGACAATGTCAGATGTTCCGGAAATCAGGGTAGAGCGTCGAGCGGGAGGCTGGGCTTGGGCGGCCATCGTGCCGAGCATGGACGACGCGGCGCCGCAGGTTCTCCACCAATCCCTGGAAGCATTCCCGAGCGAGGAGGCCGCGCTCAGCGACGCCGGAAAAGTTCTGCAGAAGTTACGCAGTCAATCGGCTGTGGAGGGATCGACATCACTACGGCATAACAGTCGCTGACCTGATAAAAAATCATTTTTTCGAAATGCAGCACGGTTCTTCGCCCATTCCCGGCCTGTGGAGCGTCCGCGCTTTGCAGAGCGTGACTCCGCCCATCGCGGTGCTGATCGTCGATGACGACAGTGCCGGTCCGGATGCGCTCTCCGCTGTGCTCGCAGTGAAAGGCTTTCCTACGACCGCCGTCGACAGCGGTTATTCGGCGTTCTGGACGCCTCAGGCGGTAACGCCTCATATCATCCTCGACATCGAACAGCCGCTTCGTGACCGCAGCGCGAAAAAAGTCCGATGTATGTTCAGCGCTATCGGCCGCATCTGCCCAGGGCGAGCGAGGTCGTCATCTTCGAGAAGCCGGTACAACGGGGCGGGCGCCGAGCGCGTGATGGGCTCTTGCTCGGAGGAAGAAGGGGTCGCGTTCGTGAAAGCCATTCCCCTCGTTGAACGGGCGATCGTGAATTCCGGCATTATCCTCATCAAGCACCGGCTGGAAGTGAGCGAAGAAGAACAGACCCCCGTCTCGAAGCGCCCATCAACGACGGACGCAAGGGCTGGAAGCGCACAGACGTGGACCTGAAATACTACAGCCGGTGGTTGCGTCCGTAAATTGCAAATGGTTGCAGCTGACGAAAGCGCCGGGCGGCCTGCGCAGCGGCGGACAGGCAACGAGCCTCCCTGAGGGGCGTGGAGGAGCCATGAAAGCCATCATCGTCTGTGCGGCAGCATGCCTTGGCGTAGCAGGCGCATCGCTGTCCGACGCGGCAATACGCAACGGGCAAGACATGAGGCCAGGTCGATCGGCTTTGCTTGAAATGTCGTCGTCTGCGTTGTTTGGTTCGCAGCGTGCCGCGTACAACGAGATGCTGATGGATAACGGCATCGAACTGGGTTCGAGCAAGGCGCGATTGATTATCGCGTGGATCGAACGGTTCCATCGCGACCCGGCGATCACAGGCAACGGGCAACAGATGAGGGCGTTTTTCCTCGACTCGCAGTCCCGCTCGGGACTCATCGCAGATGGTCTCGCACGTCTTGCACCGTCTCGACGCCTGCAGTACGTCAGGCTGATCAACAGGTTTCTGGACACGCTCGTCCCGGCCAACTGCTTCGGGTTGAATGATATGAGCGACGTCGTGAACCACCTCAGCCTCAACGAAATGTCGGAAGCCGACATCGACGAATACTTCCCGATGCTGCTCGACGCCATTCGCGCGGCCGCGTCGAATGCGCCTCTCGATGTTCCTACGCCGCAGCAGTCCGTCGATGCGCAGTTGAGGCTGAGACGAGCCCTGATGGTCGAACTTGGCAACGCGGAGGCAAACGTCGTGCGTTACCAGGCGTATATGGAGAACCCGAGCAATGCCGCTCCGGACGATGCGTGTTGGGCCATCAGGGTAACGATGCACGCGATACTCGCAATGCCGGAACCGTATCGGGACGTCGTCCTGCGGAACACTGTCAGTCCGCGCAGCCCTCAGGAAACGCCCGGCAGGCGCGGGTCGCCGACGAAAGAGACGGTCCCGGCATTGCCTGTCAAGCGAACGTCGGGCGGCTACGCGTGTGAGGCTGTCCGGCGCGTTTCGCCCGTGCTCTGGCCGGCAGACCGCTGATCACCCGCTCTACGCGCTGGGCATGCTTGCAATCCGCGCGCATTAACATAAGCTTGCTTGTTGAACCCAGCGACTCGACGCGCCTAAATGGCGCGTATCGAGTCTGGATCACCGACCCCATATGCGGCGCCCGGCGCCCGGCGCCCGGCGCCCGCGAGAGACCAAGCATGGAC
>NZ_FCOL02000280.1 GCF_001544515.1 Caballeronia terrestris
CGGGCCCAGCGTGTTGAGAATTGCGGTGTCGCAAAGTATCCATATGAACCAAGCGCCGAAGACCGTCGCGATGACTGTAACCAGCGCATGCTTGAAACTGGGGGTCATCGCACCGTGCTTGATCATCCGTGCAATCGGACCGCTCCACACCTCCAGTTCGAATTGAATGAACGCGAGCCACATCAGAAGGACGAGCAGCGTGCTTGCGAAGCGCAAGAGTCGCATCAAATGGGGCGCGCGACGGTGCGCGCGCGTGTCCCTTCGACGCGTCACGTGCATAAGAAGCGCCGACACGAAGAGCGTGAGGACGAGTAACAGCGCACTGAGAAGGGACGGTCGTAAAACGTTTTCTTCGGAACCGCGTGCATCGATGATCGCCACGACCGACGCGATCGCGATTAAAAGGATTGGAATGTGCCATAGCGATGCGAGGATATCGAGCGCTTCCGTGGCGAGTTTGTGATCACGCCTTCGCCCATACGGCCGATTGCGTATCAGATGCGTGACGGGCCGCCGGTAAGCGAGCGCGAAATAACCGATCAAGACGGCCGCCGCGACGTTTGCGGATGCCGACACGAGCCCGGCGAGATTCACGCCGAGCAGGCGCGTGACGTCTGGATTGGCCGTCGCGTCACCGAGCGCACCACATGCACCGATCGCGAAAAGCGGCCAGCGGCTTTGCGCGAGCAGCTGATGAACTGCGACACGCCGGTGCGCCGTGTTGAACGCCGAGAACACGATCAGGCAAATCGCAGAGAAGATCGAGCCCGCGACCACGGCATAAACGATCACAAGCGCCAGCGTGCTTCCGAGCGCGTCAGACATTCCTTGCATAAACAGCGCCACCGCCACGAATCCGATGATCCAAGGCGCGGTGCGCCAAAACAGGAAGCTCAACAGTTCAAACGAAGTTGGATTCGGTTCGAGCGCGACCTTCCAGCCATAACGCGCACTGATGCGTCGCCGCAGATAGATCAACAGGACAGCGCACGCGCCCCAGCCCGCAAGCGTCGCGATCATGCCAAGCAGGACCTGCGCGAACGACTCCCCGCTCCCGCCTCTGAGAATGGTCCACAACTCTTTTGCCGCTGCGTTCGAACGGGCCACCCAGTAATGCATGGGCGTGCGGCCCTCGCTCAGATCCGTCTCGACAGATGCAATGCCCGACGCAATCGCTCCGAGCAGGTCGCTGTTGCCCGGTCCGGACGATGCCGGCGCCGCGGGCGCGGTACTTTGGGTATCTGCACGCAGCCCCTTCAAGTGGGCGACCAACTCTTTACGTTTTGGATCGCTCTCCAGCGTGCCGATCAGGCTGTCCAGCGAGCGCGTCAGTTCGGCCCGGCTAGCAGGCGTCGGTGCCGAAGCAGCCTGCGCCGACGCGGCTGGCGGCGCCGGACCACCCGTCGCACTGTTGATGATGTTTTGCACCCCAGCGGGCAACGCGGCTGCAGCCAGATTGATGTACGCTGTCAACAGAACGAGGAGGCTGGCCACGGCCAGCCATAAGCAGGCGCACCCCATGGCACGCGACAGGCCGGCATGCAAAAGAGCTCCAGCCCGCCGTCTGGCGAAGACCATGGCGCGGCTTGATTCTCTCCGCATGAATGCGTGCATGGAGACCCCTTCTGAAGGTCACGCCTGTGAGTGCCCGGTCGCCCGGCTAAGGCTGTTGCAAAAAGCTCTGCCGCGCCCGCGCTGTGCTTTGCACTGAGAGTGCGCGTTAAAGCTTACATCACTGAAGCGCACCGGGGCGGAGAAGGTTTTGCTGGAGTTATGCTGGGCGGCATCAAAAGCGAAGTGCAACATCTATCTCGTGCTTTCTCAAGCGTCAAATTGACGACTAAGCGCAGGAGATGCCGTCTACCCACATAGACCGCATCCCGCCATCGCGCGGCGAAACATAGAGGACGCTGCCGTGGTCCGCACGTGCGGCGCTGGCGCGGCAGTTGTTTCGTGCCCGACCTCGACAAACTCACGACGAAAACGGCCCGGAAGGGCGCGCCGAGGAATTTCCTCTTGCGAGGGATGCCGAGTCGTCACCACAACGATTCAGCTCGAGCAGGTAAAAGCGGGCATCGCCTTCGGGCTTGTAGAGTTTGTGGGTTTCGGCGTCGCGTTCTGCGAGACCGGTTTCGAGCTCGTTGTTGTAGGCTGTGGCGGCCCGCGGCAATCGCGAGAGTTCAGGGGCTTTCATCCGCTTCACAATAGCGAAGCGCCGCGTCGCACAGGTTTACGGAGATTTGTAACCGCCGGGCCGGCTTTGGGCCGGCCGTTGTTTACAGGCAACATCGGTGGTACT
>NZ_FCOL02000281.1 GCF_001544515.1 Caballeronia terrestris
AAGGTCGAGGTATCGGCGACCGAGTGCGTTGTGGGCGCGTCCGCAGGCGAACTGCTGCTATCCCGCGCCGCAGACCTGGGCGCAGATCTCATCGTCATGGGCGGCTACGGCCACGCGCGCTGGCAGGAACTCGTGATGGGCGGTGCGACCCGCACGATCCTTGGCTCAATGACACTGCCCGTCCTGATGTCGCACTGAGCATGTTCAGCCTTTCCCCATGTCGAGCCTTTCCATGTACACACGAATTCTTGCTCCCATCGATGGCAGCCCGATCGCGAGCCACGCGCTCGACGAGGCGCTGAAAATCGCCCGCTAAAGCGGCGCAGAGCTTCAGCCCCTTTTCGTGATCGACTTGCCGCCCGTCAGCGGCGGCGATGCGAGCGCTGCGTTTTATGTCAACACCCGCGATGGATTCGCGCAGGAAAGCGCCGCACTCGACGCCGACGCCTCGGTGCGCATGCACCAGGCCGGCGTTCGGGGTGGGCCGCGGGTAGTCGAGGTCGAGTTGACTCGTGACGACATCGCGCACCGCATCCTCAAGAGTGCGCAGGAATTTGGCGCGGACCTCGTGGTGATGGGAACGCACGGGCGGCGGCTCGCGCTTGGCAGCGTCGCCGAGCACTTCCTGCGCATCTCATGCTGCCCGGTTCTGCTAGTCCCGGCCCCAAAAGGAGAACTGCCGGCCGAAGCAGCGAGCGAAAAGCTCGACCCACAAACGCCTCACTGAGTGACGACGTCGCGAACGACGCCATTCCACCATTCGCCGAGCTTTCGACAGTGTCCCTTTACGGTCGTCAATAGCGGGAAGATGACGGCGCCTGTCGGGTCGGCTAGACTGGGACCCATGCGCCGGGCGAGCGCCGAGGATATGATTCGCCGCGCGCCAGGCGATCCCCATCCCAGTCAGTGAGACAGACCGCATGCAAAGTCGCGATAAGTGTTCGCGTCAACGGCCGGCCGACGACCAGCGCGAAGCTGTGCCGGCTCGCTCCTCTATTGGCCGCCTGCTGAGCGACGAGCATTTCCGTTTGCTGGTCGAAACAGTGGAAGACTATGCGATCTTTCTTCTCGACCCCGCCGGAAACGTTGCCACCTGGAACAACGGCGCGAAACGGATCAAAGGCTACGAAGCGGACGAAATCATGGGCCGGCACTTCTCGGTTTTTTATCCGCCGGAGGATGTCGCAGCGGGCAAGCCGGAAAGCGAACTCGCGCTGGCGATCGAAAAGGGACATATCGAGGATGAAGGGTGGCGAGTTCGCAGAGACGAATCCCGCTTCTGGGCCAATGTCGTGATCACAGCCGTACGTGACGCAAACGGCACGTTACGTGGCTTCGCCAAGGTAACGCGCGACATGACCGATCAGTTGCGCCTCGCGGAACTCCAGCATGCCCGTGAACTGTCGACTCACGTTCAGACCGCCCGGGAAAACGAGCGGACGGATATCGCGCGGGAATTGCATGACGATCTCGGGCAACAACTCGCCGCACTCAAGATGCAACTGGCCGCGCTAGATATGGATGTCGACGCAACCGGCTTGGCTCGCCATCGCGTCTCCCAGACGCAGGCCATGCAGGGGCAGATTGATACGATCATCGCTTCGGTGCGTCGTATCGCGGCGGGCCTGCGGCCGCCCATTCTCGATGACCTCGGGCTCTTCGCCGCGATCGACTGGCTCGTCAGCGACTTTCGGCGCCGCTACGGCATCGACGCAACGTTGAATAACGACACTGAGGCACTCGACTTCAACGCGTCCGCTTCGACAGCGATTTTTCGACTGATTCAGGAAGCGCTGACCAACATCGTGCGTCATGCGGAGGCCAGCGAGGTACGAATTGACATTAGGCGCGTGGACGCGGATTGCGTCCTGTCGATCGAAGACAATGGGCGTGGTGCGGCGCTCGAGGCCGACCCTGGAACAAAGTCGTTCGGTTTGCTGGGGATGCGCGAGCGTGTGCGTCAACTGCGCGGAACCATCGCAATCGACAGCACGCCGGGCAGAGGCTTTCGGATATTGACCAAGTTGCCGGTCGAGACAATCATTACGGGGAGCGCCGTTTAGCAAAGACGATCCGACAGTGCAGTTTGCGTCGGCGCATACGTCGGACGATAGGCCTAGCTCAGCAAGTCGCCCAGTGTGATGTTGATCGGCGCTCCCGTACTACCTACTTCGCCATATTTGCGCGCGGCCACCTGAAGAAAATGTTCGGGGTCCGCCGTGAACAGGTTCCTGATGGCAGGAGTTCCGATACGCTTGATACGCAGCATCTCTTGGAAT
>NZ_FCOL02000282.1 GCF_001544515.1 Caballeronia terrestris
GGCAGGCACACATCGGCGCCCACAATGCAGCCGAGCGAAAGCTTCACGATATCGCCCGGCACCAGTTGGGCGACCGGCACCGTCTTCCACGCACCGTCACGCCGAACCGGGGTGACCAGTGCGAGGCGCGACTTCAGTGCTTCCAGCGTTGCCGGTGCCCGGTTCTCCTGAAAGAAGCCCAAGGCCGCGTTAAATGTCAGCAGCGCCGCAATCACTGCTGCTTCAACATATTCGCCGAGAATCAGTTGCAGCACGATCGCCGCTTCCAGCATCCACGGAAACCGGTGCCCAGCATTTCTCTAGCGCACGACGCCATGGAGGAGTCGTGGTGTCTCGCGTGCCGTTTAGGCCGAAGACTTCCAGCCGACGCTGCGCCTCATCGCTCGTCAAACCACCGGGTGGTCGAACTTCGAGGATGTCCGCTGAGGTTTCAGGTAAGGAACTCATCACAAACTATTGACAAATGGAAGGCTCGTGAGCGTCGGTCTCTCGGATTGCCCGAAAGCGTCCGCCGATCGCCGCACCCTTCGCTGTGAAACTGCTACCGATGTTTATCCGTCCGCCCGGCAGTTTCCTCGCTCACGCGGATTTCGTCGCGTACATTATGCACGCCGTCAAGCGAGCGAACCGCATCGGAGGCGAATTTTTTTGCAGCCGCCGATGATACTGTTCCTCGCAGTGTTACCGCCGACTCAGCGACCACGACTTCGATACTATCGGCTTCGATGTCGGCTGCTTGGCGGAGTGCCGCGTGAATACCAGCGATCACCTCCATTCGAATCTGTCGGTCACTTACCCGCAATGCATTCACTATTCCAGTGATGCCCATCAACGGCACGATTGCGCGCTCAGCTAGCCTCCTTTGAAACGACCATGGCACTTCGCCCGATAACGTGACACAGCCGTGCTCGACCAGAACCTGGATCGCATCATCGGGAAGGCACGCCTCCCACTTCAGCGCCGCCCGAGCGTCCGCTGCGACTTTCGCGTCCGTGCTTCGCGTGGCAAATGGCAGTTCCACGACCAGACAGTTGTCGATGGAAGCAACGCCCGGCATGCGCCGCACGGCCTCGCAGACGGCCAGCTTTTCCGAATAGCTTTGGACGGTCCCGCCCAGCGTCACGCGACCGTCATGGACATTCGCAGTAGTCGACTTGGAAACAATTCGCGGGTCCCGCTTGAGCGTATCCTCGATCTCAACAAACAGCGCATTGTCGCTCTGTGGCGAACCCTTGGTAGGGATTCGCTCACGCGCTTGCTCAATTGCACCCGGCGTCTCGACACTCGCGCGCGGTACATTCAGTGTGTTCATTCAGTCATCCGTCACGAAGTCAGCATTGAGTTCGACCACATCGCGTCGATCACCGTCAAAATCACTCCAGTGAGATCGCACTGCCTGAGATGAACGCCACAGCGGCATTCCTCAGCGCTGCCGACCATGCGCATACCAGCGCCCCACCGATCGCTAGCGCGGGAGGAACGGCTACCCAGGTCGATCTGCCATAGTTCGCTAGCCACAAACCTCGCGCCGTCGAAACTGAGCCATCCAAGAACCGACAGACTGTTGGCGCGCCCCTCATCCATTACGCTGCCGATTCATTCATCAGCTACGAGCCAAGAATGTCTAGACATTGATCGTCTTTGCGGCTTTGAGCCGAATCCACGTAATTCCTTCGCGCAACCCGGCCAGAACGGCATCGCGTTCGTTGTCGAACGTGCGCGCGAGTTTGAACCGGTGCATGAAACGCCCACCTTCCACGTTGTGCTGCTCGACGCCGATCGAGCATACGACGCCTTGCGGCGTCTGGCCCGTAGTGCAGGTGACGCTCCATTCTGCGTTGTGCACTTGTCCCTTGAGCGTCATGATTATCCTCCTTCGATAATGATTGAATTGCGTGCAACGCGCGTGCTAGCGTTCGAGCATACGAGTACCGAGCGCGTTATATCCGGGTGCAGATTCATGGCTCGCTGTATCACGATTACACCGGCGCTTTCGAGAAATACGTTCCCACCAGCGACAGGTCGAACATCAGCGCTTCCTTCGTGTCGACGAAGCCCATAATGGCGTGGCGTGCCGTGTTAGTGTCGAATTGCCCGCTCTTGCCAACCTTGAAGAGCGCGACGGATCTGTCAACGCCGACTGTCCAGCTCTTGCTCTCGCGGAACCGGTCCAGCGATTCTTTGGTCAGGAAGACGAGGATGACACTCTCAGTTTCATAGCCGAGGCGCGCGCCGATGGTCGCAGTTCTTGCGTTGTAGTATTGGTTCGGGGC
>NZ_FCOL02000283.1 GCF_001544515.1 Caballeronia terrestris
GCACGCAAGCTGGGTCAATCAGATCGAACTCTGGTTTGCCCGCTACACGCGCCGAGTGTTGCGCCATGCGAGCCACAGCTTGTACAGATTCTTCGACAGGTTCTGCTCGAACTCGGCGATAGTTTCATCGTCGATGCCTGCAGCCCCACGGTTGGCCTTGACCTGCTGGTATGCCTCCCATACTGTGCGCTTCGCAATGCTATAAGGTTTCGCCGCGATCACGTTGCTCATCCCCGTAGGTTGACAACGTTTGCCGGCAGGATAACGTCACCCCTTCGCTCCGCTCCCATTACAGGCGCTTCCACGCTACTACGGGTGACTCCGCCCCTTGGTCCAGCATCGGTATTCTTCCTCATGGTTTCTGCCATTTGTCATTTCCCTTCGCATCTGGAACAAGGTTCTCACGTTCCGTACCAAAGCCTGTATTGAGATCATGCCGCCTATACACCGGCTGCCATCGGGCCCGTAAGCAGGTATCGTCCCGATTTGTCCTGAGGCCAATGGTCTACCTCAGTTTCGACAGCGCCTTGGGCATAACGATGCGTCATCGAACGGTTTGCTTTCGCTCATCTTCTCAATACGTACCTGCCACCCTCAGCGGGTGACTTTTCCACAGTCGCTCACCACCACGCCTTTTGAACGCAGCAGCACCGGGCGGTTTGAAGTCTGCTCCTGCAAGCCGACTTCGGAAGACCTTCTTCCATCTTCGGTACAGCATCCCAAGCTTGCGCTCAGGTTCGTGACACACACCATTGATTGCCTTTCTTGGTCGAACTCATCTCGGGATCGCGCTCACCGCTCGCGTTCTTCGTGGAACTCGGCGCACCGATGATGGTGGCATCCACGATGGTGCCGGTGCCGATCTTCAGGCCGCGACCTTGCAGTATCTCACCTACCTTGGCAAACAACTGCTGACCGAGTTTGTTGCGCTCCAGCAGTCTGCGGAACTTCAACAGCGTCGTGCCATCAGGAACCCGCTCGCATCCAAGGTCGATCCCAACGAACCGCCTCAGCGCTGTGCTGTCCAGCAGAGCTTCTTCGCAAGCTTCGTCCGCCAGGTTGAACCAGTGCTGCACGAAGTGCATGCGCAGCATGCGCTCTAAACCAATTGGCGGTCGTCCGCCTTCTCCCTTGGGATAGTGCGGCTCGACAACCTCGCACAGATGCGACCACGGCACGATCTCGTTCATGGTCTGAAGGAACACGTCGCGCTTGGTTTGCCGACGATCCTGTTCGAATCCGGCGCCTTGATCGGCTGCCATAGCAAGGGTCTGTTGTTTCATCCAGATTCAACGAATTACTGCCCAACTGCGTTGACCTTTTTCAGCGTTGCCTGAATTTCTCCGCTCCCTACCAACGCGTCGCCGGCGGGCGAGCCGCCTCGTAGCCACTTGGCATTGAACTCGTGCACAGCCGTTCCGCCACCATGCCGTATTCGTCCAGGCCGTCCGTTTCGGCTGGGCCAGTTGAGGAGCGGAGACCAGCAACGGAGTAAAGACAAGGCACACAAGCTTCGGGGATCGAAAGGAACGCGCCGGTCGCCGTGTTGGCGCTTGCCCCTGCCGGTGATTCATTGCAGCAGCGTCGATCTTCGGCCACGCCGTCGAAGTTGGTCGAATAGGTCTATCCTTACATTAGACCTTCGCTGGATACTGACGCTGGTTAGTGTTTTTAGGTTGTTGCGGGAGGAGTCATGCACTACTTTGTGCCTCGTAGTTTAGCTATGCAAAAGCAAGCGCCTCTCACCTTGGGCATTCGTCAGGCTCGCCACAGATACTGGTCCGCCTTGTTATGCGGGATGCTCACACATGGCGCATGTGTGCTCGCGGCCGGCCCGCTCCCCAGCGGAGGACAGTTCGTTGCTGGCATGGGTTCGATCTCGTCGAACGGCTCAGCGCTCAACATCACTCAAAGCACGCCGCGCGCGGTCATCGACTGGCGCGGCTTTTCGATCGGGATTGCCAATAGTGTGACAGTGAATAACGGCGCCGGTGCAACGCTCAACCGTGTGACCGGTATCGATCGCTCCGTCATCGATGGCAGGCTGAGTGGCACGGGTAGTATCTACCTGATTAATCCGCAGGGCGTACTCATAGGCACGAGCGGTGTCGTCACGACCGGTGGCCGCTTCGTCGCCTCGACACTCGATGTGACCAATGACGCGTTCATGAACGGGGGTGCATTTGCCTTGAGCAGTACGAGCGAGGCCAGCATCATCAATCTCGGCAGGATCAGTTCAAGCGGCGGCGACGTATTCCTGATCTCGCGC
>NZ_FCOL02000284.1 GCF_001544515.1 Caballeronia terrestris
CCGCCGACAGTCCAGCCGGGCCACCGCCAACGATCACGATGTCATATTCCATCGACTCGCGCGGACCGTACTGCTGATGGCTAAGCGTATTACTTTCCATGTATCAAGACTCATCAACCAGTTCGTTGTTTGGCATCGTGAAAAAATCCCTTCATGTTTGGACACCACGGCGACCGGATGGCTGCTCCAGCGCTTGTCCGCGTGTATCACACAGCGTTGCCACATCCTCTAGGAAGCTCATGTGCGTGCAGGCTGCCGATCGCACATGAGCCGTCGTCCCGCAAGCGACTCATCAGATGATTCAATGATCGGCTGC
The DNA here is from genome assembly GCF_001544515.1 of Caballeronia terrestris. GTDB lineage: Bacteria > Pseudomonadota > Gammaproteobacteria > Burkholderiales > Burkholderiaceae > Caballeronia > Caballeronia terrestris. The sequence continues at coordinate 317 of NZ_FCOL02000284.1, forward strand.
CTTCACCGACAGGATGCCCGTGTGCCCATAGAACTCCTGCAGCGCGAACGCTTCGCGCTCACGCTGCGCACGGGCGCTGCGATCCAGCATCGAGAAGAGCCAGATGCCCGCGAACGCAAGCGGAACAGAAACCAGCGCAGGGTTGTCGAGGGACACCGGAGCGTGCGCCTGATGCAGCACGTCGACCCATACCGACCGGGAAAGCACGGTCATCGTCAACGCGGAAATCAACCCGAGACCGCCGCCCGCCACAGCGCCGCGGGTCGTCATGCCGCGCCAGAAAATCGACGATACCAGCACCGGAAAGTTCGCACTGGCCGCGACCGCCCCTACAAGACCGGCCATGAACGCCACGTTGATGTGCTCGAAGAGAATCCCGAGTCCGATCGCCATGATGCTCAGGATCAGTGTCGCCATTCGGGAAATGCGCATTTCGCGAGCTTCGTTGGCCTTGCCGCGCGCGAGCCAGCAAGCGTAAAGATCATGCGAAACCGTGGCGGCCCCGGAGAGCGCGAGACCAGCCACCACGGCCAGGATCGTCGCGAAGGTCACGGCGGCGATGAAGCCGTAGAACAGATTGCCGCCCACCGCCTGCGCCAGTTTCACAGCGACCATGTTCGAGCCGCCCAGCAGGTCGCGCGTGAGATTGAACTGCCCGTCGACAGTGGTCTTGAAGAACTCGGGATGCTGGGCGAGCAGCGCAATCGCGGAAAAGCCAATGATGAAGGTCAGCAGATAAAAGTACCCGATAAGCCCGGTGGCGACGAGCGCGGACTTGCGGGCCTCCTTCGCATTCGCCACCGTGAAGAAGCGCATCAGGATATTGGGGAGCCCTGCGGCGCCGAACATCAGCGCGATGCCCAGCGAGAGCGCGTTGAGCGGATCTTTCACCAGCTTGCCAGGACCCATGATGCTGAGCGAGCCGGGATGGACATCCACGGCGCGTCGAAACATCTCCTCGGGGCTGAAGCCAAATTGCGCGAGCGCGATGAGGGCCATGAACGTCGCGCCGCACAGCAACAGCACGGCCTTGATGATCTGCACCCAGGTGGTCGCTGTCATGCCCCCAAAGAAGACGTAGACCACCATCAGCGCACCAACGATGATTTCAGCCATCCAGTACGGCAATCCGAACAGCATCTGGATCAGCTTGCCCGCGCCGACCATCTGCACGACCAGATAGAAGATCACGACGATGAGCGACGTGCTGGCCGTCAAAAGGCGAATCGGTGCCTGCTCAAAGCGGTAGGCGACCACATCGACGAATGTAAATTTGCCGAGGTTGCGCAAGGGTTCGGCGAGCAGGAACATCACGAAAGGCCAGCCGACCAGAAAGCCAATTGAATAGATCAGACCATCGAAGCCGAACACGAACACCATGCCGGAGAGGCCCAGAAACGATGCCGCGGACATATAGTCCCCGGCAATGGCGAGTCCGTTCTGAAAGCCGGAGATGCCGCCACCGGCGCTGTAGAAATCCTTTGTCGTGCGGGTCCTGCGCGAAGCCCAGCGTGTAATGCCGAGCGTGACGAGTACGAACAGCAAAAACATGATGATCGCGACGGGGTTCAGTTCGACGTGATCCGGTACCGATCCTTCGACGGAGGAGGCGTGAGCGAGCGCCGCCGTCGAGGCAAGGCTTGTGCTGAAAAGAAGGCGAACGAGGTTCATCACTCAGTCTCCATGCCGGGCGTTGGCGAGCAGCGCGCTCAACAGCGGATCGAGCGTGCGGGTCGCCCGCAGCGCGTACCATGCGGTCAGCCCGACCGCGATCAGGATGATGCCGACGCCCGCGACAATGCCGATATTCGTTGTGGCTCCGGCATAGATAGGGCGGGCCAACACATGCGGTGCGAGCGCGACGAACAGGATGAATCCGTAGTACGTGAAGATCATCAGCGCCGTCAGCGTGAAGCTGAAACGGCGGCGAGACGCGGTGAGCCGCCGATAGG
>NZ_FCOL02000285.1 GCF_001544515.1 Caballeronia terrestris
GATGTAGAGGATGTTCGGGCGCTTCTGCGCGGCGACGACGGGCGGTTTCACGTTCGCGCCGCTGTCGTCGGACGAGCCGCACGACGCGAGGGCGACGAGCGTCGCGATGGCCGCGCCCCTCAGGGCAAGCCGGGCAGGGAGGAACTGCGATTTGTGAGTTGTCATTGTTCGCGCGCAAGGAAAATCGAGCGGCGATGGTAGCAACGGGCGTCACTTGCCCAAAGATCGATTTCTGCGTTGCTAAGCGGAACGCTTGATAAGGGAAGCTTGAAAAATAGGTCTGACTGGTTGGCCCGGCGCAGAACGGCGACGAAGCCTGCGGAAACTCTAAGGTCATCTTTGTCCCGGTCGTTGCACGAATCGTTTTCGCGTTTCGAAGTACCATTGCCGCGTCGAATCTCGACATCGAAAAACACAGGTGCCCGGAGGCTTCTCTTGAAACTGGTCAAAGATTTCCTGCTCGGCACCGTCGTCTTTCCGGTGCTGTGTTCCGCTCAACCGAGCGGCTGCGATGCGAAGCGCCACTCGATAGAGCAAGAGATCGCCTATGCGCAGGCGCACGGCAATGCGAAGCGTGTCGATGGCCTCGAAACCGCGCTCGCTGAAATGAACGCGAACTGCACCGATGCTTCTTTGCGCAGCGAAGCACAACGCAAAGTGACGCGGGCGCAAGCGGAGCTTTCCGAGCGCGAGCAAGACCTTCGAAAAGCGAAAGCCGACGGCAAAAGCGGGAAAAAAATCGCCGACCGGCAGCGCAAGGTCGACAAGGCGCATGCGGAACTCGAGAGACTGCAGGCGGAAGCGTCCCAGTGAATGTCTTTCTCGCAAAACTCCGGGCCGTGATGGTCGATGCAGACTGTGCCCGCTGCCGTTGGTGAATGGTGCTCGACAACGTCGCTGATGACGTCTACGACGCGCAGAGCGGGGCGGCACTATGCGCGCGCTCGTCTGATCGGGCAATCGGACGCTGGTGGCGCGCGAGCTCGATGGGTCGTGTCGGCGAAGGTCGCTGGCGCTGTCGATTGATCAATAGATTCGAGCTGGCAGTCTGGCGAAAAGGGCGGCACAGGCCGGCCCCGTGTCTCGTCTCAAACGAAACGTACTGGCGCGAGATCGTATTGCTTTATGAGGTCATCATGCGTCAGCAGCACGATTCCTTCGGCCATCGCCTGTCCAATGAGAACACGATCAAACGGATCTCTATGCAGTGGCGGCAGCTGCGCAACTTCGAACGTATGCGGGGCCTCGATGGGAAGTTCCTCGTAGCCGGCATCCAGCAGGTTCCGACGCAGCACCCGGGCGTCTATCTTGAAGTCGTCGCGGCCCAGCGCGCTTTTGATGACGATCTCCCAAATACTCGCGACGCTAAAAAAAAGCGTATTTTCGACGTCTTCAATAGCGACGCGTGCCTCGTGAGGTAACGCAGGATCATCCGCCGCAGCCCAAAGTAGCAAGTGGGTGTCGAGCAGCAGCTTCACTTGGCGTTTCCCTCGAACATGCTGCTGATTTCGTCTGCGCCCATTGTGTCGAAATCGGCGGGCACTTTCATCTGGCCTTTCATGAACCCGATGCGCCGCAGCGGCTTCTCGGGTTCCGCATCGATCCTGACTACCTTGACCAATGGCTTCCCGGATTTCGCGATCACGAACGGCTCACCGCCATTTACCGTTTCCTCGATCAGCCGCGAGAGATTGGTTTTGGCGTCGTGCATGTTGTAGATCTGCATAGCCACCTCCGATAAAACTTAGTTCAATGGACTTAGTTTAATTCGATTGCTGTGGATTGACAAGGGGATATCGCTTTGGATCATCGCAGGATGGGCCGAGAAATTGCGATTGCTAGAGTCGTGGGCGTCCGCTGGGCGACGATTCCTGGCGTATTCGTCGGACGTCGCGATCGACGGCAGGCGCTGCCTTCGGCCGCGTGAAGTCCTTCGATCGGTGAATCCCTTGAGCAAAACTTATCGCCTGAGCAACGAGATGCAGGCCTTCGTCGCGGAAAGCGAACGCATGCAGACGCCCGAAAGCGGACTCGCCGCGCGCCGCGCCGCTTATGAGCGCATCTCCCGGCATTCCACGCCGCCCCGGGCCGAAGACGTGCTCATGCGCGATGCCTGCGTCGGCGCGATCGACGTGCGCGTCTACTGTCCGGCCGAAGACCAGCCGGCGGCGGGCTGGCCTGTATTGCTCTACCTCCACGGCGGCGGCTGGAACATGGGCAACCTCGACACGCACGAC
>NZ_FCOL02000286.1 GCF_001544515.1 Caballeronia terrestris
GTGTGAGCGCCGGGCAGCTCGTGTGGCCGGGGCTGTTGCGCCGCCTCTACCGGTTGAATCCGGGCTACGCGGAGTAACGGCATGGCAAAGATCTTTATCTACGGCGCGGGTTCCATTGGCTGCTACGTCGGCGGGCGGTTGCTCGCGAGCGGTGGCGACGTTACGTTCATTGCGCGTGAGCGCACCAGCAACCAGTTGCGCAAGTACGGTCTGGTGCTGTCGCAATTCGGCGAGCGCCGCTGGTCGGTGGCGCCGGAGCGCATCGACGTGTCGACCGACTGCAAGGCAGCCGCCGCGGCAGACTTGGTGCTCGTCACCGTCAAATCCGCAGCGACATCGACGGTTGCAAAGGAACTGGCGAGCGTCCTGCGGTCCGGGACGGTCGTGGTCAGTTTTCAGAACGGAATCGGCAACGCAGACGTGTTGCGTGCTGCGTTGCCTGACATGACGGTGCTGGAAGGAATGGTTCCGTTCAACGTCGTCGAACGCGGCCCTGGCGCCTACCATCAGGGATCGGGCGGCGAACTCGAGATCAGGCACGCCCCTGAGTTGCAGCCGTTTTCAGGTGAGTTCGCAAAGGCGGGGCTGCCGCTGACGCAGCACGCCGACATGCTGACTGTGCAATGGGCCAAGCTGCTGCTCAACCTCAACAACGCAATCAACGCGCTGTCAAACCGGCCGCTCAAAGAAGAACTCGCGCAACGCGCTTATCGTCGCTGCCTCGGCATGGCGCAGGCGGAAGCACTCGGACTTCTCAAGCGGGCCGGCATCCGTCCGAGCCGTCTGACGCCGATCCCGCCCGCGTGGATGCCACGCTTCCTCGGCCTGCCCGACGCGTGGTTTGCGCAACTCGGCCGCGCAATGCTGACGATCGATCCGCTGGCGCGCTCGTCGATGTCCGATGATCTCGCGGCGGGACGTGCGACGGAGGTCGACTTTATCAATGGCGAAGTGGTAAAGCTCGCTCGACGCGTTGGACACCGTGCGCCGGTGAACGAACGTCTTTGCGAACTTGTACACGAGGCCGAACGAAGCGACGTGCGGCCCTCGTGGACCGGAGAGGCGCTGTTGGCCGAATTAAACGCCGCTGCGAGCGGCGTTTGCACAATGGGTCAGCGGCTGCATGCGTAGAACGGACTCCGGCACGATCGCCGCTACCTAGAGCACGGAAATGCCTGGCTCTGCCCCGTTCCCGCGGACTCCGTCGAAGCGTTACGCACGCAGGCAGATCGCGTTCGACAGCCGCTAATCCCGCGCTTTTCTCGTCGATCGTCGCCTGCCGCTGTTACGCGCGAATGCGGCCGGCGTGCAGCCGACATGACGGTGAAAGCGTCTGGTGAAATGGCTTTGATCCGCAAAACCCGTCATCAACGCGACGTCCGCGAGCGGCATGTCGGTCTCGAGAATCAGCGTCTGTGCGCGACGGATACGGCATCGCTCGACGAAGCTGCTTGCCGTCATGCCCGTGCTTCGCTTGAAGAGGCGCGTGAAGTGAAAACGGCTCACGTTCACGATAGCCGCGAGTTCCGCCAGCCCGATGGGTCTGTCGAGACTTTCCTCGATGTACTCCGTGAGACGCGCCATGTCCCTTTTTCCGAGGGGAGGCGCGTCACCCGGCACGATCGGCTCGAACGCGTTGTAAGTCCGCAGCAGGTGAGCAGCGAGCGCTGTCGAAAGCTGATCGGCAATCAGCGCTTGCGCTGGATGATGCTCCCGCCCAATCTCCGCGACGAGGATTTGCGCGATGTGCTCGATGACCACGTCCCGCGTTTCGAAAACATTCCGAAGCTCGAAGGACGTGCCGGAGCGCCCCAGTTGTTCGGCCGCATCCGCGATGAGCGCCGTGGGTATACGCAACCGGGCCGTCGCCGATGCGCTCCCCTCCCAGAGCGAGTCATAACCCGCTGGCATGAGCATCGATACGCCGGCTGACACGAGACCTTCGTGAACGACGCCATCGCGCCCCTGCACAAGCCGCGCGCTGCCGTAGGGGCAATAACAAATCAGATGATGATCGAGAGCAGGATATCGCTCGGAGACGTCGGGCAGCGGGTCGTACATATCGACCGTCACGCCGGCCCATCCGCGCTCGCGCGTGGTGGCAAAAGGACGATGCGATAAAACGTTCACGATCTCGCTGATCGATACCCGTTTCGACTGCTCGGCACGCTTGAACCGTGTTTCCGCCATGATGCGCTCCGCTCGCGACATTCCTC
>NZ_FCOL02000287.1 GCF_001544515.1 Caballeronia terrestris
GAACTGAACTGGGAATCGACGTCGAAGATGCCCTCGGTGGTCCTCAATTCGCGCAGATGCCTGATCAGCTTTCCGATACCGTCCTTGGGGACATTGCCAAGGTGCTTGCCGGGCGCATAGGCTGTCATCAACGCCGCCAGCTCCTCATATTCCTGGCGCGAACAGAAGGGACCGAGGTCGGTCCAGCGCAAGCCGGCCGCGTCGACCTTGATGAGCGGGACGATCTTGAGGGTGATGACCTGGCGGTCGTCAGCGTCGATGTCAGGGCCATCGAGACCGATGTCTTCTCGCGGGACCGCGGACAGCGCGCGGTTGCTGTCGCGCCAGTGGTCGATCAGGACTGAGCCCTGACTGTCGACGCCATTCGGGCCGAAGTTGTCCGCGCTCTGAACGATCACGGCCTTAGTTGGTGCGCCGGGTCGCTCGCGGCCACGTCGACCCGATCCTGCAATCGAGAAGACAATTGGCTGATTGCGAACGACGAAGAGCATCGTTCCGCCATTCGAGGAGTTATCGACAAAGAATCCACCTGGCCCTCCGGCTCCGCTCCCGATCTTGATGGCAATCCGGCCGCGTTCGACGTCTTCAGAGACCTTTCCGCTTATTGGCATGACGTATCCCTCCGGGCGTCGCCGTCCGACGACGCCGAATTATCGTAAGCATCCCATATCGTGCACGTCCAGATCGTGTCTTGTGGCTATGCAGACGCACGCGCTTTGTGACGTTCTCGAGCGTCGCCACCCGGTGGAAGAAGCGCGGAGTAGCGTATTTAAATTAGGATTTTTCAGACGTTATAGGTATGCCACTCTTTGCGTATTGACTGAGGTGGAAAGATGTGCGTCGGCGGGTCGAGCTCATGCGATTCGTACAGAGCGGGCTCGCGATGTTCTCGACTCTGCTTCACCTGATCTCCAACGCACGCGCGATCTCTACCGGACGATCCACGACAAAAGGAACCTCGGTGTCATGGGTCATCGCGAGCTTTTCGCAAAAGGAACCTCGGTGTCATGGGTCATCGCGAGCTTTTCGCTCTTGATACGGTGGTCTCCAGCGTACAAATGGATAACTAACGAAAGAAAGACGTCCTATCATGTTATGAAGCGACTCTTTCTCGGGAGGTCGTATGAACATGGAGACATTCCAGCGGGCGGCGAGCCTCTCGCCGGCACTCGCCCAACGCTGGCTCTCACCGATCACAGCAGCAGCCGACGAGTTCCATATCAACTCGCCCGCGCGCCTTGCTGCGTGGATCGCGCAGATGGGACATGAGAGCGGCGGATTCAGGCTGCTAAGCGAAAGCTTCAACTATGCGCCGGAGGCACTGAGGATCTTCTCGCGCATCCCCGCAAGTATGCGTGCGGAGCTGGGACGACATCCAGGCGAGAAAGTGGTCCCTCTCGCCAGGCAAGAGCAGATTGCAAACCTCGCCTATGGAGCGCGGTACGGCAACGGCGATACCGCGAGCGGAGACGGTTGGCGTTATCGGGGACGCGGACTGAAGCAGATTACGTTCAAGGACAACTACCGGGACGCTGGCCGCGCGCTAAGCGTCGATCTCGTGAATGACCCGGAGCAACTTGCGAACGACGATCGACTCGCCGCACGCAGCGCAGGCTGGTATTGGAAATCACGCGGCTGCAATGAGGCTGCTGACCGAAGCGATTTCGACGCGTGCACGCGGGCGATCAATCCAGCGATGGACGGCAAGTCCGGGCGCGACGCGCGCTATAAGACGTGTTGCAACGCCTTGCTCGGATAGGCGGCTCGATGCCAGTGGCGCTTGTTCTGAACACGCCCTCACTCATGCGGAGCGCCCTCGAGAACCGAACCGCTCGTCGAACCATGCTCGCGTCATAGGGAAGGCCATGAGCGCTCCGCTCGTTACGTTCGGACCCGCCACGCCGCGCGATCCGCATCATCCTGCCGATCCCGATCCCGATCCCGATCCCGATGCCAATGCCAATGCCAATGCCAATGCCAATGCCGATGCCAATGCCGATGCCGATGCCAATGCCAATGCCGGGACGCTGAATTCGGCGACCACGATTCCCGCTCCGGCAAGAACCGATCTACCGTCTCAGTCGTCCATGCTCCCTGGAGAGCAACTGTTCCTCCATCGAGACCTCAACGAAGTCCTTCTGCTGATGGACTTTATTTCGGGCCGACGGGATGTGCACATCTGGGATATCGGTGACATCAGGTACCCGG
>NZ_FCOL02000288.1 GCF_001544515.1 Caballeronia terrestris
CCCGCCTTGCACAAGTTGTTCTCGAGATACATGTTGCGCAGATACCAGGCGTACATCGGGCCGGGCAGGTTGGTGCCATCGGCATTCCAGTAGAGCAGGTCGAACGCATGCGGTGCACCGCCCTTCAGATAATTGTTCACGACATACGGCCAGATCAGGTCGTTCGCGCGCAGCGTCTGGAGCACGAAGCCACCGAGATCGTAACTGCGCACATGAGTGGCGAGCAGATCGGCACCGTCGAGAATGCGTACCCGGTGCGGATCGGCGCGCACCGTGAGCATGCACCGCACGTGCGTATGCGGGATCGTGTAGTCGTTCAGGTCGAAGTGCACGTACCGCTGCTTGCTTACCTTCTCGGCCAGTTATTTCTCACCGCTCCGATGACATGCGGGATCTCATTTCGATTGATCGAAAATGCCCGCTTCGAGATCCTTCCTGAAATGCTCCAGCCAATCGCTTTCGTCGCCAAGCACGTACTCCCTCACCACCCGCGTCGATCGTCTGGCAACCGTGACATAGCCCAGTAGACCCAAACACTCGTCGGTTCTGGGGTCTGTCGTATCTGTTTTCTGGAGATCGAAATCATCTTTTTCCAGACCAATCCGCTGCAAGGTCGCGAGAAAGTGTTCGTGTTCATCTGGTTCGATCAATCGCATCTTCAATCCCTTATGTGTTTAATGGAGATGGCGCGGCCCCGTGCTCGCTGGACCAGACGACGAGCGCTCAAGCGCACAGGTCTTGAGGTGGGTCTCATCGACTCTCGATGACGGTCTGACCCAAGATAGCGCGCAAGCAACTTCAACAGGGCCCTCCGGCGAGTCCAGAATGATTCGATAGTCAGCGATCGCACATCACTGACGTCAAAGAGGAAGTTGGTGGCATCTCACCTACAGTAACTGTTGAAACACCTCAAGCCAGTCCTCCAATTGCCATGTCTTGGCGATCTTGCCTGTTCGCAGTTCGTGATGCGTATGAAAACTGCTATCGGCACGATCGAAAAGATGGTGAACGTTACGCCTACGCCGCGTACACCACTTCAACGATAGCTCGGTTCTCGAACCGCTCGGAGACATCGTGCCCGGCCGCCAAAACATACGAAACCTGCTCGTCGGCAAGCCGCTCGATCCTCTTGATCCGCGCACGCGCCATGCGATCGCCGTCACGCCGATTCTCGCGTGGGTCGGACTTGCGCAGATGGCTTGTCCTCCTCGTGCTACGGTCCTTAAGAAGCCTTTCTCGCGCTTGGTCAGCACACTTCGCTTCGCTGATTGATGGGGTAGTTGGACCGCTAAGCGTCCGGACGAGAAACTCATGAAAAGCCTTGAACCCGTCTGTTCGAGGCCGCCTTCGAACAGGCGGCCTCGAGCGCCACGTCTCTGCTTTTCAATTGAGTCCGTTAGCACTGGATTTGAAGGGCATCGCGCTTAGTCGTGTCATTGCGGAATGACGCGCTCAGCCTTAAGCCTGTCAAACAACCCAAAGAAGGCGTCGGGCGTGCTCTGATAGTCCAGGAATCCCGCCCTGCGGCTCTTCGTCATATCGGTGAGCACCTCCATCGGACGGCCGAGGTCGGCGTCCGTGTGCCACCATGACGCCAGCCTGCGGATATCCGTTTCGACCAGATCGAACTGTGCGGCGATCTTGGACCATTGCTCCCCCGTATCCTGCATCCGCTGTTCAAGCGGACGCATCTTGCCGTCGAATGGCGCAGCCTCGATGCCGAAGTATTCCGCGATTCGCGACCACATCCAGTTCCAGCGGAACACGTCGCCGTTGACCACGTTGAAGTCCTCATTGCGCGCGTTTGCGGAGGTCGCGGCCCATTCGAGATGGCGCGCCAGAAGCCGGGCGTCGGTCATGTCGGTCAGACTGTTCCATTGCGTTGGAGAACCAGGAAACACGAAAGGTTCGCCAGCCTGTTTGCAAAGCGACGCGTAGATGGCTAGCGTCACTCCCATATTCATCGCGTTCCCGACAGCGTATCCGATGATCGTATGCGGGCGATGCACGCTCCAGCCGAAGCCGTAACGCTGCGCGGCGTCGAAGAGCCGGTCTTCTTGTTCATAGTAAAAATTGTCGACTGGCTGGCGCCCTTGCTCTTCACGAAACGGCGTGACCGGCACAGCACCTGTTGCATACGCCTCGAATGGCCCGAGGTAATGCTTCAGGCCGGTGACGAGCGCCGCGTGTGACACGCCACC
>NZ_FCOL02000289.1 GCF_001544515.1 Caballeronia terrestris
GACGTGTATGCCAATTTGCGCGGCTTCGAGCGCGTTGATGGAGCAACTCAGGGCGGCGCTCGCGTCACGCGTCGCAGAGGTTGGCGCGATCGCCTGATGCGCGCATGCGTCCGTTCATGCGGAGGACTGCTGGACACGGATGCTCGGGGCGGTCAGAACGAGGCCAGCCACGTGCTCTGTGGCGAATGCTGGCGCCCCGCCACGCGTGGCTCTCGCGTCACGCAAGTCCCTTTGCGCGGCGGCCACCTCCATCTCTTGTACAACACCGACACGTTTCCAATGTCCATCGAGGCGGGCGGTCTTCCCAAGTCTCGTGACCCAGCGTTAGATGGCTACCAACCTCGGATTCAGCTCGATATGCAGTACGACGAGCCATCGCTTTGGACAATCAACAGAGATTGCGAGTGCTCGGCCCGTCTTATCGGCGGGAGTGACGCAGCCCCTTTCGCGAGCGAAGAGGTACGCGCGCCGTGCATCCGCCTGAAGCCAAAAGCTCACAAAACCGCACGTAGCGAAGCTGAACAACGAGGTGACGGAAGGTAGTACGCCCGGATCGATCTGCTGCACGACGTACACGAACGCCGAAGTCAGGATTTGATTCGCCAAAATGACGACGAAAATGACCTTTGCCAATCCCTGAGCCGCATGGCCGAATTTTGTTTCAATATGCCTGCGTTCTTTTTGAATGACGGCCATCGATGCGCTTCGAAATCGCCTCACGCCGCACGAGCACTGCCAGCATGGCTCAGTTCAATGCGATGCGACCACGTAGCGCGCGCACGATAGGCGATCGCTGGTTTGCTCAGTATCGCGCTGTTGTAGCGCTTGCCCGGGAATCTGACGAACTCGGTGATGCGAAACCCCTGGCCGCGATAGAACGCCATCAGATGAGCCGCGGGCTGCGGCGTATCCAGTGCCAGTTCTGCATACCCGCGGGCAGCCACCCAGTGCTCCGCGAAAGCGAGCATCAGCTTCCCGATTCCCCTCCCCTGATGTGCGGGATCGACACCAAACTGGCGAATGCTGGCGACGTCACCCCTGCCGTAAAGCTCGCAGCAGGAGTACGGGTCGCGTACATACAAGGTCATCGTTCCGACTATCCGGCCTTTGCATACCGCGATATAGCAAGTGCCTCGAGCCACCCGCTCGCGGGTGAGCGCGACGGACTGGTCCACACACGTGCAATTGAGGCCCATCTCGCCAAGCGGCGCAAACGCTCGATGCAGCATTCCGGTCAATTCGTCAAAAGAATCGCGTGCGGGATCGAAACGTCTGAGCATCACGTGACATTGACCGCGCGCCACATACGTAATCGAGAGGCGGCTCTTTCGCGTATCGCATCGATTCAGAACAGGGTGCGGGTCAGGTTCGGGTTTGTTACTGAGAGGGATCATTTCGGAAGGCATTTTGAAGCGCACATTTCAGTCGATAAGGCATCGGTGCGAACACAGATGTGCCGGCTAATGGAGCATCGTCACCGGCGCGCGGGTGAGCCGCCACAGCCTGGCCAGGATCCACCATCGGCTTAAAAATCCCAGGTGACTTGCATCGACCAGCACGACGTCGGATTGCTTCTCCGCAGCGCGCGCGGCGATCGTCTCGGCCACCGGGCCAAATAGACGTATCCAGTGGTAGGGAACGCCCGCGTCGTCGAGGATCGCGCATGTCTGGGTCAACGCATCGAGCGTCACAAGTCTATGCTGCAGGCGTGCGGCGTGAGAATGAAATGCGGCGGTTCGTCCTTGATCCAGCGGCTCGAGCACTTCTACCAGCTCGACCTCGGAGACGCAGCGCTCGGCGAATAAAAACGCCGCGTGGCGGGCGGCCTCAAGGGCGCCGTCATGATGAACTACCGGTATGAGCAACCGTAACATGTGACCTTCCGTTCGACATCGACCTGCGTATGCTTCTATTTCAGCAGATCGGCTATCAAGTCTCCGAAGAGATTTGGAAGGGCAGCATAAAAATGTTGTCAACGCGGCTCGACGAGCGCGAGTTTGACGAGATCATCGACTGGTGTGTTGAGGCTTCGCGCGAACTCGCGCATCCTCTGCGCGACCCGCTTCGCGTATCCCTTGCCGCCGCCGCTGTAACGTCTCAAAGCGGAACTCAAATCGCCTCCGGTCGCATCGAGATAGTCGCGTAGGATCAAGGAGCCGATTCGCACGTTGTCAGCGGGGTCCGATAGATCCGTGGCGGT
>NZ_FCOL02000290.1 GCF_001544515.1 Caballeronia terrestris
GAGGTACGACCCCGAGGGTAAGCGCCAACTGATCGAGGCGTGCTTGCTGCCGGGTGCGTCAATCGCCGGCCTCGCACTCAAGGCCCAAGTAAACGCAAACCAGCTGCACAAGTGGATTCGCCTGCATGAGAGGGCAAAGTCTGCTCGTGCAGCCGAAGACACGGTCAACCCGGCAACGACGGCGTTCATCCCTGTGGTTTCTGTGGAACACAGCTATCCGGATTCCAATCCCCAGTCGTCAGCGCTGCCAGTGTCTTCTAGTCACAGGCAATCGGCGACTGTGTCTCGACCCATGGCGCGCCTGTCGGCGCAACTGCCAAACGGGGTAAAAGTCGAACTTGAGTGCTCACGACACGATGCGACACTTGTCACGGCATTGATCGCCGCACTGGGAGCGCATTGATGTTCCGCCTTGACTCCGACCTCCGCGTCTACCTGCACCGCGAGCCTGTCGACTTCAGGGCTGGCATCAATAGCCTCACGGCGTTGGTTGAACAGTCGATGCAGCTCGATCCCTTCGCCCGCGCCGTATTCGCGTTTCATAACCGCAAACGCAACCGCGTCAAGCTGTTGCTGTATGAGCGCTCAGGCTTCTGGCTAATGTTAAAACGTCTCGAGAAGGACCACTTCGTGTGGCCGCGCCGCAAGCAGGCAGTGATCGAGCTGACGACCGAACAGCTGCACTGGTTGCTTGATGGTATTGACGTCGATGCGATGCGCCGTCATCCCGCGCGACAGTACCATCATACAAGCTGATGCTGCGAGCATTGCTGGGCGACGTCGTCGACAGCCGTTACAAATTTCCGTAAACCCATTGTGCGTTCTGATTCGCTACTGTGGGTAGCATGGACGAACGCGAATTCTCCCGATTGCCTCCAGCCGCGCAGGCTTACATTCGTGAGCTCGAGGCCCGCAACCGCCAGTTGGGTGAGCGAGTTCGCCATCTCGAGGAACAATTCCGGCTTGCGCAACACAAGCGCTTCGCACCGAGCAGCGAGAAGCTTCAGGATCGTATCTTCAACGAAGCCGAGCAGGCCGCAGCCGAGGATCCTGAGGATGACACGGGCGAACTCGACTTGCCTGACACGGGTTTGCCGGAAGCGCCGGAGCCTGCTCGCCGCAAGCGAGGTCGCAAGCCTCTGCCGGCGGATCTTCCCCGCCAGCGCATCGAGTACGACCTGCCCGAAGAACAGAAGATCTGTCCCTGTTGCAGCAACGCGATGCATCGTATGGGCGAGGAAATCAGCGAGCAACTGCATATCGAGGTGAAGGCCTCAGTCTTGCAGCATGTTCGCTTCAAATATGCATGCCGTCGTTGCGAGCGTTTCGCCGAGCGTACGCCGATCCTGGTCGCGCCGATGCCGGCGCAACCATTACCGGGCAGTCAGGCCAGCCCCGCGATGATCGCCACAGTAATGACGGGCAAGTATGTCGACGGCACGCCGCTATACCGAATGGAAGACGCGCTCGGGCGCGCGAACATTCCGGTGGGCCGAGGTACATTAGGACACTGGGTCATCAAGCCAACGCAATTGCATCTGGAGCGCCTCTACCAGTCGTTACGCAAGACCTTGCTGTCGCAGCCACTGATCCATGGCGACGAAACAACCGTTCAGGTGCTGAAGGAGCCGGGCAAAACCGCACAAAGCCAGTCTTATATGTGGCTGTATCGAAGCGGGCAGGATAGCGCAGAGCCGGTGGTGTTGTTCGACTATCAACCCGGACGTGGCAAGCAATATCCCCAGACGTTTCTCGCGGACTACAAAGGCATGGTGATGTCCGACGGCTACAGCGCGTGGCGAGCGATCAAGGGCGTGACTCACTTCGGCTGCCTTGCTCATGCGAGACGCGGATTCGTGGAGGTCCTGAAGACGCAGAAAAAACCGGGCAAACGTGCACAGCAGGCTCTCGAATTCTTCCAGCGACTCTATCGCGTCGAAGCACTCGCAAGAGAGAAGCCGCCGAGCGGCGAAACGCGCGCCGCGTATACATTACGATTACGACAACAGCACAGCGTTCCGCTGCTTGAAGCATTTAAAGCCTGGCTGGACGAGCAGGCACCGCAAGTGCCGCCCGAAAGCTCACTGGGCAATGCCATCAGCTACACGCTTAACCAGTGGGAGTATCTCAGCCGTTACGTTGCCGACGGGCGAGCCCCGGTTGACAACAACATTGCCGAACGCGACATACGACCGTTTGC
>NZ_FCOL02000291.1 GCF_001544515.1 Caballeronia terrestris
TTGCTGCCATTCCTGGCGGCGGGGCCGGTGGAAATGGTCATCGTCAATCGCGACGTCGAGAAAGCGAAGGCGCTTGCAGTCAAGGTCGGCGGACGTGGCGCCCTACTCGCCTGCGCATACGGGGATCTCGAAGCGATGGGACGCTTCGATCTGGTGGTCAACGCGACCTCGGCCAGTCTAACCGGCGGGCTGCCACCGGTTCCGCCGAGCGTGTTCAGCCCGGAAGGAGCGGCCTATGAACTCGCTTACGGTAAGCGATTGACGCCCTTCCTGCGGCTGGCGCGCAATGCAGGCGTGCGCATCATCGCGGACGGCGTGGGCATGCTGGTGGAACAGGCAGCGGAAGCCTTCGACTGGTGGCGCGGCGTGCGGCCCGAGACGCGGACCGTGATCGATCGGCTAACCGTGCCGCTGGATTAAACGCGCAATGGAGCCATGGATGGGGAAGATACTGATGCTTCACGGTAGCGACCTCAAAATGCGTCGCAGTCTGGGCGCGCGCAGGCATCGATAGCGGTTTGCCTCGGCATGAAGCACCTGCGATCTATGGATCTTGCTATCTCGATAGGCAATATTCACCTCTACAGTTTCCCGCTTACCTTATTCATGTTTCGACGCCCAGCCAGGCTTATCTCTATCTTCTTGGCCGGCTGTTGGTCTTCTGCGCAAAACCGCGCGTCGAAATATGTATTGCGGCACAGAGAGATTACCGATCGTCCGGATGGTGCGCGCGCCGGTGGTGAGTTCGGTATCCGCATAGCGGGGGTCGGGCACCGCTCAGGCGTCGATGAAGCCCCGCTCGAAGGCCGAACGCGCATCGCCGTATGAAAGATAAGCGAACTGCGTCGACTCCGGATCCATGTGCGCATCCTGCATCGCCTTGAGCACGAACAGATGACCTTGCGAGCCCTTCGCGAAAGCGATCTTTTTGCCCTTCAGATCCCGCAATTCCCTGACCGGAGAGTCCTTCGGCACGACTATCGCTTGAGCAGGCCCGCGTCGCGCAGCGTGCCGATGTTCTCGTGCGGATACTTTCCGGCCGCGTCCACTTGCGCGGCGCGCTCCCTGCGAATCGGCGCGGCGTCCGCGAGCTCGCGCCGCAATTGTGAAGCGGCGTCGGGAAAGATCGCAGTATCGATTCGACTCATGATGGTTTCTCCGCCGCGTTACTTGCCCGACACGATGGTTCGGTTCCACAAGTCCCGTGCGCGTTCGTGCGCCGCCCAGAATTTGTCCCAGTTCGGGTGATAGAGGCTCTTCGTCTGCTCCGGCGTGTAGATGAGCTTCGCGGCGAGCCGGGGATCGGCACTGATGACGGGCGCGAGCAACCGGTTGATCGGGCCATAATAGAAATCGGTCGCGTTGCCGAGTTGGTAGAGCGCACCGTAGATCTCATTGACGAATTGCACGGCGAGTTCCGGATGCGGCGTGCCCTTGACGATGTCCGCCGTCGAGGGAAACGCGATCGAGCCTTCCTTCGGACGCGCCGCGCGCGCGGGTTTGTAGGCATCCTGAAGCGCCCAGGCGCGGCCATCGGCGATCACGGTAAGCCAGATGTCGCCCGACTTGGTGAGTTGTTCCGCCTGCTGCGAGGTCTGCCAGAACGTGCGCGCATTCACCTTCGAGATCTCGGCGACGGCCTTGTCGAGATTCCCCTCGTCGCCGCCCAGCAGGCGTGACGTCTGGATCAGGAGCGCGCGCCCCGCCATGAAGGGAAACTCGACGTGGACCATGCCGATCAGCGCGCCCCCGTAGTTGAAGATCCACTGCACGGGTTCTTTCACGAGTCCTGCATCGAGCAGCAGCACATTGAGCAGGCCATGTTCCGTCAGCACCGGGATCCAGCCGAAATTGCGGATCACGGCGCTGATGAGGAGCGGCAGCACCGTCACGAACAGGAGCGGCGTACGCCAGCGTGAGCGCGTGCGAGCGAGGTAGTAGCTGAATGGAAATCCGAATATCGCGCAGATGGCCGCCGTCAGCGCGCCGAAGCCCAGCGTATCGAGCAGGATCTGCAGGTAGTACGTGTCGGAGACGAAGCGCACGTAGTTGACGAAGCTCCAACCGTCGTCGACTCGGCCCATCGCACCGCCCGCATGCAATGATAGGACGAGCAGGTAACCGATCGGGGCGACGAAGCAGACGCCGAGAAATGCGAGTCCCGGCAGAGCGAGCGCGCCGTACGCCCCGCCCGGCGA
>NZ_FCOL02000292.1 GCF_001544515.1 Caballeronia terrestris
CCTTTGAAGACACAATGACGCTAATCATCGGCGAGTTTGAGGGTTACAATTAGGATAACAAATAAACGTCGCTAAATCGCTTTACGACCATCCCATCACGCGTCGGCAGTTCATCAAGCGCATTCGGCCCAAGACGATCGCGGCGGTGGCGAAGTCGCTGCGATCTCCGCCATAACTCTCCCGATCGCCTGTCGTCGCCGCCTGGTGCCGCCTTGCAGGTTATGCGCCGCGATCCGGTTGCTAGCCTCAGTGTCGTGTCAAAGCCAGATTCAAATGTCTGCTGTTGTCTGTCTGTCTGTCGTGAGCGACACGACGGCGTTATGACAAGTATCGACACTTACGACAGTCATGCGATCCACATGTTACTATTAGTCGTGGAAACCTCATCAAATGAGCGCATGATGAAAACTCTCGACGTGTCACAGGCCACCGCCGCCGCCGAGGCTGGAGGGGTGCTTAATGCTGTCTTGCGGGCCGACGGCGCCCAGTTTTTTATCGAGCTGGAAACCCGCACCGCCGGCACCGCCGTGCTGGTCACTTCCAACAATCGGCGGCCGCGCGCCTTCCGCAACCCCATTAAGGCGCTCGAAGTGATCCGTGACCTCGGCGTGCAGAATGGGCGCTTTTCGCTAGAGGCATGGCGACCCGACGAAGCGGAGGTCGATCGACAGAGCCGACCGGATCGTGCGGAGGCCATGAAGCAGACTCACTCGAACGCGGCCGCCTATGAAAAGTGGTTCCGTGAACAGGTGCAGGAATCGTTGGACGATCCCCGACCGAACGTCCAGCATGCACAGGTGCAAAAAGAGATGGCCGACAAGAAGGCCGCCTTGCGCAAGCGGATCTCAGCCCGCGGGGCTAAATCTTGATCGTTGAATGGCGCGTGAGAGCGAGCGAGGACCGCAACAACATCTTTGACTACATCGCCGAGGACAACCCCACCGCCGCGCTCGAGCTGGACGACGAAATAGAAAAGAGGACGGACGCCCTGCCCGATCATCCTGAGCTCTACCGCATCGGTCGCGTGCGCGGCACGCGCGAAATAGTGTTGGCGCCCAATTACGTGCTGGTGTATCGAATCCTGAAGCGAAAGGCCGTCATCGAGATTGTGCGTATCGTCGGCGCAAGGCAGAACTATGGACGGCGGGTGAAGGCATGACGAGCGGCAGCACCTGGGTGATGTCGCCGGTTCGCGTTGTCAGCGGAAGGGGCGGTAAGACATCTACCGCGCGAGCATGCTTATGAGACGGTGCTTGGCCATCGCCGCCTGTAATGTCATCAGCCACATGCTTTCCTGATTCACGTCCTCGCTCATTTGCTGCTTGCGTTCGTCCTCGTCCAAGAGAAACGAACGCCGGTTCCGACGTTCTATTCCTTTATGTCGAATTTTAACATTGGTGATGTCGCGACCAGGTCAGAAAATCGCCGTAAGGACGTGCT
This sequence comes from Caballeronia terrestris, assembly GCF_001544515.1. Taxonomy (GTDB): domain Bacteria; phylum Pseudomonadota; class Gammaproteobacteria; order Burkholderiales; family Burkholderiaceae; genus Caballeronia; species Caballeronia terrestris. Next base: position 1,441 of record NZ_FCOL02000292.1, read on the forward strand.
CGCGGCCGTACGGGCATTCTTGGGGCAACACCGCCGCAGAAAGCCTGTTGTGTCGCGCGCATTCTTCCGTGCAATGTCCTACGTCTGGGCATATGTTGCATGCCAGTTTCCGTCGAGACTTGGCCCATCTTGGAGCAGGCCCGACGGCATCGGCCGACGCGGCGGACCGCTCACCGAATACTTCCGCAAGATCGGCCCGGTGGCGGCTTGCCGCGTATGAGATTAGGGCGCGCCGGATGCGGCCTAGCGCGCCACGCGCGGATGCTTTCGGTGCCTTGCGGTCCTCCAAATAGGCGCGCGACGGCGGCACGAGCGTCGAGCCCGGTGTACCAGGCACGCAGCGCGGCCACTTCGGCATCGTCCGGGAAGGCGATGGGATGGGTCTCACGCGTTTTCATGCTCGCCAGTTTGGGTCAAAAACAGCGATGGATAGATAAGGTTATTTATCAGTCTAGCCGCATCCGCGGGCCCGGGCCATTGCACTCAGCCGTCCCGATTTCTATCGCGGTCAGCCCGTGTGGTGCGCCACGCCGGCGGCGGCAGACCGACCCATTGCTGCCGACCGGGTTCTTAGGGTTACGATGGCTCATATCGGAGTGAACCGGTCATCCCGCATCGGCGGGTTGTCACGCAGACCGCCCTCTGCAGCAGTGCGGCAAATGAGCCGCGAGAATCAAATAGGTGCCGCGCTCAGGCTAATCGGCCTTGCTCACCAAGCTCCACGAGGGTATCAACGACGTGCCGTACTTTTG
>NZ_FCOL02000293.1 GCF_001544515.1 Caballeronia terrestris
ACTTCTTTCCGACCGACAAGGGCTGGAAGATGAACGGCCCGCTCGAAGCAAACGAGTTCGAGACGGGCACCTTCGCCCGTAGCGGTGTACTTAGCCTTGCAGAATTTGAAAATTCAGGCGCTGACTGGGTCACACGGTTCAAGCCCTATATCGATGATGGCAAGACCATCGTCGTCAGCCCGCACAAGGTATTCGGCCCGCAAACCAACGATCTGACGTTGCAGTTGCGCAAGCGGCAAATCAGCAAGATCGTCCTTGGCGGAATGCTCGCGAACATGTGTGTCGAATCGCATCTGCGCGAGCTTCTCGAGCAAGGGTTCGAAGTATCGGTGGTCAAGGACGCAACCGCTGGACCACGACATCCTGTGTGGGGTGACGGGTATAAGGCGGCGATGGTGAACTTTCAATTTTTAGCACATGCGGTGGTGTCGACCGACGAGGTCGTACAGGCCATGTCGCCGTAGCTTACGGATCAGGAAACAGCCCGCCTGTCGCTCAAGGATCAACCCATCGCAACGAAGGAGCGTCCATGAACCCGAGCAATCATGTGCCGGCGCATTCGCCGCGACGCCGCCGCATGCTGGCGTCAGCCGCCGCACTGGCCATCTGTCCGATAGCTCCGCTGGCCTTTGGCGAGGCCGCTGTGGGTGCGAAGGGACTTCAAGCGAAGCCGCACCGAGGCGGCGCCGCCCGTTCGTACACGGCGGCGGACGGCACGCAACTCTACTTCAAGGATTGGGGCTCGGGGCGCCCTATCGTGTTCTCACACGGATGGCCTCTCGATGCGGACGCGTGGGATCCGCAGATGCTTTTTCTGGGCTCTCAAGGATTCCGTGTCATTGCCCATGATCGTCGGGGCCACGGTCGGTCGGGGCAGCCCTGGAACGGCAATGACATGAACACGTACGCCGACGACCTCGCCGGTCTCCTTGCCATGCTCGACCTAAAAGGCGCGATCCTCGTCGGTCACTCCACAGGCGGCGGAGAGGTCGCACGTTACATCGGCAGGCACGGTACTTCGCGAGTGTCCCGAGCCGTACTGATCGGCGCGATTCCGCCAACCATGCTCAAGACGCCCGCGAATCCCGGAGGCATGCCGATCGAATCCTTCGACAAGATCCGGCTGGGCGTATTGGACCGCGCCCAGTTCTATCGGGATCTCGCGATACCGTTCTATGGATATAACCGGCAGGGCACGACCCCACAGCAAGGCGTGGTCGATGCATTCTGGCGGCAAGGCATGCTCGGCGGCATCAAGGGCCAGTACGACTGCGTGAAGCAGTTTTCCGAAACCGATTTCACCGACGACCTGAAAAAGTTCGACGTCCCCACGCTCATCCTGCATGGCGACGACGATCAAATCGTTCCGATCGCGGACTCGGCGTTGCTCTCGTCGAAGATCATCAGAAACGCTACGTTGAAAGTGTATGAAGGGGCGCCACACGGCATGTGCACCACGCTTGCCGACCGAGTGAACACCGATCTGCTGGCTTTCGCAAGAGGATGACGAACGGGGTGCGAAGCGCTTCGGCATCCACCAGGCGCTCCGAAAGAAGCGGTGAAGCGAAAACATATCGATGGCCTGCAAGCCCCATCAAAACGCCTGTCACAGATCCAGCAGCAGCCGTGCGCTGCCGCCGGATTCTTCGTTTGCCGGCACCGAGCAGCATAGGAGCGCCTCGTCGTCGGTTACCTTGAAGTCCGGCGTGTTCAAGTAGGCGACTGCACCCTCCACGATGCGCGTGCGGCATGTCCCGCAACTTCCTCCGCGACATCCGAAGTCCGGCGATAACCCGCGCGTCTCGGCCAAATCCAGCAGCGATCCACTTTCCGGACTCCAGCGCGCTTCCTTCCCGGACTTCACAAAGATGACCGGAGTCGCCGTTGTCGCAGCCACGCGGGAAGGAGCCGCATCCCCGATGACATCGCCGTGCCGTTTCAGCGACGCTGGCCCGAACGATTCCGCATGAATACGCGTATCGGCAATATTTAATGCACGCAAGCCGTCATAAAGAGACTGCATGAAGCCGGACGGGCCGCACATGTAGAAGTCGTAGTCGTTGAAGGGCAGCGTGCGGCACAGCAGCGCCATGTCGATCCGGCCCGCCTCGTCATAGTCCTTGCTCTCGCGCGCGCCCTGCGTTTGAGTCAGCAGCCTCACCACGCGGAC
>NZ_FCOL02000294.1 GCF_001544515.1 Caballeronia terrestris
GTCGGCGTCGAAGGTCAGACCTCGCGAGCAGCCGACCTCCAACTCATGCTCTTGCACCAGATCGCGCGTGAGAGCCAGGTCCATCACCTTCGGGCCGTGCAGGGACAGTTCAGCGACGTCGAATCCAGCGGCCTTCGTCGAGCTCAAAACCTTGCGGGTCGACTCCGGCGTGAGGTCACCCGCCCATACCAGTGCGTGTACGCCAAGCTTGTTCATCGTGCAACTCCTTGAGAAGCGGTCACGCGCCTGCGGACCAAAGTTTTGGAAAGACCGTTCGCCCACGCCCAGCGAAGAAGCATCACGGCAAGCAGGAAGACTCCCCACAGCGCGGTCGCCAAATGCTGGTTAGCGCCGAGCAAATTGAGACCGGATGCGATGACCTGAAGAATGATGAGTGCAATCACGACCGGAACCACACGACCGAAGCCACCGAAGGGGTCGACACGACCGAGGAAACATGCCAGCACGGAGATGAGCAGGAATGCCTCGCCGTGCCCGACACGAACCGAGTTGAATCGGGCGGCCATGACGACGCCCGCGATACCGCACATGAGCCCCGACAACATGTAGATGCGCGTGACGGCGCGCGTGGTGGCGATACCCGAGTACCGCGTAGCTTCCAGATTCGACCCGACCATGCGCGTCGCAAAACCCAGCCGCGAGCGCGTCATCACGATATGCCAGAGCAGCGCGCACGCGAGGAAAATCAGGAGCGGAATGGGGATGCCAAAGAAGAAGCCGTTGCCCATCTGCCGAACGAACGGCGGGAACCCTGAGATGTCTCCGCCGTGCGTCAGGAATTCGCCCAGACCGCGAAGGAAAATCATCATCGAAAGCGACACGAGAATCGGGCTTGCCCCAGTACGAGCGATGACGGCACCCATTACCCAGCCAGCAGCGGCGCCGGTCGCCAATGCAGCGACGATGCCGAGAATGATGACGGCCGCCCCCGCGTCTGCGCCGCCATGCGTTTGAATCACGTACGCCATCGCCAGACCCGAGATATTCGCCGTAAAAGTCACGGCGAGGTTGAAGCCACCCGAAATCAACGGCATCAGCATGGCAAGCGTAAAGAAGCCGAGTTCCGGAAGCTGGAACGCCACTGACACAAAGGTGCTCGACGAGAAGAAGCGGTCGGAGGCGATACTCAGGGCGACGATGACAACCGCGAGAAATCCGAGCAGCCCAACAACGTCGGCCGGTACGAGCGGCGTAGACGAGCGATGAGATGAGGTATTCATGACGAGGCCTTCGCGCTTTGTGACGTGAATCGCGTTCCCACGAGCTTGGCGAAGCCGCCGCTCGACAAGGTAATGGCGATGAGGATGATGGCGCCGATGATCATCTTGAACGCGTACGGCGAGATACCGAGCAGGTTCAATCCGTTGGCGGTAATCGCGGTCAGCAAGATGCCGAGGATGGAGCCGAGGATGGTCCCGCGTCCGCCGCCCAGGCGAGCGCCGCCCAGCACGACTGCAGCCAGTACGTCGAGCTCACGTCCGTACAGCGCATTCGGCACGACCTCTTGCACGTAGTGAGCCTGCATCAGTCCTGCAATCCCCGCCATCATGCCAAGCCAGCCGAAGGCTATGTAATGCATCGCTCCGAGGTTCACGCCCACGCGTCGTGCGGCCTCCGGGTTGTCACCCATCGCGTACAGTTGGCGGCCGGTGGTGGTGCGACGAAGCAGGAACCAAGTGGCAACAACCATCGCGACCATCACCGCAACTGGCAACGCCAGATTGGCATTGCCGCTTGCCGTGTTGAAGTGGATTATCGACACCCTGTTGATCCACCAGTCCGGCAAGTCGTAGATGGACACGCCACCAGTGACGAACATCAACCCGCCGAAGAACACGTTGAAGGTCGCAATCGTCACCACGATGGAGACAATCTTGAAGCGATAGATGATGGTGGCGTTGATGGAACCAAGGACGAAACCAAAAAACGCTGCCGCGAGAAACCCCAGCGCCCAGTTCCCACCGCCCAGTCGCATTACCGTCAGTGCAGTCAGATACTGGACCACCGACGCGCCCACCGCAAAAGAGATGTCAATCCCTCCCGCAATCAATACGACCAACAGTCCCACCGCGAAGATGATGTTGACGGAGCTCTGGTTGAGCAGGTCGAACAGGTTGGGCAGGGTAAAGAAGG
>NZ_FCOL02000295.1 GCF_001544515.1 Caballeronia terrestris
GCGAGCGCGTCGCCATTCTCGCATCGTGGAATCAGCAACGACGATCCCGTGAAAACCCCCGCTTCTTCAGCACAGCCTTAGAACAACGTTGAAGCATGCGCAGCGACATGAACTCTTTGCTTGAACGGCCGAGGCGCATCTCGGTAGTGGTGCTGACGCACAACCGTGTCGATCAGCTCTTATCCACGCTCGCGATGCTCCTCGCGCTCCCTGACAGACCTCCGATCGTTGTTGTCGACAACGACTCGTCCGACGGCACGTCGGAAAGAGTTGCGCAATGCTATCCGTCACTGCGTGTAGTACGGGCGCAATGCAATCTTGGCGCAGCCGGCCGCAATCTGGGGGTGGCGGCAGTGACTACCGAATACGTGGCATTCTGTGACGACGACATGTGGTGGCAAGCCGGTGCTTTAACACGCGCTGTCGACATACTCGACGCCTTTCCGAGCGTTGCCGTGCTGGCCGCGCGCATTGTGGTCGGCGAATCAGAGCTGCTCGACGAAACCTGCGAGGCCATGAAAACCAGCCCGCTCGGCGCGGAGGGCCTTCCTGGGCCGGCGGTAATCGGTTTTTTGGCCGGAGCGAGCGTGTTTCGGGCCGCGGTTTTCGAGCAAGTCGGCGGCTTTGAGCCGCGGCTTTTTATTGGTGGTGAGGAGGAACTTGTCTCGCTAGACGTACTTGCCCGTGGGCTCATGATCGTGTACGCCGACGACGTCGTCCTTCACCACCATCCCTCCCCGCTACGTGACAGTGCATTGCGCCGGCGTCTGCTCGCGCGCAATGCAGCATGGACGGCATGGCTTCGGCTTCCGGCCGCCGAAGCTTGCGCGGTGACGCGTCGTGCGCTAGCCGCCATGCGCGCAGAGGGTACGCTGATGCGCGACGCGAGCGCAATGCTGGCTGGTCTGCCATGGGCCTTCGTGCATCGCCGCGTGATCTCAAGGAACGTCCGACGCATGCGCGCAATCGTCCATGCAAGCGAAGCTGGACGGTCGGCCGGCAACTAGTATCGGTTGCATTGCCCAAGGATTCGCGTTATCGAGGATAAGAAGGTCTGCTGATAGCAAGCGCGCCTTCAACCGCGCTAAAGCGCGGCGAGTGATGTCCATTAATGCAAGCGGGCCAACGCGCAGCCAGACGTGACCAAGCACGCATACGCGAATACACAGCAATTTCCGCGTGACCATTTCAACTGAGCTTGGCGGCCCAACCGTTGCCCTCGGGTAGTTGTCGCCGGGTGCGTGGGTCTGTTCGCGCTGTTGCATGAGTTGACAAAGCAGTGCGCGGTACGCTGAAGTCGGTTGCAAGCCGAGTAATCTGATCGCCTTCTCAATGCGAGGGTGCCTCCAGCGGCACGAACGATGTAGCATCGCGCCTTGAATGCTTAGGACGCCACCTACATCCTTTTCGGACAAACTCGACTTATCAACCAGAGCCGTAATGGACATGATGGCACAACTGCAAAACCAATGGAGGAAACTAAGATGCCTTATTTTCTTGGCTGGTTGCTGGGCGTGCCCGTGATTGTTCTCATTGTCCTATATTTGCTATTTCATTGATCCATCGCCGCGTTCCGCGGTTCCTGGAGTTGGGCACGTCTGCCCGTACGTTAGAGGAGGTTTTATGAGTAGCGAAAGGTCCGTAGACGCAGGGCCGCAAGAGCGACCGATGCTTGAGCGTACTGAGGTAGCGAAGGCGATCGACGCGGCAAACGTTGCGCCATCTGGCGCGGGAAATGGCCGCGGTCCTGCGGTGCTAGCGCAGCCGCCTGTCATGGGATCCGAAGGCAAGGGCAGCGCCTTTACGCCAGCTCGGAAAACTACAGCCACCGCGGGGAAGGAAACGCTCTCCGAAACCCGGGATATGATCCGGGCAAAATATCGCCTGATGTCCGATTCCACGGACGACTTTGTCCACGAAAGCCCATGGAAAGCGATTGCGATTGCTGCTTTAGGCGGCATCCTTGTCGGCATGCTGACCGCCCGCTGATGGCAACTTTAAACATGGCGGCCTCAAAAGCGAGGTGCAACACTTATCTCGGATAAGGTGTTGCAATGCCCGACAAAACTACTTCCTACCAGCAGCTTCAACCTGAAGAACGCCTCGCCATCGCAAGCCTACGACTGCAGGATGTGAGCATTCGGGCCATGGC
>NZ_FCOL02000296.1 GCF_001544515.1 Caballeronia terrestris
ACCCGGCGCGAAGCGCATAAGCCCGTTGAAGATTTCAGACACAACACCGAGGTCACCAAAATTCGTCGCCCGCGCTGGATCGAGCGTAGAGACGTCTGCCGCACTCGCACTAACGACAATCAGCGGACGACTATCGGGAGCTGCAGCGGACGCATTCGGGTAATCGCTGACGGCGAGCGCAAATCCAGCGATCACGAGGGCGGAAAACTTTATAAGGTTCATTAGCTGCGATATTTCTTTGTAGGTGAATTCCCGTAGACGCGACGACCGCAGCAGGTTGCAATACCTGGAACTTGGCGATAGGGAAATCTCAAATGTCTTTTTAGTATGAGTGCGACACACAGTGCGGTGTCTGTGCAAATAAGGTTAATACAATCAAAATGCGTTGTACAATTGCATAATGCAATCTTCCTATGTCATTTTGCTATGGACAGAAAAATCACGTTACGGCACCTTGAGGCGTTTCGCGCAATCATGGTGCGGAAGTCGGTGACAGCGGCAGCGGAGATGCTTGAAGTAACGCAACCCGTCGTTACCCGTCTGCTTGCTGATCTAGAAGACCGTATCGGCCTCGTTTTATTTTTGCGTGAGAAAGGCCGTCTAGTTCCCACTGCAGAGGCCGCACTGCTTTTCGCAGATGTGCACCAATCATTGGTAGGAATCGAGCGCATTGCAAATGCAGCATCGAACCTCAAGACACTCAAGCTTGGTCATATTGAGATTGCCGCGGCGCCGACCATGGCACATTCGTTTCTCCCGCGAGCTATAGCGAATTTTGCTACTGAGCACCCAGAGGCCCTTGTGACGATGCACATGCACAGCTCGGCGATCGTTCTGGACATGGTCGCCAGCGATCGTTGCGACCTTGGCTTTGCCATGGTCCCCTTGAGAGCGACAAGACACGGCAGCACCGACGTCCTCGTGTCAGCAAAGATGGTTGCCGTTGTGCCATCGGACCATCGGCTTGCTTGTCGAGATGTACTTACGCCAGAAGACTTCCAAGGCGAGAGCTTCATATCTTTCACTCCGCTCATGGAGGCGCGTACGAAGATCGATTCGATTATGCTGTCTCACAATGTCAACCGCCGCATTAATGTTGAGACGCAGATTTCCTCTGTGATCTTAAAGCTCGTTGAAGCTGGTGCGGGATTGTCAATCATTGACGCCCTCACAGCGACCGGATACACAGGCGCCGCACTCAAATTTATACCGTTCGAACCGAACCTCATCAGCGACTACTCTATCGCTATTTCCCAGCGGAACTCCTCGACGCTTATCCTTAAACCGTTTATCGATCACGCTCGCCGTGAAATTCGTGCGATGCTTCCTAAAAGTTTGGTTGTTTGATTTCACAATGACGTACGCATTGCTGATTTGGTTCGCTGCTGCGCAGCTCGATGCGTGCTCCTACGAGCAACCCGGTCAAAATCTTCCGTCGATAGAGCAGATGATGTCACTTGATGCGTGAGCGCATCAAATTCCGTTCGATTCCGCCACGTTCGCCCCATCTAAACGGAAAAGTTGAGCGCTCGCTGTTGACGGACCTGACGGAGTTCTGGTTCTTCGCGGACATGATGGTTGCAGAAGCGCTGCGCCACATCAGCGAGTAAGTGCAAGTGGGTACTATCGGCCCAACCGGGAACGAGCAGTACGGCTATGTTGTTCACAGCCTGTCCGTCTGGTGCATCTAAGGAAATTGGCGAAACCGGCCGAACATATGCCACCAGCGGTTGACTAAGAAACCGGAGATGGCCGTGCGGCACCGCCACGCCCTGCCCCAATCCGGTCGATCCCAACGCTTCACGTGCCGCGAGCGCTGCTGTCACCACAGCGGCCGGCAGTCCGCAGTGACACTCGAAGAAACCGCCCAACCGCACGAAGAGTTCCTCACGGTGGGATGCATCCAGTCCGAGCAAGACATGCGTCTCAGACAGCAGCGCGCCAATGGTCTGTTTCTCAATGGGCGCATCGTCAGCGTGACGGGGCGCATGATCACGTCGACTTGGCTCGCCGCGCATCAAAGCGTGCCATGCGTCGGTCGGGCGGATCTTCCAGACGGCTTCAATACTGCCGGCTCCGATCTTTTTACTCGGCGTTTACGAACATTCGCATAAGCTTTTAGTCAGCCATACATCAC
>NZ_FCOL02000297.1 GCF_001544515.1 Caballeronia terrestris
GAATCCACACCGCTTCGCCGCTCCAGCGCGAGTGGATTACCTTGTTCTTGAATGGCAGCAATTCGAGAAAGCGCTGACAGGTCAGCGGGGCCTTCTCTTCTTCAAGCCGCCCGATAAAGTGGAACGGTCCGGCTTCTACGTTGATTCTCGTCATGTCGCCTCCCGAATTCGGTATCTGTGCCGCATCCATGCAAAAGAAAAACAGGTGCATGAAGTGGCTATTGAGGAATGACCATTCGAACCCCGTTGCCGGAGACTATCAAAGTTCGAATATGAAATTCAAGAGGCGAGCGGGTGCTTTCCGATGGAGCGGGCGTTTGCCGTATCCAGATGCAGCGCGCCATTTGTCACCGGCGCGGTGATGCGCAATAGGCACCTTTTCTCCGGGCCGCGCGGTGCGCGGTTCGCGCGGGCAGGATCGAGGCGACGATCGACAGGCTTAGGTTCGATCATGATGTCGGTCAGTTCGAATGCCTTGGTTTAGTCCGCATCGGTGATCGGACCGGGGACGATGAGCCGCTCCTGAATAGGCGACCGCGCGAGGCGCGACACGGCGTAGTAAAGGATGCCAGGCACGACGATGCCCACGATCCACGACACGTCCACGCCGAGCGCGTCGACCCACGGACCCGTGTAGAAGCCCGTCGCGACGAACGGCATCTGTACGAGCACGCCAACCGCATAGACCGCGATGCCGGCGACGTTCCATCGGCCGTAGCGTCCGTTGATGTCGAAGAGGGCGGGCACATCGTAGCGCTCGCGCGTGACCCAGTAATAATCGACAAGATTGATCGCGCTCCACGGCGTGAAGAACACGAGCAGGAACAGCAGGAAGGAAGAGAACGCCTTCAGGAACGAGTGCTGTCCGGCGAGCGCGAGTCCGCTCGATGCCGCCACGCTCAGCAGCACGAAGACGAGACGCGTGCGGGCCGATATCTCACGCTGTCCGCCGAACCCGGTGACGATCGTCGCGACCGACATCACGCTGCCATATGCGTTGAGCGTGGTGATCGTAAGCTTTCCGAGTGCGATCGTGAGGTAGAGCACGGCGGCAATCGCGCCGGTCGCGCCGAGTCCGACGATGAACGAGACCTCGTGTCCGGAAAAGCGATCGCCCGCGAGCGCCGCGGCTAGCACGCCGAAGGTCATCGAAACCTGTGCGCCGATCACCGTGCCGCTGAACCGCGAAGAACGTCTTGAGCGCGGAGGTCGACTTCGGCAGATAGCGCGAATAGTCCGCGACATAGGGTCCATACGCGATCTGCCACGAAGCCGACAGCGAGATAGCAAGAAGGAAGGACGCGACGGTGAAGTGACGGTTCGCGAGCAGGGTGTCGAGCGCGTGGCCGTGGAGGAGGCTGGCGAACAGATACAGGAACGCGAGCGTTCCGACGATGCTCGACAAGCGGCCCATCGCATGGATGATGCGATAGCCGAGGCCCGTGAGCAGCACGACCAGCGTCGAGAAGATCAGGATCGACGTGGTGTTGTCCGTGTGCAATAGCTCGGCGATCGCCTGTCCGGCGAGTACCGTGCCGCCCGCGGAGAAGCCGATGTACATCACGCAGACGAGCACCAGCGGAATGATCGCGCCGTACAGGCCGAACTGCACGCGGCTGGAGATCATCTGCGGCAGGCCGAGTTGCGGACCTTGCGCGCCGTGCAATGCCATCACGGCGCCACCGATGATCTGGCCGATCAGGAGCCCGATCAGCGACCAGAACACGTCGCCGCCGTGACCTGAAGGTTCGCGCCTAACCACAGCGTGAACTGGCTGAACAGATTGCCGTGGCGCTCGGCGTCGGGAATATAGTCGATCGAGCGGCGCTCGATCAGCGACGCATTGGCCGCGAATGTCGTGGTTTCATGTTCCATGCTCGTCTCCTGAGCGGTAAGGAACTGCTGTGAAAAGGATGATGCGATGTCAAGGTGTTGCGAGCTTCATCGCGCATCGGCGAAGGCCCGTCACGCAAATAGCGAACGGGCGATGACGGTGCGCTGAATCTCCGAAGAGCCTTCGTAAATCCGCAGGATTCGTGCGTCGCGCACGAGGCGCTCGATTCTCATCTCGCGCGTGAAACCGTAGCCGCCGTGAACCTGTAACGCGGAGTCGGTGACGAACGC
>NZ_FCOL02000298.1 GCF_001544515.1 Caballeronia terrestris
CCGCCGCTGCGTTCAACGACGCACCCGAGAGCTAGGCTCGATGATCCATCATTCCATCGCTCACGGTATGCCGGGAACGCAACGATCAGGCCGATTGAACACGATCGTGAGTGGTCGATATAATGAAACGAGGGAGTCGTGGCGGTAGAGAAAGCGCTGTCGTTGCTAACCCGCTTCATGCCGGGACGGAAGCGCTTTCGCTTGCGACACTTTGCCAGTTGTCCGGCATACACAAGATGACGGTGTACCGGTTGATGAATTCGCTCGAGCGACTGAACTACGTGGTGCGGTCAGATTCGAGGCTGTATTCACTCGGTCCTCGCCTGCTTTATCTCGGAAAGCTGTATGAGCATTCGTTTCATCTGTCGGCGCTGGTCGAGCCGGTCCGTTCGTTCCTTGGTGCGCAGCGGGCATCACGCTTATGTTCCAAAGATGTAAAGACTGCCCGCGTAAGATCGAACGAATTTCTCGGGCATTTCCTTTCGCATCATCTCGATGGAGGTCTCTCCGGTGCAATGCATCGGAATAACGACATCGGGATTGATTTCTTTCAGGGCCGCAACGGTTTCTTGTACGTAATCGGCCTTGTGAGGCGCCAGATGGAATCCGCCGATCACCGCATGCACCTTGTCGATGCCGGACACTTCGACGGCCCGCTTCACCGAATTCACGACACCGCGATGGCTGCATGACGTAATCACGACCAAACCCCGATTCCTGACGTTGAAGCAGGTAGCCAGTTCATGTTGAAAGTCGTCGGGCACGACTTTCGCCGTTTGCTTTTCTGCCGGGAGTTTGTCGGGATAGCAGCCGATACCATCTCTGACGCCGACCGTCATGCGCGTCGGCGCCAGTACTTTTTCGAACGACGTAGTCGGAATCGTGCCGGCGGTGAAAGCGTGATCCGCCACGACAGAGGGATTTGGCGCGAAGACGATCTTCACTCCAGCGCCGAGCAGCGCGTTTCGATCGAGGTAGCCAAAGTCTTCCACTTTACCGGCGGTCCATTCGCGAGTGCAGAAGGTCTCTTCGCCACCTACGTAGAGAGGAAGATTCGCGCGGAGTTTTCCCCGGTTCTGTTTGAGAAAGCCGACTAACCCGCCGAAGTGGTCGTAGTGGCCGTGGCTCAGGATCAATGCATCGACAGACCTCGGCGAAATCCCGAGCATGGCGATATTGTTGTTCAACGCCTCCGGGGTGAATCCAAAATCAAGCAGGACGTTTCGCGTCTCATCGCCCCGTTTCGATTCGAGGTGCATCGCCAATCCGAATTCCTCCAGCAGAGATTTACCCGCCGGAGGCATACCGAAGCGCACGACCTCCACCTCCCCCACCTTCATATTCGGTGCGATCGCCAGGTGATAGCTATCGGTGACGACTCGTACCGCAAGGCGATCCACTTCGGGCACAGGTGTGTTCAGCGCGGCCGCGCGGGCAGACTTGATATTCCCAAGCGCACCGGCGAGGAGAGCGCTGAACATCGCCGCTCCACAGGAGCATAAAATATCGCGCCGGGATACCCGAGACTCGTCAAAATCTTGCGACATGGTTGCCTCCCGTTGGAACCGAAGCGAACGGTTCCGACTCGGCGCCATCGGTTTGCGCCGACCGTACGCTCGCTGGCGGCCTTTGCATGACAGTCACCGGACTCCGCAGGAGAACATGGACGCGGCGTTCCCTACAGGAGTACTCCATCAAATACTAGCGGGTCAGTACTCAGATGGTTGCTGCACTGTGACACTGGCGCTGGTCCGTCTGCCTCGATGGTCTATCCAACGGGGATGGCGCCAATGCTGCGGCGCGTAGGCGAAAGGCAATTCGCCTCGCTAACTAGTTAAGTGATGCACTCTGCGCAGGGACACTGGCGCTTTGCTGCGAGGGTTGCTTGGAGGGAATCTGACACTTGCGGCTCGCACGGGGTGATGTGGTCCACGAGCGGTTTTAAACCTGTCAAGCAACCGAAAAATGCCAACGGCAAGATCCCACTGGGTTGGATCGGGACCCACCATTTCATTCCCCGTTGCCCGATGCCAGGTCATCTCCGGGCGATTGGACGGTTGGCCGCTCGCTAACGGCCAGAAAGTGACGCACGCTGCACCGATT
>NZ_FCOL02000299.1 GCF_001544515.1 Caballeronia terrestris
CAAGTCGTTACAACCCGATCTTGCAGCGAGTTGGCAGTCCTCGGAAGACAAAACTGTCTGGACCTTTGATCTGCGCAGAGGCGTCGCGTTCCACGGCGGCTATGGAGAAATGAGGGCCGAGGACGTGGTTTATTCAATGCAGCGTGCAGCCGACCCGAAACGCTCTAGCTTTGCCGCTGACTTCTTGATGATCGAAAAGGTGGAAGCGCTCGACGATTACACCGTTAGGTTCACGCTTAGGCGTCCGTATGCGGGCTTCTTGGGCCTAGTGGCAAACTATCACGGCGGAAGCATCCTCAGCAAGGCAGCGGCTGAAAAGCTCGGAAAGGGGTTCGGCCAAGCCCCCATTGGCACCGGCCCGTTCGCCTTCAGTCAGCTTGTCACACAACAGTACGTGAAACTTGTTGCAAACGATTCCTACTTCAGAGGTGCGCCCAAACTCTCGGGGATCGTGTATCGCATGATCCTTTCGGACAGCGCCCGGGAACTTGCGGTCACAACGAATGAAATCGATTTGATGGCAGCTAAGCGTGAACAGCGCTGGGTCGAGCGAGCAAGAAGTCGAGGCATGGACGTCGACATCATAGATCCAGCGGAATTTAGGACGCTTTTTATCAATCGCAATATCAAACCTTTAGATAACTTAAAAGTACGGCAAGCGATTGCGTCAGCGATCAACGTTGACGAGATCGTAAAGTATGCGGGCAAGGATGTCGCCCAAAAAGGTTGCTCCGTTGTGCCGAACGGGTATCTGGGCGAAGACTGCAGCGCTGGCGCATACGAGTACGACCCCGCACGCGCACGTAAGCTACTGGTAGAAGCTGGTTTTCCTAACGGAATAACACTGCGATCGGTTGTCTCGAACGTCTCGACGCAGCAACCAATTATGGAAATCATCCAGGCTCAGTTAGCGCAAGCAAACATAAAGTTGAACATGGAAGTTGTTGACCATGCGACCTACCAAGCCAAGAGCCGGGCAGATCAGAGTGCCCTTGTCTTCTATGGAGCGGCTCGTTTTCCAATCGCCGTGACATGGTTGAGGGAGTTCTATGATTCATCGGCTTCCATTGGTAAGCCGGGAGCAATGTCCAATTTTTCACATTGCTCAATTGCCGATCTCGAAATTCGCGCGGCCGCGGTGGAAGGTGATCCAAGCCGACAGCTTTCGCTGCTACGGAAAGCGCAGCAGGTAGTGCATGAGGACGTTTGCGCCGTCCCGCTTTTTGGTCTTAAGCAAGTATGGGTCCGCGGTAGTCAGGTGAATCTCGGGTATGACCTGAAGGGCGCATTGAGTCTGCAACCCCCTGTGACTGAGCTGACGACGGTTACCAGGGCCTCACATTGATGCAGCCATTCCAAGAAGCGAACCCGCGCACATAAAAAGGAATGGTCGGATCCGGCGCCCGGCGGGGTGTTGGCAGCGAGCTGATTTTGGAAGGATATGTTCCTATGCATAAGGACTACGACGTAATAGTTGTAGGGGCTGGTATGGTCGGTGCGGCCGTTGGGTATGGACTCGCTCGAAATGGTCGGCGCGTCCTCATGCTCGATGGAGAGGACACGGACCTCAGGGCAGCAAAGGCTAACTTCGGCTTGGTCTGGGCGCATGGCAAGGGCTACGGTCAACCTGAATACCAGCGATTGTCCCTTTCGGCTGTTGAGAATTGGAGCGAGTTTGCCCGCCAGTTAGAGACAGAAAGTGGTATGCAAATCGTCTACGAGCAAGACGGCGGCCTGCATTTCTGTTTGAGTGAGAAAGAGTTGGCCGAGCGCGCCCTGCGAATTGACGCATTAAACGCTCAGGCCCCTGACTTAGCGCCCTCGACCAGAATGCTCGATCGTGGCGAATTGGACCGGCTCTTTCCGACTGCCCGTCTCGGCAAAGACGTGGTCGGTGCGAGTTTTGGTACTGTTGATGGACACGTCAATCCATTGCGTTTGCTCGCCGCTATGCAGGCAGCGTTCTGTCGACACGGCGGTATCCTACGAACGGGGCAGCCCGTCACCGCCATAAGGCCTCTCGCAGGCGGCGGTTTCGAAGTGAAGGCCGGCGCTCTTTTGGCTCACGCCAACCGCGTTCTCATTTCAGCTGGACTGGGG
>NZ_FCOL02000300.1 GCF_001544515.1 Caballeronia terrestris
AGACGCAGCCATGCTTGCCCTTCGCTTGCAAGTGATTCCCTGTTCGGTGTGCTAAAACTATCGCTTACGATCAATCTTCGAGCCGCAACGCGCCGGTATTGTCGTCCCATCGTCATAGTCGATGAAAACGGAGCACGATATGAGAAAGACGATCCTTTGCGCAATAGTGCTGCTCGGACTTGCAGCATGCTCATCGGACGCGCGCTGGAATGAATTTCGGCAGTCCGAACCGCAGCTCAAGGAGGCGCGAGAGTTCGCCTTGGTCGAGTGTTCCGGCCGCGAGGAATGCTCGCAGCGTTGGGAGCGCGCGATGGAGTATGTCGCGCGCTATTCTGCAACACGCATACGTCATGCGGATTCTGCTGGAATTGAAACAGGACGTCCGCTCGAGGCCGGTGTGGTCTATCTATCGGCGACGCGCACGCCGGCGGACAAAATCGGGGAACGCGCACGCATAAGCCTGAAAGGAATGTGCAAAGGCATGTACGGCATGGACGGCGGCCCTGGCTGGCTCTACGCCAGTTGCGCGAGCCAGATTCGCAGCATCGAGATGAACTTTCGGGAGAGCTGCAGCATCTGGTCGGAAATCGTCGGCTGACGGCGTTCAATACCGCCTTCTCGAGCCCCGAACGGAAGACTTACGCCATTCCAAGTGGCCTCATTACGCCGATTGTCCCCCACTCGATTACGCCGATCCGTGACAACCCGTGCGGGCAGTGAGAGAAGGCGCTACTGTGCTCATACTCGGGACGGGCCGCTCCGGTGCTCAGTCAGCAGCGACCATTATGTCTAGATGTATTCCAATCGCGTTGTTCAGTCAACATCTGAGGCCAGCGCCTCCGCACGGCGAATATACCTCTAATGTTCTAACGCTTCCCTAAGGCTTCCCTAAGGGAAAGCGTTGATGATGTCACTTAATAGCCTCATGGCCGCCAACGCCCCCACATACACTGCAGCATCTTCGGAGATTTGCATGCCCTCGAACCGCCCAGTACACTTGCCGCCTCTGGCCCGAGCACGATACGATTCGATAACCAGGGTACTGCACTGGTTAACACTTTGGTTGCTCATTGCGCAGTTTGGGTTAGGGTGGTTCATGCCAGAGGTTGATGGCGTCAAAGAGGCGTCGGGCCTTATTGCATGGCATGTCGGTGTGGGGACAACACTTCTTGTCGTGATTGCAGCGCGACTTCTCTGGGCACTAGTTCGTCGAGCGCCCGCACCTGTCGAACAATCGTCAGCGCTTCGTGCAGTGGCGAAGGCGGTACATATGGCCATGTATGCACTATTGCTTTTCGTGCCCTTCCTCGGCTGGTTGAATGCAAGCGCGAGAAACTGGATGGTCAAACTCGGCGGCGTACTTCCACTGCCTCAAATCGCCACGCCCGGCTCTCTTTCAGCATCAATCGGTGAGTTTCACAGCGCGAGCTCGACGATACTACTGATGCTAATTGGACTGCATGTGCTAGCGGTTGTGATACATCAGGTTGCAATCAAAGACCAACTGCTCCGGCGCATGCTTTAAAGACATAATGGACGTCAGGTCTGTCCCAGCAGCGAGGCTTACGCCGCTACCCTGACACGTTCGGCCGCTGTGATGCTGCAAGCAGCAGTTCGGCTCGCACGTCGCTTACGATTAGCACTTAACTGGACGACGCCTCGATGAGATATGCCGCTGCGCTGGTTGCTCTCTTTGCTTGGCTAGTAGCTGCGATGCCGGCGCCTCTGAGCACGTCACCGAATTCCCGGGCGACTGCATTCGTCATTGCTGTCGCCACTAGGGACCTGCGCAGTGCACGGCAAGGTGGCCAACACGTGCTTGCTTATGAGCGAGACGAAACAGAAGCGACGCTGTCTTCCTCCATCACAGAATGGTTGACGCAAGGCGATAGGAGAAGCCTACGGCTTGCACTCGCCGACCAGGAAACCATCTTTGCATTCCATTGGGCGGCGGCGCAGATGCCCGCCCAATCTCAGTGCTTCGTCGACATCGACAGCGAAGGATGTCAGCAAGATCTGGCTTACTGGTTGGCGCGGGTACGAAATGGTGACCCACGGTTTATCTCAGCCTATCGGCAGTCGCAGTTCCGGTTGGG
>NZ_FCOL02000301.1 GCF_001544515.1 Caballeronia terrestris
CGCATCCGTTGACCGTCCACATCGACTGTTTGTATTTTCATGTTGCACACCGACTCAGCAATGACTCGCATCGTTTTTCTCTCTGGATGAGTGACAGCCTGGCGCTCCCGCAAGTACTTCAACAATCGAGGACATACGTCCCCGGCGCGTCGGCCAGCCGCTTGTGGCGCCGGTTGCCGGGCGCCTTCGGCGCAGTCCGCTTTTCGCCGGAGCGGGCGGCGAGCCACTCGCGCCAGTCGTTCCACCACGAGTCCGCCTCGGCGCGTGACTCCGCGAGCCAGGCGTCCGCGTGCTCGGGAAGCGCCGGATTCACGAAGAACTTCGCCTTCGGATTGCCCGGCGGATTGATGAGGCTCTGGATATGGCCGCTCGAACTAAGCACGAATCGCGTTTCGCCGCCGAACAGGCGCGCCGCGTTATAGACGCCTTTCCACGGCGTGATGTGATCGGTGATACCCGCCATTACGTACTTGTCGCACGTCACCTCGCCCAGGTCGATCGGCGTGCCGAGCACGGTGAGCGCCCGCGGCCGGCTGAAGAGGTTGCCCGTGAAGATATCGAGCAACTGTCCGTGCATGCGCGCGGGCAACCGCGTGGTGTCGTTGTTCCAGTACAGCACGTCGAATGCCGGCGGCGCATTGCCGATCAGATAGTTGTTCACCCAGTAGTTCCACACGAGGTCGTTGGGCCGCATCCACGCGAACACGCGCGCCATCTCCTCGCCCGCGAGCACGCCCGTGGCCCTGCTGCCGTGCTTGGCCGCTGTGATCGCCTCGGGCGTGGCGAACAAGCCCAACTGCGAGTCGGTCGTGCTGTCGAGCACCGCCACCATGAGCGTCGCGGCATTCACGCGCCTCTCGCCGCGTGCAGCGAGATGCCCGAGCAACGCGGCGATGGTCATCGCGCCCGAACAGGCGCCGTGCAGATTCACGTCCTCGCTGCCGGTGATCTCGCGCACCGCCGTGATGGCCTCGATCAGCGCGGCGACGTAGGTGTCCATGTCCCAGTCGCGCTGGTTGGCCGTCGGGTTGCGCCAGCTCACGGCAAACACCTGGAACTCGCTTTGCAGCAGGAATTCGACCATGCTCTTGCCTTTCGAGAGGTCGAATACATAAAACTTGTTGATCTGCGGCGGCACGATCAGATGCGCCCGCGCGTGGACCTTCGCGGTGACGGGCGTGTACTGGACGAGTTCGAGCACCTCGTTACGAAACACCACCGCGCCCGGTGTCGTCGCCAGATTCCTGCCGACTTCAAACGCGCTCTTGTCCACCTGGGCGGGCATGCCGTGATTGCCGAGGGTGTCGGCGAGCAGGTTCTTCAGCCCCGCGATGAGGCTCGCACCGCCCGACTCGGCGAGCTTCCGGAGCGCCGCTGGATTGCCTGCGAGCGTATTGGTTGGCGCAAGCGCATCGGCGACAAGCGTGAGCACGAACTGCGCGCGCTCACGGCCCTTGGCGTCGAGCGTGGAGCGCTCGACGAATCCCGCGAGCGCGTTGCGCCACGCGAAATAGCCCTGCAGCGTCGCGCGATAGAGCGCGGACTCGCGCCACGCGGGATCGATGAAGCGCTTGTCGCCCTGCGGCGCTACGGTTTCTGCCTGGCCAGTGAGAATCGCCATGAGGTCGCGGACGAGCGTCGCTTCCTGCTGCAGCAGCAGCGTCGGGTGCGTCAAGGCTTGCGCGGCGATCTGCTGCGCGGTGGCGACGATGTCGCACACGCGCAAGCCGACGAACGGGTTCGGGCCGAGCATGCCGTCGGCGGCGCGCAGCGCGAGTTCGTCGGCCTCGGGGCTGCGCGGCGGGTTGTTCAGGGTTGCTGTCATCTGGATCTTTCAGGTTGTTTCCATGGCTCTGCCGAGGCCTTCACGCCACCAGCATCACGAGCGTTTGCGCGACCAGCGCGGGCTTGTCCTCGCCCTCGATCAGCAACTCATTACTGGTCTTCAGGATGACGCGCCCGTCGCCCTTTCGCTCGATCGACGCCAGCACTACGCGGCTTCGCACGCGCGCCCCGGCTTTCACCGGCGTCATGAAGCGGACCTTGTCGAGCCCATAGTTCAGCCCTGCCTTTGCATCGGCAGGAATGAGCCC
>NZ_FCOL02000302.1 GCF_001544515.1 Caballeronia terrestris
ATGCAGGCGTAGCGCCGCGTCATCAGCCCGTGTTCGTCGAACTCCCAGTTTTCGTTGCCGTACGAGCGGAACCAGTTTCGTGAGTCGTCATGGCTCTCGTAGGCAAAACGTACGGCGATCCGGGCGCCGGAAAACGCCCAGAGTTCCTTGATCAGCCGGTAATCGAGTTCTCGTTGCCACTTACGGGTAAGCAGCGCGACGATCTCCGCGCGCCCCTTGGCAAACTCAGCACGATTGCGCCAGCTCGAATCGATCGAATACGCAAGCGATACGCGTTCGGGATCACGTGTATTCCATCCGTCTTCAGCGAGACGGACTTTGGCAGTCGCCGTCTCGTGCGTGAACGGTGGACAAGGCGGCCGGGATTCTTCAGACATCATTTCACCTCGTCGAATGCCATACACAGGAGTCTGTCAGCAAGCCCTCGGGACCGCTTTAGGTTGCGAACGGTCTCGAAGGCTTTTCTATTGCTTTCGCACGATGAGCGAGCCCCCACTCATCAGCCCGCGCAGTCTTGTCACCGAGACCGTGCAAATTCGAAAAAGTGCATCTGAGTGAAAAGAGGATGTACTTCGATTGGACGAAGATGCTTCTTCGTCAGGCAATCCGGGAATGCCGCCCATTACGTCGTTGAGAAGGAACCCGTCATGACCTCCAGCGCAGCAGATGACGACAGCGAGAGCACTGCGATGCCCATGTATCGATGCGTTCAGTGCGTAGGCGCGTTCGCCGCCGTGCCGCATTCCTCGCTCGGACGGGCGCCAGGGTCAGACGGGTATCTGATCGAGGAGATCAAACCCGGAATCTTCTGGCTCAGTGCGGGAGGTTATGACACGCTCTTCATGTCGACCGGGCAAGGCGTCATCGTGATCGACGCTCCGCCATCCATGCGTAGCCTCCTGATGCAGGCGATCCACTCGAAGACCGCAGAACCCGTCACGCATGTGATCTACAGTCACTCGCACTTCGACCACATTGGAGCGGCAGACGTTTATCCGGACACCGCCATGCGTATTGCACATCAGAGTACGGCGGACATACTGCGGAGCTACCGTGACGCTCGTCGGCCGTATCCGTCCACGACGTTCGCCACGGAATACCTGCTGGAAGTGGGAAACAAGCGGCTCGAACTCAGCTATCAAGGAAACATCCATCAGCCGGGCAACATCTTCATCTACGAACCGCGGCAAAAGGTCCTCATGCTGGTTGACGTCATATTTCCGGGGTGGGTGCCGTTCAGAAGCCTCGCCATCGCCAACGACGTTCACGAATTCATCGGCGCTCACGACCTTCTTCTCGCTTACGACTTCGATGTCATGGTCTGCGGTCACCTGACGCGATACGGGACACGTGCCGATGTCGAGACACAACGCGAATATGTCGGGCACCTGCGCAACGCCTCGAAAGGCGCGCTGGCATCCGTACGAATAGAGGATGTCGGCGCGCGAACGGGCTTCGACAACATCTGGGCATTGATGGACACCTACCTCAATGACATGGTCGCTCAGGTCACGAACGAAGTGCTGACCACCCCAACGTCCGACGGTCGGCTCTGGACGGAGCGGCTTGGCGGTGCGGACGTCTGGACGTGTCATCACGCGTTCGCAATGATCCACGCGCTGCGGGTCGAGAACCCGGATTGAAACCCTGAATGATCTTCCGCCGGTTGGCGCAAGGCGCGGTTCGCGGCTGCAAGAACGTTCTATCTCTTCGCACACAACTTCCGTAGATTGCCGACATCGACCTGTCGCCCGAGGATTTCCACTGGAGCTGGCAGGAGACATTCATTGCCACAGAGGAGCCGCACCGTGAACGCCTGCCGTCCCGCCGCGAAGTGGACTGTTGTGGACTACCGCCCGGAGTTCAACGACCAAGTCATCGCCCTGATTCTAAAGATCCAGAATGTGGAGGCGAACCTCGACATATCACTCGATCAGCAACCCGACCTGCTCGACATCGAATCGAACTATACAAAATCCGGTGGCAATTTTTGGGTGGCGCTCAGTGAGACAAGCCGGGTGATCGGAACCATCGGACTGAAGCTCGAAACCGAATCCGTTGCTGTATTGAAGAAGCT
>NZ_FCOL02000303.1 GCF_001544515.1 Caballeronia terrestris
CCTGATAGACCAAGTTGGCCTGGCGGGAAGGGCGGCGCCTGGCGCGGCGTGAAAGTTTGATGTCAAGCACTTCTTAAAGCGCGCGATCATTGTGTCTAACGGTCATGGTCGTGCGCGGTCATTCTAACGCTTGTGACGCCGCAACTTCGCGTATTGCTTGTCGCGTGGGACATTTTTTTCTTTCGACGAGGAGCGCTTTCGAGGGCTGTGATGCAAATCTCGTGAGCCGGTCGCGCTCGGCACCGAGCGGCGGCACTTTGTCTTAATGTCTCGGCATCTTAAGCGGGTCGTCTTGGCGGCGAGAGATTATCGTCAGGTTGGTAAGGCCGCGCTAAGTAAAAATCGTCACCGGGTCACTATCGTGGCAAAACAAGGTGACAAGCAATGACGAACCACAAACCCAGGACCGACGCGCTTTTTTTGCGGCGCTGCTTCAGTGTCTACGCGAAGCCGAGACGAGGAGCACGTTCGCGGCGCGCAGTGAATGGTGACGTAAGCGACGCTCCTCTAGCATTCATTTAGGCCGGTTTCGTCAGGTGGTATCGCTGCCCAAACCGTCTGGCTCGCCTTGATTGGAGGTTGTGGTCCCCGAACTTGGCTATCTCCGTGCGACCTGCCTATCGCAAAACGTCCACGCGTCGGTATTTCGAGTGATGCGGAAAATGAATGCGTCAGTGCTTCTCGCTTAAGGATCGATGGCTTCCTGTCTCGGCTCACCGATCGTAAAGAGTCCGCACGAGCGCACGATGCAGTTGCGTCGGGAGCAGGCGTCGGCAAGAGCGCAGCCGCCGAGACGATTGATGCAATGCTCGGCGTCGTCTCAAAAATCGTTGCAGCAGGCGACAGTGTGCAGTTGATGGGCTTCGGCACGTTCGCGACCGGTGCTCGCGCGGCCCGTTCCGGACGTAACCCGAAGACCGGTGAAACGATCAAGAGCGCCGCCACGAAAACCGTAAAATTCACGGCCGGCAAGGCCTTCAAGGACGCGGTCAATCAGTAAGGGAGGTCACCCGGCGCCGACCTACCGCCTGTATCCTGGGACGCAATCCCAGGATAAAACGATTGGCCATTCAACGATAACAGTTTGATCCGTCCCACGCCGGTTCGGCGTTCGACGCCGTCCGCGTGGAATGAGCGAATCGTTACCCGCTGACCACGTGCTTGTCCAAGCACTCCGACGATACGATTGTGATAACGAGGAAGCGCGCCACGCACCGGTCTACGTTTCAAACGCACACGAAGGGGAAGGGCGGTCATGAGGCGGGGATCATTAAACTGGGTTTATTAATGACACCATCATAGCGAAGCCGCCGCCTGTCTGGGTAACGCCATTCGTCGCTGAGCTTTTACTGAAAATCCACCGCACAGGCGCGGAGTGGTTGCAGCTCGTACAGGATTTCCTCGCAGCAAACACTGCGAGGGCATATCGGATCAGAAGCGGGAAGATGCCCCCCGTCGGTCCTACGTGTATACGCGCCCGCCGGGCTTGCCGTAGTGATTCGCGTTCCCCAGCACGGGCCCGCTTGTTAGCCAAACTTCGTACCCTCGTCGGCGCATGACGCCATCGTTCAATGGGGTCGGCCGTTTGCTGGCAAAAGGACGTGATCAATACACTGCTGCCTCTCCCGGTGGGCGATGCTTAAAACGTCGATGTACCCAGTAGTACTGTTCCGGAATTTTCAGAATCTGGGTTTCAAGAAACGCATTCATTCGACGCGCGTCAACCGCATCGTTTTCGGATGGGAAGTCGTCCAACGGTTCGAAGACTGTCAGCCTATATCCTCGGTAGTTTGGCAACACCTCGGTCACGAACGGTACAACCCGCGCATGGCCCAGTCTTGCGAGTCGGGAAACTGAAGTGAGCGTGCAGGCGGGAACGCCAAAGAATGGGACAAAAACAGAGTTCTCAATGCCGTGATCCATGTCCGCTGCGAGCATGACTGGTTTGCCCGAGCGCAGTAGTCCCACGATCTTTCGGGCGCTCGTTGAGCGCTCGATCATCTCTGCGCCAAATCTGCCGCGTTGTCGCTTAGCTAGGTCGCACAGGCTTGCGTTCGACATGCGTGTATAC
>NZ_FCOL02000304.1 GCF_001544515.1 Caballeronia terrestris
GTGGCGCGGTATGCGCCGTCTGATTGACATTCAGCTGGGATATGAACTCGCGCAGGACGAGTGTGGGTAATTGCAAGATGGCATACAGCATTGCGGAAAGAATCCGGAAGCGAGGGGTGTGGCGCCAGTTGATGACAACTATCGCCGGTATGCGCATAGGCATTGGAACGGGCTCGAAGGTGGGCATAGCTCCCCCTGCAGCGGATACAACATAATGCGCATCGATTTCCATCGACGACCTTAACTCATGATATGCGCTGGCTGGCACTTTAGTCGTCCGTGAGACTTCCATTTCCCACATTGTCCGATTATGTCGTACGCGACGGTCGGCCGCTGGCAGCGAGAACACCGCCCGCTTTGCCGGGCCGCCGCGCGCGATTCTGTGCACTATCCTTTACTGTCACTTCAGAGCGTTTTAAGGGCAAGTCGTGCTTGTCGCAAATCGATGGTGTAACGCCGAGGTGAATTAAGTCGTTCTCGCGCCGATTTCCGTTTGCTTAGTCGTCGCGCGAGTTCTATATTGCAACCAAATGACACTCCCCGCCTGCCGTTGCGTCGTGATCGACAGAGAGCCTTGTGCACGTGCTTGGCGACTCTCCAGCGACGGTGAACGTTACGTTGCAAACGACTACCAACACTTGACCAACGGTCAGCACATGTACGATCCGACACCATGAGATTCGACTTGCTAAAGTCTTCTTTTGCCTGCCTTGCCTTGCTGACTTTCACGTCGATCACACTGGGGAACGGCGGTGGAGGCCGTGACAGCGACGGCGATCGCCACGATGGTTCTCGGAAGCTGCGGGTATTCGACAGCAGGGGCACGGTGGTTGGCCCGCTCGTTACGGCTTCATTCTCGAGTGGTGTAGTCACCAGTGCCAACGGCACGACTGTTGTCGTCCCGATAAAACGGATGACGGATAGCGGCGGTCACATTTCGTCCTCCCAATATGCATGGGCGGAAGGAAAGCCGTGGTACCCGAGAACTGATTGCAACGGCCCTCCAGCAGTCGGCGACATCTTTGCCGTGCTGAGACCGGTCGAAGTTGTACGACGCGGCGCCGATGTGACGGCCTACATTGCTTCCGATACCTACACGGCTTCCGCCGACCTGAGATCCTACTCTATCGCGCCAGGTCAATGCACCGCGTATGCCCTTCTAGGAGTGCCGGTCTGGATGGCCGCGTCTGCCTATGCGCTAATGCAATACTATCCGGAGCCGCTTACCGTTCGCTACTGAATGCGATGACGCTACTCCGAGTGCCGGGAAGGAGATCTTAGTGCAAGCTTCGCTCAAGACTGCGGTGATCCTGATTGCCGTTGCATCGCTATGGAACGGCCGCGGTACGGCCGACGATTCACGTACATGGCATGGAGGCGAACGTCGCTTTCTGGCAATTGTCGATGCGCACGGGAGATTTGTCGGCCCTTTAAAGTCCGGTGGTGTCGAGCTGACGGTAAATGGCGCGATCGTATTTGTACCGATCCACCGCGCGAGCGGAGCCGACGGCCATACCCTGGCGTCGCAGTACGTCTGGGGCGGCGTTTCTTATGGGAATTCATTTCGAACAAGCGACTGCAGTGGCACGCCGTTCATACGCGGTGAGCTAACCGGTACCTTACGCCCTGCCACCATCGTGCGGCAGGGTGGCGAAGCGACGCTGTACATTGCGCCCGACTCTTTCTCGTCCGACTTTGCACCTTTGGTTCGCTCTGAGCGGTTCGTCGAGGGCCCATGCGCAACCTTGACGCCCGTTGATCGAGAGGAAGGCTGGACGCCTGAGAGCAGCTTCCCGCTCACCCAGCACTACCCGGAGCCGCTGACCGTCCGGTGACACATCAGTTAAGTCGTTCTGACACCCGGGGCAAGGCGGGCTGGGGTCAAAAGACTCTTATTGACGGGAGACTTGAATGTGCAAATTGCTTTTTGTCGTTACTCTCCTGTTCTTCGCAACGCCGGCGGTATCCGGCAGCGACCACGACGGACGTGGCGCCCACGGCGATGACCGACTGCACGGGCAGAAAGTCCTCAAGGTTTTCGACGCCAACGGGAAAGT
>NZ_FCOL02000305.1 GCF_001544515.1 Caballeronia terrestris
CAGGCCTCCATTCCGATGAGGCAAGGCTCGCGATTCGCAAAATGTTCGAGGAATGCGGCGCGCTTCAGTTGTTTGTTCATAATCTCGCCCGTGCCGGCATCCACCCAGTGAAGCTGGAAGACGTTCTTTGCGATGTCCACCCCGACCGTCGTATACTTCATTTCGGACCTCCGGTTAGCCTGTGAAGACCTCAATGATCTTCCATTTGGGCACTTTGATGCCGTCGGCCCGTGAGGGTCCGACTCTTCGGCGTCACCCACGTGGTAGGTGGGGGCGTTCATTCCATTTGTCGCCTCTGAATTTCTTTATCAAGAAGAGTCAGAGGTGCGAGTTGAAGGCGAAACAAACGTATTCTGTCGAGTTCAGGGAGCAGGCGCTCTCGAAGGTCCTGCAGCGCGGCAACCGAACGGTTGGAGCCGTAGCCGAGGAATTGAAGGTGAACGTTTTGACATTGAGGAATTGGATGAGAGGTGCCTCCGCCGCGAACCGGAGCTCGAGCTCCGGGCATGCAAAACGTCCGGATGACTGGTCGCCAGAAGAACGGCTGATGGCCTTGCAGGAGAGCCACGGGCTGGTTGATGAAGCGTTGAACGGCTGGTGTCGCGAGCGCGGCCTGTTTGCGCATCATCTCGTGCAATGGCGAACAGATTTCTGTGCCGCTGGTGGAACCGGCAGCCGTCGCGAAACTGCCCGGGAAGTGCGGGATCTGAAACAGGCCAATGTCCAGCTGCAGCGCGAGTTGAATCGCAAGGAGAAGGCGCTGGCTGAAGCTGCAGCGCTACTGGTGCTGCAAAAAAAGTACCGCGCGCTGTTCGAGGGCGAGGCCGAATGACGGCCCCTGAAGAGCGCAAGGAATTGATCAGCCTGATCAGCGAGGCGACCCTGGCCGGGGCTCGCCAGGCGCACGCGTGCAACATTCTGGGGCTCAGTGCCCGGACAGTTCAGCGCTGGCAACGCGGCGAACCTGACGCGGTGGACGGGCGCTCGTTACGGCACCATGAGCCGTGCCACAGGCTTTCTGCCGACGAACGCGCCGAGTTGCTGGCGGTCGCGAACTCGGCCGAATTCGGTCATCTGCCGCCAAGCCAGATCGTGCCGCGACTGGCAGACCAGCAACGCTATATTGCCTCCGAATCGACGTTCTACCGGGTACTGAAGGCCGAGAAGCAACTTGCTCACCGGCGTAGCGAACGGCCGGCCCACGCTCGCAGCAAACCGCGTTCGGTTTGCGCCGACGCGCCGAACCGGTTGTATTCCTGGGACATCACGTATCTGCCGACGACGATCCGTGGACAGTATTTTTATCTATACCTGTTTCTGGATGTATTCAGTCGCAAGATCGTCGGCTGGCAGGTCTATGCCGAGGAAAGCAGCGCGCTGGCCAGCGAAGTCCTTTGGGACCTTTGCGCACGCGAAGCGACACAGCCCGATCAGGTGATTCTGCATTCGGATAACGGCGGCCCAATGAAAGGCGCGACGACGCTCGCCACCCTTCAGGCGCTGGGTGTCATGCCGTCGTTGAGTCGCCCGGGCGTGAGCAACGACAACCCTTATTCCGAGTCACTGTTCAAGACGCTGAAGTACCGGCCGGCTTACCCCCTCAAGCCGTTCGATACCCTGTTCGCCGCGCGTGCCTGGGTGGGCGCACTGGTGCGCTGGTACAACGAGGAACATCGTCACAGCGCAATCAGGTTCGTAACGCCGGCGCAGCGCCATGCCAACCTCGACCACGAGATTCTGGATCGACGCGCGGCGCTCTACGCGACTGCCCGGCAACGCAATCCCCTCCGATGGAAAGGCCGCACGCGCAACTGGCAGCGCGTAAATGCTGTGCATCTGAACCCGGATCGAACCGACACCCAGGCAGGAACTCCGCAGCGCGATAAACATGAGCGAAAGGCCGCCTGAAATCTAAACGTCGAGGCGACAACTACCTTGAAAATTTCCGAAGGGGTGGCTAACCTTCTTCATTTGCTTTCTCGCAAAGTTCGTGCTGGCTGCTGCTGCCGGGGAGCCCAACAGCGCCAATGCCGTCGTAGTGAAGCACATACATCGTG
>NZ_FCOL02000306.1 GCF_001544515.1 Caballeronia terrestris
AAATGCTTCTTCAGACCTTGCCAGCAACGGTAGTACTCGCTCTGCAATTGGGACGATTCGAGCGCGTAGCGCGTCGGCCGGATGACGGCAGGTGTTTCGAACATGAATGCCATGGTGTTCGCGACCTGGTCGGGCCGAGTCGTGTCTGCTGTGCTGGCCTTGGCGAACGTATCGGCGTCCGGACCATGGCCGCTCATGCAATTGTGAAGCGACGCACCACCTGGCGCGAAGCCTTCCGCCTTCGCGTCATAGGCGCCATGAATCAGGCCCATGAACTCGCTGGCAAAGTTGCGGTGAAACCATGGCGGGCGAAAAGTGTTTTCCATCGACAGCCAGCGCGGCGGGAAAATAACGAAGTCGATGGCGTCGACGCCTGGCGTATCGGTGGGGGCCTGGAGCACCAGAAAGATTGATGGGTCGGGATGATCGTAGCTGATCGAACCGATCGCGTTGAAGCGGCGCAAGTCGTATTTGTACGGCGCATAGTTACCGTGCCACGCGACCACGTCGAGCGGGGAATGGTCGATCTCAGCGCGCCAGAGATTGCCTTCAAATTTCGCGATGAGTTCGAACTCGCCTTCACGGTCCTCGTAAGAGGCCACCGGCGTGAGGAAGTCGCGCGGATTAGCGAGGCCATTGGAGCCGATCACGCCGAGGTCCGGTAGCTTGAACAGCGCGCCATAGTTCTCGCAAACGTAGCCGCGCGCCTCGCCATCGGGCAACTCCACGCGGAAACGGACGCCTCGCGGGACGACGATGATTTCCTGTGGCTCGACCTCCAGCAGGCCCATTTCAGTCGCGAGGCGCAGCCGTCCCTGCTGCGGCACGATGAGTAACTCGCCGTCCGCATTGTAGAAGAAGCGGTCGGTCATCGAGCAGTTTGCGGCATACAGGTGGATCCCGCATCCGCTGCCCACGTCGGGCGCGCCATTGCCGGCCATGGTCACCAGGCTCGACACAAAATCGGTCGGTGCATCGGGCATCGGGAGGGGAGCCCAACGCAACTGATTCGGCGGTGTCGGTACATCGTCGAAGCGGCTCAGCAGGCGCGCGTTGTCGATCCGCTCGAACGGCAAGTGCATGGCCGCCGGCCGGATCCGGTACAACCAGGAACGGCGGTTGTTGTGCCGCGGCGCAGTGAATGCCGTGCCCGAGAGTTGCTCAGCGTACAGGCCATAAGGCGCGCGTTGCGGAGAGTTGCGCCCCACGGGAAGCGCGCCGGGCAGGGCCTCGGTAGCAAATTCATTGGCAAAGCCGCTTTGATAATTGAGTGTCATTGTGTCGATCTCCTGCGAAGGACATTGGCCCCTAAAGGCGGCGGCGCCGCCCTTGCTTGCATGTGCGGCTCGCACCCGGCACTTATTCGGGTATCCCCTCGCTGGCATCGTCGATCAGATTCAGCGCGACGGCCGGGTCGTCGATCGTGTCGATCGCGAGCATTGCGAAACGCGCGAGAAAGAAGGCAGTATTCGGCTCGCCCAATTGGGTCATGGTCTTGCACAGTCGGGTATAGACGGTATCGAGGTCGCTGTCGGTCATGGCGTTCTCCTTTATCAGGTGGGTCGTGATTACGTGTGAAGGGCGTGGTGGATGGCTGCCGCAATATCCGCGGCGGCTGCCGCGTGCCAGCGCCCCAGTACATGCCCGTCCGGGCGAACCAGATACACGGTCCCGGCTTTGGCACCGTACATGGCAAACAGTCGACCCGTATGGTCCCAGTTGTGATCGCTTTGGGTCTCGGGGTGCAGATGCGCGGTCACGGGGATCAGCTTGAAAGGCAGCTTTTCGCTATGAAGCGTTTCTTCGAGCGCGGAGAATTCCGCAGGTACCCTGCCATCTTCGCTAAAATGCAAGGCCGTGAAGCAGGGGCTGACCAAATCGGTCAGGTGAGCTTCCCTCGCGTTGCCGCCCTCGACGATCGTCAACGGACATTCAGGAAGCACGGCCCCCGGCACAGGGCCAGCGGTGAATGCGCCCGGCTCTGTTTCCGTCGCATTTAGCGGCGACGCTGTATAGGTGATGGCCGAAGTCTGCCGCGGATTGATCAAGG
>NZ_FCOL02000307.1 GCF_001544515.1 Caballeronia terrestris
GTGAATTGACGCGCAACGGCTCTCCTGCTGGCTACGCTTCAGTGTCAGCCGAAGCGCTGAGCGCCGCCCGCCGTAGCGCTGGTCGCCGCCCCGCCAAGCTGTGCACGCAAAGCGTTCGCTGGCGGGTTGTGCTCACCCTGCTCGAATGGAAGTGGTCGCCCCAGCAGATATCGGGCACACTTAAGCGCATGTATCCGACCGACCCGACCCAGCACGTATCGCATGAGACCATCTACACGGCTATCTACGCTCAGCCGCGCGGCGAGTTGCGCCGCCAATTGATTGCCTGCCTGCGCCACGGCCACAGTACCCGGATGTCGCGCTCGCGCGGCACCGACCGACGCGGGCAGATTCCCGACATGGTCAGTATTCACGTGAGGCCGCCCGAAATCGAAGACCGCCTGCTGCCGGGCCACTGGGAAGGCGACTTCATCAAAGGCGCCGGCAATCAATCCTCCGTTGGCGTGCTGGTTGAGCGCACCAGCCGACTGGTGCTGCTTGCCAAGATGCAGGACGCAACCGCAGCCTCTGCTCTGGCGGGCTTCTCGGCCAAACTCAATTCGATCCCCGAACCCTTGCGCCAAAGCTTCACCTATGACCAGGGCAAGGAACTCGCGCGCCATCAAGAACTCGCCGCCGCCACCGGCGTGAGCGTGTACTTTTGCGACCCGCACAGTCCGTGGCAACGCGGCACTTGCGAAAACACCAACGGATTGTTGCGCCAGTACCTGCCTAAAGGCACCGACCTTTCGGTCTACAGTCAGGACGAACTCGATGCTATCGCCGACAGTTTGAACAGCCGGCCGCGCGCAACTCACGCGTTCCATTCGCCATTCGAGGTCTTCGCTGCGACACTTGCCTCAGCGAGCCAACCTCAAGGCGCTAAACATTAAACCCCTTGTTGCGCTTCGATTTGAAACCGCCCTCGTTAAGACCGTAATACCATCGAAGGGGAATCGTTACTGAAACCTTCCAATATGTCAGCCAGAACCTGCGTTCGTCGGATCACGCACTTGCTAGGGCTCAAGTTGCGACTCCAAAGTAAGGGCTGTTCACCGCAACGGTCCAGAAGATATTGTATTCAGAAACGGCTTATTGCTGCCACACCTACGACGAGCTCGCGTAGACAGGTCGTGATCCGTCCTCAAACCGTCGAAGTCCGGTAATGCAACCTTCAATCTTCCCTGGCGTGCTTTAGATCCTTTCGCTTCGCAAGGTCTCGCGCAGGGGGAAGTCGATGGCTGAAGCATGTAGTGGCCCGCGCAGCGAATCGGCCTGGCTAGTGCAACATCGTGACTGGCGTCTGTGTGAGCCGCCAGAGCTGGGCTAGAACCCACCATCGGCTCCAGAAGCCCAAGTGGCTTGCATCGACCAACACGACGTCGGACCCGTTCTCCGCCGCACGTGCGGCGATCGTCTCCGCCACCGGGCCGTACACACGTGTCCAGCGATAAGGAACGCCTGCATCGTCGAGGATCGCGCGCGTTCGTGTCAATGCGCTCAACATCTCAAGCTTCTGTTGGAGCCGAAGCGCAGCGCGCGAATGAAACGCAGCCGTCCGACACTGCTTCAGCGGCTTGAGCACTTCCACCAGCTCCACTTCAGAGACGCATCTCTCCGAGAATAGAAACGCCGCGTGACGCGCAGCCTGGAGCGCGCCGTCCTGGTGAACTATCGGAATCAGCAAACGTAGCATGTGACTTTCCGTTCGACATCGACCTATAACCATTGCATTTCAGCAGAACGGCCGTCATGTTCCTGAAAATATCGGGCGTGGAGCGTAAAAATTCCGTCAATGCAACTCAGCACGGCCGACTTTGACCGTTCCGTGGGGTAACACAATGACGCGGCCTCCGCGAATGGACCGGCAACTCGTTTACAGAATATTTATGCGCCGAGGGGCATTTTTGAGCCTTTTATTACGCGTGCTCGTCTAGGCTCGATAGATCCGGTCCGCGCTCATAACGGGACTAGTACAACATCCCGTAAATAGGTTGAATAAGTAACCGCCTCGATTATCATGACGGGATGAGCCGAGGCCGCCATG
>NZ_FCOL02000308.1 GCF_001544515.1 Caballeronia terrestris
ATACGGTGTACCGCTTGAGCGGCGGTCGGTGGATCCAGGCGAAAGTTGTGGTCGCTCCGGGTGGTTGATATGCCACGCATGTATGGTCGATCCAATTGATTGCATGTCGTCATGTCCTCGACGTGGCGTGAACAAGGCATTCGGACACCCGCTCTTTCATTCGTCTGATGGGAGTTGACAATGATTGTTAGAGACGTCGCATCGACGGCCGGAACGCCGCGACATGTATGTGGCGATGGATGGGATAGCAAGCGGCTCGTCGTCGCGGGAGACAGCATCGGCTTCTCGCTGCACGACACAACAGTAACCGAGGGTAGCGAGCTCGAGCTCCAGTACCAGCACCATGTGGAGGCAAATTATTGCTTCAGCGGTGAAGGCGAGGTGGTCGACTTGTCATCGGGCGAGACGTTCGAGGTGCGACCAGGCAGCGTCTACGTGCTCGACAAGCATGATCGACATGTCATTCGGGCGATACGAGGTGATCTTAGGCTCGTCTGCGTTTTCACGCCAGCGCTGGCTGGGGGAGAAACGCACACGTCGGCCGGTGGCTACGAGCCGATTGCCCCTGAACGTTGAGGGTATCGGATCGCATGTTATCGAGCGACACGCCCGGGTTATTCACATTCACCGCCAGCGAGTCGGTTGCGAGGAGCTTCGATCATGAGTTCGCAGGTGCAGCTCGATCATGTCGTCGTCGCCGTGCGCGATTTACGGGAGGCTGGTCGCCTTTACCGGGCACTTGGCTTCAACGTGGTCGACGGGGGCCATCACGGACATGCGCCTACGCGAAATGCATTGATTGCGTTCGAGGATAGCTCGTTCATTGAACTCATAGAATGGACGGCGCATTCACGGGACGATCGTTGGCAAAGAATACTGGAAAGCGACGGCGAAGGGCCGGTGGACTTCGCGTTCAGCACGTCACATCTGCCGGCGATGCTCGAACGAGCAAGAGATCACGGTATCGAAATGTTCGGCCCCGTTGACGGATCGCGCGTGACGCCCTTGGGCCATCGATTGAGGTGGCGGGTCGGTCGCCCGGCATCGAGCGAACTGCCGTTTTTATGTAGCGATATCACCCCGCGGACCTTACGCATTCCCGGCGGTGATGCACTACAGCACGCCAACGGCGCGTCAGGCATCGACACTGTTTTTGTAGCGGTAACCGACGCGCAGGGCCTGCTAGACAAATACCGAAGTCTGTTCGTCTCGGATTTCGACTCCATGTCAGTGCGAGACAGCCGGTTCGCAGTGGGCAGATCCGGCGTAAATGTAGCCGCGACCAGAATGAACGGATGCACCGTTGCACTCGTGAGCCCAGAACCATCTTCGACGGCACCTGCTGCTGAGTTCATTCGCAGCGTGGTCAGAAGAAGGGGGCCAGGCGTCTACGCGCTCGCCCTGACCGTGCCTAACGGCAGCAAAGCGAGAAGCTCGCATCCGCTGCAAACCTGCGGAATGCATTTGCGCTTCAGCGCGATCAGCGAATCGCTCGCATGTATGATATTTCCGGCTGAATAAGTTAAAGGTCCAAGTCGTTCCGATCAATGGCAATGCCACAACGCATCATATAAGTAGTTATCCGAAATTACGTAATTTAGTTGAGTCCGCTAATATGTCTACCGACCATGCAGTAATTCTGCCGCCTTCTCCAACACCGGAGTCCGGCGTAACGACATTGGAAGAAGAGGTGAGCTGGCGCACTTGCGCACGGCTGGGCTTTGTCCGCCCGATTCCTCACATTACACTCTCGCATTGGCGCGACAGGACCGAAAGCGAACGCGTGCTCTGCGCCCCGGTACTGAACTCACACTACACGATCGAGGTGCTTTTGCGGAGTGCCACGGTCGATTGCTTCCGAAACGACAGACGTATAACCAAGGGCACCGTCGGCTTTGGCGGTACGCAGATCGCGTCACCCGGTGATGAGATACGTTGCAACTTCCGGCGGCCGCTCGAAGCCATCCACGTCTTCGTTCCGTGTTCCGTCGTGGCGAAAACTTACGAGGAGCTACAACAAAGCAGTTGTCCAAATGACTATCATC
>NZ_FCOL02000309.1 GCF_001544515.1 Caballeronia terrestris
CGGCGTGGGCCGTGCGGAATTCGCAACGCGTCGAACCCGACTTGTCGAGCATGCTGCGCAACGCTGTGTGACGCGGCACGACGACACCACTTGCACTCGCCGCAAGCTGCGGATTCGAATGGTCGGCCTGCAACTGGACGACCGCCATCGACGGCGTCGGCGCGAGATAGTGCGGATAAGCCAGCTCCGTCAGGTGCTGCGTGAAGCGCGGAAACTCGGCGTCGAGCTTCATCTGCACGCGCGCGGCGAGGAAGCTGAAGCCTTCCAGCAGGCGCTCGACATACGGGTCCGCGCAGTCGATACCGTCGAGTCCGAGCCGTCCCGCGATCTTCGGGAACGCCGCCGCGAATTCGCCGCCCATCTCGCGCAGGTGCTGCAGTTCCTGGCTGTAGTACTTGAGGAGCGCCGGGTTCATGCTGACTGCTCCGCGACGTCGGCAATGCGCACTTCGCCCGCTTCGAGGTCCAGCTCCGTGCGCAGATAGAGACGCTCCGGGTACGGCTGCGACCACATCTCGGCTTCGATTTCGAAGCGGATCACGTGGCCGCGCAGCGCGCCCTTCGTATCGTCGAGCGCGGTCACGCGCAGCGTGTCGCGTGCGAGACGCGGTTCGAAGGCCCAGAGCGCGTCGCGAATCAGCCGCTCGACCGCCGCCGGCGTCAGCGCCGCGACGTTGCGTCCCGCCAGATCCGGCAGGCCGTAGTTGAGCACCGATGTCGCAACGTGCGGATAGCCCGACAGGTCCTGCACCGCGTCGAGACCGCTCGCGTTCAGCAGCCAGCCGATATCGCGCTGCACGCTGTCGCGCAATGCACGCGGCGAGAGCACGCGCCGCTCGCGCGTTTCGTGGCGCGCGTCGGGATCGAGATCGGTGAGCCGGTCCAGCAACGACGGTTGCAGGCGGTCACGCGCGGTGAGTTCGGACATGGGACGCTCCCTTGCAATTGGACTCAGGCGGTCTTGGCGGTCGGCAGCTTCGACACGAGGCGCAACGACACCGTCAGCCCTTCGAGCTGGTAGTGCGGCCGCAGGAAGAACTTCGACGTGTAGTAGCCGGGGTTGCCCTCCACCTCTTCGACGACGACCTGCGCGTCCGCGAGCGGCTTGCGTGCCTTCGTGTCGTCGGAGGAATGGACGGGATCGCCGTCGACGT
Source organism: Caballeronia terrestris (assembly GCF_001544515.1). Classification (GTDB taxonomy): domain Bacteria; phylum Pseudomonadota; class Gammaproteobacteria; order Burkholderiales; family Burkholderiaceae; genus Caballeronia; species Caballeronia terrestris. Next base: position 1,154 of record NZ_FCOL02000309.1, read on the forward strand.
ACTGAAGGATCCAGTTCTGCAGCCAGCGTTGCATGTCCTCGCGCTCCTTGAACGAGCCGAGCTTGTCGCGCACGATGCACTTCAGGTAGTGCGCGAAGCGGCAGCACGCGAAGAGATACGGCAGGCGCGCGGCGAGGTTCGCGTTGGCGGTGGCGTCGGCGTCTTCGTATTCGGCCGGCTTGTGCAGCGACTGCGCGCCGATGAACGCGGCGAAATCCGAGTTCTTCTTGTGCACGAGCGGCATGAAACCGCTCTTGGCGAGTTCGGCTTCGCGGCGGTCGCTGATGGCGATCTCCGTCGGACACTTCATGTCGACGCCGCCGTCGTCGGTCGGGAAGGCGTGCACCGGCAGCCCTTCCACCGCTCCGCCCGACTCGACGCCGCGAATGCGTGAGCACCAGCCGAACGTCTTGAAGGAGCGCGTGATGTTGGTCGCCATCGCATAGGACGCGTTTGCCCACGCGTACTTGCTGCTGTTCGCGCCTGCCGTGTCTTCCTCGAAGTCGAATTCTTCGACCGGGTCGGTTTTCGCGCCGTAGGGAGCGCGTGCGAGAAAGCGTGGCATCGCGAGGCCGATGTAGCGCGAGTCCTCCGATTCGCGCAGCGAACGCCACGCGGCATGCTCGGGCGTCTGGAAAATCTTCGTCAGGTCGCGCGGATTGGCGAGTTCCTGCCACGACTCCATCAAGAGCGCGGCTGGATCGGCGCCCGCGATGAACGGCGCGTGCGCGGCCGCCGCGATCTTGCCGATCTGCGTGAGCAGGTCGGTGTCCGGCCCGCTGTGGTCGAAGTAGTAGTCGGCGACCAGCGCTCCGTAGGGCTCGCCGCCGAACTGGCCGTACTCCTCCTCGTAAAGCTTCTTGAAGAGCGGGCTCTGGTCCCACG
>NZ_FCOL02000310.1 GCF_001544515.1 Caballeronia terrestris
TCCCTACACGCTGTCGATCACCGTCAAGCGCACGCCGGGCGGCGTGATGTCGAACTGGCTGCACGCCAACATGATCCAAGGGAGGACGCTGTCCGCGTTCGGCCCTGCGGGTGCGTTCACACCGTCGGCCGGGCCGGCGCGAAAGGTGCTCTATCTCTCGGCAGGCTCGGGCGTCACACCCTTGATGGCAATGACGCGTGCGGCCTTCGACCTCGGACAGCATCGCGATGTGGTGTTCGTCCACAGCGCGCGAACGCCTGAAGACATCATCTTCGAAACGGAGCTCGACGCGCTCGCGCAGGCGTCTAGCGCGTTTCGCGTGATTTTCGTCTGCGAAGCGCAAGGCGAGCAGGCGGACTGGCAAGGTCCGATAGGACGCTTGAGTCTCGGTCTGTTGAGAGCGCGCGTGCCGGACTATCGGGAACGTGAGGTGTTCGTCTGCGGTCCCGCGGGTTACATGGATGGGGTTCGGAGACTGCTTCTCGACGGAAACCACGATCCCGCGCGATATCACCAGGAAAGCTTCAACTTCGCGGAGACGGTCGAAGTCGTCGAAGCAGCGCCGGAACAGGAGGCAAGCACGCAAACCTGCTTTACCGTGCGTTTCGCGCGTTCGGGAGCGACCTTCACGATGGAACCGTCGCAGACCGTGCTCGCGGCCGCGCGCAAGGCCGGCGTGCCCTTGCCTTCGTCGTGCAGCCAGGGCATTTGCGGCACGTGCAAGACCACGGTGCTCGAAGGCACTGTCGAGATGAAGCACAACGGCGGCATCCGTCCGCGTGAGATCGATAAAGGTCTTCGACTGATGTGTTGCAGCAAGCCCACCTCCGATCTTGTTCTGGATCTGTAGCGCCGCGAGGTGAACGAGCGGCGCAGAGGCTAAACGGTGATTTATCGTCAGGAGAGTGTGATGAAGGGTTATTGGCTCATTCCAGTAATTTTGCTCGGGGGACTTGCGTCGAGCTTGTGAATGCGGCGCTGGAACGGAAATGGATCAGGCGAGAGGCATCTGGAATGTGCTCGAGCCCGCTATGTCGCCGATCTGGCAAGGCAACTACGCGCAGTCTGTCTACGCGGCCGCTGAATAAGCGGCTAGCCGGCCATCCGCGTCGTCCGCTAGCAAGGCTCGCTGTCGATAGAGGGCAACGCTGCGTTGTGCGCCAGGCGATCTCATCGAGCGCGAGTCACGCGCTTAAGCGCAAGGAGAGCGGACTGGCGAGACATCGGCATCGCCGTGACGAAGTGAGCAGGCCATTCTCGCCAATCAGGTCCTCGGGTTCCTGGTAATTCGCCAGCAGGTTGTCGGCCAGCTTGACGAGCTCAGGATCGGGTTTCGCACGTTTGTTGCGCTTGGCTACGGTCTTCGTCGCTCCTGTTACGGGCAGTCTCCTGCCAAATGACCGTTTACACGAATCTAATTCCACCCTCTCACTGACCAGCCATCCGATTCACGCGTAGATTCGAATCAGGTCAACACAGGCATCTTCGCAATCAGCTTGTCGAGCGTGACCGGATAATCGCGTACCCGCACGCCCGTCGCGTTGTAGACCGCGTTGGCGATCGCCGCGCCCACGCCGCAAATCCCGAGTTCGCCGACTCCCTTCGCCTTCATCGGCGAGGAAATCGGATCGGTCTCATCGAGAAAGATGACCTCCTGGCTCGCGATATCGGCATGCACCGGTACCTCATAACCGGCCAGATCGTGGTTGACGAAATAGCCGATACGCCGATCGACCGCGAGTTCTTCCATCAGCGCCGCGCCGACGCCCATCGTCATCGCGCCGATCACCTGGCTGCGCGCTGACTTCGGATTCAGGATGCGGCCGGCCGCGCACACCGCGAGCATGCGCCGCACGCGGATTTCGCAAGTCGCGGCATCGACGCCGACTTCCACGAAATGCGCGCCGAAAGTCGATTGCTGATACTTCTTGCTCAGGTCGCCAAATTCGATGGAATCCTCCGCGACAACCCCGCTCGCGCCCGCCACTACGCCGATCGGTATGCTGCGCTCCCCCGCGCGGATTT
>NZ_FCOL02000311.1 GCF_001544515.1 Caballeronia terrestris
GGGTAGGGCTGGTCAAAAAAGCCGTGCGGCAACCCGAGCGTGGTTTCCATGTGAAAGGCCGTCTCAGGCGTGAAGCGCTCGCCTTTCATCAGTTCAGCCACCCGATTCAGGGTCGAATCAAGTCCTAACGCAATATTCTCGGCGCCCACCGAGTCGACGAGAAATTGGAAAGATCGCGTTTTGAAGATGGAAGCAGTCTGCGCCGGTTCTTGAGCGGAAGGTTTCTTCACGTAAGGTTTGTCTTGCCGCCGGGGAGGCGATTTATTTACGTAGCTCGGTTGGCGCTGACCGCTGTCTCGGAATCGCGAGTGTCGCTCGCGCGCTTGACTCATGAGGTAGGCTCCCTGCCATATTTGAGACTGCAGTGCACAGATTATAGACGAGGCGGTGGCGATCTCAGATTCACTAAATGCGCGTTCGAAGTTTCCCTCGACCCTTAGTTTATAGGGCCCAGCACCGTGCTTCGATACCAGAGTGTATTGGCTACGAAGCGTGAATCGCCGTCCTTCGACAAAACCCTGACAGCAGATACGCTGAGGCGCCCAGTGGGTCACGGACCTCAAAGCGGCAGTGAACTACATCGCCAATTCCCCGACTCGTGAGAACGAAGTACGGCCCTGGATCCGAAACGTCGATGCCGACGCGTTCGTTGGTATCGGCGGGATTCAGCCGCCTAAAGGATGGACGCGAAGACCCGCAGTGTTCTGTCCAAAGTCATCCGCTTCGTCAAAAACTTTTTGCAAACGGATTGATAGGTTGGACGGTCTTGCGATCCTTGACGCGCTCCAGCATTTGGCATTTTCCCCAATCGGCAACGAGAGACTCCAATCCACGGACCACATTCGATTCCATTGCTTGTAGCCCAGCGTCGCCTTGAAAATTGGCACTGAAGGCGGAGTGGAAGCGATATTGGAAGTATGCCGACACCTCTTGAATGCGCTGTGAGGTATCGGAGTCTGTAAACATCACGGATGCAGGCGAAAACGGGTCGTAATAGATGACATGGGGATAGCTTGTTTGGGCCGCAACGCGAGGTTCATCACTGACGAGCAGCGAACCGAGCAACTGGACAGACCCCTTCATCCCCTTCGGGGTCTTGAAGACCCAGATGCGCTTTGGTAGTCGTTCTGCAAGCTGCAAAATCTTCGTGCTGCTGGAACCGAAGTAACCGACTTGGCCGTTCTTCAGGTCTTGTTCAAGCTTTTGCGAATAGTAGAAAATGTCCATTGAATGCCTGCATCTTCGATGCTTGGTTTATCCGTTGCTTTTTCAAGTTCCGATGTTACCAAAGCTTGCTTTCGTCGCATAAAAACGCCTTGGAGGGAGGCCGCCTACGCGGCGAGCCGGTGCTCGAAGTACGGCCTGTCCTTGTCATCAAGAATAGCGTGCAGCGCTCCTCGATTCGAGGCATCCGGCTTCAACCAAGCCTCGACGTTCTCCGGCTTAATTGGCACGATGCAACGGTCGTGACCTGCTGCGGCGATCTCTGGCGGCGGCTCATCGGTAATTGCCGCAAATGACAGCAGGTCTGATTCGCCCGGGGCGCTCCATCGCGACCACAGGCAGGCAACCCACATCAGCTGGCCGTTACTCGGACGAAATTCCAACACGACGTTTTCGTCTTTGTCGTGCGCTTCGAGTAACGTTCCCTCCCACTTCGCCTTGCTGACATTCTCGTAGAACACATCGACGAGCATCACACCATGCGTATGCCCAAACAATGGCTTCCAGAAGCCCTCAAGATTATCGCGACGGGCGTTGTAGGTGCCCGGAAATTTTACGTCATAGTTGGCTGGCTTGCCCGCAAGGCGACATTGGTAGCGCATCGGTCTGACGACGTACTGCCCGTCCTCGACGACGAGGACAGGGGCATAGTGACCCGGGAAGATGCGCGAGTCACGCGGTTCGGGCATCGTTCGATTGATGTCTTCCAAGCGTCGCAGCGAAGTTTCTATCTTATCGGTCGCGATGCGCTTGCTCTCAGTCGCAGCCTTGGTTGTCTTCGTTTGTAGGGTGCAC
>NZ_FCOL02000312.1 GCF_001544515.1 Caballeronia terrestris
GCTCCGGACTCTTGACCTCGGCGATGTACATGTCGTGCACCATCAGTCCGTCAGCGCGAATCACGGCGTTGGTCGCGAAGAAATCGTTGACGGGCGTCTTGCGCATCTGCGCGAGCACGGCGTCGGATGAATCCGTGTTGCTCGCCTGCACCGCCTTCAGATAGTGCAGCGTCGACGAATAGACGCCCGCCTGGATGAACGTCGGCATGCGGCCGGTCTTTGCGAAGAAGCGCTGCGACCACGCGCGGCTCGCATCGGTCCGGTCCCAGTAGAACGGCGTCGTCAGCATCATGCCCTGCGCGGACTTGAGGCCGAGGCTGTGGACATCGCTGATGAACATCTGCAAGCCTGCGATCTTCTGCTTGCCCGGCGCGTTGATTCCGAACTCGCGAGCGGTCTTGATTGCGTTGACCGTGTCGGCGCCCGCGTTGGCGAGCCCGATCACCTTCGCGTGCGACGCCTGCGCCTGCAGCAGGTTCGAAGAGAGGTCCGCAGCGTGCATCGGATGCTTCGATTCGCCGATCACCTTGCCTCCCGCCGCGTTCAGGGCCGCAGCCGAATCGTTCTTCAGCGACGCGCCGAGCGCGTAGTCGACGGTCAGGAAGTACCACGAGTTATCGCCTGCGCGCGCCATCGCCTTCACGAGACTTGTCGTCAACGCATAGGTGTCGTACGAGTACTGGATCGTGTACGGCGAGCACGCCTCGTTGCTGAGCTTGGTCGTGCCCGCGCCGCTTGCGATCGCGATCCGGTGCTTCTCCTTCGCCACGTTCGACACCGCGAGCGCGACGGACGACGGCAACAGGTCCTGCACCATATCGACCTGCTGGTTGTCGAACCATTCACGCGCGACCGTCGCGGCGACGTCGGTCTTGTTCTGGTGATCGGCGCTGATCACCTTGACCGGCGCACCGAGCACCTTGCCGCCGAAATCGTCGACGGCCATCTGCGCCGCGACGACCGAGCCTTTCCCGCCGATGTCGGAAAAGATCGACGACATGTCGGTGAGCACGCCGATCTTCACCACGCCATCGCTGATGTCGGCGGCGCTGGCCGCCTGAGATCCGGATGCGCACGCCATCGCAACAGCGGCGGACATCGCGGAGCACGCGAGTTGCCTGAACATGGAAGTCTCCTTGATAGGATTTAGGAAGAGCGGCGGATCACTGCGGTCGCACGACCGCCTCGGCACCCATACTTATCGCGAGCAGTTGGCGATCGCTCATGCGCCGGCCCATCAACATCAGGCCAACGGGTGCCTGATCCGGTTCGTGACAGGGAATCGACACTGCGCACAGATCGAGCATGTTGGCGATCGACGGATTGCGCAGCAGCAAGCGATTGGTCGACGTGTAAGCGGGCTCCTCCTCGAGGTCCGCCATGCGCGGCGCGACGATCGGCACGGTTGGGCAGACGATGGCGTCGAAGGGGCGCATTTCGTCGTCGGCTTGCCGGCAAAGCTGGGCACGCAGTGCACGGTTGCGCAGGTACTCGGCGGTGCTGTGTTCGCTGCCGAGCCGGATGCGAGAGATCACGCGTGGGTCGTATTCGCCGGCATGACGCTTGATCAGTCCGACGTGCCATGCCCACGCTTCAGCCGCGACGAGGCCGCCATGCTGACCGAGGGTCGAAAGGTGCTGCCAACTGTCGAACGACACTTCCCGCACGATCGCGCCCGCCGCCGTCAGTCGTGCAATCGTCCGTTCGAACGCGGCTACGACTTTTGCGTCCATGTCGTCGAGCACGATGCTCGTCGGTATGGCCAGCCGTACACCCCGCAGCGAATGCGGCACGACTGCGCCCGGCTCCGTGTCACCAGCCATGATCGAATCGAGCACGGCACAGCACGCGACGCTCGGCGCGATCGAGCCAATTGAGTCATAACTCGACGACAGCGGCACCGCGCCCTCCAGCGGAATGCGCGCGGCTGTCGGCTTGAAACCGGCGAGGCCGCACAACGCCGCCGGAATGCGGCACGAACCGCCCGTATCCGAGCCG
>NZ_FCOL02000313.1 GCF_001544515.1 Caballeronia terrestris
TCTCTGTCCTCGTCGTCGATGAACAGCCCGCACCTGGGGGGCAGATTTGGCGCGCGGTCGAAGCCGTCGCGTCGACGAGCGTCGGCGTTCAGTTAGGTGACGAATACATTGCAGGTGCCGGCCTCGTTGAATCCTTCAGGCGATGTGGCGTCGTGTACGAGCCTTCGACACAGGTTTGGCAAATCGAACCGGGTTATGCGATCTTCATGACCAAAAACGGCAGCGCAGAAATGGTCCGCGCCAAGCACGTGGTCCTTGCGTTGGGCGCGCAGGAGCGTCCGGCTCCATTTTCGGGATGGACATTGCCCGGCGTCCTCACAGTTGGCGCCGCTCAGATCCTGCTTAAGACGTCTCAACAGGTTCCGGCGCAACCTGTCTGGGTGGTCGGAAGCGGACCGGTGCCTCTTTTGTACATGTCGCAATTGCTAAGGGTCGGCGGACGCATCGCGGGGTGGCTGGACACGTCACCGCCGCACGCATGGCGACGGGCTCTGCCGTGGACCGGCGCTGTACTTGCAGCGTCGCGAGATATCAGCAAAGGCCTCCGGTGGATGCGCGAGCTAAAAAAGGCCGGCGTCAAACGAGTGCAGGGGGTGACGAACGTTCGCGCGCTAGGGGATGGCTACCTACAGGAAGTGGAATACACGCTCGCAGATGGATCGACGTCGCGCGCGCCGGCACAGGTACTCTTGTCTCATGAAGGCGTAGTCCCATCGATACATATGACTCGCGCGCTCGATTGCAAGCACAGTTGGAGCGTCCAGCAGTGCTGTCTCGTCCCTGACTTGAATGAATGGGGTGAGACAACCAAGCCTGGGGTGTACGTCGCAGGTGATGGCGCAGGTATCGGGGGAGCAAATGCCGCTTGCGTTCGAGGCGAAGTGGTGGCGCTTGGTGTAGCGCAGAGCGCCGGTGTCCTCTCGGAAGAAGCGGCGACGATCGAAGCAAGACCCTTGCGCAAAGAATTGAATCGGCTGCTGCGGCTACGTCCGATGCTTGATGCACTTTATCCTCCCCGAGCAAGCATTTTTGCTCCCCCCGACGAGACTGTCGTCTGTCGTTGTGAGGAGCTCACCGCCGGCGATGTCCGCAAAGCCGCAGCCATCGGGAAGCTAGGTCCAAATCAACTGAAAGCGTTCACTCGAGCGGGCATGGGCCCCTGCCAAGGCCGGCAATGCGGGTATACCATTGCCCACATCGTCGCAGCGGAACAGGGGCGCAGCGTAACCGAAGTGGGCTTCTATCGCATCAGACCACCGCTCAAACCGATAACGCTCGGCGAGTTGGCGTCACTTGAGTTGGAGCATAACAAGACATGAGTCCATCTATCGCGTCTTCAAGCAGAGGCCATCGACAGGATCTCAACTTGTGGCTGAGCGTGGGTGTGTCTTTTTGGGAGCGGCAACAATGATTCGCTTTGCCATTAAGCGTCTGCTGCTCGCGATCCCTACACTGCTCGCTATGCTGACCGTGGTGTTTGTGCTCGTGCGGTTGGTCCCGGGCGATCCTGCCGCGGCGATGCTCGGCGACCAGGCCAGTGCGCAAGCCCTCAGCGCGCTGCGTAAACAGATGGGTCTGGACTTGCCGATGTATGCGCAATATCTAAACTTTATGAGGGATATGCTGTCGGGAAACCTTGGTGCTTCAATGGCCAGCGGCCGGACAGTCTTGCACGAGGTTTCGCTGGTGCTTCCTTGGACGCTGCAATTAGCGCTCGCGTCCGTTGCGATCGGACTCGTCGTAGGATTACCTCTTGGCATCTGGGCGTCACTGCGCCGGAATGCTTGGCCAGATTATCTAGGCCGACTGCTGTCGCTCATAGGACTGTCCTTCCCATCGTTCGTTTCAGCGATCCTGCTGCTACTTGCGCTTGCTGTCCATCTTCGCTGGCTCCCGGTTATCACGAGCATGGAGCCGGGGATAGGCGCGCAACTGCGCAACCTTGTGCTTCCGGCCTTGAATCTGGGCCTCATTATGGCGGCTTACGTCA
>NZ_FCOL02000314.1 GCF_001544515.1 Caballeronia terrestris
AGCGCATGCTTGTCGTGCACGTTCGCTGCTGTCACCACGGCGCTGTGTGTCAGCCCCGTTTGGCTGTCCACCCCGATATGAATATTCATCCCGAAGTGGTGAGTAGGCCCCGGGGAGAGAGGTGGCGCCGGGAATTCGGACAGCTCGGTAAGTGGAAAAAGCTGGGGTCCGAGTCGGCCATAATGGCTGGCAAATAGGAACCCAGAAATGACGAAACGAAATCGACGCGCGCATTCCCCGGCGTTCAAGGCGAAGGTGGCGCTGGCGGCCCTGAAGGGCGACAAAACGCTGGCGGAGTTGGCGCAACAGTTCGAAGTGCATCCGAACCAGATTACGGACTGGATGAAGCAATTGCAGGAACGCGTTGCTGAAGTGTTCGAGACAGGTAAGACATCGGCCGAGCCCCCGGTCGACGTGAAGGTGTTGCACGCGAAGATCGGGCAGTTGACACTGGAGAATGATTTTTCATATGGCCTTTTTTTGCAAGCAAGACGAGCGCCGCTCTCGCTGGCGCGATCTCAAACGTGAACGCATCCGACCTGATTGGTAACGCGGCACACGGGCTATTTGTCGACGATGGATCAAGCTCATATCCGCGGGCTGGTTACCGCATTTCATCTTTCCGTCACGGGGCTGCCTCGCTCTTGGAAACGGAGATCACGCTGTCGCGTGCTCACAAAAAAATCCCGAGGATTCCCCTCATCGCGCCCGGTGCCGCGTTACCAATCAGGTGGAAGATATAGATCTTGCGATAGCAACTCCCTACTGAGACATAGATAACAAATTGCTGAAGTGCTTAGGCTGGCTGCAGTCGAGTTCCGATGTCCCAGATGAATCCGCATAGTTCACGAGCAATTGCCGCACACGTCTTGTTTTGATGAAGACCTCTTGCCCGAAGGCGGCGGAATCTGTGGGCAAAGCCGCAGTTGCGCTTTCCAGGCAATGTCGATGATGGGTCGAGGTTGCCCTTCTAGCCGAGGCTGAAGCGATTCACCGATTCTCGCTGGTAACCGGTAATTCCATGCTGCCTCGACGAGTATCCTGCGCACGTGCGTGTTACCAGTCTTGGTGAGCCCGCCTCGTTGCTTCGAGTTTCCACTGGAGTGTTCTGAGGGCACAAGTCCCAGGTAGCCCATGAATTCGCGTGGGTGTGGAAAGCGGCGCAAGTCCCCGAGTTCGGCGACGATGGTGAGCGCGGAGACGAAGTCGATGCTGCGCAAGGTCATCAGGCCTTTAACCGTCGGCAACCACCGCCAAATTTCGGCATGGGTACGCAGCGACTGCGTGAGACGCTCGACGAGTTCGGTGGCAAACCGCACCGCCATCCGGTACTCGGTGAAGACGACATGCTGGGCGGGATCTTCGAACTTTATCTTTGATAGAAAGAGCTCGTGCTTCGGCCCCCAGCGCGTGCCGGTATAGGCATGACCATGACGAAGCAGGAAGGATTTGAGCCTCTGCCGCACTCTGCGCTGATCGTTCACAGCATCCTCGCGGGCGCGAACCAGGTCGCGGATGGCTTCGTCCGCCGGCTCGGGAACTGCAACCGGCACGAGCTCGCCAGCCCGATGCAGTCTTGCCAGCAGTAATGCGTCGCGCCGGTCCGTCTTAATTCTGTCGGCGGGCCGCCGGGCGACCCGCGATGGCGCTATCACTTCACAGTGATACCCCTGTTTGCGCAGCGCCCGCACGAGTCCGTACCCACAGGGCCCCGCTTCGTGACAGATGCTGAGTTGCGATGGATTGCCCAGCTTCGAAAGTGCCTTCGTCAGGGAAATCACGCTGTACCGGGTCGTCCCGACAAATTGAGGATCGTCCCTTGAGTGCGCTCGGGCGAATGCAATTGCGATTGAGTCTTTATGCACATCGAGCCCAACGTAAAACTTGACCTCATCCATGATTGGCTGAGAAATCGTCAAGAGTGGTGTACGCGGGGCGGTCGGCATAGTCAGGCGGCCAGCGCTTGAGGAGCCGGTGTGCTTT
>NZ_FCOL02000315.1 GCF_001544515.1 Caballeronia terrestris
CGCGGTAGCAGTAGGTTCGGTTTGTCTGTTGCCGCCTCTTTCGTTCGGCGGTGCCCTAATAACCTCGCCCTAACTCCGTTTCCACATCCCGCTCGTCGAACCGGACATGCAGATCTCCCGCATCCGGCTCTCGGACAAGACATCACGCCTTCGTACACGGCAGGTTCACAACCAGGGACCAGTCAGACGCACGAGACCGAAGTGCCCGTAGAGGTGCTGGGATGGATAAGTCCCGCCCCTGCGACGTCTAACCTTGTACTTGTTGCGTAACCACCGACGCAACCGCGTAGCGGTGTAGTTGTCGAGCGCCCGATACGCGCGTCTGTCCGTGCCTACATTGAAGTAGTTCGCCCAGCCGCGTAGCGTGCGGTTCAACTTGCCCACCAGTTCCGTGGTCTCTTGCCACACTGTCTTAAGAGCGGTCATCGCATGAATCTTCTCAACCATACGCCGAATACTCTTCTTCGACGGCCGCATGCCCATACGGGCCTGCCCTGTCGTCGCAGAGTACAACCGCCCAAACGTGTAGCCCAGGAAGTCGAATTCGCCTTCCGGCACCTTGCAGATTCGTGTCTTCTCCTCGTTGACCGTCAACTTCAGCTTCCCCATGATCTCGCGCAGACGCAGCAAGGCTTCCTCAGCCTTACCCGTCTTGCACAGGATCACCAGATCATCCGCGTAGGTCACGATTCGACTACCAAGACTGCGCTGAAGTCCGAGCTTCTTCCATGCCAGCACAAACCGGCGCATATAAATATTCGCCAGCAGTGGTGAGATGGGTGAGCCTTGCGGAATGCCACGTCTGCTATCCCGGGCCTCCGTCGTGCGTTTCCTCCGACCTCGGTTATCGGTTTCTTCAACGGGGCATTCCAGCCACATCCGGATCAGATGCAGCACGCGCCGATCAACGATGCGCCGCGCGAGCGACAGCATCAATTCGGCGTGTGGAATACTTCCGAAGTAGTCCGCAAGGTCGGCGTCAACGACGTCCGTTTGCCCTCGATGCAGTCGCTCTTCCACTTCGATCACCGCTTGCTGGGCGTTTCGCCCCGCGCGATAAGCGTATTGCTCTTGTGGAAGGTCCGCTTCGAAGATCGGTTCGAGCACCAGCATCGCTGCTGTCATGCACACCCGATCTCGCAAGGTCGAGATGCCCAGTGGCCTCAGCTTGCCATTGGCCTTCGGGATAAACACTCTTCTGATAGGGTCCGGCCGGTAACTCTCCTGCCTGAGCGCAAGCGCCAGTTCGCCGAGCCACTTCTGCACCCCATACGCTTCGACCTCCGCGAAGTCTTGCCGATCGACACCCGGCGCGCCCTTGTTCGAACGGCACTGGGCATACGCATGCGCCAGCAAATCCTCGCGGTAGATCTTGTCGTACAGCGCATAGAAGCGATACCCGGCTTCTGCCTTCGCTTTCGCGTGTAACGCCATCTGCAGCTTCTGAACACTGATCGGAGTTGATAGGTTGCCCAATCTCCAGGTCCCTCACTACTTGTTGCGTTTGTCTTGAACTGAGGCCCCTTCCCTCCACCAGCGTTACCCGGCTTCATCGGTACTACGGGCCTCTCCGTCATCCCAAGGCGCCCGGCCTGTCCCTCACGGGCGTCCGGTTGGTCATCCCTGACCACGCCGAGGGACTTCCCGTGTTGCGTACGCTTTCCTTGTGTACATGCTGTCGCCACTACCCCGGCGCAGCGACTGGGCGTCCAGCCTGCTCATTCACCCAGCCGTATCAGCCTTCCCCGATAGGGTTGTCGGGTCGGCCTGCGCATCGACCTTTTCGAGGTTTGCTCGGCGTTCACTCGCGTTACGGCCTGCACACTCGCGCTGCCACCAATTCGTGACACGCATCACCGAAGGCTTCAACCGTTTCGTTACCTCCACGACTGCTCCGGTTGCTTCCGGCTGGAGCATTTGCCGGGTGGGACTTACACCCACTGGAAAGCGCCACCTTTTCACGGCGCACACCC
>NZ_FCOL02000316.1 GCF_001544515.1 Caballeronia terrestris
CTACATCGTCTCGTCCCGATCTGACGCAGAAAAGCTCGTCGCGCACCATCTTGTGACGGGTTACGCTGACGCATACGTGTGAAATACGCACCCGGGCCATTGGACCCAGGGGTCCCGGCTTCTTATCGTGGTCAGCCCCGGTGATGGGCCGGGCGGGCGGCGGCAGACGACGCGTCCCAGCCGCTCGTTCCCACAACCAAATGGCGGTTTGCAACGCCCTGCGGCACTTCGCTTCAGCCCTGTTACCACAACAGAACGTCTTCGCTGCAATGGGCAAACGCTGATTCAGGTCGATAACGCGGGTTGTCCGCTCGGGCACACGATGACGGTGATTTTCGGTGTAAGGAATCACCAATAATTCGACGGCCGCTCCCCCTGATGGACATCAGAGGGAGCGAGGCCCGGGAGTTTCTGCCCTTCGGGCAGGGACGCGCCCCTTAAGATGTTTTTTAGATCGCGCTCCATCACGTGCCGCTTTCGAAACGCCGACACGGGAAGCCGGAAGCTGCGGTCTTGCGCTTGAGTCACGGAGCGGTTTTCCTCAGCGGGCAAAGCCACGGGCCGGCTTCTTGCTATTCCCTCCACGCGTCATCAACAACACTCAACGTTGGGAACCCTTATGCGCCTGCTAACTCGCCTGGTCGTTGCATTGGTTGTGCCGCTTGCCTCTTGCGCGATCGGACCATCGAGTCCAAGCAATACGGGATTCGGTGCGTCGCCCGTGCTGCCGGCTCCCGAGTCGTCGTGGGTTCCGATGGTCAATATCGCGCCCGCTCAGACACGTCCCGACAGTTTGACACCCACCGCTCCCGCCGGTTTTATCGTCACCAAGTTCGCCGCCGACCTAGCGCATCCGCGTTGGCTTTATACGCTGCCCAATGGGGACATACTCGTCGCGGAGAGCGACGCCCCAAACGAACACGATGAAGGCAGCGGCCTATTCGGCTGGATCAGAAAGCAGGTCATGAAGCGCGCCGGCGCCGGAGTGCCGAGTCCCGACCGCATTGTATTGTTGCGCGACGTCGACGGCGGTGGGACCGCGACAATGCAGACCGTGTTTCTGCGCGGCCTGCACTCCCCGTTCGGGATGGCACTCATTGGCAATCAACTCTATGTTGCCGATACGGACGCTTTGCTGCGTTTCAACTATGCGACGGGCGCCACTCAGATCACAAGCGCCGGCGTCAAGGTTGTCGACTTGCCAGCGGGACTCATCAACCATCATTGGACCAAGAACATCCTGGCCGATCGGTCTGGCAAACATCTGTACATTACGGTGGGATCGAACAGTAACGCAGGGGAAAATGGGATTGAAGCCGAAGAAGGCCGAGCGCGAATCCTTGAACTCGACGTGAACAGTGGACGTCTGCGGCCGTTTGCGACAGGGCTTCGCAATCCAAATGGACTCTCGTGGCAACCAGACAGCGGTGCATTGTGGACGGCAGTCAATGAGCGGGACGAACTCGGCAATAACCTTGTGCCAGACTACATGACAGCGTTAAAGGACGGTGCGTTTTACGGTTTCCCATACAGTTACTACGGCCAGCACATCGATACCCGTGTCACACCGCAACGCCCCGATAGGGTTGCGAAGGCCATCGCGCCTGACTATGCACTCGGCAATCACACGGCGTCACTAGGTCTTGCCTTTTACGACCAGGCGCTATTCCCGCCTCATTATCGTGGCGGCGCTTTTGTTGGTCAGCATGGGTCGTGGAATCGTAAGCCGCGCTCCGGCTACAAGGTGGTGTTTGTACCATTTGTCAATGGAAAGCCGGCCGGCATACCTGAGGACTTCCTCACCGGATTTTTGACAGCCGACGGCGACGCCGTGGGCCGACCCGTCGGCATCGCACTGGACGGGCACGGAGCCTTGCTCGTCGCTGACGACGTCGGTAACGCCGTGTGGCGGGTCGCACCGCTCGCCAATGACAAATCGTCAAACGTCGCTCCGGC
>NZ_FCOL02000317.1 GCF_001544515.1 Caballeronia terrestris
GATTCGCGAAGCGGACCAAACCATCGTCGGAGGACGAATATGTGTGGAATCGTGGCGGGGGTCGCGGAACGCAACATCGTTCCGGTATTGCTCGAAGGCTTGCGGCGTCTGGAATATCGCGGCTATGACTCGTGCGGCGTCGCCGTGCTTCGGAACGGCACGCCCCATCGCGTACGCAGCCTGACGCGCGTTCGCTCACTGGACCAGGAGATCCGCGAGACGGGGGTCGAAGGCGCAACGGGCATCGCGCATACGCGCTGGGCCACGCACGGCGCACCGGCGACCCAGAACGCCCATCCGATCTTCTCTAAAGACGAGATCGCGATCGTTCACAACGGCATCATCGAAAACTTCGAGGGGCTCAAGACTTTGTTGAGCGCCGCAGGCTATGAATTCGCGAGCCAGACGGATACTGAAGTCATTGCCCATTTGATCCACAGCCACTACAAGGGCGACCTCGCGGACGCCGTGCGTCGCGCTGTGACCGAGTTGCGCGGCGCCTATGCGATTGCGGTGTTCTGCAAGTCGGAACCGGGCCGGGTGGTCGGTGCACGTTACGGCTCGCCACTCGTGATCGGGCTGAGCGGCACGGAATCGTTTCTGGCATCGGACCCGCTTGCGCTGTCGGATGTCACCGACCGCTTCGTGTTCCTCCAGGACGGCGACATCGCCGATCTGTCCTGCAACGGCAACCGCATCATGAATCGCGACGGCGAGCTGGTCGTGCGCGAGGCGCGCACGCTGCGCCATCCGCCGGCCGAGGCAGCGCTCGGGCCGTATCGCCACTTCATGCAAAAGGAAATCTTCGAGCAGCCGCTCGCCGTGGCAAAGACGTTCTCCCGCAAGAGCGCGTTCGACGCGACGCTCTTCGGCGCAACCGATCCGCACGCGTTCGCTCAGATCGACCGCATCCTGCTGCTCGGCTGCGGCACGAGCCATTATTCCGCGATGACCGCGAAAACGTGGTTCGAATCGATCGCGAAGATTCCGACGCAAGTCGAGATTTCCAGCGAATACCGCTATCGCGAGACGATCCCGGGAAAGAACACGCTCGTCGTGCCGATCTCGCAATCAGGCGAAACCGCTGACACGCTCGGCGCGCTGATGCATGCGCAATCGCTCGGTCACGAACACACGCTGGCGATCTGCAACGTCGGGACGAGCGCGATGGTGCGGCAGTCGCGCTGGTCGTTCATCACGCAGGCGGGCGCCGAGATCGGCGTCGCATCGACGAAGGCGTTCACCACGCAGCTCGTCGCGCTCTTCCTGCTCGCTGTGACGCTCGGCCGCTCGCGCGGACACGTCGACGAGCAGCAGGAAGCGGAGTACCGAACGCAGCTCTCGGGCCTCTCCACGGCGCTGCAAAGCGTGCTCGCGCGCGAACCGCAGATCATCGCGTGGGCGCAGGAACTCGCGCGCACGGATGACGCCATTTTCCTCGGCCGCGGATCGCACTATCCGATCGCGATGGAAGGCGCGCTGAAGCTCAAGGAAATCTCGTACATCCACGCCGAAGGCTATCCCGCCGGCGAACTGAAGCACGGACCGCTCGCGCTCGTGACCGAAGCGATGCCCGTCATCGTGACCGCGCCGAACGACGGCTTGCTGGAAAAGCTAAAATCGAACATCCAGGAAGTCCGCGCGCGCAAAGGTCAGGTGTACGTCTTCGCCGATGCCGACGCGAACCTACAGAACGAAGAAGGCCTGCGCGTCATCCAGATGCCGGAATATTACGGTCCGCTGTCGCCGATCCTGCACGTCATGCCGTTCCAATTGCTCGCGTATCACACGGCGTGCACGCGGGGCACCGACGTCGACAAGCCGCGCAACCTCGCCAAATCGGTGACGGTCGAATGATGCGCGGGTTTCGGTTTCACGAAGACAATCAACGATGAGCACGATAAGGGTGGGACTTCTCGTCGACGACCTGGCGGTCCCAGCATGGGTGAATCACAT
>NZ_FCOL02000318.1 GCF_001544515.1 Caballeronia terrestris
TTGTCGCAGGCGGCAAGCAACGCGAGCGCCGCGCCTGCGCATGCGATGCGCAGCCAGGCGCGCGTGCGCCTCGCCTCACCGTTCGCGATCCGCGAATGTGACATCAGCATGTGACACTCCCCGTTGTGATCGGCTAGCTCGACGATCGGTTGAACCCTTGGTTGAACCCGCTACTGCGGCGTGCAATAGCCGAAGACCACCAGTACCTCCTGGTTGTTGACGAGGGTCATCGACATCGAGCCATCCTGGTCGAGCACGACTGTCCATCCGTAGCCGAGTTCGTTGCCCTGCATCAGTACCTGGTCCGCACCTTTCTCGATGGACCGTATCTCCGTCGAGCGCTTCGGTCCGGCGATCGTCTTCTTCGCAAAGTTCACGTTCATGAACTGCGGCACGCCGAAGCCCGCCGGGAGATCGCGCAGGCACACTTCGCCGGGGTCGCACGCGTACGCGTCGACGGTGGCGCAGATGAGCGCCTTGCTACCGTCGAAGTCCGCGCCCGACGCCCACGTCGTCGCGCCGAGTAATGCCGTAGCCAGTGCAAGCCGCTTCAGTTCGGTCACCCTCATGGCTGCCTCCCGACTCATTGGACGGTGTACCCGCGGCCCGTCATGCAGGCGCCCACCGCGCGGTTGAACGTCACCATGGCTTGCGACGACTGCTGTTGACTCGCTTGCTGCTGCTCGCCAGAAGCCCGGTTGGCGCGGCGCTGTCGCGAGCCGCCGACCACGGTCCCCGTGACCGCACCGACTGCCGCGCCTTTGCCCGCGTCGCCCGCGACCGCGCCGATGACTGCGCCGCCTGCGGCGCCTCCGGCCGCGCCCCGCACCCGGCCGCCCTGCTGCTGGGCGGGCGCCGGCTGGCTGGATTGCTGCGCGATCGCGACCGGATCGACGCCGGTGCTCTGCTTGGCCCACCCCTGGCACGACGCGAGATCGCTGCTCTGCTGCTGCGCGCTCTGGCCTTTTGCCGGATAGATGATCGGTTGCTGCGCGATGGCGGCGAAGGCGATCGCCCACACGGCCAGCGCGACTGGAATTTTCAGCATTCTTTGCATGGCTCACGCCTCCCGGCTGTTCGGCTTCGACGCGCTTCGGACAACGGCAGGCGAGCGCTGGCCGTCCGTCCGGCCGCGCACGCCGAGGCCATCGCCCCGGATTGATTCCATAGTGGTGGGTGAACGGCCGTAGGGCTATTGGACTTTGGTCCCATAGCCACCTGCGCCACGCCTGTGACGGCCTCTGCGTGCGGTGTCATGGCCCGGCGTCCAGGTTGAGCACCGTGCGCACCGCCTTGATGAGGACTTCGTCGTTGAAGGGTTTGCGCAGATAGGCCGCGGCGCCCGCCGAGAGCGCCTGCTGACGAACGCTGATTTCGTCGTGTGCCGTGATGAAGATCACCGGGATACCGCTGCCCGCGAGCCGCTGCTGAACTTCGAGGCCGTTGAGGCCCGGCATCTGCACGTCGAGCACGATGCAGGCCGGCCGGTAGGACGGAATCGAATCGAACATCTCCAGGAACTCGTCGCCCGTCTCGAAAGTGTCAGCCGCCAGCCCCGCGGAACTCAGGAGCCGCTTGATGGCACGGCGCACCGATTCGTCGTCATCGATCAGTGCGACGAGCGGCTTGACTTTGCTCATAGCGAATATTCCTCGTACAGGCATCAAAGCACAGATTCCATTCGACGCTGCAGCCAGCGTATGACAGTTGGCCGCCTGCGCCTATTGGACTTTGGTCCAATACCCTCCTGACGGAGTTAGATCCATCATTCCTACAAGGGCGCAACGGCACATCGGCGAATTGTTCATCGACCGACCCTTACTCCGTCATCGCAAAGGCATATGCAGCAACTACCGAAAATTGTCTAAGGCTGTGCTGAAGAAGCGGGGGTTTTCACGGGATCGTCGTTGCTGATTCCACGATGCGAGAATGGCGACGCGCTCGC
>NZ_FCOL02000319.1 GCF_001544515.1 Caballeronia terrestris
GGCATAGGCTGCCCCGGAAAAAGCAGCGTCGATACGCTCGCCGGTTCGTTGCCGCTAAGCGAGAGCGCCGCACGACTGGCTTCGCGATCGTCGCCGAGCGTGATCCGTGCACCAGCCGGCAAGCCCGCTTCGACCTCGATGCGCACGATTTCTGGTTGCCACGCAAGCCCGGGGTCCGGATCGTGAAGGGGATCGATGATCCAGTCGATATCGAACTTGCCGAGATGCGAGAACCACGGCGCCAGCACACGCTCGCAGTTCATGCGCTGAACCTCCAGGGTCCCCGCAACGAACTCGATCTCCTGAGGCGTGATGGGCTCAGGCGCATCGATCACAGCGAGAAACACGCCCGCGGAAGTACGCACGTTCAAACGCACCGCGTGTCTGGACGGGAGCCTGGCAAACGCGGACGCCGCCGTGATCGCGACGACCACCGGCGCGACGCCCGAGGCCGGCGCGATGCTCAGGCCACCGGGCGCGCCGCCGTCATCGAGCACATCGACGCCGCACAACTTGATGGGCATCGACCCGGTCGTGCCCAGCGCGATCTGCGCGTACAGCGAAGCGACGCCCATCGGGTTGCGGCGCAGATCCGCGACGGCGCTGTCGATGGTGTTGCACGAAGCCTTTGGTGGCGCCCAAGCAAACTGCGACACGTCGACGGTCGGATCGGCATCTCGCCAATGCAGCGCGCCCCACGAACCCGCGAGAGCAATCGTGGCGGCATCCGGCCGGAGTTCGTTGATGCGCCCCGGTATCGAAGGCGGCGCGACGAACGGCAGCGAAGCGCGATATCGAAACGGCAGGCCGGGCAGCACGTCGAACTTCGCATTTGCATCGATACCGGTAATCGCCGAGCCGCCCGCTTGCGCGATGGCCTGATTGGCCGCCAGTTCGGCATCCGCGATTACGCCGTGCAACGCTTCGATTGCGAACACGCCCACGATCGGAAGCAGGATGAAGAGGATGGTGTCGAGAATGCCTTCGAATTTGGCGATCTCGTCGCGGATGCCGTAGCCATCGACGTCCACTTGCACGCGCCCGAGTGTGCCGTCGTAGGACAGCGCGATCGACAGGGGCACTTGCTGCACGGCCACCACGGGCACCTTGAAGTACGGCGTAATGGTGAACATCGCCACGCCGGGGCCGGGCGTGCTGTAGTCGACGGCGACGGTAATGAGTCGCCAGCTATCGCTGCCCATTGCGTCGGACATCGCGCGCCACACACGCGTTTGCAGCGTCGCTTTCAGATCTTCGACGGGCATAACGACGGCCCACGCATTTGCGCCAAGCTTGCTCTCGAAAAATCCGTCGAGAAAGTTCTTCCACACGATATCGATACTGCTGTTACTCGTCATTGGCTCGGCGCGCACACACAGACATTGCTGAGCCTGATCGATCGAGATGCCCGCGTTGACGAACGGCGCGCCCGTCGGCAACAGCGACGTCAATGTGATCGGGATCGAAGTCGATGGCAACACGGCCGCGAGTTGCGCCGCCGCCCACGCTTCGGCCGCAGCGATGAGGTTGGCGAAAGGTCCGTTGGGCGTGCCGAACTGCGCACTTGTCCATTGATCAATCGCCGCTTTCAGCCAGTCCGGCAGACTCTGCGCCGTGACCGTCAAGGCGTCGAAGCGTACGCGCAGCAAGCGTCGGGTGATGACCGGGTTGCCATCGGCGGGCGACACGACGCAATCGATATCGAAGCCCAGGTCCGCCTTGAGCCTTGCCTCGGAAGGCACCAGCTTGTTCGGCGCGGCCTGGATAGCCTGCACACGGACGAAGTCGATCGTGCCGGCAATGACGATCTGCGTTTGCAGCGTGTCGATCGTCGTGCCTTCATTGGCGCGCCACGGGTCGTGCTGAAAGACGGTCGCGGTCGTCGGCTGATCGTGCTCGAAACTTATCGAATCGAACAGCACGCGCTGCATCTGCACGC
>NZ_FCOL02000320.1 GCF_001544515.1 Caballeronia terrestris
GTACGCGGCGGGTTATGGGAGCAGCGGCGTGGTGTACATGCCGGTTCAGCCGCCGCCCGGATACTGATCGCGGTCGCCTCAGGGCACGGCCGGTTGCACACGATATGAGGCCACGAGTCTGCCGCTGGCCTAGGTGCAAACTTTCGAACGGTGGCTCACGCAGGATGGGAGCGAACGCGTCGTCGGCCAGAAAGGTATCCGTCAGCGTAACCTTGCAATTACCCAAATCTCCGCGGTTTTCTGTTTACTTTATCTATCAGGACTACATATCAATGAGATGAAAAATCGAACCAACCCTAAATCGGCACGTCAGGCAGACGCAGTGGCGACGCCGGACGATGGAGAGTGGATGGACCGCGAGGTCGCGGGTAGCAATTTCCAGGACGGCCGACTCGCCGCACGATTTCGGACATTACTCGATCGGTTGTGGAGGAGCGTAGGCCAGAGCATTCCACTCGCTTGCCAGGATTGGGCCCAAACCAAGGCAGCTTATCGATTTCTATCCAACGATCGCGTGAGTGAGCATGATATTTTGAGCGGACACTTTGAGGCAACGTGCGCTCGCTTCCGGGCAACGGAAGGTCCAATTTTGGTGCTGCAGGATACGACGGAGTTTTCATACCAACGAGATCAGCCAGAGTCGATCGGGCAATCGGCAAGATGCCTTACAGGAAACAGGTGAGCGGCAATCCACCGGTGCGTACCGTATGCGGCATCCTGATGCATTCAAGCCTCGGTGTCACGCCTCAGGGTTTGCCATTGGGACTGGCAGCCATCACGTTCTGGACCCGCAAAAAATTCAAGGTGATGTAACGCACAAAAAAGGCAATCAATCCAACACGCGTGCCGATCGAAAAGAAAGAGAGCTTTCGGTGGCTGCGTAATCTCCCGCAGTCGACAGTTCGCTTCAACGATCCAGATCGTTGCATTCATGTCGGCGATCGCGAGAGCGACATCTACGAATTATTCTGTACGGCACGAGAGTTAGGAACTCACTTTCTTGTGAGAACTTGTCAGGACCGTTTGGCCGCCGACGGCGAGCACACCATGAGTGACGAAGTGTCTGCAGTGCAGGTCAAAGGGTTACACCGCGTAGAGACTCGGGACGCGAAGGGCCATTCGTCGCACGCACTTCTCGAAATTAAATATTCTCAGGTCACGGCCTTGCCGCCGATCGGTAAACGAAGCCGCTATCCAGCGCTGCAAGTGACGGTGATCCATGCTACGGAACGAGGTGAGCCGACAGATAGGAAGCCGATCAAATGGAAGTTGATCACGGATTTGCCAGTGCGCTCCCGTCGTGACGCTATCGAAAAACTCGACTGGTACGCGATGCGCTGGAAAATCGAGACGTTTCAAAAGATTCTGAAGTCTGGTTGCAAAGCCCAAGAGTCGAGGCTGCGGTCGGCCGACCGGCTGGCCAACCTGATTTCTGTGTTTTGTATCCTTAGCTGCCGGATATTTTGGTTGACCATGATCAATCGATACGCTCCCGATGCACCCTCTCAAGTTGCGCTGACACTGGCTGAGGTCGAACTGCTCGACCAGGTTGTCAAGGAGACGGCCCGAACGGCCCATGCGCCGCCGTTATCGCGCAGTCTTATCAAACTCGCACAGCTCGGAGGTTACCTCGCCCGTGTCAGCGATCCGCCTCCTGGCGATACCGTCATCTGGCGCGGCTTGCGCCGCCTAGTCGATATCCAACTCGGCTTCGAGCTCGCAAAATGTGGGTAATTGCAAGCAGCTTAACCCGTCACCGGCTGGAAGATAGGTGCGAGACGAGCATTGTTGCGTCAGATCAGGACGAGACGAGGTAGGCAAGACGGCTCTCTGGGTCTCAGAACGTGTAGCCTTGATCGTGCCAGTAGTGCCAGTCCGCGACCGCGACTCGAGTCGGCTTATCGCCGCTCGACGGAACGATCTGAGCCAAGGG
>NZ_FCOL02000321.1 GCF_001544515.1 Caballeronia terrestris
AAAGAAGTTGCGCACCGCACGTTCGGCTTGCTGCGGCAGATAGACCTTGCCTTCACGCAGTCGCTCGAGCAGTTCCTCAGCGGGCAGATCGACCAGGGTGACCTCGTCGGCCAGATCGAATACGCGGTCGGGAACGGTTTCCCACACGCGGATGCCTGTGATCCGCCCGACGATGTCGTTCAGGCTCTCCAGATGCTGAACATTGACGGTCGTGTACACATCGATGCCCGAGTCCAGCAGTTCGTACACGTCCTGCCATCGCTTCACATGCCGGGCGCCCTGCACGTTGGAGTGCGCGAGTTCGTCGACGAGAATCAGTTGCGGCTTGCGCGCGAGGGCCGCGTCGACGTCAAACTCGGCGAGCTTGCGGTTGCGATATTCGATGTGCGCCGCGGGCAGTACTTCGAGACCGTCGAGCAACGCAAGCGTTTCCCTGCGTCCATGCGTCTCGACAATCCCTGCCACCACGTCGATGCCCTCGTCCAGTCGCCGGCGCGCGGCCTGCAACATCGCAAACGTCTTGCCGACCCCCCTGACGCTTCTCTTCGTCGCGCTGGATCTTTTCGAGCAGTTCATCGGGATCGGGGCGGTCCATCACTGCGCGGGCTTCAGTTCATCGAGCGCGAGGTTGAGCTTCAGCACGTTCACGCGCGCTTCACCCAGAACGCCGAACTGGCGGCCGTTCGTATTGCGCTGCACGAGGGCGTCGACGTCGTTGCGCGCCAGCTTGCGCGCTTTCGCGACACGATCGATCTGATACGCGGCCGCCGCCGGGCTGATCTCCGGATCGAGCCCGCTGCCCGAGGACGTGACGAGATCGACCGGCACGGGTGCGGTGTTCGACGGATCGGCGTCGTGCAGTGCGGTGAGACGGCCTTTCACCTCGTCGGCGAGCGCTGGGTTGGTCGGTCCGAGGTTCGAGCCCTCGATGCCTGTGCGTTATACGGATTGGGCGCCGTGGCCGACAGGCGTCCCCAGAAGTATTGAGGCGCGTCGAACTGCTGGCCGATCAGCTCGGAGCCGACCGCCTTGCCGTCCTTCACGATCAGACTGCCGCTCGCCTGATCGGCGAAAGCCGCGTGGCCAATCGCGGTGACGACCACCGGATACAGACCGCCGGTGATGACCGTCATCGCGGCGAACAGCACCAGCACGGGACGAATGATATTTTTCATGATGATTGACTCTAGGGTTGTTTCTGTCGATTGAGGCTATTCACTCGATATGCATTCAGGCCCAGCCAAAGCCCGTCAAAACCATGTCGATCAGCTTGATGAACGGGAAAGGCAGCAAGATCCCGCCAAGCCCATATACCAGCAGATTGCGCCGCAGGAGGGCCGCTGCACCCAATGCGCGATACTTGACGCCCGTCAGCGCCAGCGGAATCAGGAACACGATGATGAGCGCGTTGAAGATCACCGCCGAGAGAATCGCCGAGGCGGGCGAGGTCAGATGCATCACATCGAGTACACGCAGTTGCGGATACGTCGTGGCGAATGCGGCCGGGATGATCGCGAAATACTTCGCCACGTCATTCGCAATCGAGAAGGTAGTGAGCGAGCCGCGCGTCATCAGCATCTGCTTTCCGATCTCGACGATCTCGATCAGCTTGGTCGGATTCGAATCCAGGTCGACCATGTTGCCGGCCTCTTTCGCCGCCTGCGTGCCGGAGTTCATCGCGACCGCGACATCGGCCTGCGCGAGCGCCGGCGCATCGTTGGTGCCGTCGCCCGTCATCGCGACCAGGCGCCCTTCTGACTGATGCCCGCGGATCGTCGCAAGCTTGGCTTCCGGCGTCGCTTCGGCAAGGTAGTCGTCGACGCCTGCCTCGGCCGCGATCGCCGCAGCCGTCAGCCGGTTGTCGCCCGTCACCATCACGGTCTTGATGCCCATCTTTCGCAGTTCGGCGAAGCGTTCCTTGATGCCGCCC
>NZ_FCOL02000322.1 GCF_001544515.1 Caballeronia terrestris
GCTTTCCTGATCACTTTTTCTCGCGAGCCATCATGCATCAGACTCTGGACAAATCTCTCGTCCGGGCACTGGAAGCCGTCAGCTTCCCGACGCTCGGCCATTTCCTCGAGCATGGATTCGCCGATTCGAGCATCCGCGCGCAAGTGCCGAACGTGAAGGTCGTCGGCCGCGCGGTGACGCTGAAACTCGCGAGCCCGGATGCCATCGCGGTGAATCGGGCGCTGGCGGAACTCGTCGATGGCGACGTGCTCGTCATCGACATGAACGGTGACCACTCGCACGCGCCGGTGGGCGCCGTGACCTCGTGCGCGGCACTCGCCGCGGGTGCGAAGGCGATCATCGTCGATGGCGTCGTCACCGACCTGCTGGAGCTGTGCGAGACGGGACTGCCGGTCTTCGCGCGTGGCACGAGCCTGCTGACAACAAAACGCCTCGATGCCGGCGACGCCGCCTTCAACGAGCCGGTCCTGTGCGGCGGCGTGTTCGTGCAGCCGGGCGCTATCGTCCTCGCCGACGACAACGGCGTGCTCTTCCTCGACGCGGGCACGGCCGCCGAAGTCATCGAGCAGGCGCTCGCCTCCGATCGCGCCGAACCCGCGTTGCTCGCGCGATTGCGGGCGGGCGAAGCGCTTCGCGAGGTGCTGTCATTCGAGGCATCGCCCGAGCATTCGCGCGCTTGATGATCAGGATAAGCACATGCAATTTGACGCGCGCCTCGTCGCCGACGAACACTGACGTGCTGATCAAGGAGAGACATTGAACATGGAAACACTGCAAGAAACGTATCGACACGCAAGCGCCGCGCAATCCGATGGCGACGAATGGAAATACCGCCACGAGCTCGCCGCGCTTTATCGTCTGGTCGCGCACTTTCGCATGACGGACATGATCGACACGCATATTTCAGCGCGCCTGCCCGGCGACACGCCGACGTTCCTCATCAACCGCTACGGCGTGCTCTTCCACGAGATGCGTGCGTCGGATCTTGTCAAGATCGATCACCTGGGCAACGTCATCGACGAGCGCGCAGCAAGCGATCCCGCAGCGTTTCGCGTCAATGCCGCGGGGTTCACGATCCACTCCGCGATTCACACGGCGCGCGAGGACCTGCACTTCGTGATCCACACGCATACGGCGGCGGGGAGCGCGGTGTCGGCACAGGAGCACGGCTTGTTGCCGATCACGCAGCACGCGCTCAAGTTCTTCGAGAAGCTCGGCTATCACGACTATGAGGGCATCGCGCTGAATCACGCGGAACGCGCGCGGCTCGTACGCGACCTCGGACCGCACAAGGCGATGATCCTGCGCAATCACGGCCTGCTCGCCGCCGGTTCCACCGTCGCCGAAGCTTTCCACGAAATCTATTTTCTTGAACGCGCCTGTCAGGCGCAGGTGCAGGCGCTCGCCGGCGGCGCGACGCTCCGGATTCCGCCCGTCGATGTCTGCCGTCTGACCGCGAGCCAGTTCGATCGCGACGAGTCCGGCGAGATCATGGAGATGGCCTGGAACGCCGCCCTGCGCCTGATCGACGGCAGCGCCACCGACTACCGCACCTGACCATGACCAAGCTCGTACTGATCAGCCGCGACTACGACATGTCGCATCTCGCGCCGTCGATCCTGCGCGCGGCGCCCGAACTCGAAGTCGCGATGCACGGCAGCCACGATGCCGCCGATGCCGACGTCGCCGTTTGCTGGAATCCACCCGAAGGCGCGGTCGCGGCGCTGCCGAAGTTGAGGCTCGTGCACAGCATCGCGGCTGGCGTCGACAACATCCTGTGCGATCCGAGCCTGCCGCGCGTGCCGCTGTGCCGCGTGGTCGATCCGCAGCACGCGCGCGGCATGAGCGAATTCGTCACATGGGGCGTGCTGCATTTTCATCGGCAGCTCGATCGCGTGATGGCGAACCAGCGTAACGGCGTGTGGCAT
>NZ_FCOL02000323.1 GCF_001544515.1 Caballeronia terrestris
CAGTGATACTTCGCAGGAGGCGCTGAGGATCGGCGCGCGACTGGCCGGGCCTGGAGCGCAACTGAAGGTCATCTATGTCGTCGACCGCGCGGTCCGGTTCAGTGACTTCGTCCCGATCACTCTGCTGGAAGATGCCTTTGTCCAAGAGGGAAACGCATCCATTGCTAGAGCCCGCGAGGTTCTGGCGCAGCATCCGAACGTGGCGCAGGCGCATGTCGAGGCATCGCTCGCCAGCACCGATATGACAAGCGACGATATTGCTCACACGATCGTTCGCGAAGCAGCCGCCTGGGGTGCCGATTTGGTCGTCATGGGAACGCATGGCCGGCGAGGTCCAGCGCGCTGGATGCTTGGCAGCGTGGCCGGCCGGGTTGCACGGGTGGCTGAGACCCCGTTGATGCTCGTACGCAAGTCAGTTTAATAAAGGGTGTGGCTGAGCGTCCGAGCCGACGGCAGTAAAGCTCGCTCTGGTCGGTGCGCCAAGGCCTGCGAAGGGGGCACCTTCATTTGGTCATTTGAACACGTAGACCGCGAGTAAAGGGACGAGTGAAAAGAGTCGTGCCAGCGTGGGGACCGTCATGAGCAAGAGCAGAGCGCTCGCGGTCAGGGCCAGGACAAGGCCAATGTAGTTGTTTGCCATGCCCGCGGCGCGGAACATGCTTCGGGTAGCCATCACGCGCACCGCGAAAATTAGCGCTACGTTGCCGCCGACGAGCACGAGAAAGGCGAAGGTTCGAGCTAAGCATGACGTCATGCCGGGTCGCGACCGTGGCCGCATAGACAGCCAGCACGATCAGCGCGAGCACGACGCCGGCGGCAGCGCTCCGTACGAATGCGGCCTTCGAGAGCAGCGCCTTCTGCGTACGGTGCGGCGGCCGCTTCATCAGATCTCGCCGTTCCGGCTCGTTCTCGAACACAAGCGAACACACGGGGTTGATGATCAGTTCGAGAAACACGATGTGCAAGGGGGCGAGCATCACGGGCCAGCCCAGAATGACAGGAATCATTGCGGCAGCCACCATTGGAATGTGTACCGCAACCGTATAGCTGATTGCCTGACCGAGATTGTCGTAGATGCGCCGGCCCAGCCGGATCGACGCGACGATCGGCGCGAAGTCGTCGCGCAGGAGGACCAGCGCCGCCACTTCGCGGGCCAGCTCGGTGCCGCGCCTGCCCATCGCAATGCCGATGTGTGCGGCCTTGAGCGCAGGCGCATCGTTCACGCCGTCGCCAGTCATCGCTACCACGTTGCCTCGCGCCTTGAAGGCTTCAATCAGGCGCAGCTTTTGCTCGGGACGCACCCGTGCGAACACATCGGTAGTGGCGATCGCCCCCCGGATTTGCGCGTCGTCCCACGCGGCCAGTTCGTCGCCGGTCACAATCCTACCTGCACCGATGCCGACCTCGGCCGCGATCGCGTGCGCCGTCGAGGGATAGTCTCCAGTGATCATCACTACGCGTATCCCTGCTGCTTGGCACTCGGCAATCGCGCCTGCGGCGTCGGGGCGCACTGGGTCCACCAAGCCCACCAGTCCGACGAACGAAAAGTCGAAATCGTGCTGGCGCGCTGGCCAGTCCACGCCATAGTGACGCGCCTTGGCGACGCCCAGCACACGCAGGCCGCCCGACGCAATCTGCGCGGCCCGAGACAGGATCGCCGCGGTGTGGGCGGCGTCGAGATGACAGAGTGCACAGACCGCTTCGGGCGCCCCCTTGCAGGCGACCGGCCGGTGATCCAGCTGCGGGGCGTCCCAGCCATGCGCCATTGCCGGCAGCCCGGGCGAAAGCGAATACTCGTGCAGCAAAGACCAGTCCGCGTGCAGATGCTCCGTGTTGGCGAGGCATCGATTGCCGGTTTCATGAAAGGCGCGCTCCATCGGATCGAACGCATCGACCTCGCTCGCGAGCACCAGGTATTCGAGCAG
>NZ_FCOL02000324.1 GCF_001544515.1 Caballeronia terrestris
GAACAATCCACCGCGATGCGTCGTGTCGCTTTCGGGCAGAACGCATTGCAAGATCAGGCTAGCCGTCACCAGCGTCTTGCGATTCGAGCAGCCGCCGAAGCGCGATCAAAACTTGAAGGTCACGTTCACGCTTGGGCCGTTGAAGCGCAGCGTTTGTACGAGCTGATCGCCCGAACCGTAAAACGCGAGGTATCGATAGAGCAGGCTGAAATCGACCCGCTTTGTCGCGTAGGACAGTCCTGTCAGCGCCTGCCATGTAAATTTCGAAGTGCCTGTTCCCACGTCGAGATAGAACGGGGATATACCACGCGCCGTCCCGAGTGATGGTTGCACGCCCTCGCATGCCGGCGAAGCCATTGAAGATGTTCTGCGTCTGCGCAACGTGAAAGTCCGAACTGGCCCCTGGCCTTGAGCCGACCGTCGCACCGACTGCAGCGTCGAGTGTTCCCTTTACACCAAGATAGCGCATTCCAGCGACAGCATCGATGTATCCCCATTCCTGCCATAAGAGCGTGCGACTGCCGCCCAGTTGGATCAGCGTTCCCGCAAAACTCGTCTGTACGTCTTGTTGCGTTTCACGCGTGCCAAGAACGCCATTCGTCGAATTGACGGAACTCTCGTGCCGACCGAAGTTCAGGTAGATGGCGTCGGCGAAAACACTCCACTCGCCCTTGCGCGCCTCGCCTTGCAGCATCAAGGCGAATCTGAGGTTTTGCAGGTAGTTGTATGGGCCGCTGGACGCGTCGGCGCCACCACCGGGCACGGTGAAGCGGAGCGTTCCGCTCACGGTAGGCAACCATAGGTAAGGCCCCGCGGCGAACTGCCACTGCGTGCCAGCGTCTGCCGGAGGGACGTCGGTCGCGAAGGCCCAGCCACTGATTGCAGCCGCCGTCAACGCGGCGATGCATTTTAACCTTCGGGTCACGATGGGTCTCCTCTTGCTTCTTCACCCGCTATTAGGTCCGCGTGGCCTTGATTGGGCCCGGATGTCGTTCGCGACAGCCGAAACCGTCAATCGGCCAGTCTCGTTCTGCCGGCAGCGCCAACCGTTTAATCCTGAAGGCTCGCTCGACGCGCCGCTTCCTGCACGCCCCTGACAGCTGCAGCAACGATCAACCCTGTGAACACCATGCCGAGCAAGCCAAGCAATATCGCGTCGAGCCGGCCAAAAGTTGACGTTGGGACTACGTCGCCATACCCGATGGTCAGCGCCGTGATCGCGCAGAAATAGACGGTTTCCGCCATCGGCGAAGGCGTTCGCTTCACCGTCTCCACGGGGTCCCCCACGTAATACATAGCGACCGTCAGCAGCACAAACAGCACCAGAAGGCCAGCCAGGATTGCGCGCAGGTACCAAAGGGTCCTGCCTGATTCCCGCAAGATATCACGCGCCCGCAGGCGCACGACCACGTCGCTTGTATTATTTCCCATTGCAGATACCTCCGCTACATTGTGCTCACTCCGTAGTGCTTGAACGGGAGTCCCATTCCGACAGGTGCGCGAAGCGTCATCGCGCGCGGCGGCGCTGCTCGAAAATCAGTAACATCAGACACGCATAGACCGTGACCGCCACAAAGAGCCCCATGCGCACGGCAAACGCCGTGTAGACGTCCTTTCCCGCTGCGCTGTCTTGCACCGATTGGCCCAGCAAAATGATCATGGTGACCAGACTGTTTAGCCAAAAGCCCGGCGAGTAATGCGTTGAGCAGATGCCATAGAGCTTGCGTCCCACCAAAAGGCCGAACAACAGCATCCACAGAAAGAACATCCACAGGTGCACAAAGAGCCTGAGCGAGAACCAGAACACTATTGCAAGCAGGCCACCGAGCAGGGTGGAGCCGATCAGATCTCGCGCTGCGCTGCGAGCCGTCGTGGTGCAGCTTTGTCTGCCGAGACTGACGGACTTCATGATGATCGGCA
>NZ_FCOL02000325.1 GCF_001544515.1 Caballeronia terrestris
TCACCAGGTCAACTATACGAGCCCGGAACTCCGCCGGGTACGGTGCTCGATGCTTGCCCATTTTGGCACCCCCTTATTCAAAGGATAGGTGTCCGTTTTCCCGGGTCAATCTCACTGAGCGCGCACCAGAAGACGATCACAAGCGCCCCGCCAAGCAGCGTCGACCCGAGCAACTCGCCAGCCGCGCCGCGAGCCGCGGCAGTACAGCTTTGTCGACTGAGACTGACTGACTTCATGATGATCGGGAGGTAGCCCGCAGGGTCGCTCAGTGCCAGCAGGAAGGCTGGTAACACCAACAAGGCTGCGCGTAGCGCCATCCGGCTCGCCTCGTTATCCGGCAGCACCGTGGCGGGAGGCAACGCCTGTAAGCCAGCGGGTTCGGGAAACAACCAGTGGCAGACGGTTAGCACCGATACGGCGACGAGCAGTCCCTCGACCAGGGCGCCGATCACCATGACGGCGAGGCCGAAATCGGTCGTGCCGGCAGCCGAGATCATGGTCAGGCCAGCCACAAGGAAGGTGGAGACAAGATCGTTGCCGCCGCGCAAGCCATAGCGGAAGGCCAGGAAGAGGCCCACGCTGATCAGTAGCACGCCGCTGAAAGGGTAATGGTGCAGCAACGGAATGAGCATCAGACCGCTGCCCTTCGTGAACATCAACACCAGTGCCAAGCCCAGCACCGCCTTGAGCGACAGAGGTCGGTTGAGTGTGGCAAACAGAAATACTGCGAGTACCGGAGCGACCATGGGGATCGGCAGTTCAAGGCCAAAACTAATGGCGAGGCACAGCGCCGTGCCAACCGCCAGGCGCTGCGCGCGTTGACCGCGCGGATCGCATCGAGCGGGGACGGCGGTCTCAGTAGACATAGGACAGCCAGCTCATCAGACGCAGGTACAGTCGGCCGAGAGGATTGAGAAGATTGTCCTGGTTCGGGAACGCCATGACCTCGGCCTGACCGCACGCACGCACGCCGCGCAGGGTCTTCAATTCTCCCGGGTTGATCTCGAAAATGACCGGAAAGCGTTGGGCAGGGCGCAGCCAGTCGCGACTGTTCTGTACCGTCGGCAAACTGCCTGGAGGTGTGCTCGGACCGATGTTGACGCCAAAACCTACGCTGGGCACGCGGCCTTCCAAAATTTTTCCTGGCAGGGCATCCAGGACAACGGCTACCGGCGTGCCCGACTCGACAAGGCCAAGATTGTTCTCTGTCATCTCCGCGCTGATCCACACGTTGTGGATGGCAATCAGCGTCATGACTGGGCTGCCGGCGGCAGCAAACTGGCCGGCATCGGTACGCAGATCGGTGACAAGACCGGCGGAGCGTGCGCGCACGCGAGTATTGCTCAGGTCGAGTTCGGCCTTCTCGAGGGCAGTCGCGGCGCTGCGCAGCTTGGCGTTTTCGTTGTCTCTCCCGCCTTCCTGTTCGCGAGCGCGTTGCACTTCGGCCCGCGCCGCGGCAACCTGGCTGATGGCCTGTTCAAGGGTGGCACGCGCGACCTCGAGGCGGCGCAGCGAAATTGTACCCTCGTCTTCGCGATACAGGCGTTCGAGACGGCCACTATCCTGGCGCGCCTTGACTTCGTTGGCCTGCGCCGCACGCAACGAAGCCCGCGCCGATTCGATGCCCGCCGTGCTGGCACCGATCTGCCGGCGTGTCGATTCGAGGTCGGCTCGCGCGCGCTCGACTGCGATCCTGTAGTGCCCGGGTCGACCTCGAATAGAACCGTTCCTGCCCTCACATCCTGGTTGTTGCGCACATACACCTTCGCGACGCGTCCCGACCCTTGCGATGCCAAGGGAATGACGAAAGCTTCCACCCGTGCCTGTTGTGTATAAGGGGTGAAGCGGTCGGCGAACAGATACCACACGAGACTCAGCGCGATCAGCAGGATCACCCACCTGATAC
>NZ_FCOL02000326.1 GCF_001544515.1 Caballeronia terrestris
GTGTGGAGCGCGGCGATTGCGCACGGGGAGAAGCCGCGCAGCCGCCGGCGCGCGTCCTTCTTGAAGCGCTCGAGCATGTGCTTGGCGAGCAATTCGATGTCCCTGCCGCGCTCTCTGAGCGGCGGCTCATTGACTTGCAACACACATAGGCGGTGATACAGGTCGGCGCGAAAGCGGCCTTCGATCATTGCCGTCTGCATGTCGACGTGGGTCGCAGAAATGATACGCACGTCGACCGGCGTCGAGCCATGGCCGCCGAGGCGTTCGACCTTGCGTTCCTGGAGGAAGCGCAGCAGGCTCGCCTGGCTCTCGAGCGGCAAGTCTCCAATCTCGTCGAGAAAGAGCGTGCCGCCATTTGCTGCCTCAACTCGGCCGATCTTGCGCTGGTTCGCGCCGGTGAAAGCACCGCGCTCGTAGCCGAATAGTTCCGATTGCAGCAGATGCGCCGGAATCGCGCCGCAGTTAATCGCAACGAACGGCTGATCGCGCCGCGTCGAGCGTTCGTGAATTGCGGCGGCGGTCAGTTCCTTGCCGGTTCCCGACTCGCCTGAAATAAAAACGGGCGCATCGGTCATCGCGACTTTCCGGATTAAGCGGAAGAGGCCGAGCATCGCCTCACAAGAGCCGACCATTCCTGCTGTATTGTTTTCCCCGTCCGCTCGCTTGCCGTCTGAGGCTTCATCGTGTAACGACACCATGCCGTGCGCATGGCCGACAGCATCGACGATTCGCTCGTTGGCAATCGGTAGCGTTACATAATCGAAGCAGTAGTTGCGGATCAGCCGGCGCACCATGGCGTCGTTGAGCTGATCCGGAAAGCCAACTGCCACCCATCCCAGGCGCGAGTTGGCGAGCCACTGTTCGACAACAGGCAAATCCTGCGGAAGTCGAATGCCTGAAAAATCAACTATGCCCGCGCCGGCGCGCTCAGATCGGCTGGGGGTGTCGCAACGGCTGTCGAGTCGAACCACGTCGATGGACCATCGACGCGCTTCCAGTGCGGACTGCAAGTTGGTTGGCATTTCATGACCTACATACCATAGGTCGCGTAATTCCCCGGTCATGGCCCTCTCTCATCATATTTTATTATCTATCGAAGATTATGCATTTGCACAAAAAATTGCGCTACCGGGCAAATGTTAAACCGGTTCTTCGTCATTTAAATCAATGCGAAAGGCATAAGGTCCCAAAGCGACATGTAATATTTGCCGACGTTTAAGACGAGCTTTCTTGCGTGGTCGCGCGCGGCGGCTGGCGACTTAGAGGTAGTCTTTTTCTTGCGCAGCGATAGCCGCATGTGTCTCGCCGGCCGAGGTCAATCCATAGTGGAAGGCCGACGTAGCTCCTCGCTCAGGTGACTTGGCTCTTTCACGGGTCAGGTGGCCGCGCGCGACGAGCTCCGCGAGGTCTTGACCCAGCGTCATGCAGCGCGGCCCGCTTTCACTTGCCGTGATCGTCCCATTTACGGCCGCGACATAGTCAGCGAGGAATGTCGGGGTTGTGGTCGTGACCTTGTGGCCGTACCTGCCCGATGCGATGGCAACGAGCAGCCAGTTCAGGCGCTCGCGCGGCGGTTTTTTCTTGCGTGCGAAGACGCGGTGCATCGTCATTTTTCTTCATTGCTCAGTTTTAGCTGCTCTCGCAATATGCGTGCTGGGGGCTCGAGCGCGCCCGTGCGCGGTTCCAACGAGACGCTCGACGGCTCGCCGGCAAGCTTTTACCTCGTGCAGCGATCGTTTTGAGCGCGGGGTTGATCGCGCCGTGCCCGCCCGGTTCGCCGATGCGGCCGCCCTGCAGGTCTCGCCCGTCCGCCTGGACCTCTCCGCCGAGCGCCCCGTGGCCGCGCTGACGTTGCATAACGACGGCACGGCGCCCATCAACGCGCAGGTCCGCGTGTT
>NZ_FCOL02000327.1 GCF_001544515.1 Caballeronia terrestris
TGACCTCGCTGCCGTCAACGAACGACTATCGGAATTTGAGTTCTGAACGGTCGGCGCGGCCTCTGCATGACGCTTACGGACACTCGGGCATCTGCCTGACAAAAGAGCCTTCAACGGAGGTCGCTCTGCGACCCGTTTCGGCCACTCCGCCCACGATCACACCAACGGGCTGCTTCCAATGTCCAACCGTTGCGCAGACGGTTTGGAGACCAACCTTGTATGCCTGTCAGGTGCGATCTAAGCTAATACAGTGACCTACGTCAACGTTCCGCGGCCCAGGCAGAGTCCAATGGCTTGAGATTGCAGTCAAACATCAGGCCCGTGTCGCCGCAAGACGCGCACGGGTTCGTTGGCAGGGACTTCTATTCCAAACGGAGGCAGACGTGCGTCAAGGTGCGACTGTGCAAGCGGCCCTGCCTTTGCGGTCGCGCTCCTCTGTCTTCCCCTATACCGTCCGATGATCGCGTGCGTGCTTCAGAGCTTCTTCGCCACGCGACGCGCTCAAGGAAGCATCATGCAAAATTCATCTGTTTCGAGTCGTTCCCTTTTAAACTTCGCGGTCGCCATCTCACTGGCGGGGTTCCTGGTGGCTTGCGGTGGTGACAACTCATCGACACCGACTGCATCAGCCAGGTCTATCGACACAACAGCTCCTTCGGCTTCCGCTTCTAAGGTAAAAGCAACGACCTTGTACAAAGTTACAGACCTTGGCACTCTTGGCGGAACGGACAGCGTTGCCGCTGGCATCAACGATGCTGGACAGGTAGCCGGAACTAGCTTAACCGCGAGCAATGTTTACCATGCCACACTTTGGAATGGCACTACCGCGACCGACTTGGGCACCCTCGGTGGAACAGAGAGCTTCGCTTTTTCCATCAACAAGGCCGGGCACGTGGTTGGGATGAGCTTCACCGCAAGTAATGCTAATCACGCATTCATTTGGAACGGCACCTCCATCACTGATTTGGGTACTCTCGGCTCGCTCAGTGGTAACTCCAGTGAGGCCTCTCGTATCAATAAATCAGGACAAGTAGTGGGAAGTGGCTTCTTCGCAGGCAACGCCAGCAGTGGCCCCGGCTATCACGCAGTTTTATGGAACGGCACGAGCCTCACTGATCTTGGTACCTCTGGTGGGTCAAATAGTTATGCTAGGGGTATTAACGATGCCGGACAGGTAGTCGGTACCAGCAGCGTGGTCGGCAACACATACCACGCCACGCTCTGGAATGGTACTACCCCAATCGACTTGGGCACCCTCGGCGGGATGGAGAGCACTGCCATCGCTATCAACAAGGGCGGGCAGATAGTTGGGTCTAGCCTTACCGTAGGCAACGCCGCTACTCATGCGACCATATGGAATGGTCAAAGAGCAACTGACTTGGGGACACTCGCCGGAAATTACAGTGTCGCTATCGACATCAATAAATCGGGTCAAATAGTCGGGCAGAGTAACATCAACGCGAGCGGCGCATACCACGCGACGATCTGGAACGGCACCACCCTTACTGACCTCAACACGGTTCTTGATGGCAGTGGCGCAGGCGTCACGCTCCTTTATGCATACGCCATCAACGATTCAGGGAAGATTGTGGGAGGTATGACTATTAATAACCAGAATGTCAGGCACGCGTTCTTATTAACGCCAACCAACGGTAACGGAAAGTGATGATTCGACGCGTGAAAGTTTCTCGGGCCTGCGTCGCATTGCCGGCCCAAACGAAGGGCCGCTCACCTCGCACGAAGGTCAGCTGTCTGGGTAGAGCCGACGCCTAAATGTCGGCGCGACGGCCCCGGCGAATGGCGTTTCATGGCCCAGACCGTGTCAAAACGCCATTTTGGCGCGGTAAAATAGCTCATCCGATAGCGAAGGATGAGCGAGATGAAGC
>NZ_FCOL02000328.1 GCF_001544515.1 Caballeronia terrestris
GTGCACGGCAATAAACGAGAGCATGACGTAAGCCAAAACCTCGTGGAGTTCCTCCATCCAGTTACCGCCGACATCGTTATAGCCGGCCCATCCGCTTACGATCAAAAAACTGGCGGCAGCGATCATCGCAATTATCGCGACGGCGCCCGCGGGGTTGTGGCCAACGTGACGCTGAGGATGGCCACGCAAGAGGTCAGCAAGATACCGCCAAACACGCCTTGCACCTCGCACGAAGCTGGAGAAGCGGGCGTACTTCGTTCCTATGATTCCCCAGGCGAGCCGAAAAACAAGCAGGCCACCCGCCGTGTAGCCCAGGGTGATATGCACTAACCTCCACGATTCGCTCTCGGCAGTCAGCCATGCACCCGCAAAACAGGCGGCGAACAGCCAATGGAAGAGCCGTACAGGAGCATCCCAAACAAGAATGCGACCGGACCGGCTCTCACTTTGATTTCCGCTATTGCGGGATACGGACGAAGTGTTCATCGAAGTTTCCTTGATCGGCGCGGGTGTGGCATGCCGCGCAGTTGGACGGGCTCTTTATCGTTGCACGCTTCCATACCGACGATGGGACTTCTGCGTGCTCCCGGCGAAACCACGTCGAGCGCGTGATTCGGTCCTCGGGCACCGCTTGTCCACCTGACTCGGTCGTGGAATGATTTGTGAGCCAGTTAGAGATCTGCTTCACCGATTCGGCGTCCAACGATGCATCAGCACCAAAATGCTGAGACAGGTTGCGCATGATTCGTTGCCATGATGCGGCTGGCAGCATGCCCGGCGGATAGGCAATATGACAGGCCGCGCATTCTTTTACGTACAGCGGCATCAGGTTGCTGGCGCTTGTCTTGTTCGACTCAGCAAGGGCAAGGCGCGAAGCCGATGCCGTCAGCGCGATCAAGAGGCAAACTTTGGTCGCGCGGGCGACTAGGTGGAGCGGCATGAGAAGTACCTTGTCGGGGAGGAGACGTCACTACTTAGAAATTCCCTACGGCTTGAGAGTTAAGAGCCAAGCCAACACGTCCGCCTTTTCTGCAGCGCTACATTCGCGTCCGACGACATCGCCGCAGTTGCGATGGAACCACTTCTCCGTCTTTGCGGTGTCCGTGAAACGCTCCGGGTTGAATCCCGGAGCTAAGGGCGCAATCGCCTTTCCTGTGACAACGTGGCGACCCATCTGCGTAGGCACCGCCCCATGGCAGGACGCACAACTCCACTGACGTCCATGTGGAAGATCAAAAAAATCCCGGCCGCGAGATGGTGCCGGCTCCGCACCTCCCGATTGGATTCGGTATCCGTCCAGAACCTCACCGGGACTTGCAGCGTTGGCTGAATACACAGCAGCGACGGTCAGTATCAGTAGGAATAGGCGGCGCAGTGTCAAGGACGGGACGAATGATCTGCTCACGAGAATCTCCGGTAGCTACCATTCATCTTGGGCAGCGTTTCTTACCGCATTCTTAACAGATCCTCGCTTGTGTGCTGGACAGCGTGCCAAAGCGACGTGAGGAGGTAGCACGCGCAGTAAAAAGTAAATCATAGCGTCCGCTCTGGGCGGCGCCTTGTCATCCTGTCATCCACGATCTCTCGTTCGCGTCCCGGTTCGTTCCTTTGCTCCTTGTCTAGCCCGTTAGCACATGGTGACGAGTACGGTATATACCAAAACAAACCCAATCAATATAACGAGCGCGATCGCTACCGTCCCGGCTACGACCGGTAACCTGACAGAGAACTGAGTCTTTTTCATAGCGTCGGCGCAAATCACGCAGGTGTCACCGGGCTACGGTGGTTCGCGCAGATCCGATGTAACTAGAGATGTGTTCGTCGACGAGCAGGGAAAGTGTCCAGCCAGTCAGCAGTCGCTGTCTTGACCCAGGTCATATGTCT
>NZ_FCOL02000329.1 GCF_001544515.1 Caballeronia terrestris
GGTCGGGGCTGGCCGCTCCGAGGTTGCGATGGGCATCTTCGGCGCGCCGCCGCCGACGGCCGGAACCGTGTCGGTCGAAGGCAAGCCGGTGAATGTCAGGAAGCCTCGCGACGCCATGAAGCTCGGCATCGGTCTGGTTCCCGAGGACCGCAAGGATCAGGGGCTCGTGCTCGGGATGTCGGTCGGCAGCAACCTGTCGCTCGCTGCGCTCGGCCTTGGCCGGCTCTCGACCGCGAGCGTGATTCGGCCGCTGCGCGAATCGCGCATGATCGAGGGCTACGTGGGGCGGTTCCAGATCAAGACGCCGACGGTCGAGCAACTCGTCGGCCTGCTGAGCGGCGGCAACCAGCAGAAAGTGGTGCTCGCGAAATGGCTCGCATCGAAACCTCGCGTGCTGATCGTCGATGAACCCACACGCGGCGTCGATGTCGGAACGAAAGCGGAGATCTACGCGCTCATGCGTGAGCTGGCCCACGGTGGCCTCGCGATCCTGGTGATCTCGAGCGACTTGCCCGAGATACTGACAATCTCGGACCGCATTCTCGTTATGCGCGCGGGCCATCTTGCGGGAGAAATCAGCTTCGATGACGCTTCCGAGGAGCGCATCATGTCGCTCGCCGCCCTCGAACATGCCGATCCGGCGCATCCCGAGGTCAAGCCAACGGGGTTCGTGGCGTAGCAGCCGAATGGTTTCACAGGTGGCAGATTGATGGCCGCTCCCTGCGACATCGTACCCACACTCTTACGCGCCGCTGTGCGTGGTGGCTTTGCGCATTCCGCCGGCGCGTTTTGTGAAGCGCCCGGCTATCGCGGCCTGATCCCGTGCGAGCGGCGGACCGCCTCAGACGGATCAAATCGCCTGAAGCGGATACCGCGATCCTGAGCTTTCGAGTACCCGCTCTACGCTTGCCTGCATCGAATGGGCACAATCTTTGCCCTCCTGGAACGCGTAGTGCCGACAAGCGACTTTCGGCGGCCGCACACTGCCTTTGATACAGCTAATTCCATCCCGGGTCGCTTCTGTCGTATCCTGTTTAGACCTTTCCATCCGCAATTGCACGCGTAGTGAATGGAGGCCTCGAGATGAACAGAAAGAATTCCGCAGCCATCTGGATTCTGATCGCGATGCTGGTGGGCATCGGAATCGGCTACATGATCTACTCGAGCTTTCCGGACAGAAAGGTGGCTACCGAGATCGCGGGCTACATTTCGCTCGTGTCGGACGTGTTTCTGCGTCTCATCAAGATGGTGATTGGCCCGCTCGTCTTTTCGACGCTGGTCGTCGGGATTGCGCATATGGGGGACGCGGCCTCGGTCGGACGCGTGTTCGCTAAAGCGCTGGGCTGGTTCGTCACCGCGTCGCTGGTCTCGCTGCTCCTTGGCCTTTTCATGTCCAATCTGTTGCGGCCCGGCGAGAACCTCGGACTGCCGCTGCCCGACATCGGCACGTCGGCGAACCTCGCGACCTCCAAGTTTACGCTAAAGGACTTCGTCGGCCACATGGTTCCCAGGTCCTTCGCCGAGGCGATGACCAACAACGAGGTCCTGCAGATCGTGGTGTTTTCGATGTTCTTCGGCGTCGCGCTCGCCGCGCTGGGGGACAAGGCCAAGATTCTCGTTGGGGCAATCGACCAGCTTTCGCACGTCATGCTCAAGATCACCGGTTACGTGATGAAGCTCGCCCCGCTGGCAGTAATGGCGGCGATGGCCTCTACCGTGGCGGTCAACGGGTTGACGATCCTGCTGAAGTTCGCGGTCTTCATGGGAGACTTCTATCTCAGCCTGTTCCTGTTGTGGGGGTTGCTCGCGGCGGCCGGCTTCCTGTTCCTCGGGCCGCGCGTACTCAAACTACTGGCGCTGATTCGCGAGGCGTTCATGCT
>NZ_FCOL02000330.1 GCF_001544515.1 Caballeronia terrestris
CGCCGGCGTGAATCGGCCCCACAGCGATTTCGTGTACACCATCACCGGCGACGTGGACGAATGGATAGTCCGCTTCCGCGGATTGGAACCGCTCGGTTCCGGAGGACAATTTTTGCAGGGGATGATAGTCGACCGGCCAGTTGCCATGGTTCAGCCATGGTCGCGTGTCCCTGGCGTCCATGGCGCTCAACCCGAGCAGATCATATACGGCACGTTGCATGCGTGTCGCGCACGGAAAGACGGTCGACAGATCGGGGTATCTGCCCCCGTCTCCGTGACCATCGTCGACCGGCAACTGAAGCCACAGGATGCCGTCTTCGAGCGCGTAAGCGACGGACATCGCAAAGGTGCCTGCCGGCTCTTCGGAACCCCATAGGGAGATCAGGCGGCCACCCGCCTCGCGCACCGTGCCGGCGGTGCGGGTCCACGTGTCGGCATCAAGGCGCGCGAGAAATGCCGAAGACTTGCCGGCAAATGCAGACAGGCGGACTTGGTTGGGAAAACCGAATGCCTCAATGCGCATGTGCTACCCCGCGATCATGGCCGCCGCCTGCCGATACCACGTCGCAAGATACGGCGGGATGTAGAGTCCCAGCATCAGCCCGATGCCGAGATGGACAAACACCGGCAGCAACGCCGGCGGGTGTTCAAGCGCCTGGGCCGTCGTGTCGCCAAACACCATCCCCTGCACGCGTACGAAGATGGCCGCGAACGCTACCGCGAGCGCGAGCAGCAGGAAGGGCGTTGCCCACGGGAGCTTGCTCATTGCGGTGGTCAGGATCAGGAACTCACTTGCGAAGACCCCGAATGGCGGCTGGGTGCCAGCCTTCTGGACCGCGTGTCCGACGGTAAAGAAAATCGCCGACTTGACGAGCGAATGAACGGTCATGTGCAACAGGCCCGCAAAGGTCGCGGTCGGGCCGCCAAGACCGAAAGCGAACGTCATCAGGCCCATGTGTTCGATCGACGAATACGAAAAGAGCCGTTTGACGTCTTTCTGACGAAACAGCGAAAAGGTCGCGACCAGCACTGAAACCAGCCCGAACCCGACCAGCAGGTGCCCCGGCAAACCGTTCCGGAGTGCGCCATCGGCCAGCACCTTGCAGCGCAGCACTGCATAGAGCGCGACGTTGAGCAACAGGCCGGACAGCACGGCTGAAATTGGCGTGGGGCCTTCCGCATGCGCATCGGGCAGCCAGTTGTGCATCGGCACCAGACCGACCTTGGTGCCATAGCCGATCAGCAGGAACA
The DNA here is from genome assembly GCF_001544515.1 of Caballeronia terrestris. Lineage (GTDB taxonomy): Bacteria > Pseudomonadota > Gammaproteobacteria > Burkholderiales > Burkholderiaceae > Caballeronia > Caballeronia terrestris. The sequence goes on from NZ_FCOL02000330.1 coordinate 1,252, forward strand.
CGAACGCGAGTGACATGATGGTCGGGTCCAGACTGCCCTTGACTGCGTTCAGGCTGGTCCAGAGCAGCGCGTCGCCGCCGCCGAGCTGCCGGCTGGCGGCGAGATAGAGGAGAATCGTGCCGAACATCGCCTGTGCGATGCCGACGCCGCACAGGATGAAGTATTTCCATGCGGCTTCGAGGCTTGCTGCAGTCCGGTAGACGCTAACAAGCAACACTGTCGCGAGCGTGGCGGCTTCCATGGCGACCCAGAGGATGCCCATGTTGTTGGTGAGCAGCGCGAGCAACATTGCAAAGATGAACAGCTGGTACATGCTGAGGTACAGGCGCATGCGAGGGCCGGTCATCTTGCCCCGGTCACGCTCGATCCGCATGTACGGTCGCGAAAAGATCGATGTGGTCCAGCCAACGAAGGCGGTCAGCGCGACCAGGAACACATTGAGCGGATCGACGAAGAAAAGCTGGCCCAGCGCGAACGCCGGTCCGTGCGTCACGGTTTGTGCGGCAAGCAGGATGCCGGTGGAAAATGTCAGAAAACTGAACCAGACGTTGAGGTCAGGCGCGAAATGGTGCTGTCCCACAAGTGCCAGACATCCGCCCGCAAGCAGCGGGATCCCAAGAA
>NZ_FCOL02000331.1 GCF_001544515.1 Caballeronia terrestris
ATCACCAGCAGAAGCACTGAGAGATCTTCTACTTGCGTCATAAACATTAGGTGTTGCAACGACCCCTTGAACCTAAGCAACTTGCGCGCATGCTTACCAAGATCTTGTCAGCCAGTTCGGCATGCAAGCATCGATGAGTAGACGAGGGAACTGCTTTGACAACGCACCAATCGAATCATTCTGGGGCACACTGAAGAGCGAGCTGGTCTATCAGCGGCGGTTCGCCACTCGGCACCAAGCGAAGCAAGAGATCACGGAATACATCGAGATCTTTTATAACCGGCAGCGAACACAAGCGCGGCTTGACTACCTGTCTCCCGCCGCTTTCACGCAGCGTTTCTACTTGAACAAGATCGCTGCTTAACCCGTTGGCGTCCACGGGTTCCGACCGACCTCACAACTGCACGCGGCAACGGCGTCCGTCGGCATGGCCGAGGCTGATTTTTATCCACGCATCTCGCTCAACGGCAGCGCCGTGTTCCAGAGTCTTCAGCTATCCAATCTCGCCGACTGGGCCTCCGGGCAATTCGTCGTCGGACCGTCGATCACGCTGCCCATCTTCGAGGGCGGCCGTCTCAAGGGCACCCTGCAACTGCGCGAAGCGCAACAGGAGGAAGCCGCGATCGTCTACCAGCACACCGTGCTCGAAGCCTGGCGCGAGGTGGATGACGCCCTGTTCATCTATGATGCCGAGCAGCGCCGGCGCGACCGTCTCGTCTCCGTCGTGCAGTTGAATCAGCGGGCGCTCGAGATTGCGCGTCAGCGATACAAGGCGGGCGCGCTCGACTATCTCGACGTGCTGAACGTGCAAAAGCAACTGCTGGAAGCGCAAAGCAATCTCGAACAGAGCAAGGCGACAGCCGCTTCAAACCTCATCTCGCTCTGCAAGGCGCTCGGCGGCGGATGGGAAACAGGCTTCGAAGCACGCGATGCTCGACATTGGTCGGGCTCTGATGACACCGTTGCGCATCGCATGCCGCCTGTTCATCGAGATGACCGTGAGCGTGAAGGCATACCAGCCCCTCTTATCTCTGGACTGAGCATCGGCCATCGGTAGAGCGTTCCCGCACCGGTGACGTATGAGATGAGCTTGCGCGTGGACTCCGCGGCGTCTTTCAGATTGAGCCGCGTGCGAAGCGGATAAATTCCGCCGCGCGATGGCGGCATGGAAGCGAAAAGGTCGACTGCAGCAGTACGACGACCGCATCGTCAACGACATGCACAAGCGCGACTACGACAAGGCGCTCGCCGAAGCGATCTTCGACATTCGCGAAGCGCGCAAACATCCCGAGCAAGCAGTTAGCGGACAATATTCCGGCAAGACCCTCAGTCATCTGAGTTAATCAGTTATCCTATTGCACTACGATCATTTAGTTTATTAAAAATACGGGGTGCGAACAACGACGTAGTTTTAGGTGTCTGGCGTTGCGGGCGTTGTCGCCATCGCGGTGACCAAGTGCGCGCCCATCTGATCCCGCGACGCTTCAATGCAAGTACGGACCGGGCCTGTCTTTGTACCAATGATAGTCACCGCTCAACAGCTGCCCACAGCCTCGCGGCTAGGAGAGGCGATCTGGATCAAGCGCGAGCATGCGGTTCTTCGGACGATGACCGATCGTTGCGGGAATCGGTGTCGTGTGATTTGCGTCGAGCCTTGCACTGCCGACGGTCTCCTTGCGTTTTATCGCGCCGTGCCCGGGCGGAGCGTGCAATCCGCTGCTCTACCCGGGCATCTGCTCGTTTCCGCGGCGTTTCTTCACCGGTGCTCGTGCGGTCAGCCCATGTGCAGCCCGCCGTTCAGCGAGAAGTCCGCACCGGTCGAGAAGCCCGACTCGTCCGATGCCAGCCACGCCACGATCGAACCGAT
>NZ_FCOL02000332.1 GCF_001544515.1 Caballeronia terrestris
TTGCTGCCGTGCGCAGCCGGCCATGATTAACGGGCGTTTGGCTCTGACTGACGGGGCGAGCAAACGCGGTTTATCGTCATCCACATATCGGAGTAAGGGTACCTCTATTGCGTTCGTGGAAAGCAAAGAGTCATTGCTAGGTAACTACAGGAGACATTCATGAGCTATCTAAAACTTAACCGACGGACGTTCCTCGGCGGCGCGGCGTCCGCACTCTCGTTGGCTGCGTTTCCCCGCTTCGCTGAGGCAGCGGGATCGGTACGCCTCGAATGGCAGCAATTCAAGGCGACCCCTCAATACCCGTCGTTCCTTCATGCCGTACAAACAATGCGCGCCAACAAGAACGCGAACGACCCGGGCTCATGGCAGTATTGGGTGAATGTGCACGTTAATTATTGTCCGCATAAGACAAACTATTTTTTGGCTTGGCACCGGGGATACCTCTGGTGGCTGGAGCAGCAATTGAAAACATTCGATCAGAACCTTATGTTGCCCTATTGGGATTGGTACACCAATCCGACGGTGCCAACCGAATTTACCAATGCCGCCACCGGCAATGCGTTGTATGTTCCACGAGTGAACACCAATGTCTACAGCGCATTGGACTTGTCCCCTTTTTCGGCGGCGAATTTTCAGCGGGGCACGGTGAATTCGTTTGAAGACGGGTTCGAAACGCGTCCGCACAATCCCGTACACAACCTCATCGGGAACGTGATGTCCTCAATGGTATCGCCGACTGACCCAATCTTCTTTCTACACCACTGCAACATCGACAGGCTATGGCATGCGTGGGCACTGCCCGATGGACGAACGATGCCTGTGACGAGCGCGCCTTATTGGACGACGCAGACAACGCCGCCAATCTTCACTTACGCTCCAAATAAGACCATGCCGAAGGATCAAACGTATTCACCGCGCAGGCAAGGCGCGGTGTGGCCAAACAGAACGCCCTACGACTATGCCAACACTGCCCGGCCTCAGGTCTTGCCGCTGCAATCGCAGGCGGGCCGCATCATCCGGGTTCAGGGGCAAGGGCGTGATCTAACGCGTCCGCCCATCGCTTTTACTGCTGGCACACCGCCACGGGACGTCACAGCAGATCGACGCTCGATTGGTGGGGTGAAAGGCGTCGCGCTGCGAGAACAGTCTGTCAGTGCGCTCGTCACGGCGGAAGCGAGTTCGGTCCAGCCGCTGCAGGACGTGATCGCGACGACCACCACGGAATTCCCCGAGGCTGAAACGACAGATGCGTCGGGCCCCGCCCCGGCAGCCTCGAGTGCCGCCAAGGCCAAAAAATTCCGATCGGTCAAGATTGTGCTCGACAACATCAAAATCACGGGCGCAGGTACGGTCGGCGGTTATTTCTACAACGTCTATCTGGACTTGCCAGACAATGCGGACATCGAAACCGCGAGTTCAAAGCACCTTCTCGGCACGCTCGGCGCGTTCGAGATTGCTGGCGAGTCGCATCATGGATCGGTAACGCTTGAGTATCCCGCGACAGGCGCGCTGGTAAGGATGCGCGCCAAGAGCACGCGTGAACACGTGATTTCGTTCGTGCGGGTGAGCGGTGCCACCGCTCCGGCAGGCGAGGTCATCGCGGTCGGCGAGGTGCGCGTCGAACTGACGACTGAAGTGCCGTTCGTCAAGTCGAAACGAGTCAAGCCCGGACGCGATGACGTCCCGTATTGAGACGACGCGAGATAGCAAATCTCCAATCGCACTTCGTCCACCAGGTTCAAACATGCGCCGCCGGCGATGTGGCGCGCTTCATACTTTTTTGGGCGTGCCTCGCGACGCAGGCGCAATGTTTGTTGAGGGCGAGGTGCCTGACGAATCGATCAGTCAGTTT
>NZ_FCOL02000333.1 GCF_001544515.1 Caballeronia terrestris
CCGATACATCGCATCGAAGGCGGCGCCGTCATGCTGCTCGAGCGCGGCGAGCGTCTCGTCGATCTGCGAATGGATGACGCGGTCGGCTCCGCCGCCATCGCGCACCGCTTCGCGCCCGATCAGGTCGCTGGCCTTGACCGCGGTCGTGCCTTCCTAGACTGCCAGGATGGGCGCGTCGCGGTGGTGCGGCGCGGCGCCCGTCTCCTCGACGAAGTGCATGCCGTCTGCACCTGCTCGCCGCGGCTCGCGGCGTCGGTCGACATTCCAGCGCTCCAGCCCTTGATGACGGGCACGAGGTATTCGGAGACGGTGGCATGCCGCGCGCGCGGGTCGGCATCGGCTGGGTGATGCGCGAAGCGCAAGTGCACCGCCGCGACGTAGGCGAGTGCGCGGGCGCCTTGGGTCAGCGCGCGCATCGTCGCGAGCATGTGGCGCACGTCGAGTGATGAATGATGCTGACCGACTCTTTCGCGGAGCCATCGACGGGGTGGCTTTGCACGCGTTCCTCGCAGACGCGGGCGGGTTGATACTCTCGCTCCGACACTCGATGCCCTGCAAGTCGCTGGCCGGCCGGCCCAAGGGGACCGACGTCGCTTGTGCGGCGCAATCGGATCGGGTGTCAGGGGGCTTCCTGCACGGGCAGGGTGATGAACCCGATCATAGGGCGGGCTTGTCCGGCGCACGCCTCGCTCTGCGGAAGGGGCTCACGCGCGACGCCGGCCGTTAGGGCTCCCGCTTACCGGCCCATGCGACGGTCGTAGCTGCGCGAGATGCGGTCGAGCAAGGCCGGATCGCGTGAGTCGCTCGAGTCGAACCGCACCTGCACGCTGCCATCGACCTGCTGGCGCACGCTCGCCGTCACCGTGGCGGTGCTCGACGTCCCGACGACGCGGCCGCTTCCCGGGTCCTGGACTGTGATGGCCAGTCCTTCGTCGCGCAGCGCGCCCGCCGCCGCGGAGAACGAGCGGTCGTAGCTGGCGGGCGTCATCACCACGGTGCCGGGCGGCACGGCATAGTAGGGGCACCCTGACAGCGCGATGACTGCACCGCACGCAGCGCATAGAAGGCGCTTCAAGGCGACACCTTCGTCCAGTGAGGGCCGGGGTCGAACGACGTCATCGCTGCCGCTTTCTTTGCGCTCTCGGGCCCGAGATCGCGTTCGTAGACCTGTCCGTCGTGACTGACGATGAAGCTCTCGATGCCGGTATCGCCGTAGCGGGCGGGCCAGGCGACCACAGCAAAGCCGCCGAACAGCTTGCCGCGCACGATATAGTCGTACGCACCGCCCGGCGCATGACGGCCTTGCGAAGTGAGCAGCCTGTAGTGGTATCCGTAGTAGCCTGGCTGTGCAGCATTGCGCGTGCCCGCGGTTAGGAAGGCAGGCCCGAGCGGGCTCGGCTTGTCGTCGGGGCCAGTCGGCCAGTACAGGCCGTTGCGCTTGCCAGGCGAACTCGACAGCTTCGTCGCGTAGGCGAGTACACCGCTACCGTCGTGGTCCGTCGCGGCGTACTCGCGCTGTGCATCGTAGACCGCCAGCATAGTCTGGATGACGGCAAGCTCGTTGCGTCCGATGCGGCGCAAGCACATTTCCTCGGTGCCGGCGCGCACGTCGAAATGCCATCCCTTCGCCGACTTCACGAGCGGGATGGGCAACGTCCAGCCGTCGTCGCCCACGGCGATATCGACGAGTCCGCTGTCCCTCCGTTTGAGCTGGTGCGACGTGTCCCAGGCCGTCAGGAAGCGGGTCCGGATCTCGGCACCGACAGGCGGGATGAGTTTGCGAAAGTCGGCGCCCAGCAGGGCTTTCAGCGTGGCCTCATCGTTATTCTTGACGGCATTGCCG
>NZ_FCOL02000334.1 GCF_001544515.1 Caballeronia terrestris
CCATCCAGCACGTCAGCAGCGGTGCTGGATGGGTGATGAAAGAGTTGCAGAAGCACGGAAGCTGATCAATGAGGCTGGCATCGCGACCTTTCGCTCGCCCGAGGCGGCCGTCGATGCCTTCAGCAACATTGCCCTGTTCTACCAGAATCAGCAGTTGCTGCAACAGACTCCACCGCCCTTGTCCCAACTTGCCAAGCCGGATCAGGCAGGGGCGCACATCCTGATCGAAAGCGTGCTCGCGGAAAGGCGCAAGGTGCTGACGGAAATGGAGTCCAAGGCACTGTTAGCGGCCTTCCATATACCGATCACCCCGACCATCCTTGCAGGCAATGCGAACGAAGCCATCCTGATCGCAAGCCAACTCGGTTACCCGGTCGCGCTAAAAATCGACTCACCCGATATCTCGCACAAGTCAGATGTGCACGGCGTCGCCCTCGACGTCCTCGACGCGGCCAGCGTGCGCGATACCTACAACGACATGATCGCGACGGTGCGCCGCCTCAGGCCGGAGGCGCGGATCAACGGCGTGACCATCCAGAAAATGTCCGGCAAGAAGCGAGGGCGCGAACTGTATATCGGCATGGTCACCGATCAGCCCTTCGGCCCGGTCATCACCTTTGGCGCCGGCGGCACCATGATCGAGTTGATCGACGACCGCGCGGTGGAGTTGCCGCCACTCAATCAGTTCCTGTCACAACGCCTGATCCAGCGTGTTCGCGCAGCCGACACCCTCGGCGAATGGCGCGGCGCACCGCCCGTCAGGCTGGAATCCATCGAGCACATCCTTTTGCGCGTGTCGGAAATGGTGTGCGCGCTGCCGCAACTGCGCGAAATGGACATCAACCCGCTGATCGTCGATGAATCCGGTGCACTCGTAGTCGACGCCCGCATCGTCGTCGATCAAGCGGCGCCGTCGCTCCATGACTACGACCATTTGGCGATCCTTCCCTACCCTTCGAACTACACACAGGACTGGCCGAGGCGTGGCGGCGGACAATACACATTGCGCCCGGTGCGGCCGGACGACGCCAACATGCTGCAGGATTTCGTGCGCAAACTTTCCGATCAGTCGCGCTACTATCGTTTTGTCTCGTCCTTGCGCGAACTATCGGTACCGATGCTGGCACGCTACACGCTGATTGACTACGACCGGGAGATGGCACTGGTCGCCGTCTGCAAGGAGCGCTTGCCAACCGGAGGCGACGAGATCACTGAAACCGAACGCATGATCGGTGTCTCACGTTATATTGCCAACCCGGACCTTAGTAGTTGCGAGTTCTCGCTAGTAGTGGATGATGAGTTCATCGGCCAGGGTCTCGGCTCGCGTCTTATGCTATCGATTATGGACGTGGCGCGTCACAAAGGCTTGAAGGAAATCGACGGTCTTGTATTGACCAAAAACAGCAACATGCTGAAACTTATGAAAAGCCTCGGCTTTCAGATCCAGACCTACGTAGACGATCCCGATTTTAAACTCTGTAGCAAAGCATTGTAGTTGCAGCAATCTCCCGGACCGCCGAGATCTCGATGCTTTTAAATCTTCGTAGTCGAAGCCGTTAGGCTCGTTCATACCTCCTCCGTGGTAGCGATATAGGGACATGACGCGGCGGGACTCCGTACAAGCGATCGAGTGCCGACGAGTCCTCCAGCGCCAACGTGCCGCCCACCAACGACCCGGCAAATTATTTTGAGATCCTTGTCTCCCGCCGCTTCCAGTGTAGCCAGGGTGGCGTTCATCTCTGTGAGAAGAAGCTGGACTGCGGCGGCCTGGTCGCGCGCTACCTTTCGCCCGATCAGGTCGTTGGCCTGGATGCCTGTCGTACCCTTGTAGAT
>NZ_FCOL02000335.1 GCF_001544515.1 Caballeronia terrestris
ATCGATGGGAGAGCCGCTCGACGTGTGGGGTGAGCGCATCGAACTGCTCAGACCGTATCAGGTCAATGCCGCGCTGATGAAAGCCACCGGCAAACCACGTGCCCGCTTCATGCATTGTTTGCCCGCGTATCACACTGTCGAGACCGAGATCGGCCAACAGATTCACGAGAAATACGGCTTGTCGGAGCTCGAAGTCACCGACGACGTGTTCGAATCGGATGCCTCGATCGTATTTTCGCAAGCCGAGAACCGAATGCATACAATCAAGGCCGTGCTGGTCGCAACGCTAGGATAGGACGACGTCATGCGCATACTCGTTGCACTGGGAGGCAACGCGCTTTTGCGGCGCGATGAACCGCTCACGATCTCAAATCAGATCAACAATATCCGCAAGGCCGCGCAGCAACTCGCGCGGCTGGCCGACGGTCATCAACTGATCGTCGCCCATGGCAACGGCCCACAGGTCGGTCTGCTGGCCCTACAGGCTGCTGCAGCGAACGCGGACGCAACGCCGCTCGACGTGCTCGATGCCGAATCGGAAGGCATGATCGGCTATCTGATCGAACAGGAGCTGGCAAATGCAATCCCGCTGACCCGTCCGGTCGCCACGCTGCTCACGCGAGTCGCTGTTGCAGCAGACGATCCGGCCTTTGAACACCCGACCAAGCCGATTGGCCCGGTGTACGAGCAGAGCGAGGCCAAGCGTCTTGCGGTTGCCAACGGGTGGAAGATCGCGCCGGACGGAGCCGGCTTCCGTCGTGTCGTCGCTTCGCCGAAGCCCCGGTGCTTCATGGAACTCCAGCCAATCCGATGTCTGCTGGATCACGGCACGATCGTCATCGCCGCAGGAGGCGGTGGTATTCCCGTGACCGTCGGAGACGACGGCAGAACCTGCTCGGGCATCGAGGCGGTCATCGACAAAGACCTGTGCGCAGCGCTTCTGGCCACTGAAGTGGACGCCGACATCCTGCTCATCGTGACCGACGTGAACGCGGTCTATCTCGACTGGCGCACTCCGCACCAACGTCCGCTGCGGGAGGGGACAGTTTCCGAATTGCGGACGATGTCGTTCGCAGCGGGATCGATGGGTCCCAAAGTACAAGCGGCTTGCGACTTCGTACAGCAAACCGGACGGCCTGCCGTCATTGGCGCACTCGACCAGATAGAGGAAATGCTGAGCGGCGCCGCAGGGACTCGGATCGTAAGTGATGGCTAACGCGGGCGAGACCATCGCCGAGTTACCGCTTCTGTGCTGAACTATTGAGGAGGGCGCTTCCGGGCAGCGCCATATTGTCCGCGCCGAATGAATAAAGCGGCCCGCCGTTGAATCCCAAGTATCCCCCTCATTTCGCCCAGGCACCGCCATGTCGAACCGACCATCAATTCACGCGTCGCGACGCGAAGATGCCGCTCGTCGTGGCTGGGACACTCTGGATGCTGCACTGCGTCGGTCATGCACATATCGACATCCCGCGGGGCGCATTCGACGAATCGAGACGCACATCTCGGTCGTGTATCTCGCCGGTCGATTTGCGTACAAGATCAAAAAGCCAGTCGACCTGGGCTTTGTCGATTTCACGCGCATCGAAGGCAGGCGCCGCGCTTGCCGGGAAGAGTATCGACTGAACCGGCGCCTCGCCAAGCCGATCTACGTCGGAGTGGTACCGATCGTGCGCGTCGGGCGCACCTACTTGCTGAACACCAAGGGGCATCCAGTAGATTACGCCGTCAAGATGAAACGATTCGATGAGCGGCGCATATTTTCAAACCTGCTCGCGGCCGGCGAACTCGGCGTGGACATCATCGAGAGCGCGGC
>NZ_FCOL02000336.1 GCF_001544515.1 Caballeronia terrestris
CCAGGGACACTCGCCGATTAATTCGCAGGCGCAAGATCATTCAAAACAGCCTGCCGCGTTCGAAATTAAGACTCGTCGCCGTCTGAAAACAATTGCGCAACCAATTCGCGAATCTGTTTCTCTTTATCTGGAGTGAGCATTCCGGCCTTTATTTTGACCGTCAATCCTACCGAGTCTTTTGTAATAGACCCCGCGTGGGCGCCACCTGCAAAGATTTTGTCGATGTTGCGATCACTAACGCCTACGACGGTTTTGCCTTCCCCAGCCAAGGCCTGTTTGATAGCCTTTCCGAGCTTTAGTTGTTCGAGCTCGCCAGACACCACTTGCGACCAAAGGGTTTTTGCGATGCCAAGCGCGTCTTCGTTTTGTCCGCGAAGTACAGAGACAACGCTCTCCGCAGCCGTGGCGCCGAGCAGCCGCGGTTGCACGTCCAAGTCTTGGACGACGAATTCCGGAAGCTCGCCAAAAGACAAGTAGCGGTAGAGTTCAGACCGCGAGATTCCCAGAGCCTCCGCCATTCGCTTCCGATTCGGAAATTCCTTTTCAGTCCGCCGGATCGACCGCGAAATTTCGTAATCGCATAAATCCTCGCGCGCCACATTTTCAACCAGGGCCAGCATCGCCATCTCTTCGTCAGAGAGATCAACGACCAAAGTCTTAATGGTGTCCTTCCCGATCATCTTATGCGCACGCCAGCGGCGCTCGCCCGCGACAATTTGATAGCCCGCGCCAGCACGGCGGATCACGATAGGCTGGACAAGCCCCGCTTCGCGGATCGACTCCGCAAGCTGCGCGAGCTTCGCGTCGTTGAAGACCTGCCGAGGTTGCCACGGATTCGGAACGATCTCGGAAACCATCGCTTCTGACGCGGAGCCGGCTTTTTCGAGTTGCACGATTCGCTGTTGCGCAGTCGCTAGCGCGGCAGCCATTCCAGGCGCCGTTCGCGGACTTACAGACTTCTCCTGTTGCGGATCGAGCTGAATATCTTTCGCTGCTCGTACCTCAGCGGTCTTGCTCATCATGCGGTCGCGAAGGCTGCTCATTGTCCGGCCCTCCATTGGGCAACGTATTGGTCGTCGATCCACTTACAGTAGTCGACCATGGGTTGTTTCACCCGCGCTAAGGTTTTGGCCACTGTCTCCGCGCGCGACAGGTCGAAGACGGTCGAAAACGCCAGGGCGCCGTTGCTCATGACGGAACTCGCAGGAATTTCGATCGTATGCAGCCAGTCGCCATAAGCACGTTGAGACCAGGAGCGAACGACTGGCGCAGACGAAGTCGTCCCGTAGTCCACCCTCGAGAGAAGTACCGAAACAAAGTCGTAAGTCTTATCAACCTCGTGCTCGACAAAACCGTTCGCCACTTCAGCGAACAACGACCAGAACGATACCGACGAAATAAAGTCGAGACTCTCGGGCACGAGTGGCATCACCATCGAATCGGCCGCCATCAGACCGTTAAGCGTCATGTACGAAAGCGACGGCGCGGTGTCGAGGATGATGTAGTCGTATTGTGCGCGCAACGGCTCGATGCCCTTGCGTAGCACCGACCAGAACTCGAAGTTCTCCTGCGTCTTCTGCGCCGTGGGAAGATGAAACTCGGCGTCGTGCAAATAGTTATGGGCAGGAATAACGTCGAGGCCGTCCCAATACGTGCTTTGCACCTTTGATTCAAGGCCCCCCTCAAGCGCAGGATCGTAAATGAACGGCAAGACGGTATCCTCCCAAGTCACGTCTTTCTCCGCGTACAGCCCACACAGTTCCGACAGCGATGCTTGCGGGTCGAGGTCGATCATCAGAAC
>NZ_FCOL02000337.1 GCF_001544515.1 Caballeronia terrestris
ACCGTCTCGCGCCCTTCGGTCGTGAAGATCAGTCGCGACGTTCCGCTCGACGAAGCCGCGCTCTTCGGCTGTGCCGTAATGGTGTGATCAGCCTCGAGCGGCGTGTCAGCCACGAGTGCCTCGTCTCCGTCGGCGGAATCAAGGATTCTGCCATTGCAGCGCGATTTGCCTATCAGCCAGATCGCACTCGACTGCGGCTTTGCGCATGCGAGCCATCTGGCGCATTGGATGAAACGGATGCTCGGCGTGACACCAAGGGACATCGTACGGGATGAACGGATCGAGTGACGCGAGTCTCATCGCAGAAAGCGCGCTGCGAGTTGGAGCGCGACCTGCGCTGCTTCCAGCCGCTCGACGTTCTGCTGAAACACATGATGCATGCCCGTCCATCGCTGAAGCGTTACGTCGTAGCCGCGCGCTTGGGCCCGCTGAGCGTATCGCAGCGCGTTGTCATAGAGAATCTCAGTGGCGCCGACCTGCACCAGCGGCCGCGCAAGTGAATCGGGAATGTCGCGTAGAGGAGACGCGAACCGTCTCTGCGGTTCAACGTCGCTCGCCCCAAACGACCGATGGCCCGGCTCCGCGATTATCCCGGCCCTTTGCCTGCCCCCGGTCTCCCTTGCTCGTTGTTGCCGCAGTCGAGCCTTTTCCATTGATACGTCTCCGCCTGGAAGGTCACTTGGAAGACGTTCTTGTCTTTGTCATACGCGATCTTCTGCACCTCGACGGTGACGCCGGGCTTAGCGGATTCAACGTCATTACTGTGCAGCAAGAGCTTGCTTCGCTCGAGGTACAGTTCGTTTGGCGGCAGCCGCTTGGTCTTGCTGTCTTGAGGCGTGGAGACAACCTCGGACGGACACTCTTGCACTGCCGGCGACGACTTTCGGAGCGACTGTTCGAACGTTATTTCCGCTATTTCGGAGATCGGCAAACTGAGGTCACCCGCCTGCGCCGTCGTTAGAATCCACATCCTGTTCGCACGGTCGAAGGACAGCGCGAGTACAGCCGCCACTTCCTGACGGTCCACCCGCCTGACTGTCCCAGTCCTCAGGGCATAGTCGTCTTGCTCCAAGAGATTGACCCATACATCGCCTTGTTGACCGTTGACCGGCATAAGGGAAAAAATCCCTAGTGACAGCGCCGTCAGCCGGCTTAAAACAGTCGAGATGCGCATGGTGGGCTACTCCATGATCAAGTATGTGGCTTGGGGATTGGGTAGAACGAGGGTCAACGGGCGCGTGATCGGTGCGTTCTTCTGGCGCGTCTCGCTGGCAAACAAGTATATGGAATGGTCATCGCTATAAAGCAGCCGCCACGTCACGCCCCCGCTATTGCAGGTGCGCCGGAATTGCTGCAATTCTTGAAGGCGCCGCGCGTCGCCGATATACGGCGGCAGCATATTTTGGTTACTGCCACAGGTGAGCACGAAAGCCGCGCTGTCCTTGCCGACTTCGAGGACGGCCGTAACGGCTGGCAACCGATGATGCACGCTATTGCTCACGTCCGCCTGAAAGGCTTCGTAACCTAGTTGTGACCCGAGGCGGAATGTTGCGAACACGATCACAGCGGCACGCAGCACATCGATCAGCAGCGGCGAAGTCAGGCCCAGCGCTCGACAGATAGCGCCTACCGCGCGAGCCACCGCGGTACGCCCTTTGATGATGGCAGCGATTCCCGCGAGCAGTATGTTCAATACGACGAGCGGAGCGGCTACGGTGAGCAGAAAAAGGGAGAATTGGTAGGGCGCGCGGAACAGCTCGAACGCGGCGATCAGAAAGGATTGGAAGCTTAGGTTGTAGAC
>NZ_FCOL02000338.1 GCF_001544515.1 Caballeronia terrestris
TCGGCCGCGCTCGCCGAGCACCTGAAGGCATCGATCAAGCAGCACGGCAGCGCGAAACTCACCGCCGTCACCCTGCGCATGGTCGAACAGGCGTCGACGCTGGCGGCGGCCGTGCCGTCGGTCGCTCACCCGGTGCACCTGTGGTTTCGGCCGTTGATCGCGCGGCGGTTGACGGGGGAGGGCATTGCGACCCTCGGCGCGCTGATCGAGTACTGCAATGCGCGCGGCGGCAACTGGTGGCGCTCGGTGCCGCGCATCGGCGCGCTGCGGGCGAAGGCGCTGGTTGCGTGGCTGCGTCGGCATGAAGCCACCCTCGGCATACGCCTCGACGTCGATGTGGCGGACATTGATACCCCGGAGCTGGTGCCGTCGAGCCAGGCCCAGGCTATCGTCGTGATCGGTGGCACACCCCACGAGCCGCGCCTCGCGCCGTTTGAGCGGCTCGCGGTGCCCACTGCATTATCGGGCGCGATTGGACCCGCGAATGGGCCGGACCCGGGTTCGAATCGGGCGACGTCGTTTTCGTTCATCCGTGCGCCACACGATCTCGCCGCGATTCACGCGTATCTGCACCGCTATCGCGACCGGCCGACGACCCTGCGCGCATACACTCGCGAGCTCGAACGCCTGGTACTGTGGGCCGTGATTGCGCGCGGCACACCGGTGTCGTCGATGACGGTCGAGGACTGTGAGGCGTATAAAGACTTCCTCGCGAAGCCGGCGCCCTCGTTCGTGGGCCCGAAGCAGTCACGCGCGAGCGGTCGCTGGCGGCCCTTCGCGCCCGAGGGCCTATCGGCTGACAGCCAGGCGTATGCGGTGCGGGTGCTACGCGCGACGTTTGCATGGCTCACCGAGGTCCGCTATCTGGCGGGCAATCCCTGGAGCGCGGTGCACGACCCGGTGACCGTCACGCGCGAAGTCGCAGTACAAGTCGAGCGGGCGTTGTCGCCTAAGCTATGGGCCGAGTTGCGCCGTGCGTTGGATGAGCGCTGCGGCGGGACCTTTCGGGATCAGGACGAGGCCGAAACTCGGCAGTGGCGCACCGCGCGCGCGGCGATCCTGCTGATGGGCGATTCGGGGCTGCGGCGCGACGAAGCGGCGCACGCGCGTCGGGAAGCTCTGCGCCCCTACGTGGGTCAATCCGTCCGCCCATCTGTGCGCCCCTCGCCTGAGGGTTCGAACGACACTCCGGTGTGGGCCCTGACGGTGATTGGAAAACGGCGCAAGCAACGCACCGTGCCGGTCAGTGCGGCGACGGTCGCTGCCTTGCGCGAGCACTGGATCGACCGTGAGCGGGACTTCGATGCCCCGCTCGATTCCGCCCCGTTGATCGCGCCGCTCGCGATTCCCGCTACCCCGAGTGCCTTGAACAAACACGGCGGCGCCGTCGAAGCCGCCTATACGGCCGATGCGTTCGGTCACCTGGTGCGTCAGGCGCTGCAACGCCTGACCACCGAGTTAGCCGCGCGGCCCCGTATCTCGCCCGCTGACCTGGTGCAGCTCGCGAACACCTCCGCGCACGCGTTCCGTCACACCTTCGGCACGCGGGCGGTCGCGCGCGACATGCCGATCGATGTGGTGCAGACGATTCTGGGCCATGCGTCGCTGCAAACGACCTCGATTTACGTGCGGGCCGAGCAGCGGCGTGTGCTCGAGGCAGCCGCTCAGTATTACGCCGGTGACGCCGAGGCTGACGCCGGATCTGCATCACCACGCCGACAAGAAGGCGGGGTGAAGGATCTGTGAAGACGTTAATCTTTCGGCCGCGCGACGCGACGGAACTTGAGC
>NZ_FCOL02000339.1 GCF_001544515.1 Caballeronia terrestris
ATCTCGCTTTCACTGAAAGCAGCTATTCCGAGACCGACTTCATCGCCGAGACTGCGCGGCGGACCGGCTGTGGCCTGCTCCTCGACATCAACAACGTCCATGTCGCGTCGATCAACCAAGAGTGGGACCCGTTCGCCTATATTGATACGTATCCGCTCGAAAGAGTCCAGCAGATCCATCTGGCCGGTCACGCGTGCGAGTCTGACGAAAAGGGCGGCCCGCTGTTGATCGATACGCACGATCGGCCCGTCGGCGACATCGTCTGGGATCTCTATGCCTACGTGCTCGACCGCATCGGCCCGGTTCCGACGCTGATCGAATGGGACGCGAACGTGCCGGGCTGGACGACGCTGAAGGCGCAGGCGGATCGAGCCGAGACAGTCATGCTCGCGCGTTCTCAGGCGGCACTCTCTGTTGCCTGAATGTCATCAATCGAGTGGAGGAGGGCAGCATGGCAAACCGCCGAATATTGGTCTACTACGCCTGGAGCCGGGCTGGCGAAGTCGGGGCACCGCTGGACATCATCGAGAACCGGTTTCCGACGCTCTTCGAGAGTCGCCGGCTGGGTTATCCCCGCTACGTGGATCTCTCCGATCCGTCCCAGTTCGATCAGAGCGTCGGGGGCTTCCTCGATCACATCATGAAACGCAACTTCGCCGATTTCGTGGAGCTCGCCGGTGCGCAGAGTGGCGCGCCGGTCGTTCAGGTCGAACGCGTCGACGATCACGGTCATCTCACCGCGCTCGATGCCGGGTTGCTGAAGAGCATCGACACACTCATCGTCATCAGCTTCGACTCGCTTCGAACCGACCAGACCGCGCACAGTACAGAAGTCGACGCCGTACGCCGATTCCTCGCGCAGCCGGATCATCTTGCCTTCGTGTGTCCGCATCACGATATCGGCGATGTCTCCGGTCTGCCGCAAGACGAATGGCTGCCGTTTCAACTGACGAGTTTTCAGCACCACGGGGACAAGTCGATACCACCGCAGCAGCGCTTCGGCGGATTCGCCCGCTCACTGCTGGCCGGTCTGGGCGTGCCCGTGCAAAACCGCTTCGGATTGCGGCCAGCTATTGAACCGGATGGGTCGCCCGCTGCGATCGTCGTCGAGCCGGCGTTGGACCGGCTGAACCTGCTTGATGGCGTTACGACGTTTAACCTGCATGCGCATTTGCCGCATCTCGAACGCCAGGGTGACGCCGTCGAGAAACTCGATGTGCTGGTCCGACAGAAGATCGACCTGACGGCCCCGCCACATCCCTTCACGCGCGAACGCGATACTTTCGACGCGCTGCTTCAATCGCGGAGCGGCACCTTCGCAGGCAGCCTGCTCGTGAGCGATGCGACGCTCTGGAGTTCGACGGCGGGCGGCGTCGACAGCCTGCGACAATTCTGGAGCAACGTCGTGCAGCGCCCGCGGACGGAACAGTGAAAGGACAGGGATGATGCTCGACATCGACGCGCGCCAGTCGGCATTCGCTATGGCGATTCTTCATCCGGAGTATCCGATACCTCCGGGTCTTACCGGCCCGGATGGTGAGCCCAGCGCTAGGCGTTTTGCGGTCTATCGGAACAACGTCGTAGCAGGCTTATGCGATGCATTGAAGGCGGCGTATCCAGCGACACGCCGCATCGTCGGTGATGAATTTTTCGCGGCGATGGCGCGGGCTTATGTCCTGCGTGAACCGCCGCGTTCGCCGGTGATGTTGAGGTATGGCGAAGGATTCGCCGATTTTGTCGGCGCGTTCGAGCCGG
>NZ_FCOL02000340.1 GCF_001544515.1 Caballeronia terrestris
ATCTAGCCCTTGATCCTGCTCGACATGCTTTAACGCGAGAAGGAAACTCGATGACCACCAGTGGACATCGTGCTTGCGGATCCGGCTCATGAGCGCTTCGTGGCGCTGGATGCGCTCTTCCAGTGGCATCGACAGCGCCCGCTGGATAGCTTGTGCTGTGCCGTGCGCGTCGTAGGGATTGACCATCAGCGCTTCTTTCAGTTGCTCTGCGGCGCCAGCGAAACGCGAAAGCACCAGCATGCCCGGATCGGTCGGGTCCTGCGCAGCCACGAATTCCTTCGCAACCAAATTCATCCCGTCGCGCAACGGCGTAACCAAGGCAACACGACTCGCGCGGTAAAGGCCCGGCAAGCGCTTGCGGGCAACATTGCGGTGTATATAACGGACCGGCATCCAGTCGAGTTCACCGTAGTCGCCATTGATCGCACCGCACAGACTGTCCATCTGCCGGCGCAAGTCATCGTAGGCACCCACAGCCTCGCGGCTAGGAGAGGCGATCTGGATCAAAGTTGCGCTGCTGCGATTCTCCGGGTACTGCGCCAGTAGTTCGCGAAAGGCGTGGATCCGCTGCGGTAGCCCTTTCGAATAGTCGAGCCGGTCGACGCCTAACAGCAAACGGCGCCGTGAGTATTCTTCCCGCATACGTTCAAACGTGTCGCGCCCCTCTTTTGCCTGAGCTAGATTGACGACCTCGTCGACATCGATACCGATTGGGTAGGCGCCAATGCCCAGCGTGCGATTGAAGGCGCGAAGACGATCGTGACTCAACTGCTCTGCTTGCGCTTCAGATTGGACGTAGTGAGTGAAGTGCGTTACATCTGTTTCGCTCTGGAAGCCGACCAGGTCATATGCGAACAGCGAGCGCATCAACCATTCATGCTCGGGAACCGCCGCCATGATCTCTAGCGGTGGCATGGGAACGTGCAGGAAGAAGCCGATCCGGTTAGGGCACCCCATTGCGCGCAACTCGGCCGCAAGAGGAATCAGATGGTAATCGTGGACCCAGATGAGATCGTCGGGCTTAAGCAGTGGCATCAGCTCCCGCGCGAACATCTGGTTTACCCGCCGATACCCGGCGGCAAAGTCCACGTCGAAATTGGCTAGATCGAGCCGGTAGTGAAATACCGGCCACAACACATCGTTGGCATACCCGAGATAGTAAGTGTCGTAATCGCGCTGACTCAGGTCTATTGTGGCCAGCATCACGTTGCCGACCGTCTGCACGCGAAGATCCTGATGTCCAGCGACGGCCTCCGCTTCGTCTCGGATTTTGCCGCTCCATCCAAACCACAGGCCGCCGGTCTGCTGCAAGCTCTCCTTCACCGCTACAGCTAGCCCTCCGGCCGCGGCCTTGCGGGGATCGGCGGTGCGATTGGAAACAACAACTAGACGACTCACGGGATCTCCATATTCATGAATGGCTTCAGATCATGTGCGGGTAACTCCGCCGGCAGGATCCGTGAGCTTGAAGATATCGCCAAGCTTCTCACCCAGACGCCACTTGATGCGATCCGCCTTGTTCTCGTGCAGAACGCGCGGGGTCTTCGGCTTCGTGACCACTGGAAGATCCGCAATCAAATTCTATTCGGCAAGCAGACGATCGGCTTCTGCCCAGTTCGCACATTCGCTTCGGCAACCAGATCGAGCGTCGGCGCACCCGGCACCCTCACCGAGAACAACCGGCAGCGCGGCGATCTCGGCATCCATGATGGGAGTCCCACGGTGTTTCTCAGAATAAGGTCTTTTGGTCTG
>NZ_FCOL02000341.1 GCF_001544515.1 Caballeronia terrestris
GCCGGCCGATGGGAATCTGTGGCAGGATCTTGTCACGCATCACGTCCTGCGGCACCGATTCGATCATTGCGGTCGCAAGGTAGCCGGGCGACACCGTGTTGACCGTCACGCCATGCTTGGCAACTTCGAGCGCAAGCGATTTGGTGAAGCCGTGGATGCCCGCTTTGGCCGCCGCATAATTCGTCTGGCCGAACGCGCCGCGCGAGCCGTTCACCGAGCCAATATTGACGATACGCCCGAAACCACGCTCGACCATTCGGGCAATAATCGGCTTGGTCATATTGAAGAGCGAGTCCAGATCCGTGCGCAGGACGGCATCCCAATTCGCCTTTGTCATGTTGACGAACCTCGCATCGCGAGCGATTCCCGCATTGTTGACAAGCACATCGACAATGCCGACATCGTTGAGCACGCGTTGAGCGCATTCGGCACAGGAGTCGAAGTCCGCGACATCGACCACTTGTGCGTAAAATTGACGGCCATTATCGCTCTCCTGCGCGAGCCACGTTGCAACGTGATCATTGCGTTGCGAATGTGTCACTACCACTGTCATCCCAGCGTCATGCAGCCGCCGGCTGACCGCCGCGCCAAGGCCGCCCGTCCCGCCTGTCACCAGGGCGACGCGCCTAGACGGCATGATGGTCTCCTTTCGCGCCCTGTGCGGGAGCGGTAGGTGCGCCCGCCGCTTGCTGTGCCGCCCGCATGGCGAGCGTGAATCCGTTGACCCAGTCAGGGATGGCGGCCGAGGCGCCGCTCGCCGGTTTCGCATAGCCGCCGGTCCACGCCGACTGCCAATCCTTCAGGATATCGGCGAACGCTTCGCCAACGACCGTTTGATTGCGCATCGCTACCCCCACGCCTTCCTGCCAAAGGCTCACTGTCGCAGCGAAGTACTCGCGCATGACCGTTTGCGTCGCGGTATTGAACTCACCCCAGTCTCTTGCGCGAGCCAGGGCTTCGCGCTCGCTTTCGAGCGCTTCCTTATCGCGTTCGATCCGCCGTACTTGCAGCGTACAGACATGTTGCCGCCACTCCTGCGCGAGCGAGCCAAAACGCAAGGCTAGTCGCAAGTTTGTGCGGCAGATGTCGAACGGGTCGTGAAATTCAATCTCCATGTCCAACTCCTTTTCGGTCGGGGTAGATCGGCCGGGCGACGGCCGGGCTCGCAGAGTCTCAATGTATGCGCCGTGCTCGCGCACTTGTTGACCTGTATCAATCGGAACGTACGACGCCTGCAAGCTGCAGACTGCTTGATCTGCGTCAACGGACACCGCGTCGCGGCCCCTAGACTCGAACCGAGGAAAACACTTAAGCGCTGTTCGACAACCGGAGCCACCTCAATGAGCTACAAAAGCATCGTTGTTCACCTTGACGCGAGCGAGCGCGCGCATCCGCGCCTCGAATTCGCCCTGCGCCTCGCGAAGCGCTTTGGCGCACATCTGACGGGGGCCTACGCGGTTTTCACCCCTGAGCCGCGCTCGTTCTATGTGATGGCCGGTTCAGCCGAGTACTTTGAAAAGCATGATGCGATCCGCAGCGCGCGGCACGGTTCGCTCGAACGACTCTTTCATGCGGAACTGGCCCGCGCGGGTGTGCCGGGCCAATGGGTCGACGTAGAAGGACACGCAAACACCGAGGTATCGCGCCTTGGAAGATGTGCGGACCTGATCGTTGCGGGTCAGGACGATCCGAACGATCCGGAATCGTATATCGGGGACCACTTTCCAGAGACGCTCGTGATGTCCGCAGG
>NZ_FCOL02000342.1 GCF_001544515.1 Caballeronia terrestris
GGAGACCAGATCCGGAGCGAGTTCATCAACGAGGGACGCGATCATAACGTCGAGGTCGGCGATCTCGTCGTGTAACTCCAGGTACCGACGTCCCAGCGACTTCAGCGTAATCCGGTAAGCAGAATTCAGGTTCCGATAGTCTGACAGATCAGGACGCCACGCGGCTAGTGTACGGATGAGTTGCATGCGGGTCATCGCGCGTAGCAGCGAACGTAACTCATCAGGCGCGCTGATGATGGTGTTGTGGATCAATTGCAATGCAACGCGACGCGCTGAAATGGCCGTCTTCCGGCAGACTTTCAGAACGCGCAGCGATTCAATCATGCCGTCGCGCGCTTTGGGGGTGACCGTGCGCACACCGGCGAAGGCAGCGTGGGCCGCATTGCAGGCATCGAGCGTATCGTCTTTGCCTCTTTTTCGCCGGTCGCTTTTATCCGGCGTCGTGACCTCCAGTACGGTTACGTGGGCCTGCTGCAGGTAGCGGAGTAAGCCCGCACCGTAGGTTCCGGTGCACTCCACCCCGACCCTGAAAAGCTCGCCAAATGAGCGCATCCAAAGCAGCATCTGTTTGTAGCCATGCCGCGTGGTTGGGAAGCATTCGCTACCGAGCAGGCGGTCATGTTCATCAACGACAGCCGCGACATGCAGGTCCTTGTGTGTATCAACGCCGCCCACAACGTTGCGACGGCCAGTAGTAGTCTGTTCTTCTTTCATACAGCCTTGCTCCGGTTATCGATGGGATTGTGGCAATTTCACCGCCATCGAGTACCTGGACAAGACAGTAAAGTGACAGACCGTCAGGCCCTTCTTGAGTCACACGTATCGACGAGGCGAAACCTCGCCGTTCGGCAGTTCCGGACAACCGACAGGTCCAGGGAAAGACAAACAGTCGATCGGTGTTTGGGTCAGGGTGCCCGGAACGCTTCGCGGCACCAGAAATTCCGGAAATAGTCTATACGTGTTAAACACAGACTGATCCGGAACGGCTGGTATCGACATTCTTACTATCGGTGTTGACGAACTCCGGTTGACCGTATTTCGCGAATGCTTCCTCCAATGCCTCGACAGCATTCATCGCCTCCATCGTGATCGCCACACGGTGGGCCAGTACCTTTCGGCTGGCCCAGTCCACCACGGCGGTCAGATATACGAAGCCCCGCGCCATCGGGATGTAACTCGTATCCAGTGCCCAGACCTGGTTTGCCCGATTGATCGTCATGCCCCGCAACAGATAAGGCCAGATCTTGTGTTTCGCATGACGGCGGCTCGTGTTCGGCTTGCAGTACAGCGCCTCGATGCCTATGCGTTTCATCAGTGTGCCGACATGTTTGCGTCCGACCTGGACGCTTTCCCGTTTCAGCAGGCGCACCAGCATCCGCGCACCGGCGAACGGGAACTCCAGATGCAGCTCATCGAGCCGGCGCATCAGCTTCAGATCAGTCTCGCTTACCGGGCGCGGTTGGTAGTAGGCGCTCGAACGAGCAATGCCCACCAGCTGGACCTGCCGGCTCACCGGCAGCGCGTGCGCGCGATCAATCATCGCTTTACGCTCAGCAATCCCGCCTTGCCGAGCGCGCCCTCTAAGACATGATGGCCTTCAGATATACCCTGTGTTGGCGTTCGTTCGATAATCGGACGACCTTCACTGAACGGCGGAGCCAATCAGAGCTATCGTTGAATCTGGTGTATGCGGCGTAGGGAAGCAGGAGAAGGCGGTGGCGATTGAAGGAGAATGTTGCTTA
>NZ_FCOL02000343.1 GCF_001544515.1 Caballeronia terrestris
ACGTTCTTCTGGGCCGCTTCCAACGCCTGTCTGCGGATGAACGCGCAGAACTGCACCAGCGCGCCGCCGCCTGGCTCGCCCCGCACGGCCTGATTGAGGAGGCGGCGCGCCACGCGCACGCGGCGGGCCATCACCAGGATGCCTATGAGCTAGCCGAACGATGCCTGCACCATGCCGTGACAGAGGGGCAGTTGAGTGCTGCGCTCGATTGGCTCGCGCTCATTCCGGAAACGGAACTGGAACGGCGTCCGCGCCTGAGGCTCGCCATGGCGTGGGCGCTAGCGCTCGGCGAGCGCCATAACGAAGCTGCGCGTCAGGTCGAGCGCATTTTCGTCTCGGACAGCGAGACCACGCTGCGTTACGAATGCGCGCTGATTCTCAGCGCGGCTGCGTATTACGCAGACGAATCCGACCGGTTTGTGGCGCTTTTCGAGCCGTGGGCCGAAGCGCCGCCCGAGAGCGCGTCGTGGCTCGCGCAGGCTCACGCTAACCGGCTCGCCGCGCGTGCGATGCTGTTCGACGAACCGGCGCAGGCCCGCCAGTTCCAGCACGACGTGCAGCGCGGCGAAGTCGGCAAGGGGCTCGGCTATGTCATCCGCTGGGGCGATCACATCGTCGGACTCAGTTATCTGCACGAGGGGCAGTTGCGACTCGCCGAAGATATCCTCGTGCCAGCGCTGGCGAGCGCAGAGGACGACTTGGGCCGGCGCCATCCGCTTACCTGCATGATCGCCGCGACCTGCGCGGCGATCGCCTACGAGGGCGATCGCGTGGACGAGGCGGCAGGGCTCCTCGCGAACCGGCTCGACATGCTGGTGCGCGCCGCTACCCCTGAGACCGTGGCGCTCGCCTATTGCACCGCGGCGCGGATTGCCGCCGCCCGTGGCAAGGAACACCGGGCCCTCGACCTGCTCGAAGCCATGCATGCGCTTGGCATGAGCCGGCAACTGCCGCGCCTGTGCGTGGTGAGCCTTGCCGAGCAGGTTCGCATGCACGCTGGACGCTATCGAGCACAGACATGCGACGCGCTGGTTCGGCGCATCGACGAAATCGTGTCGGGCGCGGTGGATCGAGGAGCGCTGTGGCACAAGCTGGTGGCGTTGCCACAAGCGTTGGCGCACGCCGATGCGGCGATCGCCTCGCGCAACTGGCAGCACGCGCTCGACAAGCTCGCGCTCGCCCAACGCCTCGCCGACACGATGAAGATGGGCCGCTACCGCATCGAGATCATGGTGTTGCGCGCATTCGCGGAGCACCAGAGCGGCGGTGACGGCCGGGCGCTGCTGCTCGAAGCGCAGAACCTCGCGCAGACCTTCAACGCGAAGCGCACGCTGATCGACGCCCATCCCGCGCTCGCCGACTGGGCGCAAAGCCTGAGCGACGAGGGCACGGCTTATGCGTTCGCGAGCCCCCAGATCATGCGGCCATCCACGCGCGCGCAGACGAACGGACCGCGCGCGGTCCCGAGCGTGGTCCTGACACCGAAGGAGCGCGAAATCCTCGAGCTTCTGGCGCGCAATCTCACGAACAAGGAAATCGCGCGTGCGGCGACGGTCGGAGAGGGGACCGTCAAATGGCACCTGAAGAATCTTTTCGGCAAGCTCGACGCGAGTTCGCGAAAGCATGCGGTACGCCGCGCTCTGATGCTGGGCCTGCTCGAAGACACTGTCTAGGCAAGCGCGCAGCGCCTGCTGCCGCCACGCAGCCCCCCCATCGAGGGAGGGGTTCCAACCCAAGT
>NZ_FCOL02000344.1 GCF_001544515.1 Caballeronia terrestris
CCTCCTCGGTGGTCTGAAAGTAGACGTTCGGTGGCAGTCGGTCCATGGGCATGCTGACGCAACGCCGCGAAAAAGGGGGACGTGAGAATTCCTCTCAGAAGTGTGAATAATCTCGCGATATACTATATGGCTATAAATCTCTTCGCCGAGTACGTGAATCAATTCGTCTTCTTGTGCGCAGTGAAGGCGAACAACAGCATCGAGCCCGTAGAGCAAACGCTGCAGTTCCCTTATATGCTCCCTGTCGGGAATCTCAACAGACGCAGCTTCCGTTGCCTGGCGAAAAAGGCGAGAGATGCGAAAGATTTCGCGATGCATGGCGCTCATTGCGGCCATCGGATCTTCACCACCGACAAGTCGCGCCAATTGAGGATAGACGTCCTTGTCATCCCGTTGTTCGTGGGGCAAGAGCTTATTCGAGAGCAAATCGTTCACGCGCGCCAACTCGCCCGCTACCGCGCTCGCAGGCAATCCCGGCAGGCTATCGGCCAGTTCCCTAATTTGCTCGGTTACTGGACCGAGCTCGACGTGTTCGCGCATCAGCCGATCCGCATCAACACGGGCAAGCCGACCGGCCTTCGCTGTCGAGGGAATCTGCAACGCCCGAAGTGCGTTCGCAATGACCGCCACGTCAATGACTTCCTGGAGCATCGCGCCATATATGGGCGGCAGAAGTCCGACGGCGGCGACAATCATAGCCGCTGACGAGAGCAACATCCCTGCTATTACGCTTTCGACAGCGATTTTCCTTGTCCGCTTCGCGATTCGCAATGCATCCACGATCCTGTCCAGCCGATCTACAAGGAGCACGACGTCCGCCGCCTCCGAGGAAGCGGCCGCGCCTCTCGCTCCCATCGCGACGCGGACATCGGCCGCGGCCAGTGCCGGAGCGTCGTTAATTCCATCTCCGATCATGACGACCGTGCCTTCCGGTCGGGCTGAGCGGATCGCAGTCAGTTTGTCCGATGGCGATAGCTCGGAGCGCACTTCCGTTACGCCAAGCATTGCACCGACTGTCTCGGCCACGTCGCGGCGATCGCCGGTGAGCATGACCAGCGCTTTGATGCCTTCGAGTCTCAGGAGCCGCAGCGCTCGGGGCGTCTCAAGACGGATTTGATCCGCCATCTGAAGCGCGCCGACCATTCTGCCGTCAACGCTCACAAACACCGCTGCGGCGCCCTCGCGCGCCAGCAGTCGCAGAAATCTTGTGCTCCACTCGGGCGGCGTCGCACCTGACGATACGTAGTCAAAGGAGCCGATCTTGATGATCTGACCGTCCGCTGTGCCCGTCACGCCGGCGCCAGGTTCTTCGATGACTTCACGCGGCACCGACAGGGCGAGGCCGCGCTCACGTGCGGCGGTCGTGACCGCTTCGGATATGACATGGGCGGATGCCTGGCCAACAGACGCGGCATAGCGCAAAACCGTGTCGGCGGATGTACCCGATTCGGCTTCGATTGAAACCAGTCGTGCACGTCCGGCCGTGAGCGTTCCTGTCTTGTCGAAAAACAGCACGGTGGCTTGCGCAAGTCGTTCCAACGCGCCACCGGACTTGATCAGGATGCCGTGTTTGGCGCACCGCGACATGCCGGAAACAATCGCGACGGGCACGGCGAGAATCAAAGGACAAGGCGTCGCTACGACCAAAACGGCGAGCGCCCGATCCACTTGTCCAGAGACAAGCCAGCTCGCTGCCGCGACCAACAGCGCCGCCACGACAAAGATCAGCGCATAC
>NZ_FCOL02000345.1 GCF_001544515.1 Caballeronia terrestris
GATCGCGGGCCGACTCCGACCGGCCTGTTCACGCGTTCCTGGTCGCGATCGCCAATCAAAAAAACCTCTGCAATATGTTGGATACCTAAGTGACGTGCCGCCACATATTGGCACCCGTCACATATGAGCGGATTTTCTTCGAGTGCCGATTGCACCTTCGCGGCAGAGCCGGGAAACCACTACGCATGTCGGTGACGCCTGCGGCGATCCAGATGCGAGTGCCAGCCGGCAGGCCGATCATCGGGACAGCTCCCGAATCAGCAGCCGCAGCATATCCGGCGACACGTTACCGCGAATGCGCAAGCGTGCACGGTCAAATTCAATCTCGCAGGCGTCCTCCGACACAGCATCGCGGACCGGCATCGAGGCCTCAGCTTCCGGGACAATGCTGACTGGAAGTAACGATGCAACGTCTAACGATGCAACGTCACCATCGGGTTCCTGTCTGGCAGGTCCCGGACGCGGCGCCCCAAATGCACCCTGAAGATACTGGCGACGCCATCTGAACAGCAGGTTGGTGTTTATGTCGTTGCGACGCGCGACCAGCGATACAGACGCCCCGGGCTCGAACGTCTGTTCGACCAGCTGTCGTTTGAATTCGCGCGCAAAGTTGGGGCGCTTGCCCGGTGCCTCGCACTTCCTATCCACAATCTCGGCCACTTTGGTTCCCATCAAAACATTTGATGGGAACCAAATTACCCCCGTTCACTGCTGCCCGGAGAACGGCCGACGTGAGCTTGCAATTACCCACAACTCCAAGAGAAGTTATGTTAACCTCGTATAGATTAGTCATCCTATGGAAAGATAATGACTGGTAATGTGCGAGTAGATGACGAGGACTGGATCAATAGAGAGACGGCGGATAACAGCTTTCAAGACGCCAGACTTCGCAGAAGATTCCGAATGTTGCTAGAGCGACTATGGTCGGGCGTTGGGCAAACCATTCCATTTGCTTGCCAAGACTGGGCGAACACGAAAGGCGCTTACCGCTTCCTGTCCAATGAGCGCGTAAGCGAGCAGGATATTCTGGGCGGTCATTTCCAAGCGAGTGGTGAGCGCTTTAGGGCGACCGAAGGCCCAATTCTCGTGCTGCAGGACACGACAACGTTCTCATATCAGCGGGAACGTCCTGAGCTTATCGGTTATACGGGCAAGACGTCGATTCAGCGTGGACGGCACGGCCTGCAACAACCGCTGACCCAATGCGGCATCCTGATGCATTCGAGTCTGGCCGTAACCGCTGAAGGCTTGCCGCTGGGCCTGACGGCCATCAAATTCTGGACCCGGACTCAGTTCAAGGGTTGCACGGCGTTAAAGCGAAAGGTCAACCCTACCCGTATGCCAATTGAAGAAAAGGAAAGCTATCGCTGGCTAGAAAACCTGAGACAATCCACAGCATTACTGGGCGAACCGGAACGCTGCGTACATATCGGCGATCGCGAAAGCGACATTTACGAGCTATTCTGCGAAGCGCATGATTTGGGCACGCACTTCCTCGTGCGCACATGCGTTGACCGCCTGGCTGGCGACGGAGAGCATACGATCGCCGACGAGATGGCCGAGGCGAAGGTCAAGGGTCTCCATCGTGTTGAGCTTCGCGATTCTAAAGGCCGTCCCGACGAAGCCTTTTTGGAGATCCGGTATCGCCGCATTACGGTGCTACCACCTCTCTATAAGCAGCGTCGCTATCCCGAGCTACGTCTGACTGTCATTCATGCCCAGGAGAGGACCGC
>NZ_FCOL02000346.1 GCF_001544515.1 Caballeronia terrestris
TGACCTGCTGCACTGTCATAAAGTCAAAGCAGTCGCGATGTCAAGTGTCGGCACGGATGCGATCCTCGTTGACGAGGCATGCAGCGGAAAAACTCCTGGTCGACTTTGTGCAGGCCTTCGGGACAGCGCTGACTTGTTTGCGACGTGGTACATGGGGTGGACTCGCTCGCTCGTGTGGGCTCGGGATCCAGGAGTCAAACATTGAAGACGCTGATCAGCACACCGACGACCATTCTGGAACGGCCCCGTCGAAAACCGGACACGAGGTAACGCTTAAAATTTAAGGTAGTCTTCCGCCTATGTTTAAGCCTAACTCCAATGTAGAACCCATTGAGGTTCTGACCCAGCCGGAACAGCGCCGGCGCCGCTCCGTCGAGGAGAAACTCGCGATAGTGCGCGAGACCTTTGAACCCGGAGCGAGCGTTTCCGGGGTAGCCCGTCGCCATCAGGTGAATGCGAACCAAGTGTTCGCCTGGCGTAAGCTGTATCAGGATGGAAGCCTGTCAGCCGTAAGTGCCGGCGAACAGGTGGTGCCAGCCTCTGACCTTGTCGAAGCGATGAAGCAGATTCGGGAGCTCCAGCGACTGCTGGGCAAGAAGACCATGGAAGTGGAAATCCTCCGCGAAGCAGTGGAGTACGGCCGGGCAAAAAAATTGATTGCGCGCTCACCATTGCTGCCGGGGGACGACCGATGAAGACGGTCTGTGAAGTCCTGGGTGTGTCGCGCTCTAATCTTGCGGTCAAATCGAAGCGCCCCGTTGAGTGGGTCGACCAGCGCAAGATGCCGGTTCTGGACGACATGCCGCTGGTCACCGAGCTTCGGGGACTGGTTGCCGAGCTGCCGACCTATGGTTACCGGCGTGTGTGGGCGCTGTTGCGACGAAACAGGGATGCACAGGCCCAACCTCGCGTTAATGCAAAGCGGGTTTATCGGGTCATGCGCACGCACGGTCTGCTACTCGAGCGCCGGCCTCGTCATTCCCAGTCCGCGCGCCGTCACGACGGCAAAGTCGCGGTGGAGCAAAGCAATGCGCGCTGGTGCTCGGACGGCTTCGAATTCCGTTGTGACGATGGTGCGCCATTGCGCGTCGTCTTTGCATTGGATTGCTGCGACCGCGAGGCTATAAGCTGGGTGGCGAGCACCGGGGGCTACACCGGTGACATGGTGCGTGACGTGATGCTTCAGGCTGTCGAGAACTGCTTCCACGGAGCGCTGAAAACCGATAGCCAAATCGAGTGGCTTAGCGACAACGGTTCCTGCTACATTGCCGACGAGACGCTGACGTTCTCGCGGGAGATCGGCCTGAAACCCATCACAACACCCGTCCGAAGTCCGCAGAGCAACGGGATGGCCGAGAGCTTCGTCAAAACGATGAAGCGCGATTATGTTTCGTGGATGCCCAAGCCCGACGCGAGGACGGCGCTGAAAAACCTAGCCATCGCGTTCGACCACTACAACGAATCGCATCCGCACAGCGCCCTGAGATACCGCTCGCCACGCGAATTCCGCCAGCAAGCAAATTCACCAACCTAAGCGTGACCACGTGTCCGGTTATGCAGGGGCAAGTCCACATTCTTCGAGAGTTGTAGACCAAAGGCAACGATGGACCTGTGCGTCGCAGCGGTAGTTTATCTAGCAGTTCGTCGACCCTTTAGGCGCACGTTAAAGTATTCCCGAAATAGGAAGCATC
>NZ_FCOL02000347.1 GCF_001544515.1 Caballeronia terrestris
GCACGGTAAAGCGTCGGGCCCATCAAGTTGTGCGGACGACGAACCATCGTGATGACCGTTACGTGGCCCTTGATTTCCGTCTGAACAATTGCTTCGTCCATTTTTGCTCCATTTCATCAGGTTCAAGTGCTTTTCCGCTCTCGGTGTTAACATGCCTAACATGTGAGTGGCTCATTAACACCAGCGGTCTTTCTGGCAGCAACGTGAGCGCGTCGGTTCTGAAGGGAAGTCCCGCTACACCATAGCGAACAACGGCCGCCTTGTCGTACCAAGAGTGCTGGCGGCGGCTTCGGTAGCCACCCGGGAACACTCAGTCGTCGAGGCCTGCGACGACACGCGCGTCCCGTTCGGCGCCGTCTCCCAGTACGGTCAACGCCTTCTGATAAGCCTCGCCCTGAAACGTAGCGAGCGCCTGCTCGAAGCTGGGGAATTCGACCACGACCGTCCGTTCTTTGAGTCCCTCCTGGAACGCGACGACTGCGCCGCCTCGGACCAGAAACTTTCCACCTGCCGCTTTCACCACCTGTGTCGCGAGAACGCCGTACGCCGAAAGCTTGTTTGCGTCATGCACCGCCCGATACGCTGCCACCCAATATCCCTTTGCCATTTCGCTTCCCCAGTTGATTGCTGCATACCTATGATAACGACGTTAACATGTATATCAATGAGGGTTATTCCCGATCACGAAAGGCTTGCCAAGGGACGTGATAACGGTGTTAACATTAGTCCAGTGCGATGACTCAATACCAACCTTTTGGCGGAGAAATTCCATGCCGTACACGACCATTAATCCAGCTACCGGCGAACTGCTCGCCACATACGACGACATATCCGACCAGTTGCTCGAAGCGAAGCTCGCGTCCGCGCAGCGCGCTTTTGAAACCGACTGGCGCCGCCGTCCGGTTGGCGACCGGGCACGCATTGTGTCGCGCGCAGCCGCACTGTTGCGGGAAAGAGCCGTCGAATACGCGGGCTATCTGACATTGGAAATGGGCAAACGCAGCGGGGAAGCGCGCAAGGAAGTGGAATCGTCGGCGAGTATTCTCGACTATTACGCAAAGCACGCGCATGCATATCTGCAACCGCGCCCGCTCGCAGAAGCGCCGGGCGCCGCCGTTCATATCGAGCCAATCGGCGCACTCTTCGCCATCGAGCCATGGAATTTTCCGTATTACCAGATTGCGCGCGTAGCTGGTCCGCAACTGATGGTGGGCAACGTCCTGTTGCTCAAGCACGCCGAGAGTGTGCCGCAGTCGGCTTTGGCTTTCGCTCGGCTATTTGAGGAAGCGGGCGCGCCTGAAGGCGTCTATACGAATTTGTTTATATCGATCGATCAGGCCGGCCGAGTCATCGACGACACGCGCGTCCAGGGCGTGACATTGACGGGCAGTGAGCGTGCCGGCGCCGCCGTCGCCGAGCGAGCCGGCCGCAATCTAAAGAAGGTCGTGCTCGAGTTGGGCGGCAGCGATCCTTTAATCGTGCTTGAGGATGCGCCGCTCGACTGGGCGATCCAAAGTGCGATCGCGGGCCGCATGCTCAATGCGGGTCAATGCTGCGTCGGCTCCAAGCGCATCGTCGTGGTGGGCAAGGCGCGCGGGGACGCTTTCCTCGAAGGCTTTTCGAAGCAGATGGCAGCACTCGAGACAGGCGATCCGGCGGATCCGGCAACCGCAGTCGCTCCGCTT
>NZ_FCOL02000348.1 GCF_001544515.1 Caballeronia terrestris
GTGCGGGGATTTGTGCGGGAGTCTGCGACGGGGTCTGCGAAGGCGTCTGTGCGGGGATCTGTGCAGGCGTCTGTGCGGGGCCCTGTACAGAACTTTCGGGACCGAGCTCCGCACAAGCTTGAATGATCACTGGCAAAATCAGCCACAGAAGAACTGCTTTAGCCCATCGCTTGTTCCAGTGAGTCATGGCCCCTCCTTGCGGCAGGTTGTCGACGCGGAAAACGATGCGTTCGCAAAAAGTCACGTAACCAGTCGACGGCCCCGCAGCACGTTCCCTGATGATTGCCACGTCGACTTAGGAAGCAGAACGTTCGAAGAAAATTCAATCTCGAGCATTTGCTACGCCGGCGTGATCCTGCTCGAACGACGCTCCAGCTTTTCTATCGTAGTACCCGTTACTTACAATACGACCGTCAGACCAGACCTGCGGCTCATCAGTGCCGGCTGCCTTCGCGGATGCGGTTGGTGCCGCAGTCAAGGACGCCCCACCCCTTTCTCGAATCATTGGCCCGCGCCCACGCCGCGCAGGCGGCGACAGTCTCGTGTGCGCCGATCCGATGCTCACGACGCGCGCTTGGAGCGTCGGACGGCGCTTTCGACCGCCGCCCCTACGTCTAAGCTATCGACCAGTGATTAACCAACACGATATAGCATGGCAAAGCCGTTGGTGAACATTGGACGCACTGTCTTCACTTCTCCCTGCCGGCGACAACAGCGTCGCCCAGCAAGGGTTGCAGCGCCGGCGCGAGCGACTTTAGCAGCTGTACCGATAAAGCGCTCGTGAAATCGTAGCGCGCAGCATACGGCTCGTGTACGTAAGCGGTCAGCGTGCCGAAGAAGCGATCGCCGATCACGAAGACGAACGTCGCGGTCCGGTTGACCCTGCGCGACTCGATGAGACGCGCGCCGCGAGCGAATACATTTAATCGCTGGTCGCCAGTTCCGGTCTTGCCATATACGTCGAAGGCCCGGCCGTCAGGCAACGTGATCCCGTCGGCGAGGCGCTTGGCAGTTCCGCCGAGCACGACGTCGCGCAACAGTTGATGAACCACTTCGGCGATTTCGTGCGACAGGACGGCGCGCGGCGCAGTCGCCGCGGGAGCGAAGCGTGTCTCGTAGGGCGTGTCCTTCGCGAACTCCAGCGTGGCGATGCTTTGTGTCGGCAGCGTCTTGCCGTCATTCTCGATGGTGCCGATCAATTGCGCAAGCGCGGCTGGCCGGTCTCCCGACGCACCGATGGCCGCCGCATACGATGGCGTGAGCGACGCGAACGGATAGCCCAGCGCACGCCACGACTTGCTTATCTGCTCGAAGGCATCCGCTTCGACCATGTTTTTGATGCGCCGGTCCTGCGTTGCGTGATACCGCGTCTTGAAGAGCCACGAATATGCGGTGACGCGCATCTCGCGACTCGCTTCCTGAATATCGTTCACGCTCGCGAGCGGATGGTTGCGCAAGTAGTTCACGCTCCACAGTTCGAGTGGGTGCACGCTCGCGATATAGCCGCGATCGTTCAGGTTGAACTTGTCGATGCCGTACCTCGCATAGAGCTTCGCAAGGTCCTCGGATGAGAGCCACTCCGCAGGCGTGCCGTTCAGTGCGGCGCGCATCCGCGTGTCGAACCACTCTTTCGACTCGTCAGGGCTCACGCTGCGCAACACAGTCGCGATCTTGGGCGGCGAC
>NZ_FCOL02000349.1 GCF_001544515.1 Caballeronia terrestris
CATTCATGCTCTGAACTTGATCGATCAAACTAGCGGCAACGAACACGGTGAAGGTGAAACGCCCAGGATCGAGCAACGAGCTGACTCCGCGGCAACAGGAAATACTTAAACTGGTCACCCGCGGCATTAGCAACAAGGTGATTGCCGATCAACTCGGAATCAGTGTCGACACCGTGCGTCGCCACGGCGCGCGAATAAAACATAAAAAGGCAACTTCAACTACTTCCTCCATCGCTTGTCAGCATCTATGGCAGGATCTCGATCACGCGCTTGCTTCGTTTCTACCCGAGCGGCTGCTGAGCCCTGCGGAGATTCGCGTAGTGGCATTGCTTTGTCGTGGATTATCCAGCAAAGAGATCGCGCGTGCGTTGGGGATCAGCTCACGCACTGTGGACAAACATCGCGAGCACGTTCTGCACAAACTCGGCATGCACTCGACCCGTCAGCTCACGGCCTGGATCGCGAGTCAATGCGCAGAAGGTGGAGTGCCAGTCGCGTCTGAAAGAATCTGAACGATCACTTCGGCGCCGTCGGCCTCTGATCGGGTCGATCGAAACTGAACAGGCGGACGATCATCGCATCGATCACGCGGAAGAATCCGTCCGCGCCATACCCCGCCAGAAACGCGATTCCCGACGCTGATAGCGTCAGCTTACCCGCGCCCGAACTCACCTGTCCCGCGACTGAAGCCGGCGTGAAGAACAGACCGACCGCAAGCCCGGCGATGGCACCGAGTATCAGCCGGATGATCGCAAGCGTCTCATCGCGCGGCGCGAGAATGCTGCTGGTGATCCGGCTGCTGATATCGCGCAGGAACGAAGCGATTGTCCCGACCAGCCCGAACATCGCCGGCAACACAAAACTTGCATACGCAGACAGAACCAGCGTGATCGACTCGATGCTCTCCTGCGTCCCGACATTCTGGCCCGCCTTGTTCTTCGAATGCGTCGGAGAAACAGGAAACGGCACCGTCAGCCAGGAAGAAAGTCCATTGTCCGCAAAGCTCGCGTCATCGTCGATGGCTTTTTCGTAGCGCGCCTGATGGTAGGCCCACTGGTTGCACAGCATTCGTATCGGGTTGCTCTGTTCGTCGATCTTGTCGTTGCATCGTACGGGCACGCTCGCGTGACTCTGCTGATCCGGCGGCAAAGCCGCGTTTTCCTTGTCGGCGAGAACGTAGATCTGATTGGTCACCTCCATCACGCTCTTTTGCTCGTCCTCGAAGCGCGCAGTCAGTTCTACACCGTACACGACAAGCCATAACAGAATCGCCGCGATCGAGGTGATTGCGGCACCGACGCGCGAGACGTTGCGATGAAAAGACCGGAAGCGCTTCGCGCTGCGGATCAAGCCCGGATAAGCCAATTTCGCCACTTCGGCACGCGTCGACTCATTGACGCTCCTGGCTTTCTCCTCGCGTCTCTCGCGTCGCGTTCTGAACGCTGCCTCCTCGATGAACATATAGGTGTAGGCGATCATGAGGCCATTGGACGGACTGGCGATCGAGTTCAGCCTGTCCTTCACGCAGAGCAGCAGCGCGGCATCATCGGCGCGCTCTTCGATGGTCCGCGTGTCCGCCGGCGGATAACGCAACGCGCAGATGCGCCGGAGGATGTCGATGGACGCCAGAATAGCACCCGGTTGATTCGCGTTGTCGTCGCGCTCGGACCGCGCG
>NZ_FCOL02000350.1 GCF_001544515.1 Caballeronia terrestris
GGATACCCTGAAACTCGCCGGTCTGATTGCGTTGAGCGACCCGCCTCGAGCCGATTCGGCCCGGCTGATCGCCAATCTGCTCGAGATGGGCGTGCATACTGTAATGGTGACGGGCGATGCGACGGCGACGGCCGGCGTTGTCGCCCACGCGGTTGGGCTCGATGGTGCAGTCTGTCCGCCTGGACCGCCTTCTGAGTCATTGCGTGCCGAAGATTATGCAGTCTTCGGCGGTATTTTCCCCGAGGACAAATTCCGCATTGTCAAGGCGTTCCAGAGCGGCGGTCATATTGTCGGCATGTGCGGTGACGGCGCAAACGATGCCCCTGCGCTGCGCCAGGCTCAAATGGGAATTGCCGTCTCGACAGCTACCGACGTCGCCAAGTCGGCGGCCGGTATCGTGCTGACCGAGCCAGGCCTTGGCGGCATCGTGACCGCGGTACGCGAGGGGCGGATCACGTTCCAGCGGATCCTCACTTATATGCTGAGGTCAGTTACGCGCAAACTCGATCAAATGCTATTCCCGACGGCTGGCCTCATCATGACCGGTCATGCAATCCTGACGCCGATGCTGATGGTTGTGCTCATGATCACGGGCGATTTTCTCGCCATGTCGTCGACCACCGATAACGTGCGGCCATCGCAGAAGCCCAATACCTGGCAGATCAACCATGTGACAAAATCGCGGGCATTGTGCTGGCGTGCTGCAATTTGCTCTTTTGCAGTGCACTGCTCGCCGTCGGCAAGTTCTGGCTGGACCTCGCGACCGGCCAGTTGCAAACGCTCACAGTCGTCATTTTGGCATTCAGTGGTCAGGCAGTCCTGTACGTGGTCCGCGAGCGCCGGCGTCTGTGGAGTTCTTATCCGGGCCGTTGGCCGGTTTTGTCGTCGGTGGTAGACGTGGCGCTCATTGCGACTTTAGCAACGCGCGGGATACTGATGTCACCCTTGCCACTCCTGTGGGTCGGCGCCGTGTCAGGCGCGGCTGTTGTCTTCGCGTTTGTCCTGGATCTCGACAAGGTGGCCGTATTCGGGCGCCTGATGATGACATAGCGTTGCGCAGTCGCCTCAGCGAGGTCCTGGCATTCCTGTGGAGTCGATTCATGCACGTTCGGGCGGTGCTTGCACAAGCGCTCACCGCGGCCGGTCTTGCTTGCGACCTATGCTGCCGGAGGCGAGGCTGCCAGAGGAAAGCTCGACCATTTCAGCGGTGATCTCTTCCTGACGCAGGCGCTGGGAGTCGCCGATCAAATGCTCGAGCTTGTCGTGAACATTGGCGCGCGCAGCGATCATCGCACGCATGCGTGCTTCGTTTTCCGCCGCAAAGGACAGCATGATCGCTTCGCACAATTGCGCGAAGACATACTCCTCGGCGAGCCGTGCCAACAATCTTTGCGGGGCAAGCGTGACGAGCGGCGCGATCTGCCGCGCCGATACGGCAAACCGTGCGAAGTCAAATGGCACTAAGGATTGCTTGTAAATCTCGATCACCGTAGAGAGTTGCGGAAGGCATGCAACACCGTGACGCGCGTGGCGCCGCCGGCTGCCAGACGTTCGTACATCGCTGCGGTGATGCGGTCGGCGAGCGCCGCGACCTCGTCGGTATGGGCGACCATCGGCGCGGACCAGCCCACGGCCGGTCCGTGCTCTTGCGCGATTACGAACAACAC
>NZ_FCOL02000351.1 GCF_001544515.1 Caballeronia terrestris
GACCGCATGGATGATCGCCGTCGAGCCTTCGCATGAAAAATCGTTTTATCGTTTGCGCGCCTTTACCGTCCGCGTTTCAATCCGCGAATATGCCGCATTAGCGATGCTGCTACGAATAAATTTCGAATTGTTTCAGGGCAGATCGATTGGTTAGCTGATATGCGACGCAAGGAAAGAAAACGAGCGGCACGGCTCGATGCAACAGCGTGCTGTAAAGGGCGCGTCGACGCTCGGCTCGATGCTCACGCGGGCCACGAGAGCATTGAGCATTGAGCATGCAAAATGAGAAACGTTACAAGCAGCGAAAACGATCGTTCTTTTTTTGCGTCAATCGCTGCTGTGTCGCCCGGTCAAGCCCCCCCACCCGGTGCCATCCCTTAAGGCTGACTCACCCCAATGACCCCATCAACCCGAAACCTGTCGAGAAACTGAAAGCGCGCGGTGCCTTCCTCCGCGCCCGCCTGAATCACGGCGCCGATGCGCATCGTCTGGCTTCCCGCGCCTGCATAGCGCGGCCATTGTGGCAAACCCGCCCCGTTGGGATCGCCGGCACGAGCGAAGTTCGTCCAGTAAGTCTGCATCGTGTCCGACACGGCGAGGTCCTGGCTGCCTGCGCTCACCCCACCCTTCGCCGGCAGGTTACCGAAGACATATTGCACGTCGGTCGCGTGCGTCGCGATAGCGTTATACGGCGAGCTCTGCTCGAAGTGATAGACGTACACCGGTGAGCGCCCGGTCTTCTGCTGCTGCGTCGCCCAGCCCCAGGTCTGGTACTTGATCACCTGATCGCCGATCAGCGCCTGCGCCGAACGGGCCGCCTCGTCCGGCGAACCGGCCGGATACGCCTGCAGGAACATCGGCAGATTCGCGGCACCAAACTCTTTCGTGGCGGCATCGGTGAACGCCTGCACTGTCTGGTGCGGCAACGCGCGGCCGAAGAACGCGAGGCCTTCATCCGAATTCCAGCCGGCGAGCAGCGGGACGTCGTTCTGGCGTCCATGCATGAACCGGACGAAGGGATTCTCGGGCAGCACGTAGCCGTCGACGACTGGCGAATAGTTCGTGAGTCCGGGGTCCGTCGCGAAAGTCCAGTTGGTCGCGGTCTCCAGTTGCAATGCCGGAACCTCGCGCAACTTGTCGATGGTCGTCGCGTTGAACTGATTGCCGAGCACGACGCCCATCGCCTGGGCATCCGCGTAGGGTTTCATCTCGCCGTGCTCGCTCTCCCAGAACGCGCCGCTTTCGCCGATGGCCTTCTGGAACAGGCCCGTTGCGAGAGGCGACGCCATCAGCAAGCCGATCGCGTGCGCGCCCGCCGATTCGCCGAACACCGTCACGTTCGGGTCGCCGCCGAATCCCGAGATGCTGGCCTTGACCCACCTGAGCGCCGCGATCTGATCCTGAATGCCGTACATGCCTGACTTGTGCCCGCCCGACTCGGCGTCGAGATCGGGGCGCGACAGATGCCCGAACACGCCGAGCCGATAGTTCAACGTCACCACGACCACGCCCTTCTTCGCGAGTGACGTGCCGTCAAGCGCGTTGTCGGAGCCGGTGCCGAACTGGAAGCCGCCGCCGTGGATCCACACCATCACGGGAAGTTTCGCGCCGCGTGTCTTCGCGCCGCTCCAGACGTTCAGGAACAGGCAGTCCTCGCTGACGT
>NZ_FCOL02000352.1 GCF_001544515.1 Caballeronia terrestris
CTCCCTGATTGCGCAGACGCAAAGGGGAAAAGATAACAATCCGGAGACCCCACGAACCTTCGACTTACCAGCTTCGCATTGCTGGGTTTGGCTTCTGCCGCCGCGCATGCGCAATCGTCGGTGACGCTTTACGGCGTGATCGATGCAGGACTGCTCTACCAGAGTACTGCGGCGGCGTCGTTTTCGCCGACCGCGCCCAATCTGGGCAAGATCTACCGCTACAAGGATGGCGGTATCTATGCCAGCTTCTGGGGCCTCAAGGGCAGCGAGGACCTGGGCGGCGGATACAAGCTCAATTTCCGTCTGCAGGGCACGTTCGATACCGGCACGGGCAAGTTCGGCCTCTCCGACACCCCCGGCGTTCCCGCGCAATTCAACCAGTTCGCGACCGTAGGCGTGTCCGGCCCGTTCGGCACGTTCAACGCGGGCCGCCAGATCGTGCCGATGGTCTACGCGATGGCCGAAACCGACGTGCGCGGAGCGCAATACTTCGGCAGCGTGCTCACCGCGTGGCTCGGCATGAACCAGGCAGCCGGCTGGCCCGGAACCAACACGAACGGTCCGATCGGCGCACTGTACGACAGCAACGCGCTCGTGTACGAGTCGCCGAAGTTCTATGGCGCGTCGGTCGCGCTGGAGTACGCGCCAGGCGGCGTTCCCGGCCATTTTCAGGGCGGCACGCGTGAGTCGGCCGTGCTGAAGTATTCGAACTACGGCCTGAACGTGGCCGCGGCGTACTACAACGGCCATGACGCCAATCCGTACCCCGCGACCTTTCCAGCGACCCCTGCCATCCCCGCGACCGGCCAGAACAACAACCGCTTTTACTATCTCGGAGCGCAGTACACGTTTCGCGATTTCTCCGTGTCCGGTGCCTATGCGCATGGCAAGAATCCGGCGAATCCAAACCGCGCCGATCTCGATCTGTATTCGGCTGGCCTCGGCTATCGGTTCACGCCTGCTCTCAAGGTCACTTCAGGCTTCTATTACCTGAAGGACGACAACAATTCAGCTAACCATTCGAGCGAGTTCGCAGTGGGCGCGGAATACAGCTTGTCCAAGCGCACGATGACGTATGCGCAGGTCGGTCACGTTATCAACAAGGGAACGATGAACCAGACGATCGTGTATGGACAGCCGGTGGCGCCGGGCGCATCGACCACTGCCGCGATGATCGGACTGCGGCACAACTTCTGATCCGCGCTGCGCGAGATCTCGTGACAAAGCCGCAGAGGCGCCGATGAGGCGCTGGCAACAACACCTGGAGAAGTAAATGAACGTAACGAAGGCACTCAAGCCGGCATGCGCCGCACTGATCGTTCTCGCATCCGTGAACGCGTGGGCGCAGGCAACCGGAGCGGGCGCGTCATCGGGCACACCGGCGACGGTGGCGTCGGGCGGTGCGGCGTCGATGCCGTCGAAACAGGCGAACCGCGCCCTGCGCAAGAGCGTATATGCCGCACTGGGGAAGGACAAGGCGATCGACGCCGGCAGCATCAGCGTCACCGCGAAAGATGGCGCCGTGACGCTCGCGGGCACGGTGGCGGAAGCGACGCAGATCGAAAAGGCGGCTGCTCTGGCGAAAGGCGTTCCCGGCGTCGTCTCGGTGAAGAACAAGCTCACCGTTCAACGACCGTTCGGCCAATAGCCGCATT
>NZ_FCOL02000353.1 GCF_001544515.1 Caballeronia terrestris
AAACCCCCCGCCTGTAGCGGGCTGCGAGACCAACGGTGATACACAAGGCAAGACCTTCAGATCAAACGCTCGAGCCGGCTTGGGCGCCAGTCGGGAATTCCCGGGCTTCGCGCTCGAACCGGCTTTGAGAACCGACGAACTTCCTCCAAATACCGTTTTGACCGTATGCACGTTCAACTCGGCGAGTCGTTGAAGCCCGCTCGCATAACGCTTCGTCGCGTTGACCAAAGTCTGAAAGTTCGCTATCGCAACCGCTGCCGAGGAGACTAGGGAAACATGACCGCTCCTGAAAAGAACCGCCGTGGCTCGGTCATTCGGCGTCGTGTCGATTTGCTGCGTTGCAGCAATAAACCCATCATACGGCAGTTCAAGCTGCCGTCAAGTAGACATTTTTGTGCATTTTGCTCTCCTGATTTTGGTCGAGACTTGGCTTCGCCTTTCGACGATACATACGCTTTCAGTGTGCCCGATATCTGCTGGGCCAACCACTCCAATTGAGCAGGGTGAAAACGATGTGGCAGCAGCCGCCTTGAAGCAAAGCTTTGTGGGGCAGCAACCCGCGATGCGGCAGGCGGCGCTGAGCGCTACAGCCAGCACCGATGAGTAGCCAGCAGATGAGCTGCTTCGCGTCAGTTCACGGCTCGCGGTGGCCGGCGAGCACCCGTGTATTCGGGCCATGGCCCGAATACACACATTCTGTAGTCGCAGGGTTGCGTTGGCGAGGCGTTCTTCAGGCAGAAGCGCTTGGTACGCAGTTTTGTCGGGCATTGCGACAACCTTACATGAGACAGATGTCGCAACTTCGCCTTCGAGGCTGCCGAGGCATTCGCGTCAACGTCGAGTGGCTGTTTGGCAATGGAGCCTTCGGGACCGCTGAGAAACAAACATGGCGCCCAGCTTTGCCGCCCCGTCCTTGAGCGACTTCGTCTCGGCGAAGCGCCGGAGTTGACCACGCCGGCGAGTATTGAATCGACGAGAATTGCGTATTTGCTCTTGCTACTTGGGTAGTAGTCAGCGTAGAAAGGGGCGGTTCGGGTATATCCGCTCATTGCACGGCTATCTGAGTTGAAAGGCTCAGCGATCTTCTTGCGAAGAATAATTTTCCCCGGGAGTCGGGCGGAAAATAGTGAATATGGCCATGGAGGCGCAATGGACTCACCTCAAGTTCGATTCCAGGGATTTTCGTTGTCGTCGCATACTTTCTTCGCCGCGGGTACATACTCTGTAACCTTGATCATACGAGCGCCGGATGGCCTTCAGCGAGCGTCCGAACTGATGGGCAATTTTCCCTGCCGAGCCGACGCTCGGAAGTTCGCGATCGAGTATGGAATGGCACAAATTGCCGAACGCCCACTTCCCGAAGCCGCGTGGGTCTAAATTGGTCCATCCATACTTTTACTATCTCCTGCTCTTGACACTCTCGCCATACCGATGTCCTTCGTTATACAGTTGATTTGCCGAGCGTCCGGAGCGTCCGGTTCTAGCCAGGTCCGTTTAACACGAGGGCATGGCCGTGAATTGGTTGCGCTTGACCGGGCACTTCACGCGTGACAGACGCACTCGCGATATAGGCAAGCGGACGCGGCGACCGACGGCCGCGCATACCGGGCGTTCCTGAAAATGCGCTCGGACCTTATCCGTAACCGCGCAACTA
>NZ_FCOL02000354.1 GCF_001544515.1 Caballeronia terrestris
CGGAAATTTTCAAGCTAGATGTCGCCTCAACGATTGGATTTCAGGCGGCTTTTTGCTCTTGCGTTTGAGGGTGTCGAGTGAGTTCAGATTTACCGACCTGATCGGGATTCAGATGGACCGTGTGCACGCGCTTCCAGTTTCGCGTAGGGCCTTTCCATCGCAGCGGGTTACGCTGCCTGGCCACCTCATAGAGCGTTGCGCGGCGATCGAGAATCTGCTGGTCAAGGTTTGCGTGACGCTGGGCCAGCGTCACGAAGCGGATCGCGCTGTGAAGATGCTCGTGGTTATACCAGCGTACTAGCCCGGTGACCCAGGTGCGCGCGGCAAACAGGGTGTCAAACGTCTGCAACGGGTAGGCCGGTCGGTACTTCAACGTCTTGAACAGCGATTCCGAATACGGATTGTCATTGCTCACGCCCGGTCGACTCAATGACGGCATAACACCCAGCGCCTGCAGGGTGGCGAGCATCGTGGCGCCTTTCATCGGGCTGCCGTTATCGGAGTGCAGGATAACCTGGTCGGGTTGTATCGCTTCGCGTGCGCAAAGGTCTTTGAGCACTTCGCTGGCCAGCATGCTGCTTTCCTCGGCATAGACCTGCCATCCGACAATCTTGCGGCTGAAGACATCGAGAAACAGATACAGATAAAAATACTGCCCACGAATCGTCGTCGGCAAGTAAGTAATGTCCCACGAGTACAGCTGGTTGGGCGCATCGGCACAGACCGCGCGCGGTTTGCTACGTGCGCTGGCCGGCCGTTCGCTGCGCCGGTGGGCGAGCTGGTTCGCTTCGCGCAGCACCCGGTAAAACGTTGATTCCGAGGCGATGTAGCGTTGCTGGTCGGCCAGTCGTGGCACGATCTGGCTCGGTGACAGGTGGGCGAATTCAGCAGAGTTGGCCACCGCCAGCAGTTCGGCGCGTTCATCGGCCGACAGCTTGTGGGCAGGCTCGTGGCGGCACAAGGTGCGCCCGTCCACGGCATCGGGGTCGCCACGTTGCCAGCGCTGCAAGGTACGCGAACTCAGCCCCAGGATCTCACACGCACGCGCCTGACGCGCCCCGGCGAGGATCGCTTCTTCGATCAGCCCGATCACGGTGCTGCGCCGCCCGAGGGAACTCATTGATCCTCGTCCCCGAACAGCGCCTGATACTTTTTTTGTAGTATCAGCAACGCCGCCGCCTCCGCCAGCGCCTTGTCCTTGCGGTTCAGTTCGCGTTGCAGTTGCGCATTGGCGTGTTTCAGTTCACGTACTTCCAGGGCGTTCTCGCGCCGGGCCGAGCCGCTGCCGGCCGTGCAGAAGTCCTGGCGCCACTGGGTGAGATGATGGGCGAACAGGCCCCGCTCACGGCACCAGGCATGCAGTGCCTCGTCGGTGAGTCCGTGGCTCTGATGCAAGGCCAGCAGGCGCTCTTCCAACGACCAATCTTCCGGGCGCCGTGCATCGACAGGCACCGGGTTGCGGCTTGCGGCGTTAGACACCCGGATCCACTTCCTTAAAGTTAATACGCTCATGTTCAGTTCGGAGGCAACCGCTCCTACGGAGCGGTTGCCTCGTTGCAGGGCCTTCGCCAGCGCCTGCTCTCTGAATTCTACAGAATACGTCTGTTTCGTCTTCAACCTGCACCTCTGAGTTCTTCAAATAACAAAAAT
>NZ_FCOL02000355.1 GCF_001544515.1 Caballeronia terrestris
ATTCTTGAAATTGGCCGCTTGCGTGATCTGCTGGAATACTCTCCAACGATCAATCTAGGCTTTTTGAAACCGCCTCTTAGTGACGCGTGCGGCGGCCCGCGATTGTGCCTTGTTAAAGAAAATCGAAACTGCTTCTTAACCCGTTTATCAAGCATCAGAGGGGATACGATGTCTCTTTCAAAGAGCCTAATTGGCTTCGCCAAACAATGTTTGCCAGACCGCGTTTATCTAAGTCTTGCTCATCGTCACAAAGTGGGCCGTTTCCCGAACGTCAAATCGCCGACAACGTTTAACGAGAAGATTTTGTATCGCTGTCTTCATCCGGATCCGCGCTACGCAGATCTGACCGACAAGCTCACTGTACGCGAGTACGTCCGCCAAAAGATCGGCGAAGAGTATTTGGTGCCACTTCTCGCGGACCCAGTGGCTTTTACCCGCGAGGTGTATGACGCGCTGCCATCGACGTTCGTTATGAAGGCAAATCACGGAAGTGGGTTCGTCAAGGTGGTGAACGACAAGATCGACATTGGGTTTAAAGAACTCGATCGTCTTGCGAAGCAATGGCTCACGACCGACTTCTATCGTGTCGCGCGCGAGCGCCACTATCGCGCGATTCAGCCCCGCATTTTCTTCGAACAGCTCCTGCTTGATCGAAGCGGCAATATTCCCCCGGACATCAAGATCCACTGCTTCTTCACTGAAGCTCGGTCCACGCCTGTGATTTATATCGCAGTGATCTCCGATCGCTTCGGCGAACGACCGTGCGGCGACATGTACGACGGCGACTGGAACCGGCTGGACATCTCAATCGGCCACTATCCGCGTAGCGCACGCCCCGCGGAGCGTCCGGCAAATTTTGAGACGCTATTATCGCTCGCAACGGCGCTGGCGGACGGATTCGAGTATGTTCGGGTGGACCTTTATGCCCCCGACGACAAAGTCTATTTCGGCGAATTGACATTCACTCCGGGTGCGGGCGTGTTTCCCATGATGCCCGATGCGATCGACTATGAATGGGGAAAGTTGATGCAGGTAAAAGCCGACGGACGACACTTCTGAGCGTCCTTAGACGATTTCCGATTCAACCGCCGCTGATGCACTCGGGGCGCTTGCCCGGCGCATTGGGGAAAATTCGGCGCCCAGGGAGACACCGTCGCGCGTCATGCGCACTGCCGCTCGCGCAAGCCTTGCCGATAGTAGTCGACCGTCGCGACCGCCATGTCGACGATCGCGAAGCCGCGGTTGATGA
Organism: Caballeronia terrestris; assembly: GCF_001544515.1. GTDB lineage: Bacteria > Pseudomonadota > Gammaproteobacteria > Burkholderiales > Burkholderiaceae > Caballeronia > Caballeronia terrestris. The sequence goes on from NZ_FCOL02000355.1 coordinate 1,250, forward strand.
TGCCCCGCCCTTGCGCGCCAATCCCTGCCACGCCGCCGCACTCTGACCGGTTCCATCGCGCGACGGCCCTGCTCCAACAAAAGGCGCGCGTAGTCAGCGGAGTCGATCTGCATCGTCGCCGTGCCAGGCTCGAACCGCCCTCATGCGCTGTCTCGGTCAAAGATTGTGAAGCCGGTGTCCATACGCACTTCGAGCCGTTCGCCCATCGGGGCCGGTTCAGTCGCGAATCGCGCAAGCAGCGCCTTGGCGGCATGTCTTCCGATCGTTGCCCCGTCGACTCTGACCGTCGACAGGGCCGGATAAACAGTATGCGTCAGCGTAACCCGTCACAAGATGGTGCGCGACGAGCTTTTCTGCGTCAGATCGGGACGAGACGATGTAGG
>NZ_FCOL02000356.1 GCF_001544515.1 Caballeronia terrestris
AGTCGGACCTGCAAAATTGGGTTTTGTTCGTGGACGCCTCGGGGCGTTCATCAGGTGGCCTTGTACTTTTCGAACTCAGGCAGTTGTAGGAGGTGCGAGCAAGGTTCCTCGCGAGGCGTTGTGGAGGCTGCGCAGCCACTCGAGAACAAAAAACACGGGCGCAAGCCCCAGGCGAACAATAGCGCGCAGCAACCAGCGAAGGTTATAGCCCACCGCGCATAGCACCGCATGTAAGGCGTCGCCGGTTTGCCCTTTGAGCCAGCAACGCTGCATGCCGTGGTCCTGCTTCACATGCCCGATGATCGGTTCTATCGCTTGCCGGCGTTTCAGCCATCGTCGTTGTGTACTGCTTAGCGACTTGTGTTTACCTCGGTGAATCAACTGTACTGGCGCGAGATCGGCATCCACACCGCGATACCCGAGGTCCGCCAGAACGGTCTTCGGCTTTGACACGCCCGGCAGATCCTGAAGCAGGATGGACGTTTGTTCAAGTTGTCCGGACAGAGTATGCCCGTCATAGGGGTTGCCCACAAACGAGCGTGCACCGACAATCAGGCCTTGCTTCTCCGTGATTGCGAGGCTCACCTTGACGCCAAACTCATACGGCTGGCGAGCCTTGCCTTTTGAGATGCACTCCACTTCTGGCGCATGAAGCGCATAGAGCTTGTGCTTATCTTTCGCTCGCTGGCGGCAGATACGCCAGGCGCGCTCAAGCCAGATGCTTAAGGATGCCTGTTGCTCAGTGGATGCGTTCGGTAACTTTCTCTCGATGTCGCGCAGCAATCGTCCGAGGATCGTGCGCTGACGCTTGAGCACCCGGCGCAGTCGCTTGAACTGCTTCGCATGCGCATAGCCACCGGCGCGGCGACGCAATTGTTTCCCCTCTCGCTCGTATGTTTGCTTCAGTGCCAGTCCGGCACGTTGCGCGAGCCTTGCGAGTTTGCCTCGTGCAATCTCCAGCAAACGGCTGTCAGTCGGATAGGCAATCGCTTTTTGTTGGACCGTCGTATCGACAATCACGCGCTCGAACTCGGCCGGCCTCACTGCTTTCATTTCCACGGCCGCTGCAATTGTCGTCGCGAGCAACTCCTCGACACCAGCTTCGCCCAGCGCCTGCCGAAAGCGCACGAGGTTGGTCGGATCGCACGGCATGTGCGGTTGAAAATACTCCTCGCCGCAGAAAAACTGGAAATACACGTCTTGTGCCCAGCGCTCACAAACCGATTCGTCACTTTCGTTGTAGGCGTGCTTCAGATAGAGCAGCCCGACCATCAGCCGGATCGACAGGCGCGGACGTCCGGCAGCGCTAAGGCCCGCACCCGCCAGCTTGGGCGCCGTGCCAAAAAGATCAGTCTCCTCGCTCGTCCGGCCTTCGCGAGCACGTCGCTCGAAGATCGGTGTCAAGGTCGCTTCTATCGACCTCCATGGCATCCGGCTGGCCAGTACCGCCAGCGGATGCCGCAAATCGATCATCGCGTCCAGGCGGCTGCGGAAGAAATCCGGTGTGCTCATCGGCGCTTCTCACTCCCAGAAGATAGGCCCATTTCATATTGAAACTGGGAGTTTCGCAACTGCTTATCTGCACCTATCCGCACGCTGCGCTTGGCTTCGCGCGATTCTGCAAGACCGAC
>NZ_FCOL02000357.1 GCF_001544515.1 Caballeronia terrestris
ATCTCCGCCTATGCCTATGTAACGCCGACGTCAACCTGACGCCGCCAGATTTGTGCGGATCTCCAGCACCATCGACAATACCGACGCTGCAGATTTCAGCGCGATTGCATCAGCCAATCTCGAACGGTCTTTCCGCCCATGACATGAACGAAGCTGACGAAGTGACTTCTTTATCTGTCTACAAGAACGCGTTTCATGCGTCCCCCGCTGCTTGCCTGCTTCTATCGACTGGTCCTGATGCGATCGTGCTCGCCGTCAGTGACGCTTTCGCGCGCGCGTTTTCGATCGAGCCAAGGGGGATCGTCGGCGTCAGTCTTTTCGATCTTCTTGGGTTGCATCTGGGATGCAAATCCACGCGAGAAGCCTTACGTCGTTCAATTGCGCTGGTCGTTGCGAACGGCGCACCGGACTGCGTCGTTATGACCCGCGGGCATCTTCCGCTTTGCGGTGAACACGCCGCGCTGACCGACGGAGAGTGCATTTGGAGAGTCGAGCATGCGCCGGTGCATGATGAAAGCGGTGAACTCGTCTGCGTCCGCCAGACCGTCACCGCGTGCAAGGCGGCTCCAGAAAACGCCTCTTCCGCGACGCTTTCTGACAGCGAACTTCGGTATCGCACGTTGTTTGAGCAAATCAACCAAGGCTTTTGCATCATTGAGATGCTGTTCCACGAGGACGGAACGGCTGCGGACTATCGGTTCCTCACCGTGAATCCGGCGTTCGAGGCGCAAACCGGGTTGGTCAGCGCAACCGGACGAACCATGCTCGAACTAGCGCCTCATCATGAAAGGCATTGGTTCGAGACCTACGGCGAGGTCGCGCGAACGGGCATGCCGGCGCATTTCCAGAACGAGGCGGCGATGCTCGAACGTTGGTACGACGTGCACGCATTTCGCCTGGATCCGTCTAGACCGAACCAGGTGGCCGTCCTGTTTTCGGATATCACCGAGCAGCGAAACGCTGAGCAGCGACGCAAACGAAGCGAACGCGGCGCCCGGGCGGCGGCGCTGCTGGCGGAAGCCGCCACTCGCCGCCTCGATGCGCTTCTCGAGGTGGTGCCCGTTGGGATTGTCGTCAGTGACCGTAACGGTGCGATCGAGCGCGAGAACCGAATGTTTGCGCAGTTATGGGGCAAAGATCACCCGACCCGGACGACTCTTGCTGATCTCGGTAGTTGGAAGGCTCGCTGGGCGGACCACTCGGCGCGACATGGACAGGTTCTTGAGCTTGCCGATTGGACGACAGCGAGAGCCCTTCGCGGGGAAGAGGCAGTCGGTGACTTACTCGAGATCGAGAGTTTCGACGAACCGCCAGTCCGGCGAGTTCTGTTGAGCAGCGGTGCACCGATCCGGGACGAAAACGGGGAGATTACGGGCGCGGTCGTCGCCCAGTTGGATATCACCGAACGGATAGCGGCCGAGGAGGAATTGTTACTCGCCGCAAAACGCAAGGACGAGTTCCTGGCGATGCTTTCCCACGAGCTACGCAACCCGCTTGCGCCCATTGCGTCGGCGGCCGATCTAATCAGGGTATTCCCAAACGACGAAGAGAAATCGTCAAGAGTGGTGTACGCGGGGCGGTCGGCATAGTCAGGCGGCCAGCGCTTGAGGAGCCGGTGTGCTTT
>NZ_FCOL02000358.1 GCF_001544515.1 Caballeronia terrestris
GCCCTGTATCGCGTTATCGAAGATCGCGGGTCGAGATCCACGGCGACATGGTGTGCGACTCCGAGGACGTTTTCGATGCTTGGTTTGTACCATTGGTCCTTTGGGCCAACTTGGCCTCGAGGCGCAAGGTGAGCGCATCAATGTACCCCGTGGACCGTTTTTTCGTCGGTGCGTGCTTCTGGGTGGAGCCTGTTGGCAAAGCCGCAATCGACACAATTCCGGGCGGCGTATGGGTTCAGGCCACGCTCCGAAAGACTCGGATGAAGCTCGATGCCTGCTAAACCCGTCTGGGATTCAACGCTTGGATCCCCTCATACCCTCGTTTTCCATAGCAGCATTCCGCTCCTCACTGGCTTCAATGGGGTCCATGGCCTCGTCGATGGAAGCGGTCGCCCGTTCTGCAGCCGCCTTTGTTTCGTCGGCGGCGCCGGAGTCTTCATCGTCGCCTGGGGGCTCCAGCATGTCCTTTAGCATCGCGTCCAACTCCGGTGTGTCCCACGGCGCGCCATGCTGCTTTTGCTTCTTGATGTAGTGCCTGATCTCTGCATCTTGCTCGGCGGTCAAGGGAAGCCCACGAAACGTGCTTTTAGCATCAATGTCGACCATGATGTTCCTCCGGCGGTTGTCTCGCTCTGAGTGTAGCGCTATTGCGGCGACGACGGCTCATCTGGTGGCCCGGGCGCACGCGCTCGGTCAGCGCAGCCCGTGCCTGGCTGTCACGATTTTCAAGAGCGCGGGGCCGTCCCCGGTACTTCTCATCAACTCTCGCTGAAGTTTCGTCTTCGTGTTTTTTGTGCTGGTCTGCGTTCACTGCAACATTGGCGGCAGGAGCGCGAGGGATCGCATACATGACCGCGCCGGTGATGAAGATGAAGCACTACGCATTCATCGATCGAAAACTTGGTTGACGAGCCTTGCCCGATCGTGATGAATCGCTCCTCCTGAACTCGACGATCTACACTCGGCTGATTCCACCACGGAGGCGGTTTCCGGTAGCGCGAGGCATGAGTGACCTGTTAACCATCTGGCGACAGCAGTCGCCACGGATTGGCGTTTTGGGATAGAAGCGTTAATGTAGTAGCAATAGTCCCGTCAAAAGGTGCCGCGAGTGCTTCATATGAAATGGACAGACACACGGCCGACCACCCCGGGTTACTACTGGTTGCGCTTCGTCGACGACCGATCTCCCCAACAAACCATCGCGGAAATCTCCGAGGTGCCTGGCAATGGGATGGGCGAATACGTCGTAATTCTGATGGGAGACGACTCCATCATGGAACTTGACGACGCGTTCTTCGATGGAGGGCTGTTCGCTGGACCGATCGAGCCACCGTTGATTGAGGACCGACCGTAATCAGACCGACCGCCGGACTGGCAGCGCGACGGATTGATGCTACTGCGCGGGACTATTGGTCCGAATGCCAACTCCGAGGCTGTTATGGGCCGTCTGGTGGTCGTATCAAGCCGTACTGCGGATCCTCGGAAAGCTGCGGCAGGGGAGGCCTCGCGCTAGCCCTCCGGCAAAGCCTTGAACAGACTGGCGGCGTCCACCGGTGGACCCGTTCCCGGTGGTACATCAGGACAAGCCCGCCTGTGCCATCATTTCCCGCTACAACGGACC
>NZ_FCOL02000359.1 GCF_001544515.1 Caballeronia terrestris
CACTGATATGTATGGACCGTGTCAAGTGCCAAAGGCAGATCTCCGAAGCTTGACGGGTCAAGGGCGGGCGTGAGCCCGGCGTAGCGAACCCTTGACGCGACGTCGGCTTTCCATGCTATGCATTGGATCGTGAGCGCGGGACTTGCGTGCTCACGATCATCCGAGACCGGCTTCTTTGACGGTCTTCAACAACAGGATGCTTGGGCCAGGACGAGGCGGTTATCCGACGGTTGAACATTCTGATATGCGCGGGTTGGTTACCGCATGACAAACGAAACGTCGGGGAGCTGCCTCAATCTAGATTCGAGGGTTATGCTGTTTCCAGTTGCCTCCTAGTGTTACAACGAGGGTTCTCCCACCGTTGCCTGGTCCTGGCCCAAACATCCTGTTGCGTGCTCGATCTTCTCATGCCGGCTAAGCTCGGCTGAGGGGGATGACGTGTTGCCCGATAGCCCAGATAAAGCCGACGAGTTCGCGCGCAATAGCGGTACAGACCTGGTTCTTGAGCTTGCCCCGTGCCATCAAGTTTCGAAACCGCTGACACAGCCGCTTTTGCGCCGACCAGGCGATCTCTTGGACCTCGGGGGGCGTACGTTCTGCGCGCCGCTGCAGGATCGCGGTCTTTCGCGCGGCATGACGATACGTCCACGCGGCTTCGATGAGTACCCGCCGGACGTGGCCGTTGCCGGTCTTGGTGATGCCGCCGCGACGCTCGCGCTTGCCGCTGGAGTGTTCGCTAGGCACCAAGCCAAGATACGCCATCAGTTGCGGCGCGCCGGAAAACCGTGCGAGATCACCGAGTTCCGCTACCACCGTTACAGCCGCGAGCAGACCGATGCCGCGCAGCGCCATCAACGCCTCGATAACCGGCCAAACTGCGTTCGCGTGCGCGGCCGTCTCGACTTCGCGGTCGAGGCTGGCCACGCGCCCGCCACAGGCCTGAACTGTGTCGATATACTCCTGCAGCACGATCTGTTGCTCCGGCCGGGCGAACTTGATGCCCTCCAGCCAGCGCCAGTGCGCTTGCGTCCACCTTGAGCGGCCCGTGTAGCGATGGCCGTGGCGCGACAGAAACGACAACAGCCGTTGCTTGGCCTGGCGTTGCAGATGCTTCATGTCCTCACGCGCACGGGTCAGATCGCGCAACGCCTCCTGTGCCTCGTCCGGAATCCACACGGGGCTCAACTCGCCAGCGCGGTGCAGGCGCGCCAGACTTAGGGCATCGCGTCGGTCGGTCTTCACGCGTTCGCCCGGCTTCTTCGGAATCAGCGACGGCGCCACGACTTGGCAGTCCAGCTTGAGTTGCCGCAACTGTCGGCAAATCGTGTACCCGCAGGGGCCGGCTTCGTAGCAAAACGCCAGCCGTCCCGTGCCGCGCTTGAGCTGTCCCACCACTTTCGCAATCGCCTCGGGCGTGTTCACTATCTCGCCCATATACCGCACCTCGCCAGCCGTGTCGGCGACCGCCACGGCAATCGTTTCCTGATGTACATCCAGGCCCACGTACTTGCTAAACTTGTTCATGACCTGCCCCCTCAATGCGGCTCTGAGCCGCGGCGTAACCTACCTCAAGCTTAATCCGCGTACCTTGAGGTGCGGCAGGTCCATACATGATGTCTAG
>NZ_FCOL02000360.1 GCF_001544515.1 Caballeronia terrestris
GCCTGCGGCAGGCTTAGCCTGCCGCATTCTCAGACGCTTGTCCAAAGAATTCTCGACGGCCCTCGCGCGACGCATACCAAAAAAGCGGCCATTGCAGCTTTAGATGCGCTGGTCAGCGTGGGGACCGGTGCAAGGCGTTGACGGCGCAGAACGACATCCCGCAGTTCATCGCAGGCGGTCATATCGGCTACCACGAGCCCACTGATCGCGGCGCAGGTGCTTGAAGCGGGGCGCCGTGCCGAAGGAATAGAGAATTACGTGCTTGCGATCGGCGAGCCGCCGGCGACGAAGGGGATACCCGCCTTCGGTGTTCGCCAAGCTCCCCGCGCTGGTTGAGCGCACCGGCAACGGTCCGGAAGGCAGAGGGTCGATCAGGGCCTTCTTCAGTTGCGCCGCTATCCGGCGGCAAAAGCGGAGATCCCGGAACTTGCAAACGTCAAGCACGTGTTCGTCAAAGCGGCCGCGCGACTGAACAACCGCGCCGAGAACAGCCACCAACCAACGCGCGAACGCGAGCGTCGCATGCGCGGCTTTCGCGACCCAAAACGCACACGGAAATTTCTCTCGTGCTTCGGGCCGATCAGGCAACACTTCGCGCTCAAGCGGCATCTGCTACGCGCTTCACTCTATCGCAAACAACTCGCGGCGCTATTCGTTGCCTGGCGCGAACTCACCGAAGGCACCCGAAATCCGTCCTTCGCGTTCTGAGGTACGCTTTTTCCTGCCGTCTTTCCGACTCAGTCTCGATAAGTTGACAGAATTTGCACAAGCAAGAAGTTAAGGTTGTTGAGCGCACACATCGCGAATCGCTGCGGGCCATAGAATCATAGCGCCTGGTTCGGGCGCTTATAAATAATTCGAGAGAGACAAAAATGAAAAAATTGATTCTGTGTGCAACCGCACTGATGCCACTGCTCGCAAACGCACAGTGGAGCGGTTCTCAACAACAGCACGGCAATCTTGGCTACGGGAATTACTCGGGTCCGAACGGTCAGTCGATGAGTTCGTCGACGCAGACATACGGCAATACCACGTACACCAATCAGAACTACAACGACGGTCAAGGCCATACTTCGACGCGCAACTGCACCTCAAGTCGGTACGGCAGTCAGGTTTATACGAACTGTAACTGAGGCTACTTGATACAGGGGAGAACCGAAAAATGAAACCAACTATCGTACTTGTGCTTGCCTCCCTTGCCATATTCCTCGCTGGTTGCACCGGCTTGGGCGGTGCCATGGCCGCGGGCGCCCTTCAAGGATTCGGCAACGGTCTCCAACAAGCCATGGATGACTAATGATCCGGCGGCACACCTGTCCGGAATGGTTGCTGAAGCGATTCTGCCGCTTCAGTAGACTAACAACGGGCGTGCGTGCCGCCCTAGAACGGCCGCTTGAACGAGGATCAAGAAACCTTGCTTTTACGTCCATTCACAAATGCTGACGTGGGCGAATGCCGAGGGCCATGAGCGACCGACCGTTGCTGTCATCAAGAGACATCCGACCTACCGCGTGTCGAACGGTCGATGAGGGTCGACTTTCGCCCGACGTCGCGCGAGCCGACAAAAAGCGCGAGAACAAGCGAGCGAGGTCGGCGCCCGGTACGG
>NZ_FCOL02000361.1 GCF_001544515.1 Caballeronia terrestris
AGGCTGTTCGGATGCACGTGCAGCGCGCCGAAGTAGCGGCCGAGCGCAAGATGCTGATCGAGGCTGATCGGCTGATCGCGGAAGAAGATGACCTGATGCGCGAGCAGTGCGCGGCGTACGTCGGCCACTTGCTGTGCGGAAAGCGGGCGTGTCAGATCGATTCCGCCAATCTGCGCGCCAATATGGCGCGTGAGCGGGTAAGCGGTGATGGTTTCGTAAGCGGTATCAAGCATGGGTTTCGTCCTCGACGGGCGCGGCGCGCGAATCAGATTGATGGTGAGCCGCGCGATGCAAGGCGGCCGGATGCGGTGCGGCGAGGTGCGCTGCGCCTTCGCCGTAGAGCTTTTCTCGCAACGTGCCTGCGCGGTACGCGGGCTTATAAACGCCGCGACGCCGCAACTCGGGCACGACGAGATCGACGAAATCCTCGTGCGTGCCGGGCAACAGCGCGTGGCTGAGATTGAAGCCGTCGATGCCCGACTGCGCCTTCCAGCTCTCCAGTGCGTCGGCCACTTCGGTCGGCGAGCCGATGAACACCGGCCCCTTGCCGCCGATCGCATTGAAGATCGCGAGCTCGCCGATGGTCCAGACACGCTCGGGATCGGCGACGGTGAACGCTTCGATCGCCGATTGCATGCCTTCGCTTTTCACATAGCGCAGCGGGTCGTCGGGGCTGTACTTCGAAAGGTCTATGCCACTCCAGCGCGAGAAGAGTGCGAGCGCGCCTTCGAGACTTACGTGGCGCTGGATGTCTTGCCATTTCGCCTGCGCCTCTTCCGGGGTCGGCGCGACGATCACGGTAGCGAGCGCGAAGAACAGCACGTTCGCCGGATCGCGTCCGAGCGCCGCGGCACGCTCGCGAATCTCGACGACATCGCGCGCGACGAGATGCGCGGTGGGCGAGCTCAGGAATACGCATTCGGCATGGCGCGCGGCGAAGTCCTTGCCGCGATTCGACGTGCCCGCCTGATACAGCAGCGGCGTGCGCTGTGGCGAAGGCTCGGAGTAGTGCGTGCCCTGCATCGAGAAGAACTTGCCCTCGTGCCGGATCTCATGCACGCGTTGCGGGTCCGCGAACACGCGCTCTTGCGTGTCGCGCACGGCCGCGCCATCCTCCCAGCTTTCCTCCCATAGCCGATAGACGATCTCCATGTATTCATCGGCGAGGTCGTAGCGCTCGTCGTGTGGACGCGCGTCCTGCTGGCCGATCGCGCGCGAGCCGCTCTGCCCGAAGCTCGTCACGATGTTCCAGCCGATGCGCCCGCGCGTCAGATGATCGAGCGTCGACATGCGGCGCGCGAACAGGAACGGTGCCTCGTAGCTCACGCTGCTCGTGACGGCGAAGCCGAGGTGCTCGGTGACTTGCGCCATCGCGGAGACAAGCAGGAGCGGATCGAGTCGCGGAAACTGCAAGCCCCAGCGTACGCCGGCCGCATTCGATCCGCCGTAGACGTCGTACTGGCTGATGCCGTCGGCGAAGAAGAGGGCGTCATAGCCGCCGCGTTCGGCCGTGCGCGCCAAATCGGTCCAGAGCGTCAGCGAGTTGTAGTCGAGCGCGCGGTCTTGCGGGTGCGCCCAAAGTCCAGGCGACAGATGCGTCGGCGCG
>NZ_FCOL02000362.1 GCF_001544515.1 Caballeronia terrestris
GTCGGCGCGAAGGCCAGGAACGCGTTGATGCGGATTTCCTTCGACATGGCGCAAGTCCTTTATGCCTTCGATGTGAGGGGAAAGTGGCACGTGACGTGGTGCGTCGCGGAGAGCCAGTGCACGGGTGGAGCGTCTTCGCGGCAGACATCGCGCGCGGAAGGGCAGCGCGTATGGAAGACGCACCCGGCAGGCGGCGCGAGCGGCGACGGAATCTCGCCGCCGATCGCCTTAACGTCGAGCGCATCCGGCTCGGACGCGGCGATGAGCGCATGCGTGTAGGGATGGGCCGCGCGCTGGACGATATCCTCGCGCGTGCCTTGCTCCATGAAGCGCCCGAGATAGAGTACGCCGATATGGCTGCTCATGAACGCGACGACGGCCAGATCATGCGAGATCAGCAGATAGGAAAGACCGAGCGCGTCCTGAAGGTCTTTCAGCAAGTTGAGCACTTGCGCCTGGATCGATACGTCGAGTGCCGAGACCGGTTCGTCAAGCACGAGGATCTCCGGTTCCAGCACGAGCGCGCGCGCGATCGCCACGCGTTGACGCTGGCCGCCGCTCAGTTCGCCTGGGCGGCGGCGCTTGAATTCGGCGGGCAGGCCGACTTGCGCGAGCAGTTCGTCGAGGCGTCTTTCCAGCGCATCGCGAGCGAATCCACGACGCTGGATGCGCAACGGTTCGAGCACGATATCGCCGATGTTCATCTGCGGATCGAGCGAGCCGAATGGGTCCTGCAGCACCGCTTGCACGGCACGCTGGCGCCAGCGCTTGTCGCTATCGCGCGCCTCTTTGCCGAACACGCGATCGCCGAAGCGCACTTCGCCGCGCGTCGGTTCATCTGCGCCGAGAACGATTTTCGCAAGCGTCGATTTGCCCGATCCCGATTCGCCGACCAGTCCGAACGTGCCGCCGCTCGGCAACACGAAGGACGCATCCTCCACGGCGCGCAGCAGTTTTGGCCGTGAGAAGAGTCCGACGCGCACGGGAAAAGTGCGCGCGATGTCCGTCACGCGGATCGCCGTGCTCATGAAGCCTCCGTCTCGAGAAGCGGTTCCGGCGCCATCTCTCCCGGCTCGGGATGCCAGCACGCGACGGTGCGATTCGCGTCGATATCGCGCGTCGCGGGATACGTGCTCAGGCAATCGGCCTGCACGCGCGGACAGCGCGGCGCGAACCGGCAACCATCGGCCATGCTGCCGGGCAACGGCGGCTGCCCCGGGATCACCGTCAGCCGGCGCTGTACGCTGAAAAGACGCGGCACCGCGCCGAGCAGCCCCTTCGTATAGGGATGCCGAGGGCGCGCGAAGACTTGTTCGACCGGCCCCTGCTCCACGATGCGTCCGGCATACATCACCGCGACGTCGTCGCAATAGCGGCGCACCAGATGCAGGTCGTGCGTGACGAGCACGATCGCCATGCCGCGCTCGGCCTGCACTTCGCGCAGCAGATCGAGAATTTGCAGACGCACGGTGATGTCGAGCGCGGTCGTCGGCTCGTCCGCGATCAGCAGGCGCGGATTGCACGCGAGGTTCATCGCAATCGCGACGCGCTGACGCATGCCGCCGCTGAACTGATGCGGATAGCTGTTCAGGCGGCTCTCGGG
>NZ_FCOL02000363.1 GCF_001544515.1 Caballeronia terrestris
AAGCCGACCTGCGAAGGCAGATGGCCGACGTAGTTCGGATCCGCGAGCACGTACTCGGCGTATCCGCCGTTCACCGAATAGCCCGTGTTCTGCTGATCGTGACAGAGCGTCTCCCAACCGCTCAGACAGTGCTCGCAGTGTCCGCATGCCGAATACAGCCACGGCACGCCAACGCGATCTCCCTCCTTGACGCTCTTGACGTCGGCTCCGACCGCAGAGACGTAGCCAACGCCCTCGTGCCCGGGAATGAACGGCAACGCGGGCTTGACCGGCCAGTCGCCGTCCGCCGCGTGCAGGTCGGTGTGACACACGCCTGACGCGGCGATCTTCACGAGGATCTGGTTGCGGGCAGGCGTTGGCACAAGCACCTCCTCGATACGAAGAGGTTCGCCAAATGCATGCACGACAGCAGCTTTCATCGACGTTGCCATTGATTTCTCCGATTGCCGAACGGTGGCCGTGGGTAGCGTCACGACCTCCCCAGTATCGGCGACGGCGGTCCGACAGCCTTGACTTAGGTCAAGCGGAGCCATCTCCCCCCGCGACGTAGCGGGGCGGCCATGAGCCGGAGCAAGCGTGGACAGGAGCGGGCGCTATGCCGATGGTGGTTCCGGCTGACTGTATTGACCTATGCTGAGCGGATTGAACTAAACGAGGTGACCTTTAGTAATTTCTTGAAGGAGCATCGGAAGTCCGTCCAGCGAGTAAGCAGCAGCGCAAGCGCGATGCTTGACCCAGGTCAATCGCCTCGTGACGCGAAGCCGGAAGATGGCTTATGCGGTGAATCGCTTCATGCCGCTCGTTCGCAATTCGGACTCGAAAAGGGTGTTTTGGGCCCGATGAGTGCCGGAGTTCGAAAAAGCGACCAACACATTGGTGGGCGATGATGCGGAGGCCAAGATGGGTGTAGGAATGCAGATTGCCTGCTTCGGGTTTGCCGGCTCGGCGGCGCTAGAGGGGGAGGCCGGAGCGGAGTTGGTACGGCTGGAGCGGTTCGCGAAGCGCATCGCCGGCTGCCATCTCGCAATCGAGGCGTTGCATGACCAGGGCGGACGCGCGCTCTACGACGCGCGTCTGGACCTCATCACGCGCGACTATGGATTGATACCCGTCGAGCACTGTACGGACGCGGATCCGAATGCAGCGGTACACCGCGCGTTCGACAGTGCGATCCGATTGCTCGAGCGTGATTCGGCCGCCGCCCGATAGAGTAGATATCCGGCGCAAGGCGATGCCGGTCATGCGAAGCAATCATTTGAAGGAAGAGACGGCACGGTCAACGTTTCTTTTTGGAAGCCGGCAGTCGACTCCCTTGACTGGCATTGGAAGTCGCGGCGCCGTAGCCATCTCTTTCGCAGCGGCACTCAAATGCCGAGAGCACCCGTGTCGTGAGGGCCGTCCGCTACTCTTTGGGCAGACTCGTGCTCGTCGGAGAAAATCTCACGTTCTGCGACGGTCGTTTCCAGATCAAGGCATTGGACATGCCAGTGGGCCGTGCGAGGAACCGGGCCCATGCAGCCATGATACGTGGCGCTTCCGCGGGCGCCTTCGGATGGACCGTCGGTGATCGGTGAGCCGTTCTTATCGGCGCAGCGACCGAGG
>NZ_FCOL02000364.1 GCF_001544515.1 Caballeronia terrestris
TGCCGGACGAACCCGTGCTGCGCGGACTTCGACTGGACGCTCTCGGCGCAAAGGTAGACCTAACCACCACTTACGTCGGCCTCGTCATTGTTATTGTCGGAGCGATCCTGGAGGTTATCGGTCTCTATGCGCTAAAGGGTATGAAATGAAGTCCCGATGACGAAGCAGTAATAGATCAGGCCGCCTGGGCGAAAATCTGCCAGCTTCACTTTGCGTCGTGACGTCCGCTTCCTCGTATACCGAGCAATCAAGGCGCAGATCGGTGTCGGCCATCGAAATCTGAAGTAGCGCGCAACGATGCGGCGTTTTCTTCGGAGACTTGCTAGCCTCGACGTGCACGCACGACAAGCACATGCGATGCGGTGGCATCCGTTCCTGTGCTTCAAGCTGACGGATCGTCTTGAGCAGCGTGCGGTAGGACGTCGCCTGTTCGTCGTCGGGCAATGTACCGACGGCCTTCGCCAGGAAGTCTGGCCATTGCAACGCGCGCTTGGCGGCTGTGCGTCCACGGGCGGTCAGACGAACGGCGAGGGCGCGCCTGTCGTCGACTGCGCGACGCTTTTCGCCGAGTCCCTTGCCTTCCAGCGTGCTCACGGCGTCGCTGGTAGTGGCGGCGGTCAGCGCGGCTTTGCGCGCAATCTCGCCCAGCCGCATCGGACCCTTGCGCTGCATCAGCAGTACGAGTATTTCACCCTGGGTCGGGGTGAGCTTCGCGGCTTCCGCCCATTCCGAAGCCTGGCTGCGCATCGCAATGCTCAGACGCAGCAGACCGTGGGTCACTCTTCCTGTCGCCTGTTCCCCATAAACACCTTCGGACATGACTTCTCCGCTTTTTTTTGAGGAGGACATCATTCTAAGCGACCCGAAACGTTGAAGAAGATCGCGTCGACGCCTATCCTTTCAGACTATCTTCGAGATGAATGGGGGGCGGTCATGCGGAAGAGTCGATTCGCCGAGTACAACGGATCGACGATCGAAGCGCTCCTGATGATTTTCTCAGCCCAGAAGGTCTTCCGCTCTCGCGCGGTGAACAGTCGAATCAAGGGCGAGCGCTTCGTGTTCTCCGATCTGAAAACGGCGTGTACAGGTGGCGGGCCTATGAGCGCGGGATTGAGTGGACCAAGCAATGGATCGACAACAACTATGGTCATTGTCATGGCAGGCGGCCGGCTGCCGAAGCCTAGCCAAATCAAGCGGAGCACTGTTGCTAACTTCGACTGCAATGAGACAAATACACCGTGGCCTGACGGTTTGCTGCCCAACTGGTGGCAACAGCCGATAGATGGGTTAAAACTGCGTTTCAATAAAGCATCGACTTATCCACAGAATCGGTGGGTAAGGTTGTGGAGAGAGTCGCAATGAAAGTCGAGCATAAAGAGGGGACGATTGCTTCGGCCCCTGAAAACAAAGGACATTTTTGACACGCCTGGGTCGAAGTCGAGCATGGACCGTGGGGAGAGATAGATTTGGGGCAAATCTTCCACTTAACTGACATTGGCTACATTGACACCGAGGCGGCGGCCGACGAGCGCGGGGTCGCGTGGGCGAAGGCATGGCTGGAATCGAACTTGTGAGACACAAATGGCGAAACACCTTTATA
>NZ_FCOL02000365.1 GCF_001544515.1 Caballeronia terrestris
TCCAGTGACGTAGCACTTATGGCCTGTCGTGGCGCGAGGTACCACCATGACGGTGCGCAATATGGCGGTGCGGCCTTTTGCAATCTCTTCCTGAGCGAGGACAAGGGTCTCGACTTGCATTTTCCCTCTACGGGCCATCGCATTCCCCTTACTCGGGGAACTGCTGTGATATTCGATACTTGCCAGCCTCATGGCGTCATTCAGCGTGGCAGCGGCAGTTTTAGTGTGGCCGACTTCGCGCCGGACCAGGATTGCATCCAGATCTTTTTGACATGGGAGCTTCCCATCGAAGACGCCCATGTTGGACAGGCACTTGAGGTGGTCTTCGACATCGCCCGTTCGACCTCACCGCAACTGAATGAAGAGCAAGTCTGGTTGAACGGTGCACCAGCCGCTGTGTGCCCAGAATCTGGTCGCTGGTACCAGGTTGACTAATTGTCCCGCTCACACGTTGGTGTTGCCGTGGGCACGCTGAACAGGCTTTCGTTCACGGCAATAGACGCATGCAGAGAGTGCCCTTGGACTAACGTAGACGATATTCAGTCGCCGCGGGTTGGCTGGAACATATTCGACTTAGTGTCAGTGTGCCACTGGCGCAATGCTATACGAGCACTTTAAGCAGGTATTGCTGCGTTCGTTGAAAACTTCCGGCCTACCCGCGCAATGTCTCGAACTCGTGATCACCGAAACCGCCCTGCTCGACCACGCAGGACCGCCTCTTGAGCGACTCGATGAGATCCGCACGCTTGGGGTGGGCGTCGCGATGGACGGACTTCGGCACGGGATACTCATCCCTTAGCGTGTTGCAGAGATTCCATCTATGCGCGTGAAACCCGACAGGGAGTTCGCCAACGGCCTCGAACATTGGCATGGTCAGCATCGGATGACCTCGCCGCTCGACGATCTATTGACCGGTCCTTTAAGTCAGCCAACTCTACCGGAATTTCTGCACTTCGGCAGCGGCATTCCATCTGGGAACCGAACCCCGACGCACTTTCTACGAGGCCCGACCGAGAATGCAGACGTCGTCTTTTGTTGCAGACGCCGGCGATGAAGCCCGGCATCGTTATCCTCCTCGCTCGAGTGGGGTGGGCGTATCATTTCGAGCATGGTGTCTCAGCGCGACGCAGCGGAAGGTCCCCCTCGCGTAGACAGGGAAACGCGGCCAGGGTCGACCCGGACGTCAAGAGCAGCCAGGAGCAGCCGATGCACGTGACAGAAGCGACGCCCTCGAGAAGCGCGCCCCTCTTCCTCGCGACGAAGGTGCTTCCGCCGCGCCTGCCCGCCGGCTTGATCGATCGGCCACGGCTCGGCTCGCTCGCAGGGAAAGCGCAAGACAAACGCCTCACAGTCATCAAGGCGCCGGCCGGCTTCGGCAAGACATCTCTTGCGCTCACGTGGATCGACCGGCTGACCGCGAGCGGCGCCCTCGTGGCGTGGCTCTCGCTCGATTCCGACGACGACGAACCCGCGCGCTTCTTCCATCATCTGGCGCAGGCGTTACGCAACGCGTGTGAGCGCGTCGGCGCCTCCGCGATCGGCCTCACCACCGGGGCGTCGCTCGTGCCCGCGCACTCGGTCGTGGCG
>NZ_FCOL02000366.1 GCF_001544515.1 Caballeronia terrestris
GCTCGCTGTTCGTCACGCAGAATGCTTATCCTCGCGAGGCGCTGACGGAAGCGGTGTTGCGCTTTGTCGAGGAAGATTTGGCAATGTTTGGGCAGTGAAACGCCATCCGCACGAGATACCACTATTGCCAGTGTCCGCAGACGCCCTTGTGGAGCAGCTCCGTTGTAGTTCTCATGTTGGCGTTCACAGTTGATCGACGGAACCGGCTAGACTATCATCGCGACCATCGGAGGGTCGTCACGCGCTGACAGCGCAGACACTGACCGCGCAGACACTGACAGCGCGGACGGGCGCGGCGTCGCGGACCCAGCGAGAGACCCGCTCGTCACGGTGTTAGATGACATTCGTTTGTTCGAAAATGTGCGCCAGTCAGGGGCGTCATTACTTCGACCGGCAAGGCAAATCCATGGAATTTGTGTTGCTTTTAGCGATTTTCTTCGCGTCAACTGGACTCTTTATCAGCGCTTCGCGAGCTCCGAACCCGCCAGCGGCGATAACGCCCGCCCCTATCCCGGGCTCCGACGAAGGCGAGGCCCCCCGTCCCGCGACTAAGCCCGAGCTTCCCGCAACGGAATCCGCACCCCCTCAACTCGGCCCTGAGCCGTCTTCACCAAGGCGGCTTCGAACGAACGCGAAAGTGACGAGGATCAACGCATAAATAGTGGCGCGACCGCTGGCGCCGGCAAGGCAGTCGCGCAGCGAGCTCCTCCGCATTTTTTTGGCAAGGAATCGCATACAAGCCGTCGCAAACACGCGACGCTTGTTGCGCCGCCCGGACTCCCTGCGGTGCCCATAGCTACCGCATGATGGCCTGGAGGCATAAGGCCTGAGTGGCAATGTCGCCCCCCGGTGCCATGACGACGTCCGGTTCCTCGCCCTCGTCGTTGCTCGCGCGCCGCCACACGCCCAGACCCTTCGCGCAGTGCACGATCGCTTCATCCATCGTGGTGAACTGCAGATGCTTCTGCTTGTCCGCCACGATGATGTTGATGCAATCGGTCGAGCGCAGACATTCGTCGGCGACCACCAGCAGCGTATTCGCGTCCGGCGGAAGGTACACGCGAGTGACAGACGGGCTTTTGTTGGTGGCGAGGTCGATAAAGCCCTGATCCTGGTGCGAGAAGCCGTTGTGATCCTGCCGCCACACGGTCGACGACAAAAGGATGTTTTGCGACGACACTGATGCGCGCCACCGCACGTGGTTCTTGCAAATGTCCCGCCATTTCGTACCGTCAGCGTCGTCGGCTTGCCCCGCATAGGCCCGCGATGCGCATAAGCCGCGCTACCCGCTTGCGTCTTACGTGCACGCCTTCGCGCGCGAGTTGCGCATGGATGCGTATTGCTCCCTACGTAGCGCGCGAATTCGTATGCAACGTACGAATGCGTGCAAGCAATTGGGCATCGCTACGCGACTGCTTGATGGCTCACGCACCAGCCACGCGTAGACGCCGCTGGTCGAGACTTCCAGCAATCGCGCCATCGCGGCAACAGGCCAGCGGGCCCGGTTCGCTCGTACGAATCCGTATCCATTCCAGGGCACGGGTCCCGTCTCGCGGGCGAACCAGGCCGCGGCGTGAGAGAGAAT
>NZ_FCOL02000367.1 GCF_001544515.1 Caballeronia terrestris
CCGGTATCAGAGGTGGGGCTCACGCCCCGTCACTCCACAAATGGGAGATGCCAAGTCACATCGACGCCCGGTTTCACGACGAAAGATAATCACCTTCGCGCGGCGCGGCATCAGTGGCCCGTCCCGATGTCTCGGAGGCACTCGGGACGTTGACTCAGTGAGCGCGTCTTATCAGCCCCGCTCGGTTCGCCGCTTCTCCCACGCCGGGGTCCTTGGCATCCACGAGTGCGCTCATTGGCATCCGCATTGCTAGAATGCGAATTGCACAACAATACTCTATGCATGGGTGATTTTCGGCCGTTGACCTACATCAAGCCTGCGAAAAACTGCGACGTACCCTCGGACCTCCATCAATTGCCGGGAGCGCTGGAAGTCGAGCCGTTTGGGCGCAGCCTTTTGAAATCCACTCTGAGACAAGCAGAAATCCACATACCCATAGTTGCGACAAGCGGCCAACCCTGATGGCTCGATACGTCAAGCGCGGTGTTGCACCGCGCCTTGCAACCGGTTTTGATCGGAACAACGACTGTTTTTCCGATCGCGAGATGATTGTCGAAGGAAGACCGAGGGCCAGGTTCGGGAACTCGCGACAGCGCGCGAAGGGTAAATCGTCCAAAATTCCGGTGCGCGCGCCACCTCCGTCAACTTTTCGAACCAATTCCGGACGAGAACTTGACCTGGGTCATCCACGCACCCGCTGACGCTGGATAAGCTTTTCACCTGAGCTTGTCACTTCGGCCCGTGTGGCCGATATCGGAGTATGCAATGCGTATCACCCTCCATCTTGACACTTTCGACCGTGTCTGCCCGTGTGGATACGCCATCCTTGAAATTGAAAAGGGCGCCCATCGCTGGCTGTGCAAAAGCCAGTGCGGCCTGATGCTGCCCCGCGAAGGCCCGTTGGTCAAAGCACAGACTGGCACATTGATGTGCGGTCCGACCGACCAGGTGCTTCTGTGCGTGCTCGAAGATTTCGATGCCTCTTCTCACGACGGGCCATTCGAGGGCGAGACCGGGCGCGCTCTTTGGTACGCCGATCAGGGAATCCAGCCTGCGGCGGGCCACTGGCACGTAGAGCTAGTTACGGATTGCGATGACTCGCCCGCGCATTCGGCCTCCCAAAGCGAGCGGGTCTGATCCCAATGGGAGAGGCATGCGCGTCTATCGGGGGGACGCATGATGACGGCGTCAACGAAGTTCGTCTATCTAAACTGATTCTGATTAAGAGCGTAGCGACACCTCTGTCGTTGCCGTCTGGATGCAACCCGAGTGGGTCTGGTATGTTCGCAAACATCGAAAACTGCTGAAGGGAGTTCTCCAACAACATGCTGCAAAAATTGGCCAGCAACGCTCTGCATGTCGTGTCCTATTCCACGTCGCAGCTACGCCGGTCGGTTGCCTGGCGCAGGCTGGGCCACCTGCACCGTGCGTCGCTTATCATCTCGCCTTGGCGCGAGGAATCAACCGTACCGCACCCCCCTGCATCCACAGCCAACCCAAAGCCGGCCAGCACGGGCTTCGGCGCGGCAGGCACCGCCCCTCGGCCGGCCTTCCGTTGCCTCTGACC
>NZ_FCOL02000368.1 GCF_001544515.1 Caballeronia terrestris
TTGCGGCCATGGCGACGGCATGCGGCGCGGGAGCGATGTTCGGCATCGCCTATACGATCGTCGCGGCCTTGCTGATCAGACGTTTCTTCCGCCGCACGGCGTGCGAGCCGAGCAGCTATCCACCAGTCACCATCGTCAAGCCGTTGTACGGCGACGAGCTGGGATTGCTCGCCAATCTTTCGAGCTTCTGCCATCAGGACTATCCCGGCCCCGTGCAGTTCCTGTTCGGCGTGAACGACGCGGCCGATCCAGCGCTGCCCGCGGTCGATGCACTGCGGCGCCTGCATCCCGAAGCAGACGTGACCGTGGTCGCCGATGAGCGACTGTATGGGCCAAACCGAAAGATCAGCAACATCCTGAACATGCTGCCGCAAGCGCGGCACGACGTGCTGGTGTTCGCCGACAGCGACGTCAGCGTCGCACCGGACTACCTGCGCAAGGTCATCGGCGAACTGCAGAAGCCAGGCGTCGGACTCGTCACGTGCATCTATCGCGGCGAACCCGCACCGGGGTTCTGGCCGCGTCTTTCGGCGAAAGCCACCAACTACCAGTTCCTTCCCAGTGTGGTGATCGCCCTCGCGCTGGGCCTCGCGCGACCCTGCTTCGGGCAGACCATTGCGATGCGACGCGCGACGCTCGAAAAGATCGGCGGCTTTGAGCCATTCGTCAGGCATCTGGCGGAGGATCACGCAATCGGCGAGGCGGTGCGGCGCGCCGGCGAAAAGGTATCGATTCCGCCCCTCACGGTCGCGCATGCCTGCGTTGAAACCAGCGCGCGCCAGTTGATCGCGCACGAGCTGCGCTGGAGCCGCACGATCCGCCGTGTCGATCCGCTCGGCCATCTGGGGTCGGTGCTCGTTCACCCGCTCGCATTCGCGCTTTTCGCCGTGATGTTGTCCGGCGCCGCCGCTTGGTCGTTGCAACTCGTGCTCGCGACAGTGGGCGCAAGGCTCGCGCTTGAGTTGTTGTCGGACCGCGTATTGCGCCAGGCACATCGCGACCTATGGCTATTGCCGCTGTGGGATATAGTCTCCTTTGCGATATTCGTCGCAAGTTTCTGGTCGTCCCGTGTGACGTGGCGCGGCTTCCATTTCGAAGTCGATAGTGACGGCCTGTTGTCCGCTGTCCAGGACGAACGGGTAAGCGACTGATGAAACAAAGGCAATCCGCGCGCAGGGCGCTCACTGCGCTGCACCTCTCAACGGCACCGAGAAGATGAAGCATTTTGGCCGCGTCGCGGCGCTTGTCGGCCTGATCGCGTCGCTGTGGCTCGTCTGGCACGACAATCCTGCCGCCGTGCTCCACGCGCTGCGAACCGCCGGCGCCGGCTTACTGCTGGCCGCGCTGGTACACGTGCTGCCGATGCTCGTCAACGCGTACGAATGGCGCACACTGATCCGCCGAGTGCATCGGCCCTCCTTGCTGACGATGCTGCGTCTAGTGTGGGTGCGCGAATCGGTGAACTGCATGCTGCCGGTCGCGCGCATTGGCGGCGAGGTGGTGTCGTACAGGATGCTGCGGCTCAGGGGGGTGCCGCCGTCGATGGCCGCAGCCAGTCTGATCGTCG
>NZ_FCOL02000369.1 GCF_001544515.1 Caballeronia terrestris
AGTCATCAGGGCGGTCAGCGGTCTTTCGGGCCGCTGACCGCCCTTTTTGCTTACCGTCCTACCGTCCGGTGGGCGAGCGCCCAGCTTGTTCGCGCACCGTGGCGCAAAGCTGCGGGTGGGCTTGATCGTGTCGAGGCGGCCGGGTCAAACGGCGCTTTCGGCCTCGCTCGTGGCAATCATGGCGTATTCCATACCGCTACCAAAGCGCGCTTGTGGGTTTCCCATAAACCATGACCTTGGCTTCTTGGACCGTCTCGAATGCAAACCCGACTTGGCTGCAGCCGGGTTCTTTCCTCATTGATCCGCCGCGCCTTCGGCTGTCGCGATCACCTGCTCGGCGTGGCTCGCGGCCTCAGCCAGGCGTGAAACCGGATCTTCAAACTGATCGGTGGCGTCCCCGATTGCCGCCACCAGCGCGGGGGTCTCTGCAACAAGTTCTGCACCGCATCGAGCAGTGCGGGCGCGGTCTCGCACGGAAAAAGGCTTGCCGACCGCCGTAGCGGAGAAATGCCCCGTCAAGGGCGACATCTTCCGCGATCAACTGCCGATGAGTCTCATCTTTGATTGAAACGGTCCGGGCGCAGGCGGCGTCGCCCTCCTTCAGTCAGATACCGGCGGGCGTGTCCGACTCGAGTAGTAGATGGGGCGGCCTCCGCCAAATGTTCTTTTGCCACAGCTCCGTCGTCGTTCGCCAACTGGCGGTCGAACTCATCCCAATCTTTCGCACTCGGATCTTCAAAATTCACGAACGTCCTCTCGTGGTCGGGGCTCCGCTTATTGAAAGCATGACTGAGAGACGAAAAAAGATATGCGACTAACGGTCAAAGCAAACTACCTCCAAATATGACAAAGTGAAGGGCCCAAGTAGAAGTGCGCGGCGTGGAAGCGAATGCCTCAAACTGCCACCATAGAAATCATTCCCCGACGCCAGCAGCACTGTCAAGCGTCAGAATGGCTGCTTGGGGCGTTCCGATCGGTAAGCCAGATGCGTGCGAGCCACTGGCCGCCTCGATGGCGGTCGCCGCGTTGATCAGTTTACGTACGATCATGGGCGCACGGTCTAACTACTTGTTAGTATCACATGCTTGTTTCCACCGATCGTTCGGCACGTTGGTGTGCAACCCAAGCTGCTTTGCTGTCTCGATTGGCAAGCGCACGACCACGTCAGCGCCTTCCTCCTCCCTCGTGCGCAGTTCTACGCTCACGCCCTGCAGTTCAAGATAAACGACGCCAGCCTCAAACACTTCTTCGTAGAAGTGCCAGGAGGGTTCGCCCGCTTTGGATTCGTGATGCGCGAGTGTCGCCTTGGTGCTCATAGGAACGTCCGAAGGGTCAATGGGATACAGCAGTGTAGCCGGAGCCGCCGACCTGTTGGTCAACCTGGTCGGGTGCGGTGCTGACCAGCATTAGAGTGGCAAATTCACGAGGACTGGCCTGTTTCTGCGCGTGGCGCGAGAAAACAGCACCCGTGATTACTCTCCTATCGACGGTGCGGCTTTTGTGAACGGCGGGAAGAGGGGCAGTTTTCACTGGTGAAAATGGACTGGTGCCTAAATGGAGCAAGGG
>NZ_FCOL02000370.1 GCF_001544515.1 Caballeronia terrestris
CCCGAACCTCGCAACGCGCGCGTGCTGTCGCCAGCGATCGGCTCGACCTTGATAACTTCCGCACCGAGGTCCGCCAGCACCATTCCGCACGTCGGCCCCATCACCATGTGTGTCATCTCGACCACGCGCATACCGCTATACGGCAGGGAATGATTCGCTTGAACGCCGCTCATTGTGCGACTCCCAACAAGCACCCTTCTGGCTGTAGCGCACTCGGTGCGCGGCCGTCCGCGTAGTGGAACCCCTTCGGCAGGCCGGCATCCTGAACATGTCCGTAAAGCGCTTCGCCCGGCAGCGCTTCGGCGAGAATCGCGCGCGCGGCGATGAGCGTATCGATGTCGATGCCGGTGTCATAACCCATCGCTTCGAGCAGGAACGCGAGGTCTTCCGTGACGATGTTTCCCGTCGCGCCCGGCGCGTACGGACAGCCGCCAAGGCCCGCCTGGCTCGAGTCGATGGTGGTGACGCCCGCTTCGAGTGCTGCGACGACGTTCGCCAGCCCCTGACCGCGCGTGTTATGAAAGTGCGCGCCACCGGCCTTGCCACCGAGTTCACTCTGCAAGCGGCGAAACAGGCGCCGGACCTGAGTCGGATTCGCGTAGCCGCTCGTGTCCGACAAACCCACTTCATCGACGCCGCATTCAGCCATCGCGACGCACATGCGCATCGTCTCGTCGTCGCTGACGGCGCCCGCGATCGTGCAGCCGAACGCAACCGACACGCCCGCTTCGATCTGCACGCCAGGGAACCGCGCATTGCGCAACGCGACGATCTCGCGCACCTCGTCGATCATCTGCGCCGTCGTCTTGCGAATGTTCGCCATCGAATGCTCGTTGGTCACCGATACCGGCAGGGTCACCTTGTGCACGCCTGCTTCGAACGCACGCTCCGAACCACGCAGATTCGGCGCGAGCACGGCCACGTGAAGGCCGGGGATGGTCAGCGCGTGAGCCACGACGTCGTGAATGTCGCCCATTTGGGGAAGCAACTTCGGCGGCACGAAGGAGCCGACTTCGATTTCTTTCAGCCCGGCGGCAGCCAGTGCGGAAATCCAGCGCAGTTTGGCGGGCGTGGACATGACGGTTTTGATGCTCTGAAGGCCGTCGCGTGGACCGACTTCGCTGATCAACACCTTGGGAGGACAGGAATTGCTCAAGATATGCTCCTTGTGAATAGTTCTATCTGAAAGAACTACGTTTCGTTAGATAGAACTATATGAGTGATTTTGGGGCAATATAAGATGGGTATACCCGCTAAGTCGTCATTTTTTAGAACTTGAGTTCTACACGACAGAACGGTACAGTGAGAGCACGACCACCAAGAGGGATCAAAGTGTCAGCCGAGACAAACGAAATGACGCCCGATGACCCAGGCGCCGTATCCGACAGTTCCAGTGGCGTTGCGGTGCTGGATCGCGCGTTCGCGATCCTCAATGCCTTCGGCCCGACCGACGACAAGCTGACGCTTGCAGAACTCTCGCGTCGCACCGACCTTTACAAGAGCACGGTCCTGCGTCTGCTGGGCGCACTGGAACACGGCGGATTCGTGCGCAAGCTGAACGA
>NZ_FCOL02000371.1 GCF_001544515.1 Caballeronia terrestris
TGTCTCGATGGCGCTCGGCGAGTGGCTTTCCGTCACCAATGCGCGCGAGCTCGCGCGCACCCAAATCGCAAAGGAAGCAGACGAACTCGAGCAGATGCCCGAAGCCGAGCGGCACGAACTCGCGCTCATCTATCAGGCGAAGGGTCTCGATGCGGTCGAGGCACGACGCGTGGCCGCTGAAATCATGCGCGACAAAGACAAGGCACTCGAAACGCTTACGCGCGAGGAGTTAGGCCTCGATCCAGCAGAACTCGGCGGAAACCCGTGGACGGCGGCACTTGCGTCGTTTGCGCTCTTTGCAGTAGGCGCAATCATTCCCGCCATTGCTTTTCTTTGGTCGAGCGGAGAGAGGGGCATTGTTCAGTGCGTCGTTTTGAGCGGAATAGGGCTTGCGGGCATTGGCGTGTTCACGTCGATTTTCAATGGTCGCGGCGCATTGTTTTCCGCCGTCCGGCAAGTCGTGATTTGTCTGGCTGCCGCAGCATGTACCTTCGGACTCGGAAGAGTCCTTGGCGTATCTCTTTCCTAGCGGGTTTTGGCGCGTAACTGCAAAACATCTAATCTGTGTCAATCGGCACAGGGCGTGTGTTCCGTACCCTGAGCGTTGCAATGCTTGGGGCCGTAGTTCACGGGTGAGTCAACACATTCCTGGCCTGATGTGATGAGCAAGATTCTAGGCATATTTGGTATCGCGGTACTGGTGGTCATCGTTGTTGCGGTGGCACTCGTGCAGTATACGATATGGAGAAGCGTCGATTAGTTTGGGCGCCGGTACAAGAACGGGTTCCGCGTTTCAAACTTGGCGCACGTCAAGGCACCAGGCGTATGTTCGAATCCGCGCGCGGGTGTGCCGCCGGCACCCGTGACGAACAGGTCTGCATGCAAACCATTCACGCTACTCAAAGGGGGCGGGCCCACGACTTTGAACGAGGCGAAGCGATCAGTATCAAACCAATGATCACGAAAACCCGGCCGACGCATCGGGGCTCGATCCGCATCGTCGAAATGGATTTGACTGGCGACGATATCGTGCAGCTCATCAAGACGGCCCCTCTTGCGGTTTCGACCTGACGCGATTTCGCGATTCTTCTCGTTGCCACAGAAGTCCAGCGCACCTCCGGCGCGAACGTACGCAACTGAAGGTCTAGATAACCGTCCGCGCACGCTTGCACCGAAACGGGTCGGAGTCTGATTACGTAAAGTGATTGAATCGTTGTGCCCGCGTCACTGGCACGGTCACATGTCTCGTTGACCGCATGACTCGGTGCGGCTGCCGATAAATAGCGGTACGTCGCGACGTGCTAGGAATCAAGCGGCTGCAACAGGAAATGGCCAACCTCGAGAGGACGTGCGCCTGCTGCGCGAATTTCCGATGTGTGTAAGGGGGGGGCGCCAAAGGAGCGGCTCAACAAGGGAGGTGCCAGCCTTGGCAGATCGGCGCGCCCATTTGGCGCAAACCTGAGTCAGATCAATCGTAAGCGCGAATTTCTCCGCACGTAGCGCGATGAAGTAAAGGACGTCACGCTTGCGTCCGCAACCTACACTTGCGGA
>NZ_FCOL02000372.1 GCF_001544515.1 Caballeronia terrestris
AGGTACTGGCGTGCGCTCTCGCCTACGGCGGGACCGCGCAGGCGATCGCGGGCGTGATGGAATTGCCGCGTGGGAACACGTTCGGCGCCACCGCATTCCTTAGCTACGGCGCGTTCTGGTGGTCACTGGCACTGTTCGTCCTGTTCCTGCATGCGAAGGTTCCAGCCGCCTTCATCGGCTGGTATCTGTTCCTGTGGGGCTTCTTCACGTTCTATATGTGGCTTGCCACGTTTCGTTCGCCACGTGCGCTTCAACTCGTCTTTCTCGCGTTATGGATCACGTTCTTCCTGCTTGCCACTGGAGAATGGACGAGTTCGGTCGCGTTGCGAGTGGCGGGCGGGTACGGTGGAATGTTGACGGCCTTCCTGGCGTTCTACTTGTCCGCGGCGACCATTCTCAACGAGACGTACGGAAAGATCGTCCTGCCCATCGGCGATGTGCAGGCGGTGCAACCGCGGGTTGCCATGTCCTGAGAAGCACGCTGATAGCCGCCGGTCCAGTCGGTCCGCTACCGATTCCTGGACCGCTGGCCCGCACCACGACGCATGCGCAAGACCGCCGACAGCGCGTGGGGCGTGCTCCGAGGGTACGATCGTCCAGTCCTTGGTAACCATGCCTATTCACTATCTCCGAACCCTGACCGCCCGCAAACGCACCGACGAAGCCAACCGGCGGCTTGGCCTCGCACTCGCGTTCGTCGCGGGCGCGGCGAATGCCGGCGGTTTTCTTGCGGTAGGGCAGTACACCTCGCATATGTCGGGCATCGTTTCTGCGCTTGCCGACAACCTCGCGTTAGGGGACTTTCTTCTCGTCGTCGCCGGCTTGAGTTCGCTTGCCGCGTTCATCGTGGGAGCGGTCACATCGGCGATGTTGATCAACTGGGGACGAAGGCGTCAGGCGCAAAGCGAATTTGCGACGCCTCTGCTTCTCGAAGCGGTACTGCTGCTGTGCTTCGGGTTATTGGGATCGAATCTCGAACATCACCGGCTCATGTTCGTGACAGCTGATGGCTTCGCACAATTGCGCGAAGACGTATTATTTGCGCGAGTCTCGCGATCAGGCGCGCGGGGGCGATTGTGACGAGCTGAGGGTTTGGGGTTCGATGACGCGGAAAATCGACCAAAGTCGAACGGCAGGAGGGAGTGCGTAACCATATCGAGTCTGGCAGACGAGGTCGGCACTGCATGTACGAGGGTCACGCCTGCCGCGCGATGCGCGTCAAGCCGATCGTACAAGGCGGTGGTCAAGCGATCGGCGAGAGCTGATGGTGAGGCCACGCTCGTTCGCGATCGAGCCACGACGCGCCGATCATCCACGCCCGGTTCCTCGACGTCCAAGAGCGAGATGACATCCTGCAGTTCGCGGCCACCGAGGACATGTATCCGGCTGTCGACCTCATTGCTTCGTCGTGGGTGCTGCTGGACGCGGCCGTCGTCGGCGAGGAACACGCGAGCAACGCAAGTGCGCCGGACTGTGGAGCACTGGAGCGCCGCGACTTCGCTTGTGAGAGTCGGCTGATAACCGACACGCGACGGCAGGAGTCCCAGCAGG
>NZ_FCOL02000373.1 GCF_001544515.1 Caballeronia terrestris
GGACCGTGCGAAGGACAGGCTGGAGCAGCTTTGCGCGGAACTGGGGCCGAACGCGCTGCCACTGGTCGTGGATCTGCTGCAGCCGTCGGAGGTTTCCGCGTTGCTGCCGAAAATCCTCGATCTGGCCGGCGGCCTCGACATCTTTCATGCGAACGCCGGCGCCTATATCGGCGGCGACGTGCTCGATGGCAATCCGGACGAGTGGGATCGTGTGCTGAACCTGAACGTCAACGCTGCGTTCCGATCGGTTCACGCCGTGCTGCCGCACATGGTCGCGCAGAAATCGGGCGACATCATCTTCACGAGTTCGATCGCGGGCATCGTCCCGGTAGTGTGGGAGCCGATCTACACGGCCTCCAAATTCGCGGTGCAGGCCTTCGTCCACACGACCCGCCGCCAGCTCGCGAAGCATGGCGTGCGGGTGGGCGCGGTGGCGCCGGGGCCGGTCGTGACAGCGCTGCTCGACGACTGGCCGAAGGCGAAGATGGACGAGGCGCTCGCCTCGGGCAGCCTGATGCAGCCCAAAGAGGTCGCCGATGCGGTACTTTTCATGCTGACGCGGCCGCGCAACGTGACCATCCGCGATCTGGTTATCCTTCCGAACAGCGTCGATCTTTGAATCGCGCGACAGGTGCGGTCCATCGGCCCGAAATTTATCCAACAACAGGCAGTGAGCTATGACCTCAGAAAGCCCGACCCCTGGTGCGGCGGAAAGCCCGCGCTATGTCATCGGCGTGGACGTGGGCACGGGCAGCGCCCGCGCCGGCGTCTTCGACCCGGCCGGCCGCATGCTGGCTTCGGCCAAGCATGACATCACGCTGTTCCATGCGAGCGGCTCCATCGTCGAGCAGTCGAGCGGCGAGATCTGGAGCGCCGTGTGCCGTTCCGTGAAGGACGCGCTGTCGCAGGCGAAGGTGTCGCCCGATCAGATCGCCGGCATCGGCTTCGATGCCACTTGCTCGCTCGTCGTCCTGGGAGAGGGAGGGCGGCCTTTGCCCGTGGGCCCATCGGAACAAGCCGAACGCGATATCATCGTCTGGATGGACCACCGCGCGCTGGAGCAGGCGGAGCGCATCAACGCCACGGGCCACGAGGTGCTGAAATTCGTGGGCGGCAAGATCTCTCCGGAGATGGAAACACCGAAGCTCCTGTGGCTTCTCGAAAATCGGCCGGCCGTCTTCGCGGCCGCGTGGCAATTCTTCGACCTGACCGACTTCCTGACCTGGCGCGCGACCGGCGATCTGTCCAGATCGACGTGCACGGTCACCTGCAAATGGACCTATCTGGCGCACGAACGGCGCTGGGACGAGAGCTACTTCCGCAGCGTCGGGCTCAGCGTGCTGGCGGACGAAGCCTTTGCGCGCATCGGCCAGAGCGTTGTCGACCCGGGAACGCCGCTCGGGAGCGGCCTGACGGCAAGCGCCGCCGCGGAGCTCGGCCTGCGCACCGGGACGCCCGTCGCGGCGGGCGTGATCGATGCGCACGCTGGCGGGATCGGCACGGTCGGCGCGGAGGGCGAGCCCGAATCC
>NZ_FCOL02000374.1 GCF_001544515.1 Caballeronia terrestris
CCACCGCAGGCCTCCATTCCGATGAGGCAAGGTTCGCGATTCGCAAAATGCTCGAGGAACGCGGCACGCTTCAGTTGCTTGTTCACAATCTCGCCCGTGCCGGCATCCACCCAGTGAAGCTGGAAGACGTTCTTCGCAATGTCCACCCCGACCGTCGAATACTTCATTTTGGAGCCTCCGGTTAGCCTGTGAAGACCTTAATGATCTTCCATTGGGCACTTTGATGCCGTCGGCCCGTGAGGGTCCGCCTCTTCGGCGTCACCCATTTCGTAGGTGGGGGCGTTCATTCCATTTGACGCGCAGCAGCCAGCGGCGTTCAAATGGTTTTGAAGCACGCAATCGCGACTATTCAACCGGACACGAGAGGAACCCCCATCCGAACATGGTGACAACCGTCCCCGTACCGCGCCCGCCCGGGAATCAGTGACCAAGGTCGTTCATCGTCGCAGGCGACTATGAGACGCATCGAGACAGCACGGGGCAAAAACTCAGATACCGTAGATGAACTAGACGAGCGTTGGTATTTTAACCTCCCAGCGAACCCGTCCGGCCTTATTATCAGCGCGAGGAAGTCACTTCAAGTGATGGTGGTGCGGCAACGACCAGCGGGCTGCCTCCGTACTGCTCGCAAAAATCGCGAATTCGGAATTGGTATGTCCATACTCGCGCATTGCCTGATGCAAGCGCGGCCACCGGTTGCTGTTCGTGCGTCGAAAAATCTGACGGCCGAGTCGACCATCAGCAGAACCGCACCGAAGTGGGCGTCATTTCACTCGGTGGCATAGTGTACAAGTGGCAGACCATCGGGATGTCTCGCCGCGCGCCGGTAAAGCTATCATTTCTGTTACAAACCACTAATATTCTTTCACGCGTTGCTGCACGGACGTGCGGGCGACGGGTGATGCCTTTGAGTGACCTCGCGGCCGGAACAGAAACGATTTCGGCCGTGTTCGGCGCATAGGCTGCCTGTCACGTATTACGATGTACGGAAAGCGCGATGAATCGACGTGGCCCAGTTACAAAGACCTTATTCGCCCTTTATGTGCGCAGGCGCCGCGTTTCCAGCGGGTGCGCAGAACCTGAAACAGCAGGTGGTCGGCACCTGGACCTTGACATCCGGATCGGAGAAGCTCGCCAACGGCAAGACAATCGTTCCCTGGGCGTCCGGCAACCTCATGCTGGATCCCACCGGTCATGTGGCGTTCTTTCTCATGGGCAAGGACCGCCCGAAGACGGTCGCCAATCCGCGCGTGCCCATCGGTCCTGTCCTCGCCTACTACGGAACATATACAGTCGACGAGTCCACCAGCACCCTAATTTATAACGTCGAGTCCAGTACGTCTCCGGCATTCGACGGAGCAGTTCGCAAGCAGAAGGTCGTCTTGAGCGGCGACAAACTGACCACGACCGGGTCCCCCGTCAAGACGTCCGACGGAGAGATCATCCCGATCAACGAATGGAAGCGAGCCAAGTAAAAGGTGTCGGATTCTGCGGACCGCCGGGTGCAACAACGCGCTGGAGAAAAG
>NZ_FCOL02000375.1 GCF_001544515.1 Caballeronia terrestris
GAACCCGGCTGCTTGCCGCGCTCGGCGTGGGCCAGGCGGACGCTTTCCAGACTGCGTCGAGAAACGCGGCATGACGATTTCCTTCACTCATCGAACACACATGCGCACCAGAAAACGCTTTACCGCCCTAATCGTCGCGAGCCTGTTCGTATCGGCAGGCTCGAGCGCCGCCTTCGCGCAAGACGAGCCGCTTACCTTGCAGATAGGCACGCAGGACGCCGCGTGGCCGCTCATCGTCGAGGCGTCGCACGTGCTCGACGGCGCGCCTTATAAAGTCAAGTGGGCTGTCCTCACCGGACCGGCGGCCCAACTGTCGGCACTCTATTCGAAGGTGCTCGACGTGGGCCTGATGGGCGATACGTCGCTCATCATCGAGCAGGGCAACGCGCGCGTGCCATGGACGCCCGAGACCGCGCCGCTGCAGATCATCGCGGGATGGCGCAATCCGGACAGCAGCTATCCGCCGATCGTCACCGTGGTGCGCAAGGAGGCCGATGTGAAGAGCCTCACCGATTTGCGCGGCAAGACGTGGGGCTACAACTTCGGTGGCTTCAATTACTTGCAGTACGTGCTGTCGTATAACAAGGCCGGGCTGAAACCGAAGGACATCCAGAGCGTCAAGTTCGGCGACGGCAACGTGTCCGCATCCGCGTTCAATGCGGGACAGGTCGCGGTCTATTCGGGTGGATACGGCCCGGTGAAGGAAGCAGTCGACAAGGGCGATGCGCGCGTCGTGATCAAGAGCGACGAACTGGATATCCCCGCGTTGTCGGTGTTCACCGCACGCACCGACGTTTTGCGCGATCCGGCGAAGAGCCGCGCGCTCGGCGACTTCCTCGGGCGTCTCAAGAACTCGTGGACGTGGTGGGCGCAGAACGTGCCGGCCGTCGAGAAGATCTACCTGGAGAAAATGAAGCAGAGCCCCGCGCGCGCGAAGTTCTCGGCGGAGAACGGACGCTCGGTGTTCTATCCGCTCGACAAGTCGCTCGTGGCGCGCGAGCAGCGCATCGCCGATACGCTTTATCGTTCCGGTGACATCAAGAACGAGATCAAGGTCGATCTGGAGTTCAATCCGGTCTACGACGGGCAGGCCGTAGCTGCGCGCTGACCGGCTTCATTGAAGAGAAGAGGGCGTGCGCGATGCACGCCCTTTGTTTTTCAACCGGCGACCGGCGAGTAGGGATGCGCGTAGGTGAAAGGATCGCAGAGCAAGTCATTCAACGCGTATTGCCCCACCGCGTGATACTTCCAGCGGACGCTGTCGTGCAGCGTGTGAGTGCGCGCGTTGCGCCAGTGGCGGTCCAGGTTGTGTGCTTCGAGCGTCGATTGCGTGCCCGCGAGCTCGAACAGCTTGTTCGCGGCGGTCACAGCGAAGTTCGTCGTGAGTACCTTGGCCTCCGCCGTCGCGACGATGGCGGCGGCCACGGCCTCGCGTGAAGCATCGCCGCGCGCCGTGTGGATGAGCGCGGCGGCGCGCGCGGTCAAAGCTTGCGCGACGATCGATCATCACGCCGCGCAAGCT
>NZ_FCOL02000376.1 GCF_001544515.1 Caballeronia terrestris
ATGCTATTGTTTATACGATGTTTTCCGTGAGTACGCCAGTGCGGTGTCTGTGCCGCGCAAGGACATAGTGCGAGAAGATGGTTTGCTTGAGCATTGAAGGGCAGCAGGTTGAGGCCCCGGCCAACTGCTCGGTCCTGCAGGCCTTCGTGCATGCAGGCGAGACGCTTGTGGAGGGCGTCGGCTGCATGGGCCAGGGAGTATGCGGTTCATGCCGCGTCATGGTCCGGCGCAGGGGCGAGCAGGAGGTGAAGACCGCGCTAGCTTGCGAGACCCTGATCGAAGACGGCATGCAGGTCGCCTTCCTCGATTACTTCACCACTTCGGGACGCCACGTGTATCGCATCGAGGACGTCAGCGACAGCTGGCAGGCGCTGCACGCGATCTCCGAGATATTCCCGGAAGCATCCCAATGTCGTCACTGCAGTGGCTGCGATCGCGCCTGTCCGAAGGGCCTCGATGTCCAGCGCGGCGTGAACCTCGCCGTGGAAGGCAAGCTGGCCGCATCGAGCGAGGTCTTCGACGAATGCGTCATGTGCAACCTCTGCACGCTCGCTTGCCCCGAACATATCCGGCCGAATCATCTCGGCCTGTTCGTGCGACGAATGATCGCGGCGCTTTCGCTGCGTCCGGCAAATCTCATGCGGCGGCTACAACAGATCGAAAACGGCGAGATGAAGATTGATTTCGATGCGCCCGGCGCGCAGCCGCCGCGCTGATAGAGGCGAAAGATCATGCCCGCCGGAATTCCTTATGAGGACGCGCACAAGCGCTACCGTCGCGGCGCAATCCCCACGGTACGCAGCGATGAGACCTCCGTCGATGAACTCGTGAAGGGCTATCACCCCGACCACGGGCCCAACGCGCACGTTGCACTGACCGTCGGAGTGAACCGCAACGAGCCCTGTCAACCGGATCTTGCGCGCTACCTTCAGGCGAATGGGCTGATCGACGATGTCG
This sequence comes from Caballeronia terrestris, assembly GCF_001544515.1. GTDB lineage: Bacteria > Pseudomonadota > Gammaproteobacteria > Burkholderiales > Burkholderiaceae > Caballeronia > Caballeronia terrestris. The sequence continues at coordinate 958 of NZ_FCOL02000376.1, forward strand.
ACATCGCCGGCGCGCAACTCGTGAGTACCGATGTGCTGGTCATCGGCGGCGGCGGCGGATGCGCTGCGGCGCTCACCGCGGCGAATCAAGGCGCGCGAGTGATCCTCGCTACCAAGCTGCGCCTGGGCGACAGCAATACCGTGATGGCAGAAGGCGGGATCCAGGCGGCCATTGGAGAAGACGACAGCCCGCAAGTTCACTTCGAGGACACCTTGCGCGCCGGGCATTTCTGCGGCGTGCCCGAGCTCGTTGCACAGATGGTGATGGACGGCCCCGATGTGATTCGCTGGCTGATCCAGCTCGGCATGATGTTCGATCAGGAGGAGGACCGGCCCATCGGCGGCAACCTTCTGCGCAAGAAGCCCGGCGGCGCATCCGCCGCGCGCATCCTCTCCTATCGGGACTACACGGGCTTGGAGATGATGCGGGTGCTGCGCGAGGCGGTGGACCTCGATCCACGCATCGACGTATGGAACCGCTGCCCGGTGGTCGAACTGCTTTCCGACGAGCGGGGGCAGTGCGCCGGAGCTGTAATCTACAACCTCGAGTGGCGCACCTTCT
>NZ_FCOL02000377.1 GCF_001544515.1 Caballeronia terrestris
TCCAAACGCACGGATCTGTATCTGCAAGGTGTCTATCAGTCAGTCAGCACGAGCCAGAACACCGCACTGGGGGTGGCGTTCATCAATGGATTGAGCGCGCCTTCATCGACCAGCAATCAGGTCGAAGTGACGGCGGGCATCCGTCATCGGTTCTAGGGCGAGCGCATGCACTGTCGCGACCTTCGGGTTCGCAGAGTGGGACGACACCCAGCGTACGCGTGCTTTGTGACAAAGCGGCGGGGCACGTCAAGCGGCTAGCGGTCTATGAGCAGCGAGGCAAGCGCAATAGGGAAAGCGGTGTTATTGGTGACGGCATTAACTAACGCTGTTCGCGCCGACCGCCAAGGGGTCACTTGTGGCCGCCCCGCTCCGGCGCGTCGCCTAGTGTCGATCGTGCTAACGGATGAGCGCGGCCCAAAAAGAGGCGCGTGGCTCAGCTTGTTTCGTATTACTTTGAACTCGCGCGGACACTAATCTCATAAGCCGTTGCAGACCATAGACCGCGTAAAGCGCTCGATGGGGACGGTAAGTGGGTCCGCCTCCGTTCGGTGGCGATGGTTGAAGCCATCGGCGAGACCGACGGCCGCGTTTCGCCGGAGCGGCGTTCACGTTATTGGCCGTCATAGTGCGACAAGTGTCGCACCATGACGGTCTTAGCAGACTCTGTGCGCCGATCTGACAATCGCCTGTCGAGGGGGCGACCGGCAAGCATCGTTGGATTCGACGTCCGATTGACCGATTGATCCGTATGCCGCGAATGCATTGAACCATTGCTTCCGAGAAGACCGGTCCCGCGATCTGCGACTCGGAATCTAGTGCGGCGAATTCACACGAACTTTGGCCTGGGAATTAAATTGGTATTGGCGTCAACGCCTATGCCATCAGAAGCGCCTCATACTCCTCTCGGAATTGGCTGACGGAACTCTCCACCACCGTCACCGCGCCGTCGATGAGACCGCAGCGACCGCTACCGGGAAGGATACGGCACAGGTTTTCCAACGCCTCCAGATCGGCGCGCACACCGCGACCGGTGTCGAGGCGATTGAGAAGTCGCATCAGCTGAAAAGTGCCGCCCTTGCAGGGTGGACACTGGCCGCACGAACCCTGGGCAAAGAAGCTCACGTACTCAGCGACCTTGCGAACGATGCTGGTGCCTTCCGACACGACGATCATCGCACCGGTCCCGAGACGCGAACGGCGCAGCCGCACCGAGTCGAAGTCCAGTGCAACATCGAGGTCGCGATTCGTCAGCAAGGTGTTCGAGGGACCACCCGTAAAGACCGCCTTGAACTCCTTGCCCTGAAGCATTCCGCCGCCATGCTGAAAGACGAGCGTCGCGAGGCTCGTGCCCATCGGAAGCTCGTACAGACCTGGATGCAAGACGTCGCCCGAGAGCGAGTAGAGCTTGGTTCCGGCTGCATTCCCTACGCCGAGCTCTCGATACCACTGCGCGCCGTGGCGCAAGATCCCCGGTACGTGTGCCAGTGTCTCGGCGTTGTTCACAATGGTCGGCGC
>NZ_FCOL02000378.1 GCF_001544515.1 Caballeronia terrestris
TTCCTTGGCGGGACGCCGAGCTTTCGTGTCGGTGTGCGCAGCGGGTACGACGCCGTGCAGCCATCCGGGCAGAAAATCGAATTCGGCGAATACCGCACCGTTACGTTGAGCCGGCCCGATCGCATGCGCATGGAAAGCGAGCGCAGCGATGGCGCAAAAACGCTCGTCGTGCTCACCGGGAAAGAGATCGTTCTGGTCGACCTCGCCAGCAAAGTCTATGCGACGGCGCCGCAACCAGGCACGCTGGACGAGAGCATCGTGTACTTCGTCAAGGATCTCGGCATGCGCCTGCCGCTCGCGGCGCTCCTGTTGAACGGGCTGCCTAAAGAATTGCAAGCCCGGGTCCGGTCGGTAGACTATGTGGAGAAGACGAGTATCTACGGCACTGCGTCCTATCATCTAGCCGCGCGTACCGACACGGTGGATTTTCAGGTCTGGATAGCAGATGGCGACAAGCCTCTGCTGCAACGGATCGTACTGACTTACAAAAATGCGGTGGGCCAGCCTCAGTTCTGGGCAGAATTTGTAGACTGGAATCTTGCGCCCGAGCTAAACGATGCGACGTTCTCGGCACAAATTCCCGATGGCTTGCAAAAAGTCGCGTTCGCGGCACAGCTTCCGCGTGCGTCGCCCACGGCTCGCCAGTCGTCTGCGAAGACGGGAGCCAAATGATGAAAACAGGATCGTCGGACCATGCCATTACGGCATTGGTCGCCGCAGTATTCACGCTGGGGCTGATCAATCAGGTGGATGCACGAGGCGAGAGAGGCGGCGGCGCCCGTGGCGGTGGTGGAGATGGAGGCTATTCCCGCGGCGGAGCGGCATCGGCTGGTGGCCTGTCTTCCGGCGGCACAACCGCAGCGCAAGGTGCTTCACGATCTGGCGGCAACCAGCAGGCAACAGCCCAACAAAGGCAGACCTCGCGCCAAGCTACAGCGACTTCAACTTCGAGTGCGAATCAGAGTGCGCGCCAGAGTACGGCAAGCTCGATGCAGGCAACCTCCAGCCAGAACCAGGCGAACCGCCAGAAGAGCACGAGCGAGAACCAGGCGCAGCGCCAGGCTACGTCGAACCAGAACCAGAGCACGCGCCAGACCGCGGCGGCACAAACGAGCAGCCAAAACCAGAGTGCGCGCCAATCCACCGCTAAGGAGATGCAGAACACGCGTGCTACGACCGTGAGCAACATGCAGAACAACTACAATGGCAATGGTAATTGCAACAACTGCTCCAACTCGGACTGGGACGGCGGTTCTGCGGCGGTCGGATTCGTAGCCGGCGCAATGGTGGTGGGTGCGGCCACGGCCGCAACTACACCGCCCCCCGCACCCACCACCGTCGTCGTCGCTGCGCCGGCACCCGCGCCCGCCGGACCGCCGTGCAACGTGGCTCCGGTCGCGGTTAAGGACGTGTCGTACTATCAATGTGGCTCGACCTGGTACGCGGCGGGTTATGGGAGCAGCGGCGTGGTGTATATGCCGGTTCAGCCGCCGCCCGGATACTGATCGCGGTCGC
>NZ_FCOL02000379.1 GCF_001544515.1 Caballeronia terrestris
GCGATAGTGTGCCGCGAGAGCGATCTCGAGGCCGCCGCCCAGCGCCGCACCGTGGATCGCCGCAACGACAGGCTTGCGGCTCGCTTCGATCCGGTTGCACACGTCGGGGAGCGTGGGAGGAAGCGGCGGCTTGCCGAACTCGCGGATGTCCGCACCGCCGATGAAGTTGCGCCCCGCGCCGATCAGCAGCACTGCATCAACAGCAGCATTCGTTTCAGCCGCTTCGATCGCAAGTTGTAGTTCATATCGCACGCGCGCAGCGAGGGCGTTGACGGGTGGATGGTCTACGCGCACCACGAGAATGCGACCGCGCAGTTCTCGTTTGATGACGTCGCTAGATGTTTCTTGGGACATCGCCCTTGTCTCCATGTGTCTGGTTAGGACGATTGTGGAAGGCCGCTATTGCATTGACAATCCAACTGGTGCTTGACGCACTGTTAACTGAAAGTTGACGTTTAGTTGTTGTCGATGAGGCGAAGCGAAGAAAACCGGCCTCTTCAGGACCAGATTTGCGCGAGGGATATGATCTCCGCACGCAGATAGTCAATCAGCGCTTGCGTCGCCGGCGACGGATAGCGATTAGGCAGCGTCACGATATACAGCACATCTTGCGGTCCCGCGACACGATATTGGGGGAGCACGTGCACCAGTCCACAAGTCGCGCTCGCATACGGCACATAGGCCGGCAAAAGCCCGATACCCATGCCCTCACACACCGCCTCCGCCAGAAAGGGAAAGTCGGACGATTGCAGCGCGGGCTGCATTGTGATGGCGTGGACATCAGCCTCGTCATGTCGATGCGTGAGCGTCATCGTGACGCGCCGGTCCGGGTGCGGCGCCGCGACCAGCGTATGCCCTTCGAGGTCCGCCGGACGTTCGATTGGACCATGTTTCTCCAGATAGCCGCCCGAGGCGTACAAGTTCCAGTCGATCGGGCAGATGTTGCGCGCCACGCAATCCAACGGCGGGGTCCGCGTGATCCGCAACGCGACGTCGACCTCCGCGGCGATCAGATCTTCGATCCGGTTGTTGAAGGTGACATTGAGCGTGATGCCCGGATGCATACGCGCGAATTCGCGCAGCTTCGATCCGATGAACATCCGACCGAATCCAGTGGGCACGCTGATGCGAACGCGGCCGATCAAGGTTTGCCCGAGGCTCTCGATCGATGCGCGAGCCGTATTCAGGTCTTCCAGCATGCGCCGGCCGCAGTCATAGAGCGTGTGCCCGGCTTGCGTCAGTTCAAAGTTTCTCGTGGAGCGGCGCAGCAGTTGCGTGCCCGTTTCGCGTTCCAGGAGCTTGAGCCGCTGGCTGACGTTCGCGCGCGTCATGCCGAGCTTGCGCGCGGCGGCGCTGAGGCTGCGCGATTCGACGATCTCGACAAACAAGCCGATGAGGTTCAGGTCCATGATCTGGGTCAGGATGTGCCCCTTCGCCATAGTCGTCAAGAAAACTGAAAGTAGTCATTCGGTGCGTCTGCCATTGGATGGAGGCCGCCCGGAATGAGCG
>NZ_FCOL02000380.1 GCF_001544515.1 Caballeronia terrestris
ACTTTCGGCGTGCGCGTTCCGTCGGTCCCACGCTTGCATCTACTGCCGCCTCCAGTCCGTCCAGCGTCATATTCGCGATGACGGGCGAGATAATGCCCCCTTGCGGTGTCCCCGCCTCAGTCGCGAACAGGGTTCCTTCGTCGATGAATCCGGCCTTCAGCCATCGTCGCAGGACAACCTTATCCATCGGAATGTGCTGAAGAATCCAGTCGTGGCTAAAATTATCGAAACAACCACGAATATCTCCTTCCAGAATCCACTCCGGCGACTTACGCTTGGCCAGAGTGGTAAAGCAGCATTCGATAGCATCGGCAGTCGAGCGTTCGGGCCGAAACCCGTACGAGTTTGGATCCGCCAAGGTCTCCGCGATGGGCTCCAACGCGAGCTTCCATAGCGCCTGCATTGCTCTGCATAGCATGCGGGGAATTCCGAGCGGACGCTTCTTGCCATTGCTCTTGGGGATGTAGATGCGCCGAAGCGGCAACGCACGGTAACCGTGATGTTGCATTGCTTCCATCCCTTTCCATCTGGCCGCCGGATTCGACCAGAGCTTGCCGTCGATACCCGGCGTTCTCTTGCCACGATTCTCAGTCACTCGCTTCACGGCTAGCATTTTGCCGCTGTACGAGCGGGTCAGCAGACGCTGCAAGGCACTGACCTTGCCCCATCTGCCTTCCTTGGTTGCCTTGGCGATACGCGCCTGGAGTCGCTTCACCTCATCCTTGATGCGAGGCCAATCGGCCTGAAGCCACATGCGGGTGGGGCGCGAGGGCGCACCAGCCCCGATGGCCTCTGCTTGCGCAATGCCTCCGGTTGCCGTCATCTGCTTTCCCTCGTGTAACGATTAATCAAGTTCTCTCGCCATGAATGACCACGCGGAAGTCTGCCCGCTTTCGCGTCGGACGATGTTTCAGCCCGTATCTCGACCATTACAGCCGGGCGTTCGCTTTTTCCGCAATCCTCTATCCGCAGCGCTAACAGCGTTCCTTGCGGTTCGCCTGCCGTTGCCGGCAGTGCTACGGACTTACCCTGTTCCGCATGAATTTCAGAGTGGGGCGGACCCCTCCTATCCGCCGGCGGCGTCTTGTCCACGATGGCCTAGTTCACAGAGACCATACCTTGCCGCGTGCCATTTTGGCCCAAGCCTATCAGCACATTTGGCTTGTAGAATGATGACGACGTTTATCAGAGGTTCACATATGTTGGTCGTTGCCACTCGTCCCTAGCCCCTCACCACCCGTGTGCTGGCAGATTCCGCTTTCCCTCGCGGGTCGGCGTACCGAAACTATCGGCGGTTACATTGTCCCCAGAGCTTCACACCGCGTCGTTACCGGCGCCGCATGTCTGGGTAGGGAACGGTTGATGGAACAACCGGTTTAATCACAACGAACTGCTCGTTGAGTTAGACAGAAACTCAAGCGACGTTCAGGTCGCACATGAATTTTCATCCCGAAGTACCACTGCTTGCCTTTTCGTGTCTGATGCATCTCGGGGTCTCGCGCCTT
>NZ_FCOL02000381.1 GCF_001544515.1 Caballeronia terrestris
CTGCAGATTGCCGAGGCGCTTGGCACGCAAGGGGCCCGTGTGGTGATCTCGGCGCGCAAGGCGGACGCGCTTCAGTCCGCCCAGACGCATCTGACCGGCCTGGGTGTGAACGCAAGCTGGATCGCGGCAGACAACGCAAGCGAGGACAATGTCGAGCGCCTTGCCAACGAAGCGATGGAACGCCTGGGCAAGGTCGACATCCTCGTCAACAATGCCGGCGCCACGTGGGGCGCGACCACGGCTGACCATCCGCTTTCCGCCTGGGACAAGGTCATGAACTTGAACGTACGGGCGATCTTCCTGCTCACGCAGCAGATCGGGAAGCTGTCGATGATCCCCAATCGCTATGGCCGCATCATCAACCTCGCCTCAATTGCCGGCCTCAGGGGCAACGGTCCCACGGGCCAGCCGACCATCGCTTACAACACGAGCAAGGGTGCAGTCGTCAATTTCACCCGTGCGCTTGCCAGCGAGTGGGGGCCGTACGGCATCACCGTCAATGCGCTCGCGCCGGGCTTTTTCCCGTCGAAGATGACCAGAGGAACGATCGAGAAGGTCGGCATCGAGAAACTGTCGGAGCGCGCGCCCCTGCAGCGCATCGGTGATGACGACGACCTCAAGGGCGCAGCCCTGCTATTCGCCAGTGACGCAGGCAAGCACATTACCGGCCAGATTCTTGCTGTGGACGGCGGGGTGACTGCCGTCTGATTTCATCCGGCTATATTTAATCCCCATGCGAAGTGCCAATCCACCTGAGCGAAGGAGACCATCATGAGCAACGCAGCAACGACGCCCGAAGTCCGCATGACGATCGAGGATCATATCGCAATCATCTCGGTCGACAACACGGCCAAGAAGAACGCCTTCACCCCGGAGATGATGCAACAGCTCTCGCAGCGGCTGACCGAGTTCGACGACGACGACAACCTGTGGGCGGCAGTTCTCGACCCCGCCGGCGAGCACACCACTGCCGGACTCGACATGCCCAATCGCAAGCCGCTGATCTCGGTGGTCCATGGCATTACCTATACGATCGGCATCGAGCAGATGCTGGCCTCGGACATCGTGATTGCAGCCGACACCGCTCGCTTCTGCCAGATGGAATCGAAACGCGGCATCGCGCCGCTGGGTGGCGCGCACTACCGTTACCTGACCCGCACGGGCTGGGGCAATGCGATGTACCACCTGTTCCTCTGTGACGAATTCTCCGCCGAGGAGGCGTACCGCTGCGGCTTCGTCCAGGAAGTGCATCCATACGGTCGGCACCGCGAGCGCGCGATGGAGATTGCCCGGGCGATCTGCAAGGTCGCGCCGATCGGCCTGCGTGCGACCAAGGCAGCGGCTCTGACCTATATCGAGCACGGCGAGCAGGCAGCGATTGCCGCCATCCCGCAGATTCGAGAGGAGGTCTTCGCGTCGCAGGACTTCAGGGAAGGGATCCGGTCCTTTGCCGAGCGTCGCGAGGCCCGCTTCACCGGGCGTTGATCCCGCTGGTTTACACGTG
>NZ_FCOL02000382.1 GCF_001544515.1 Caballeronia terrestris
CTGGGAGTTTCGCAACTGCTTATCTGCACCTATCCGCACGCTGCGCTTGGCTTCGCGCGATTCTGCAAGACCGACTAAGTATGGCGAATCAGGTCTGAAATGCTTTCGCCCTGATGAAAGTGTGTCAGCGCGAGTGCGGTGAAGATAACCAGCGCCGCACTGACCACATACATCGGCACCATGCGACGCAGACGCGACACGTAGAAGCGATAGCTGTCCAGGTGTCCGAGCGCATCGAGGGCGCGGCTCCAAAATAGAAAAGCCGTGATCATGAAGAAAAACGCCACCGATCCGCGGCCGAGAAACGTCGTCAGTCTCGACGCGGTCAGGCCCCACACGCCCGTTTGATAATAGTGAAGGTTGATAATAATGTGATGAAACACGACGCCTAGCGCCAGATAGCCGCGCAAGCCGTCGATCGCGTGAAAGCGCTTTTGCGAGATTTCCTTCGCAACCAGGGTGGAGTAGAACGCCGAAGCGCGGACGATGGCGGTCGCCAGTCCGAAAGCCACAAGTCCGACTAGAAGAACTGGAATGCCCGGGGCATGGATAACGGGATCTGGCATGTCTGAGAGGGTCGTTGAAACGCGGTTGATGCGGCGTCTAGTGCGATTCGCCTGTCTGCCACGGCGCAGCGCAACAGCGCCTGTTCATTAATGTTTCGCCGCAATGCTGAGCGCGCTTGCGGGCGGAAACGCGAAATGGACCACGTCGCCATCGCGCGAAACGACCGTCGAATCCGCGGCGGAAGAAGATATCACGGCCGGCTTCAGCATCATGCCGAGCAGCAACAAGACCGCGGCTCCTCTGCCGATCCACGTCCTCCCTCGCGCGATGGCGAACAGCAAGCCGACGGCCATGCATAGTTCCGGCAGAAAAACATAACGTGCGCCATAGCCTGCCAATGTACGAGTTCATCCGGCGTGCCTTGCCGGAAAACGCCGACGACCCATAGCATGGCCGCCAACGCGAAGAGGGGCGCCGCGACTCGTGTCGCGTTCCGCCCGTTTAGGCAGGCAAGCGAACCCAGCGCGACGATGATCGCGACGCGAAACGGCGGGGGCGCATCTGCCCTGACGGCGTGCGGCCAGAACACCTCGTAGAGCGCGCCACGAAGATAATCCGCGATCCAGTGAAAACCCGCGAACGAGGCTGCGTGCGCTGGCGCATGACCCGTCGCGTAGGCCGAAAGCTGCAACGCACATGCAAGGAAATAAGGCGCGAGAGACAGGCGCCCTCGCGACTTTCCGAGCAGCAACACGGCTATGACCGCAGGCAGCAACATGACGCCGAATGGCCCGGTCGCGCAAAGCACGAAACTGGCGAGCCGGCGTCCGGGCGAATCGTGTCCAGTGCACAGATCCGTATGCGTCTCACGTCGCTTGCAATTACCCACAACTCCAAGAGAAGTTATGTTAACCTCGTATAGATTAGTCATCCTATGGAAAGATAATGACTGGTAATGTGCGAGTAGATGACGAGGACTGGATCAATAGAGAGAC
>NZ_FCOL02000383.1 GCF_001544515.1 Caballeronia terrestris
TCTCTGCTCCGATGACGCTGCCTTCATCACGGGCGCGGACCTCGCGATCAACGGCGGTATGCACATGCAATGACATCGACGACGAGCCATACGTATGAGACGTGACCTCACTGAAACGACAGCACCGTTTCCGGCGCCACAAAGCGATTGCGGACGGCCACGCACGAATGTCAAGGATCATGCGCTGGATCGTGCTGCACACGCGATGGTCGCCGCGACCACATCCGGGCTCTCTCCCGCTTCGATCTGTCTGGCGTGGCTCGACTGGGCATTGCATCTGGCGGTTTCACCCGGCAAGTGTATGGATCTCGCTCGGGACGCTACTCGGAACAGGCCGCCGGGGCCCGTCGTGCCGACGGACGACCCGCGCTTCTCAGCGTCCGCGTGGCAGCGCTGGCCATTTAGCGCATACCGCGATGCCTTTCTGCAAGTGCAGCAGTGGTGGCAGGACGCAACTACCGGCGTGCTCGGTGTCGACAGGCATCACGAACAAGTGGTGAGTTTTCTCGCGCGCCAGATGCTCGACGCGTTCGCGCCGAGCAACTTCGCGCTGACAAATCCTGTCGTGCTCGAAGCTGCGATTCGCAGCGATGGCGCGAATTTCACCGCAGGCGCGCGGCACTGGATCGAGGATCTTGAAGACTACTCCACTCGTTCCAGAGGCGAGCACATCCGGCGAAGCCCTTACGTTCCAGGCCGCAACGTCGCCATCACGCCGGGCAAGGTCGTCTGGCGTAACAGCTTGTGCGAGCTGCTGCAATATTCGCCATCAACTGCGCAAGTGGCCCGCGAGCCTCTCTTGATCGTGCCATCGTGGATCATGAAGTACTACGTCCTCGACCTGCAGCCGCACAATTCGCTGATTCGCTACCTGGTCGGCGAGGGCTACACGGTCTTCACGATCTCGTGGCGCAACCCCGGCGCCGAAGCGCGAGATGTCGGGCTGAATGACTACCTGTCACATGGATTGCTCGCCGCGTTCGACGAAGTCCGCGCTCGGTGTTCTGGCGAAGCGGTGCACGCGGTTGGCTACTGCCTCGGTGGCACGCTCCTCGCGATCGCTGCCGCAACCCTGGCGCGAGACGGCCGCGCAGGCGAGCTGCGTACCGTCACGCTTCTCGCTGCTCAGACGGATTTCACGGACCCCGGAGAGCTCGGTCTTTTCATCGACGCAAGTGCGCTCGCTGCGCTCGATTCCTTAATGTGGGAACAAGGCTTTCTCGATGGTGCACAGATGGCCGCCGCCTTTCAGTTACTCAACGCGCGCGACCTGATCTGGTCGCGGGTGATGAGCGAGTACCTGCTCGGGCGTCGATCCAAACCGAGTGACTTGATGGCATGGAACGCGGACACGACGCGCATGCCGTATCGCATGCACAGTGAATATCTGACGCAACTCTTTCTGCATAACGATCTCGCCGAAGGACGCTATTGCGTCGGCGGGCGTCCAGTTGCGTTATCCGACATCGCGCAGCCGATGTTTGTCGTCGGCACCGAACG
>NZ_FCOL02000384.1 GCF_001544515.1 Caballeronia terrestris
CATGAGGAACATGGCCTGCGAGAACGTCTGCGCGCCGGCTTGCAAGCCGTAGGAGGCGGCCGAGTTGTTGTAGTAGCCAAGTACTTGCCCATTGGGGTCGAACATCACGCCATTGCCCCCTTGCGCACCGAGAAGTAAACCTGCCTTCACGATGTCAGGGAACACAAGAACCGCTTTCGACCTCGCCAGCAGGTCGCGGGTCCTCGGCGCGGCGTCGTTCAGCCTCTGTAAGGCCACACGTGCCTTCCCCTCAAGTTCCGGGTCGCTTCCGGTGGTCGACGTCTGCTGTGTCGAGCACGCCACCAAGAACAGTACAAGCGGGATCGCGAGAATAAGCCGAAGGGTCTTGGTCATGACTCGTGCTCCATTCAGAAATGGCGTTACGGTATCCAGCATGTCCACGTCGCGCTCGTGCCCGGATCGGTTTAATAATGGGGGCCGAGCGGACAAAGTGCCACTGGGCTCTGGAGCTACCACTCCTCACCAGTCCCTGCGTACTCAACTGAATCGCGCATCACCCTTCCAGATGACTGGTACCGCGTCGAGAAAACTCGCGCAGGGACGCCGTGCCGAGCTTGCGAAGTGAATGTTCTGCTGGCTTAATCACGGTCCATGGACCAGGTTGAAAACGGTGCGCACCGCCTTTATCGAGACTTCGTCGTTAAGGGGTTTGCGCAGATACGTCGCAGCGCCCGCTGACAAAGACTGCTGACGAACATTGGTCTCGTCGTGTGCCGTTATAAGAATCACTGGAATGCCGTTACTCGCCAGTCGCTGTTGAACTTCACGGCCGTTCAGGCCCGGCACCTGCACGTCGAGCACGATGCAAGCTGGCCGATATGACGGAATGGAATCGAACATCGCCAGAAACTCGTCGCCCGTTTTGAACGTGTCAGCCAAAAGCCGAGCCGAACTCAACAGCCGCTGATGGCAGGTCGCACCGATTCGTCATGATCGACTACTGCGACGAATGGCTTGACTTTGCTCATATGGAATATTCCCTGTGCAGGAACCGCAGAACGCGAACCGGTTCTACACTTAGATTCAGGTTATGACGGGGTAAGGCTAGCGGATATTGGACCTTGGTCCTATGTCCGCAACGCGAAGGACAAACTATGAGCGCCGCAACGGTTCCAATCTGCAGATTGTTCCGACGGCCCTAAAAAGCCGGTCTTGTCAGTGATCGGTACAAGTTCGGCAAGCGAAAATTTAGACCGGTCGTCAGTTTGATGGCATTGGTCGAATACTCGCTGAGGTGATGCGTCGGTATCCGGCTGCGCAGGTAGAAGCCGAACGGGGCGCTGCAGAAGTTGCTTCCAGCGTTTCTCTGCAGCGGGTGCCGACGCTGCCAATGCACATGACCTTCAGAGTGAAGTCTTCTGTGTACGATCGAGAAGAATATGGCGCTCCTCGGACAGCCACTGCCGATAGTCGACGAGTACTCGACGATCCCGCTCCTCGAAGCCCGCTTCAGCGAACTGGTAAAGCAC
>NZ_FCOL02000385.1 GCF_001544515.1 Caballeronia terrestris
GTTCCGAAGGCAGAGTGGCGAGTTCATCTGCCAGACCATCATGATGGATATATCACCCCGGAGGAATTTGAGCGCAACCAGGACCGCCTGGCGCACAACAGGACCAACGGCGAAGGTACCGTGCTCAGTGGTGCGGCGCGTGAAGGATTGGCGCTGCTTCAGGGACTGCTGATATGCGGCTGCTGTGGTCGGGCGTTGACCGTTCGCTACCAAGGTAACGGCGGCCTTTATCCATTGTACTTATGCAGTGCTCGCCGCCGCGAGGGGCTGGCGACGACCGATTGCATGAGCATGCGCAGCGAACTACTTGACAACGCAATTGGCGAGGCGGTATTCACCGCCCTGCAGCCAGCCGAACTCGAGCTCGCCGTGACCGCCCTGAGCGAACTCGAGCAACGCGATCATGCCATCATGCGCCAGTGGCACATGCGCATCGAACGCGCCGAGTATGAGGTCGCACTCGCTGAACGTCGCTACCAGGAATGCGACCCGGCCAACCGTCTGGTCGCGGGTACCCTCGAGCGGCGCTGGAATGACGCGATGCTTCACCTCGAGGCGATCAGGACGGAAGCCGCCCGGTTCCGGAACCAGAAGGCACTCGTCGCCACGTCCGAACAGAAAGCTCAAGTCCTCGCGCTAGCGCGCAATCTGCCGCGCCTCTGGCGGGCGCCGACCACATCAGCGAAGGATCGCAAGCGCATGTTGCGACTGCTCATCCGGGACATCACGGTCGAGAGACGGTCCGCCACGAGACAAGCGGTGCTGCATATCCGCTGGCAGGGCAGCGCGTGTACTGATATCACCGTGGACTTGCCCAAGCCGGCTGCCGATGCGATGCTTACCCCGCCGCGTTCGTCGAGCGGGTGCGTGAACTATCGCAGCATCTGCCTGACCGGCAAATCGTGGCGCACCTCAATCAGGAAGGTTTACGCAGTTCTACTGGCAAATCGTTCACGCTTGAAATGGTCAAATGGATCCGCTACCGGTATCGAATTGAAGTAACCTGCTTCAAGCGGCCAGACGAGCTCACAGTACAGCAGCTCGCTCATCGGCTGCAAGTCAGTCCACACGTCGTGTATTACTGGATCGAGCGCCAGGTAGTCCAGGCCCGCAAGCTCGATGGGCGGGGCCCGTGGTGGGTCACGCTGGATGCCGCCAAGGAACGGCAACTAGAGGATTGGGTGCGCACTTCAGGGCATCTACAGCGGCAACATACCTACACTCAACTGTGAGAGGTGCATTATGAGATTACCGTCGGCACACCCAGCTTTCTCGTGCCTCCCAATGCTTTGGGAATCTCCACCTGCTTGACCGGGGGTGGGAGATATGATCCCGACGACATCCGGTTCCACAGCTTGTACAGATTCTTCAACAGGTTCTGCTCGAACTCGGCAATAGTTTCATCGTCGATGCCTGCAGCCCCACGGTTGGCCTTGACCTGCTGGTATGCCTCCCATACTGTGCGCTTCGCAATG
>NZ_FCOL02000386.1 GCF_001544515.1 Caballeronia terrestris
CTCGGGGTAAATGCTCCCATGGGTAACTCGTGCTGTATGTTTGTACAGTTGTCTAGCGTTTTGACGTAGAAGTTGTCGAGTCAGATGGCTGCGGGAGTCTCAACGGTGAAACGCAAATAGAACGTACGTGGGTTTTAGCGTTTGGTAACATCGACGAAAGTTGATTTGTGAGACTGTCATGCCGACCACGAAGAAACGTAAGCCGGCCAAACGGCCACGCACGAACTCAAAAACCCAATTCCTGCCAATGCCTCAGCGCGATTCCGACGCAATGTGCCTTCAATCGCGCCTTGCCTTCGAGGGAATGCGCGGCCAGCGAGCGACATCGAGGGAGGTCAAGACAGTTGCACAAGCGGTGCTGCTAACCAGTTTTATGACAGAAGCGGGGCACGGGCTACTCGATTTGTCATTTGTCAAAGAAGTCGAACGAGAAGTACTTGCGCTCTTGGATCGCGGGAAGGCGACCGGTGATTGGACCGTGCCGGAAACACTGCTGGAGCCGCTGCCCTCGGTAATCAACAAGCACGACCGACAACTGAGGGAAGTGCGTCTGGGTGTGGTGAAGGCGGCAGTTGAGCGACTCGAGAGGATGATCGTCTCAGCCATTGCCCAGCAAGCGCAAGAAGGGCTTTGATATCGCTGTTCCGCCCAATGCAGCAACTCGCGCAACGGAAGTTGCTTTTCCGCTTTTTTACATTTGCTGAGAGTGCCTCGTTAATTTGCCGCCCGAATCTATCCGTTAAAAACCTCGGACTGAAAAAGCTTTTGTTCACAGAATTGTTGAGCGAACGCTTCGCGCCGCACGCGCCTCCGTTCACGACGGGTTGCGCTGACCTATACGTTAAAAGCCTTCACATTCGTGGGCATTCTTAACTCGTTTCGGCAGGCACCCAGCGCCGAGTTGTATCGTCTCTATCTGACCCTCAACGCATTCTGGAAGTACGTATGCGTCAGCGCATCCCGTGTTGAATGCGAGCTCGCGCGGTGCGAAGGGAGGAAGCCTCATCCGATAATGATCGGTTCAAATATCGGGTTTGTCGCGTTAAGGGCAAGATGAGGAACAGGCTGCAGTATACTGAGGATTGCTTATGCCGCCAGTGAGTAGAATTGCTCGGCATGAGTGCATGCGATGCCACGGTCCTCCATTTGGCCCTTGGCGATCATGTGCATCAGTTCGATGCCGCTCAACAGGATGCGGGCACAACGAAAATTCTTGAAGCCCAGCATGGGCCGCGTGCGCAGGTCGCAAACCCATCGTTGTTCCATCATTGGCGGGTCGCTGGATCAAAGGTTGGGTAACGGGAGCCGTATGACGCGAGAGTGTCACGTATGGTTCTGCGAGAGGCTCGAGGTGAAACTCCCCGGGCCTACTCACCACTTCGGGATGAAAATTCATATCGGGGTGGACAGCCAAACGGGGCTGACACACAGCGCCGTGGTGACAGCAGCGAACGTGCACGACAAACATGCGCT
>NZ_FCOL02000387.1 GCF_001544515.1 Caballeronia terrestris
GTAACAGCACCGTCTGAAGCCATTCTGACAATGTATCCCATCCCGAAAGGGTGAAGCCGACGCCGTGAGGTTGAAGCGGAACTGCAAGCATCACGCGGTAGGGGGCTAGGCTGGGAAGTATGGTGAACATATGTGAATCGACGATAAATCCCGTAACCATGAACGAGCCAAAGATGCTGACAGGCTCGAGCCAAAACGGCGCTGTGAGTGGTTCTGGCTTTCAAGTTTAGCCAGACGAGGACGCAATACTCACCGGGAGAGAGTCGACACCTAACCTTCTCGCGTCACTTATGTGGAACACGGTAAGCCCGTACTTTCGCCTCTCGCGAGGCAGGTGAACCGCAAGGACCACTGTTGGAAGTGCGGGTATAGGAATCCGGAAAAAGCGAATGTCGCTCTGTAATGGAGCGAATAGGGGTTGAGGCGATTGCCAACATTACCTTGCCCGAAAGGGAGCAGACTTCCGGTTGGTCTCTCTTCGCAACAGAGTTTGGAGAACCTTCCCATAGGAGGAAAGGCAAATGATGGCTATGAAAATGGCTGGTGCGACCTCCGGCACGGAGGTGCGTTGGCACGAAATCGATTGGGTGCGAGCTCACAGACAGGTCAGGGGGCTGCAAGTGCGTATTGCGAAGGCAGTTAAAGAGGGCCGTTGGAACAAGGTGAAATCTCTCCAATGGCTCCTCACGCATTCGTTTTATGGCAAAGCGGTAGCTGTAAAGCGAGTTACCGAGAATCAAGGCAAAAAGACACCGGGGGTGGACCGTGTTGTTTGGGACACTCCGGAGTCGAAAGCCAAAGCCATGCTGTCGCTGGGGCGAAGGGGATACTCTCCACTGCCTCTTAGACGGGTTTTCATTCCCAAAGCAAATGGCAAGCTGCGCCCGCTGGGAATTCCGACGATGAAAGACAGAGCCATGCAAGCGTTGTACACGCTTGCACTGTTGCCCGTCGCGGAAACTACAGGGGATCAGAACTCATACGGCTTTCGACCGGAGAGAGCGAGCAGAGATGCTGCTGCACGCTGTCATATGGTCTTGGCGAAGAGCTCATGTGCTCGTTGGGTTTTGGACGCGGACATTGCCGGATGCTTTGACAACATCAGCCACGACTGGATGATCGCCAATATCCCTATGGATAGGGTGATTTTAAGGAAGTGGTTGAAATGTGGTTTCGTGTGGGACGGCAGGTTGCATGCTACGGAAGATGGGACGCCGCAAGGTGGCATCATCTCGCCGACGCTGGCAAACTTGACCTTGGATGGAATGGAACGCTATTTGCAGGAGCGCTTCGGCGTAAATAAAGACCGCGCAGCCAGACCTAACCCTATGGTCCATCTAATTCGGTACGCGGACGATTTTGTTGTCACAGGGGCGACGAAAGAAATCCTTGAGGAAGCGAAATCGTTGATCGAAGATTTTCTCCGACCGAGAGGCTTGACGCTCTCCGAGGAGAAAACCAAGATCGTGCA
>NZ_FCOL02000388.1 GCF_001544515.1 Caballeronia terrestris
ACTGGGCCGCGCACTTGTTCTCGAAGTCGATGTGATACCCGCTCAGCACCTCGCCGATGATGCCGGGCACCGTCTTCTGATAGAAGAAGCGGCAATGCGACGCGCGCGTGAGAAGCCAGAGGCGTGGCCGCACGGTCGCGCGATACAGCGCCGGACGGTTCGGCTTCGTGCTCGCGGGCCGCGCCAGTTCGAACGCCGCGACGATGCCGTTGAACTCGCGCTCGCCACCTGCCGGCAGTTCGAGAGCCAGCGACAGAAGACGGCCCAGTTCCTCGCGGCCGCGCATCCGGTGCAGCACGAGCGCGTCGGGTCCGAGCGCGCAGGCGATGCGCGCGATGCGGTGGGTGTCGGTCAGCATCATCGCTTGTCTCTCTTCAGGGAATCTGCGTCACGCGCGTGGCGGGATTCGCGATCGCGACCACGCCGCCCCATGAGCACATGCATGTGGACACGTTGTCGAGCGACGGCTCGTTGCCGAGGAGCACGGTGATCGCGCCGGGCGTCCAGGGCGAAGCGGTCACGGGCACGCACGGCGCCGGCGACGGCACGCCGAGCGCCGCGGCGGTCGCGGCGGCCACCTGGGGATTCGCGGGCGACGTACATGCGCCGAACGGCATGATGTTCACGAGCGGGACGTGATCCATGATGTTCGCGGCGAGCGGCCCTTCGCAGAGCACCCGGTTCGCCGGGAGCACGACTAAAGTTGATGGCGCCGCGCCGAACGAACACTGCAGCGTCGCGCCCATGCAGACTTGTTGTGGCATCGCAAGCTCCTTCGTGTGTGGTTTGCGCTCAGTCGAACGCGTAGGTGAATGCGCCGTCGCGCGCGCTGACTTCGACCTTCGCGACTTCCCGTCCATCGATCAGGCGCGTCAGGAACTCGGCGCTGATGCGTGGCAGAAGTGTGTTGGTCAAGATCGCGTCGATCATCCGGCCGCCGCTTTCGAACTCGGTGCAGCGGCTCGCGATCTGGCGGACCATCGCGTCGTCGTAGCTGAACGCCACGCGATGCCGTTCGGCGATACGCCGCTCGATGCGCGCGAGCTGCAGGCGGATCACGGCGTCGAGCATCGTGTCGTCGAGCGGGTAGTACGGGATCACCGCGACGCGTCCGAGCAGCGCCGGCGGGAACACATCGACGAGAGGCGAGCGCAACGCCCGGGCGATCTCCTCCGGCTGCGGGACTGCGTGCGCGCCGTTGCAAAGGCGCGCGATGAGTTCGGTGCCGACGTTGGTCGTGAGCAGGATCAGCGTGTTGCGAAAGTCGATCTGGCGGCCTTCGCCGTCTTCCATGCGGCCCTTGTCGAAAACCTGGAAGAAGAGTTCGTGCACGTCCGGATGCGCCTTCTCGAACTCGTCGAGCAACACGACGCTGTAGGGACGCCGCCGCACCGCCTCGGTCAGCACGCCGCCCTCGCCGTAGCCGACATAGCCCGGCGGCGCGCCCTTCAGCGACGACACCGTGTGCGC
>NZ_FCOL02000389.1 GCF_001544515.1 Caballeronia terrestris
ATTTTCTGCCCGGATGGCTGCACGGCGTCGTACCCGCTGCGCACACCGACACGAAAGCTCGGCGTCCCGCCAAGGAATGCCGCCATTTTCGTCAGAATCGCGCGAGCCTGGGCTTGTGAGGCGGTTTCGGGCTCAGCTCGCGCGGCACGGACCGGTGGTTCTTTCTGCTCGGAGGCAGAGTAGGCGTGAGGAGCGGTGGTCAGCAGTAAAACTGATATCCAGCTAGCCCTGGACGCGCGACGCAATATGTTAGTGATCAATTTATTAACTCCTTCTGCTCCAACACCTCTTAACACGTCCGTCCCGTATAGAGAATAGTGGATTACAAAGTTTTTACTATGCGAGGAATGCAGAACTATCTGAGCGGGCGCGAAAGGCAATAACCATCTGCGCGTACTTGTGACGTTAGCATGGGGGCTGACTTCTGCCCGTCGGCGAGCGGTAGAGGTCGGTCCGTCCGTTCTTCATTAGTGCACCGGCTCAGAACCTAAAGCTTCCTTTGCAAGGGGGAACCTTATTCGTTCGCCACTTTGCGGAATGACGATGAGTTCGACCGCACGCAGAATCTGGTGCCTACCGAGCTCGAACGCGAGCATCAATTGCTTCCGCCTCTTGTTCGCCGCGCCGAGGTGTATTCGCAGACTGCATCAAGAGGGATTGAAAAACGCACAATATCCGCAGTCGAAGCCGTAGGCCGAAAACCATGTCGCGCCTTCGTCGGAAATGATCGGTGCGGTGATGTCAGGTCGCTGTGCGCTCATCGCTGTCACCCAAGAGCCGCAGAGAGGGCGTCAATCTTCGCCCAATATGGCCGCCTTTACCGGACGTCGGGCAATTGACCACCTCTCGATGCCTCGTTTCGCGAACCGGCCGCCACCATTGCCGGGCATGCATTGCGTCGCGCCGATGACCACAGTAGTTGCCCGGCGACACAGGTTGCCATTCGCGCAGGCCGCGGACACGCCGAAAGTCATCGTCGTGCCGAAGCGGGCGGTGGGGTGGTGTTCGCCGATTGGGGGAATTTCCTTTGCAAAATGCGTGGGGCGCTTCCGAAGCCGAGAGCAGCAGGGCGGCTATAGTCCTGATACTTGACCTTGATCCAGTCGCGTGACCGGCCCTCTGATGAGTCGAATCGAGTCGCTTCGCCACATGTTTTCGAAGTCGTGCAGCTCCACCTGCTCGAATACCCAAGCGCCGGCCGAGGCGATTCCGACCACGTAGATGAACTGCGTCGTTCGAAAACTGTCACGAAGGAGCTGCTTGCGTTCGAGGAGGGGCAGAGCCCGGATGTCGTTCTGGGCCGCCGCGAGCGTGTCGAAAACATCGAGGAGGGCAGGGTGCTCGCGCATCGCCGCTCGAACGCGCGTGGCGACGGACAGCGATGGCCGTCATATTTGAGTTCGAAGAGCCAGCCGCCACGAGAGAAGGCGCGCGCGCCAGCGTGGCGAGCATCAGGTCCTTCGCATCG
>NZ_FCOL02000390.1 GCF_001544515.1 Caballeronia terrestris
CATCCGTACGTCCTGTTCGGTGGGAGCGAGTGGCCGGAAGATATAGGCAAGTTAGCCGGATCGAGCTTTGTGAGACGTCCCGCGCCTCGGCGTATGAGATATGTGGTTGAGGCGGACTACTTTTGCGTCAGAGCAACTTGCGGTCATGAAGCGAAAGCCACATCAACGTGTGGACCGCAGCGCCGATGCGCAGGCCCTCTAATTCCCGCGGGAACTGGACGCGAGCGCGACGTGTGGCGCGGCTCAATCAGGACCAACGTAGCAGCGTCCGGCCATTGTCGCCCGCAGGCGCGCGGCGCTCGTTCGCTTCCAGGTGGCATTCTTCGGTCGTGATGGATGGCTTGTCCAAACTCGTGCCCCATTTTCGATCTCAAGTCTTACTGGTTTATCGACGTTCCGACAAAGCCACCCAGCGTCGAACCAGCGTTTCGACTCCCGAGGATCCTGCCAACACAAAAGACGTTCGCAGCGTGCGCGTCGGAATCGCTTTCGACGGCTGGCCGCCAGGAGCTAACGCATAGCGGCTACGTCGGAAGCGTTGAGTAGCGCCCTCCCCTTGACGAAAGCCGCAACCAGCTCAACGGGTTGCGGTGGCGAACGTTTTGCCGTTCGGGCGGGTTCACCAACGACCATCACCGGATTGGCAACTGCGCCCTGTCGACGAAAGGATCTGTGTGCCGCGCTGGTTTTAACTTTTTGACCAAACCGGACAAATTCAGTATATCGATTTTGAGGCGAGCCTCCGGTTACGTTCGACAGCCCATTGAGTCCTATAGCTTGTTTCAACCGAACCTTTAACGAGCAGCAACGATCCGTCGAACGATGCCATTCATGCGTCAAACATATGGCATTCCTGAGTTGGCGCCTTCTACGTAGATCTTTTGAAGGTCCCGGTCTCTGAAAAACGCGCAAAACCAGGCGAACCTGGGTGACCGTCGGTTGTCGCCGAATGCCTGTGCTTCACTCGCGAATGCCGCAACGCCTTGTATACGACAATTTTTCGAAAGCGCTTCCGAACCGTGTTCCGTTTTCAGACAGATCACCTCGTACTCGCGCTTGTCCTGACTGTTTTTGCGTCCTTCGGCTTTCTGCGAGCGCCCTCTCCACGCGAATACGGCAGAGGGTGCTGTGTGTCGTACACGCTTCTATGCTGGCCACAATGTTCAGCAAAAAGTCGGCGATCTGGCGAGCGATTATTCCCGCTCCCGCACGGTTTATCTTGGATTGAGGCCCGGCAATCCAAGCGCGAGCAGAAGTGCTCGAAACCTGACTAACGGCGTCCGCTAGTTTTCGCGGGATCGAAGCAGCCGCCTTGGACGATGGTCAAAAAGATCGGGTCACGTTTTCGGACGACCTGTTTGCATTCTTTTCTCCGACAAGCGACGACGCAGAGAAAACTTGATTTCACACGACCCATCGGTTCCTTGCGCTGCTTTAGCAGTACGGGAACTTCACACCGAG
>NZ_FCOL02000391.1 GCF_001544515.1 Caballeronia terrestris
CG
This sequence comes from Caballeronia terrestris, assembly GCF_001544515.1. Lineage (GTDB taxonomy): Bacteria > Pseudomonadota > Gammaproteobacteria > Burkholderiales > Burkholderiaceae > Caballeronia > Caballeronia terrestris. The sequence goes on from NZ_FCOL02000391.1 coordinate 3, forward strand.
GCTCCTGATGGCGGAGGCCGGGACGCCGCAGCTTCGCTATATCGAAGGGCCGCTGCGATATAGGTCCAGCGACGTTGCAGATGCCTTAGCCGCCGCGTTGCATCGTCCGGTCGCCGTGTCGGTCGTCACATTGCCCGTACCGAAAGCCGATAGCAAATGGTGCGCGGTTCATCAACGAGAAATCTCAATCCCGATCGCATAACGAGTGGGTGGTCGGCAGGCGGAACCACGACGCGTCCGAGATCGAAGAAGCTGTTTGCTGGCTCTACGCCCAATGCGAAGTTCCTCCCGCACCAAGGTGAGTGCGCCCGGCCGCCGTTACTGATCCAAAGCAAGGCATCCGGAAGCTCTTCGGCATTCCAGTCGAGCAGGACATCGGCGCCGCTGGCTGGGTATCTCAGAACAAAAGGGGGCTGGCACCCTGCCATCTGCAGGATTTCTTCAGTTGCTACCGTGAGAGGCAGTCGAGTCACATCGATGCTGCCAGTTTCGGTTGGAAGTGCCGTGAGCGAAGCGGCGGTGCGGTCCGGCAGGATTTTCGACACCCCGGGCTCAGTTGGAGCTGGGTAGGTGTGGATGGCCTGATGAGAGCATCCGACAACTTCCACGCCTTCGGCGGGGACGGCAAATGTCGGATGGAGGGCGATCGGCAACACGACCTCTCGCCGAACACGGACGGTAAGCGAGACGTCCAGCGTCGGTTCGTCGGGATTGGCTTTTATGACGCGCTCAAGGCTCTCGATCTCGCCGTTGTCCGGATAGTCGATTCGAAGACGGAACATGTGCGAAGTCTGGTCCACTAGTTGCCAGGGATGATTGGATCCATAGCCGTGATTCCAGTTGTCGGAAGGATCCTATCGCTCGAAACCGTGCGGCAGGCCGATGGGTGGATGGACGGCACCAAACGGAAGGCATGGCCACTCGCCGCGCAACGCCCACATAAGGCCGGGCCACTGCGCATCGTCGTCCCACGGTGCAACCCATAGAGGCGATATGCTTCGACCCCGGCCGAGTTCAAAGCGGACGGGCCCGAGCATTGCGCCCAGCGACTGGATCGTTGCGTCGCCGTGCTCCCACTTCAACGTCCAGCGGGTAATTGCATTCATTGCTCCTCCTCCAGCGGTCTTGCACCAGGCTGGCACGCATATCGTCGATACGGGTCACCGTCAGATTCCGTTGCGTTCTGAGACGCCTACCTACTTTACCTTCGCTGCGGCGGCTACCTTTCGCACTCCCTCTTGCGGGTCTTCGTTCGAGTTCATGAAGGTGGTGACGACGTCGGTAATTGCGCCTTCGGTGGCCGACGACTGAACATCACCAAAAGCGAACGAAGGAAAGAACGTGCCGGCTTTAATTGTCGATTGCTCATCTGCGTATGACTTCTTGGCGCAGGCGTCGAACTTGTCCATGGAAACGTCTTGCCGGACAGGAATGGAACCCTTGTAG
>NZ_FCOL02000392.1 GCF_001544515.1 Caballeronia terrestris
CCCGAGGCTGGACCGGTCCGAGGTTGCCGCACGATTGCCTGCGCCCCCGGCATTAGCTCCGCCCGCGCGATTGCCTGCGCCGGCCCTGTCGGTTGCAGCGGCGCGGTCGCCTGTGCCGCTCGTGCGGCCACGGTAGTCACCGCGCGCGCCCGCACCAGGGACGTCGTTCGAATACTTCTTGCGGGACGCGTTGTCGCGATAGGCGACTCCCTGGCGATGGCTCGCATCATGCTGCCATTTGCCGCCCTCGACCTTGGTGCGATCGAAGTTGCGATCAATATTGGCGGCCTTGTTGACGTTGATATTGACGTCCCCGCCACCCCAGTTGCAGTTGCCGAAGATCGCGCCGGCGGCGGCGAGCCCGACGCCCCACGCAAATCCGGTGGCGAGCGCGGCGCCCGGGTAGTAGGCCGGGGACGGCGGCCAGTAGTACGGAGGATAGGTCGGATAACTCCAAGCGCCGTACACGACGGTCGGGTTATACGCCGGCACGTAGATCACCTCCGGATTCGCCGGCTCGATGCGCACGATGGTCTGTGTGGCCTGGCCGCCACCCGGCGCGGGTTCGATGATCACTTTCTGCTGCGCGTTGGACTTCAGGTTGCCCGAGTTCTCCGCACGCGAGCGCAGTCGCTGAACGGCGGCGAGCACATCCTTCTCCTGCCCGAGGAAGGCATCTCCAAGCTTCTGGGTCCAGTCGAGCTTGTCGTTCATTGGCTCGAGTACTTGCGGGAAGGCGACGAGCGATTTCACGCTGACGTCCCAAGGTTGGCCCTGTACCGCCTTTACCGCTGCATCACCCTTGAGGTTTGAATTAGACTTGACCCAGCGCGCCGCGTGCACGATCTCGAGCGGATAGGTCGACGCCATTAGTACCTGAGAGAGAAGCGAGTCTGGATAGAGCGCGATTGGCGCCACGAGCGCCTCGATCTCCTCGGGCTTGAAGGTCGGCTGCGGCGGTGGCTCCTGGGCGCTCGACCGGCTCGACAGCGTCATCAGCGCAACGAAGAAACACATCCAGACCGCCTGAATTATTCGGTCGATCCACCGGGTCACGGCTGCTTCTCCCCACTGATCAAGATGCCAGATGGCGCGCGGATTTGTGTTTCTTGTTGCAGATTGCGGGTTCCGTGAGCATGGCTGCGCCTCTTAGTAAAGCGCAGTGTTCCATCGAATAAATCGTAGACTAGCATCAATTGCCATGTGCGGATTCGTCAAGTCGTTTTTGTCAACCGAAGAGGGTCGAATTCAAAAGGAAGGCCGCCGAGGCGGGCTTTAGATTTCAGGGGAGCGCGCGTGCCGACCCCGCGCGCATGCCGGACAGCAGGAAGAAATTACCACTGTCCGACTGTCCGACTGTCCGAATGCCAACATCAGGGTTCAGCCTTCGAAGAGCCACGGCGCCTGTTCAAAGAGATGGGGACGAGGGCAGAGGGTTCTGCCC
>NZ_FCOL02000393.1 GCF_001544515.1 Caballeronia terrestris
GTCTGCGGCAGTAGGCGCAATACGGAGAGAGCCGTGACACTTTTGCCACTTCCCGACTCACCAACAACTGCCAGCGTTTCATTGCGCATCACTTTGAGCGACACGTCTCGAACAGCTGCATGCCATGAACCGCCAATGCGAAATTCCGTGCGCAGCTCTCGCAGTTCAAGCACGGGAACCTGGGGAACGATTTCTGGTTTCATGAACGCTCCGATCGCATCTTAGGATCAATTGCGTCGCGTAAAGCATCGCCAAGTAAGTTGAGAGCTAGAACCGCGAGTAATATTGCGACGCTCGGGAAAACAGTCAGCCACCATGCGTCAAGAATGTTCTCAAAGCCGTCGCGGATCATACTGCCCCAAGTTGCCGTGGGAGGAGGTACGCCCATGCCAATGAAGCTAAGCGACGCTTCAGTGCGAATCGCTGTCGCCATCCAGAGAGATCCGAGCACAACGACGTCGGACACCATATTGGGGAGTATGTGCACTCCCATAATCCTTAAATGTCCAAATCCAAGCGCTCTTCCTGCTTCAACAAAATCTCGCTGTTTCAAGGTAATGGTTGGAGCTCGCGACACCCGGATAAAGGGCGCCACCTCAGTAATGGCAATCGCTATCACCAAATTCTCGAGGCTCGCACCAAGCATTGCCGCTACCATCAAGCCAAGGAGGAGCGCGGGGAACGAAAGAAGGACGTCGACGAGCCCGGTTACGCATTGATCCACAACGCCGCCAAAGTATCCTGCGAGAATGCCCAAAGCGGAGCCAACCGCCATCGCAATGAGGATTGCGACGAAGCTCACTAAAAGCGAAATCCGTGCTCCATAAATAAGACGAGATAGTACGTCACGGCCGAAACTATCCGTTCCCAGCAAGAACTGAGACGAGGGCCCGTCCAGGCGGAATGCGATGTGTTGCTGCAGAGGATCATACGGCGCAAGCCACGGCGCGAAGATAGCCACGCAGACAATGACGAACAGAAGACCAATACCTACCCAAGAAAGACGGTTCTTCTTAAGCGCCTGCCAGATAGGACTTGCCCTTCGCGACGATTCTGCTGCCATTGGAGGTGCCACGTTGCTCATTTGTATTTCACCCGAGGATCGATCAGTCCGTAGACAAGATCAGTCAGCAAATTAACGATGATGACGCACGCTGCGAAGACAACAATCAATCCCTGGAGTAGCGTGTAGTCTCGCGTGCTCAAGGCACTAAGGATCAACTTTCCAAGACCTGGCCGGTTGAAGACAATCTCCGTCAAGACCGAGTTGCCGATCAGCGTGCCGAAGTACAACCCGACGACGGTCACAATAGGAATGAGCGCGTTGTAGAGCCCGTGACGTAGGACGATACGTACGTTGCTAAGGCTGTGCTGAAGAAGCGGGGGTTTTCACGGGATCGTCGTTGCTGATTCCACGATGCGAGAATGGCGACGCGCTCGC
>NZ_FCOL02000394.1 GCF_001544515.1 Caballeronia terrestris
TCGACACCCTCAAACGCAAGAGCAAAAAGCCGCCTGAAATCCAATCGTTGAGGCGACATCTAGCTTGAAAATTTCCGATGTAAACACGCCCTAGAGGTCACCATCACGCGCCCGTCAACTACGCTTACGGACAAGCACGTCGGGCGCAGGCAGCCTGGCCTCGGCCCGTCACCCGTCGCTAGGTCGATACGCAGGCCATGAGCGGGACAGCGCACGAAATGGCCGTCGAGTTGACCGTTCGCGAGCGAGGCGCCGATGTGCGAGGGGGAATTGTCGATGGCGTGACGCGTGCCTTCAATGGTGAACAGAATGACGCTCCAGCCGTTGATAAAGGCCAGCTTGCGGTCTCCCGCCGACAGCTCATGCGCCGAGCCGAAGCATACCTGGCGCGACATGTGACGCTGGTCCTTCATTTTCGTATTGCCTCAAGCATGATGTTCAACAGGACTTCAGGCGGCTGCGCACCGGAAAGTCCGTGCGAGCCGTTGAGGACGAAATGCGGGACACCGTCGATCACGCAGTACGGCGGCGAGTGGTGGCCAACAGCATCATTCGAATTTTCTCCGTCCGGCAGCACGCCGCACGCCGACCGGAATGTGTTCGAGCACGCGCGCGTCGCCGACGTTTTCGCCATCGATGAAAAATGCGGTGAAAAGTCGGTCGACCAACACCGCAGCCTGCGCCGCATCGCCCCGCTGGACCGTTTGAGCGACGGCGCGCAGAGTCGCAGCTGTGTTGGGCAGCACGGCGATCCGATCGAACGCGAACGCAATGCTCACTGCATCTCCAGGGTGCTGGACTTGTGCGCGCCGTGCAGCGACCGCTGCCGCACTGCCGAGCCGGGCGAGATAGAAGGCGTGGAAAGGCACACCTTCCGCGGGTGTGGCAGGCAAGAGCTGATGCCCGCGCCATCGCACGTCCGCCCGGATGCCCGAGTGCAATTCTTCAAGCTTGCGCAAGGCGGTACCCAGGGGACGCGTACCCTATAGAACTGACGATGCAGTCAGTCATCAACTCGACATGACTCATGCCATTCGCCCATCGTAGTAGGTTCGGCGCGGTTTGTCCGCGATGTCGTATTTGCGTTCTGCGACCGCGAGGAACCAATGCGCTGAATCAAGTCGACAAGACGTTCTTCAGTCCATCGTTTCCGTCTGCCATCTGAACCTTTTCGAAAGCAGGCGCGCGTGAATGGGGGTAATCGACGCGATGAAAGCCGAATCTGGTAGAGCGGTCGTGAGCGGCGAACAGTTGCGTCACCGGAGGCTCGACCGGGAGCCGGCGCGACGGGCCCAGGAAGGCGCTCGCACCGCGCAGTGAGCTCGCGCGGTCGACGGAAATACCCGCATTCGGGGCGGGGCTTCTAGACATCATGTATGGACCTGCCGCACCTCAAGGTACGCGGATTAAGCTTGAGGTAGGTTACGCCGCGGCTCAG
>NZ_FCOL02000395.1 GCF_001544515.1 Caballeronia terrestris
GAGAAATCGTCAAGAGTGGTGTACGCGGGGCGGTCGGCATAGTCAGGCGGCCAGCGCTTGAGGAGCCGGTGTGCTTTCAATCACCGGGGTTCCGTCTTTGAAGGGGATGCCTTGCAGGAGTGGCCCGATCTTGTCGGCGCCACGGATTTTCTTCCAGGATTGCTCAGCTGCTTCGATCAGTTTGAATGCCATACCGAGGAACGTTGCGCGCGACAGGCAGTTGCGTGTGCGCCCGGTGCGATGACGCACCGTCGCGAAGGTCGATTCGATCGGATTCGTGGTCCGCACATGCTGCCAGTGTTCGGCAGGAAAGTCATAGAACGCGAGTAGCTCGTCGCGATCTTTAGTGAGCTTCTCGACGGCCTTTGGATACTTAGCCGCGTAGGTGTCGACGAACTGGTTGAACGCGACGATCGCGTCAGCGCGTGTCGCGGCATTCCAGATTTCTCCGAGCGCCGCCTTGGCACGCCCGTGCTGCGACTTGGGCAAGGCGTTGAGTATGTTTCCGATTTTATGAAACCAGCAGCGTTGATGGCGAACCTGCGGGAACACCTCCTCGAGCGCCGCCCACAGCCCCATCGCGCCATCGCCAACGGCCAGCAACGGCGGCGCCTGCAGGCCGCGCGCCTTCAGATCGAGCAGCAGCTCGATCCACGACTCTTTCGATTCGCGATAGCCGTCACTGAGCGCGACGCGCTCCTTCTCGCCGTCCGGCTTTACACCGATGATCACGAGCAGGCACTGGCCGTCGGAATCCTCGGTACGCGCCTGTGTATGGATGCCGTCTGCCCACCAGTAGACCCAGCGCGAGCTCGACAGGTCGCGTTTTTTCCACTGCTCATACTCGTCGGCCCAGACGGCCTTCAGGCGGCTCACAACGCCCGCAGACAACCCTTTGGCGTGCTCACCGAGCAGCTCCGACAGGGCCTCGCCCATGTCACTTGTGGACACGCCGCGCAGGTACAGCCACGGCAGCGACGACGACACGCGCGGCGACTTGCGCACATAGGGCGGCACGATCGCCGAATTGAACTTGATGCCCGAGCCCGAACGGTCGCGCACCTTCGGCACCTGGACTGGCACAGGGCCAACAGCCGTGACGATCTCGCGCTCCGGCAGGTAGCCGTTGCGCACAACGGCCCGACGGCCATCGATCGTCTTCACATTCGAATATTGCTCGAACATTGCTGCCAGTTCCGCCTCTATGGCCTGCTGGATGATACGCCGCGCGCCTTGCTGGATCAGATCGTCCAGACCGGGCGCACCCTTGATTTCGACTTCTGCTGCTTGACTGCTGTTCGTCTCTTGCGTACGTTTCGCCATGGCGGTGGAGTCCGATTGGGGAAGTGTTACCTTGGTAAGCAACATTCTCCTTCAATCGCCACCGCCTTCTCCTGCTTCCCTACGCCGCATACACCAGATTCAACGATAGCTC
>NZ_FCOL02000396.1 GCF_001544515.1 Caballeronia terrestris
GCGCGACTCGCCGCCACCATCAACCGCTTCGGTCACGTTCGGCCGCATCGATTCGACGCGCCATATGCGGATCGGCAGCACGTCGCCGGGCGGAAGGGTCTCGGGGATCGTGAGGCTCGACGTCTTCGACCCCGTGCGCGGACCCAGCACGACCTGCGCATTCGACGAGGCGAGCCGGGCCGCCAACGTCGCCGGCATGACTGGCAGCGGCGGAACGACGATCATGCTGTAGCCGTCGAGCGGTGCATCGGCCGGTATCACATCGACGTCGAGTCCCAGGCTGCGCAACGCGCTGTAGTACTCGAACGCGAAGCGCGGATAGTGGAAGTCCGCTCCCTGCGGATGAATCTCGAAGAGCCACTTCGCCTCGTAATCCCAGATCAGCGCGACTTTCGCAGCAACCTGCGATTCGCCTTCGGCCTTCAGCACGTCTGCGATCTCGCGCGCCACGGTTTGCGCTTCGGCGCCGCCCACGTCGAGCCGGTTGTCCGGCCTGTTGAGCCCCGCGTGCATCTGCTCCTGTCCGAACGGCACTTGTCGCCAGCGGAAATACGACACGCATCCCGCACCATGCGCGAACGCCTCCCAACTCCACAGGCGCACCATGCCCGGCAGCGGCGCGGGATTCCACATCGCCCAGTTCACCGGGCCGGGCTGCTGCTCCATCACCCAGAACGGCTCTTTCGACATGCCGCGATAGACGTCGTGATTGAACGACGCGAAATCAGGATGCCCGGTGCGCAGCCACTTCGCCTTGATCGACGGGTCGAACCACTGCTCTTCGAGTGCCCCGAGCGGATAGCTGTCCCAGGTTGCGATGTCGAGATCGGCGGCGACCTTGTAGTGATCGAACTCGGTGAAGAGTTGCATGAAGTTGTGCGCAACGGGCCGACCCGGCGAATGCGCACGGATGATATCGACCTGCATGCGGTTGTAACGCACGACTTCGTCCGAAGCGAAGCGGCGGTAATCCAGACGGTGAGACGGATGCGCTTCGGTCACGGTCGCGACCGGCGGATCGATCTCGTCGAAGCTGCGGTATTCCATGCTCCAGAACACCGTGCCCCATGCGGCATTCAGGGCATCGATGTTTTCGTAACGCGCCCGCAGCCACTCGCGAAAGCGCTTCGCGGCTGCGTCGGAATAGCTGACAACCGTGTGGTGGCAACCGAATTCGTTATCGGTCTGCCAGTACGCGACAGCGGGATGCCGGCCGTACCGATCGGCGACAGCCGTACAGATTTTTGCGGATGCCTCGAAATACGAAGGCGACGAAAAATCGTAATGGCGCCGCGAGCCGAAATTGCGCGGGCGGCCATCGGCGCCTACGGGAAGAATGTCGGGATGAAGATCGATCAGCCACTTCGGCGGTGTCGCGGTCGGCGTGCACATGACGACCTTCAGGCCCTCCCCGGCGAGCGTTTCGATCG
>NZ_FCOL02000397.1 GCF_001544515.1 Caballeronia terrestris
ATTCAGAACGAAGTGCGCGCCCTTACCGCTTCGCGTCGGCGGAAAATGCTTCCCTTCGACGTAAGTCACCTCAAAATTGTTATTGCCGTCCTCATGCATGACATCGTAATTGCCTGACGTCTTTACGACCTCCCACGGCTGAACTATCGCCCGCGATCACATCCTCCGTTAAACTATCGATCGGATTGCAGCAAGGGGCATGCCGTGCTTGCTCATCGACACGGTCCGCCCGCGCTCACTGAACCCGATCGGGCGCGGGCGAACTGGCATATAGTCCAGCGGCCTTGCGCGCCAGGAAAACTACTCAGACGCCGTGTTGAACCCGAGCTAGCGTGTTACTACACGGCCCCGCAGCGGGACGTGGCGCCTATCGACGACAAGCAGTAATCGGCCAGCGGACGAAACGGCTCGCGGGGTAATGGAGGTCCGATTGAGCTCTGGTGGCAGGTCGGAGGAAACGGGCTCTATATCCATGTTGGGTACAAGGCAATCCACCTCGTTCCTCAACAGCAGCCGAACACACTTGCACAAGTGTAGCTGTCACGCCGGAGCAGATGGAGTTGTCGCGGCTGACGGCCGAGAACAAGCGTCTGCAAATGGAGCTTGAGATCGCAAAAAAAAAGCGGCGGCGTACCTCGCGAAGGATCTGCTGTGAAGTACGCTGGATTGACCCGCAGCGCCGTCACCATCCGTTGTTGACGCTGTGCGAGGTCCTCTCGGTCAGTCTGAACGGCTATCGGGCATGGAAGCGCGGCGGCACGCCCGCTGCCAGCGGCTCAGTGACGGGAAGTTGCTGGCGCTCATTCGGGCGATTCATGCCGAGGTCAAAGGCGCTTATGGCTCGCCGCGCATGACCGAGGAAATCCGTTCACGCGGCTTTCCGGCCAGCAAGGCGCGAGTCGAGCGGGTAATGCGCGAGAACCACATCCGGGCGCGGCACAAACGCCGTTACCGCGCGACGACGGACTCGAAGCACAAGCTGCCGGTTGCCGCGAACCTGCTAACAGACAGGAGCTCAAGGTATGCGTCCGCGTAACCCGCCAGCATCAGATCAGCACGAGGCGAGGTTGGCAAGACGGCTCTCTAGGTCTCAGAACGTGCCGTATTGTGCCAGTAGTGCCAGTCCGCGACCGCGACTCGAGTCGGCTTATCGCCGCTCGACGGAACGATCGGAGTCAAGGGTGCCCTACGTCGCGTTCTCCCCACCGAACCCAGACGAAGATGCCAACCCGACACAGGTCTTCATGAGCGAGTCCTGTGACCGAGACGTGTTCGCCCGTGGTCAGCGGCGAAGAAGTCATCGCCTTGCGAACGTTGGCCTCGAAGGGAAACGAGGTATGCGTCTCACGTCGCTTGCAATTACCCACACTCGTCCTGCGCGAGTTCATATCCCAGCTGAATGTCAATCAGACGGCGCATACCGCGCCAC
>NZ_FCOL02000398.1 GCF_001544515.1 Caballeronia terrestris
CGGCACGCGTTCTGGCGACGACGGGCGTGAGCACCTTCTTGCTCGGCCCGCTCAGGTAGATGCCTTCGGCGTGACGTCCCGCGAAGCGCTGCCCACGAGCCGACGATCCCGCCTGAAACAGCACCGGCGTGCGCTGCGGCGAAGGCTCGGTCATATGGATGCCCTGCACCCTGAAATACTTGCCCTCGTGATTGACGCGATGCACCTTCGAGGGATCGGCGAACACGCCGGTGGCCGTGTCGCGCACGCTCGCGCCGTCCTCCCAGCTGCTTTCCCAGAGCTTGTAGACGACGTCCATGTACTCGTCGGCGATGTCGTAGCGCTCGTCGCGCGAGGCGACCTCGTCCTTGCCGAGCACCTTCACGCTGCTCTTGGCGAACCCCGTGACGATGTTCCAGCCGATGCGCCCGCGCGTCAGATGATCGAGCGTCGACATGCGCCGCGCGAACACGTAGGGCGGCTCGTGATTGGCGTTGCTCGTCACGCACAGGCCGAGATCGCGCGTGGCGTAGGCCATCGCGGAGAGCGACATGAGCGGGTCCTGCTTGGGCACCTGCGCGCCATGACGCAAGGCGGTGTCGATGTTGCCGCCGTGCACGTCGTTTACGCCGATGCTGTCGGCCATGAACAGCGAGTCGATCAGGCCGCGTTCCAGCGTCTTCGCGAGATCGACCCAGTAATCGAGCGTGTTGTACTCGAGCGAACGGTCGCGCGGATGCCGCCACATGCCCGGCGAGTGATGCACCGGGCTATGCAGCGCAAACGCGTTGACGCGGATCTCCTTCTTCGGATTCGATGCGGCGGAAGTCATAGGTACGGCTTGTCTCCGCTGATCGTTACGCGGTAGCCCGAGCGCACTTCCGGGTAGTAGTCCCACACGGCGAGATGCTGGACCGCGCGGTTGTCCCAGAAGGCGATCGAATGCGGCTCCCATTTGAAACGCTCCTGAAACTCGGGCGAGGCGAAGCGTTCGTACAGCAGGCGCAGGATGCCTTCGCTTTCCGCTTCCGGCACGCCGTCGATATGCGTCGTGAAGTTCGAATTGACGAAGACGCCCTTGCGCCCGGTCTCCGGATGCGTACGGACCACCGGATGCGAGGCTTTGGGGAATGTCTTGCCCGCATCGTCGATGCCGCGCAGTCGGTTGCGTTGCCGGTAGGTCGGCTCGCCGTCGTGCGTGGCAGTCAGTCCTTCCAGATAAGTCCTGAAGCCCGGCGAAAGCGATTCATACACCGCATACGAGCTGGAAAAGAGCGTGTCGCCGCCGTGCGAGGGCAGGGTGTGCAGATGCAGGATGCTGCCGAGAGGCGGTTCTTCGTCGCACGAGACGTCGGAATGCCAGCGATCGCCCGCGATGCGCTTCGTGGTCGCGTCGCTGTGAATCTGCAGGATTTCCGGGTAGCCGTCGGGACCGAGGCTGTTCGGATG
>NZ_FCOL02000399.1 GCF_001544515.1 Caballeronia terrestris
CCCCTATTCGCATGTGTCGTTCGGACATTCGAGCGTCGGCCTTCCTTCGAGAGCGGCGCTTTCGAATGCTAACCGAAAGCGGTCGGGCGAACTGCGCAACTCGGTGAAGGGCAGCTTTGGGCCGGACCGGCAATCGCCGTTGAATGCATGAGTTATCGACTAGCCGCTAGCAACGTTGCAATCCTGGCGTGTATCTCTCGTTTGCAGTCAAGCCGCGAGAGTGCGGACAAACTGGTTGATACTGACCAGGACGGGTTGCTGATCGCCCGCGAAGACCCAATGATCGGCGCCGTCGAGCTCGACGAATCGCGCCTGCGCGATGTGGCTGGCGAGATGCCGGCCGGCGCCGATGCGAACGGCGCGGTCGTCGAGACGATGGAGCACCAGAGTCGGAACGGAAACTCGGCCTAAAAGGTGCCGCACATCCATGTCACGCAACGCCTCGAGCACGCCATTGATGGCTCCTGGGCTCGAAGCGGCGCGCAGCAAGCCTGCCCACCAGGCTCTTGCCTGAGGATCGCCAGACAGGCTCGGTGCGAACGTCTCGATGCCGGCTGGCCCGCCCCACGCTGAGACGAGCTGCTGCGACCACATGTCATACTGACTAGCGTGCAGCGCGTGCAAATAGTCGGGCGTCGCGCATCCCTTCGCCAATGAGGCGAACAAAATGAGGCCGGCGACGCGATCGGGGTGATCAACGACAAATTTGATGCAGGGCGGTCCACCCTCGGATGCGCCGAACAGCACGACCCGGCGGCTGCCGGCGGCGTCAAGCACGGTGCCGATGTCCTGCGCGGTGGCGTCGACGCTGGGATTGAATCCGACACGGTCGGAAAGCCCGATGCCTCGACGATCGAACAGGATGAGACGGCCCATTCCAGCGAGCGAGGACAGGAACGCCCGGCACCGCTGCTCCTCCCAAACCCGTTCGACGTGGGACACGAAACCCGGCAGCACCAGAATATCAATGCGGCCGGCGCCGTAGGTCTGAAACGCGAGATGGATGTCGCGACCGCGGACAAAACGCGTCGGCGGTGGGGCCTCGGTTGGCAACGTTGCGCCGGCGTTCAGCAGCGCGCGGGTCTCGGTTTCGGGCGCCACATCGAGTTCGTCGCGAAGGCGCAGCGTCAGGGCTTCGAGGTGGCGCTCGGCCGCGGCCCGATCTCCGGCGAGCAGTAGATTGCGGATTAGGTGCCGGCCGTACACTTCGCTGAGCGGATCGAGCTCAACGAGACGGCCGGCGTGCGCAGCCGCAGCCGCGTAGTCGCCGGCCGCATTTTTGTCGTGCACTACTCGCTCGAGCGCCTGGATCGCCCGACCCCGCAAGGCCTCACGGCGAAAAAAAGCCCACTCGTCGAACTGCGGGCAGTCGCCAGGCGAAAAGCCCTCGAGAAAGTCGCCGGGATAGTGACGGCAGGCCCACTCGA
>NZ_FCOL02000400.1 GCF_001544515.1 Caballeronia terrestris
ATCTTTCAGCGTCAAGTGCGCCGGCTGGTTCTCCTCGTGATTCGTATTCGAGATGAACACCGACGACAAGCGGTCGAACGTCAGCTTCCCATCCGGCTTCGGATAGACGATCGGCTTCGATTGCGACGCGGGTTTCAGCGTCTCGTAATCCGCGTGCTGATGATGCAGCGTCCACGGCACGTTGCCGCCCATCACCTTTTGCTCCAGCCCGACCATGAAGGTGCCCAGGTACAGGCCCTTGCTCATCCACTGCTTGAAGTTGCGCGCGCGATAGAGCTCGGTCTTGAGCCACGAGGTATCGAAGGATGCCGGGTAAGCGGTGAGTTCGTCGTTCTGACGGCCGGCCTGAACGGCATCGAATGCGGCTTCAGCGGCGAGCTTGCCGGTCTTGATCGCCGCGTGCGAACCCTTGATCCGCGATGCGTTGAGGAACCCGGCATCGTCGCCTACCAATGCACCGCCCGGGAACACGAGCTTCGGCAGCGACATCAAGCCGCCCGCCGTAATCGCGCGGGCGCCGTAGGAAATACGCTTGCCGCCTTCGAGAAACGCGCGGATCGACGGATGCGTCTTGTAGCGCTGGAATTCCTCGAACGGCGACAGATACGGATTCGAATACCCCAGCCCGACGACAAATCCGACCATCACCTGGTTGTTATCCATGTGATACAGGAACGAGCCGCCGTAGGTATCGTTTTCCAGCGGCCAGCCGGCGGTGTGAATGACCAGACCCGGCTTGTGCTTCAGCGGATCGATCTCCCACAGCTCCTTGATGCCGAGGCCGTAGACCTGCGGATCGGCGTCCTTGCGCAGCTTGAATTTGTCGGTGAGCTGGCGGCCCAGATGCCCGCGTGCGCCTTCGCAAAACAGCGTGTACTTCGCGTGCAATTCCATGCCGAGCTGGAAGTTTTCAGTCGGCTGGCCGTCCTTGCCGACGCCCATGTTGCCCGTCACGACGCCGCGCACCGAGCCGTCGTCGTTGTAGAGCACTTCGGCCGCGGGAAAGCCCGGAAAGATCTCGACGCCCAGCGCTTCGGCCTGCTGACCCAGCCAGCGCGTGACGTTCGCGAGGCTGATCACGTAATTGCCGTGATTCTTGAAGTTATCGGGCAGGAGCCAATTGGGCACTTGCTTCGCGCTGCTCTGCGTCAGAAACAGAAACCGGTCCTCGCTGACTTCGACGTCCAAAGGCGCGCCTTTTTCCTTCCAGTCGGGGATCAGTTCATTGAGACCGCGCGGGTCCATCACGGCGCCGGACAGAATATGCGCGCCGATTTCCGAGCCTTTTTCGAGCACGCAGACCCCGATTTCGACGCTTTTTTCCTGCGCAAGCTGCTTGAGCCGGATGGCCGCCGACAGTCCAGCCGGGCCACCGCCAACGATCACGACGTCATATTCCATCGACTCGCGCGGACCGTACTGCT
>NZ_FCOL02000401.1 GCF_001544515.1 Caballeronia terrestris
CCACAACCCCATCTGACGGTCGCTGCCGTAGACTTCATCACCCGTGACCCAGCCGCACGGCACACCTGCGTCCAGCGCCCGTTAAGGCATGCTTCGCGCGAGTCGCGGCTTCGTTGCAAACTCCACCGACCCGGGAATGCCCGCTGCCTCGCAGCGCACACGGTCATCGGTCCACGCCTTGGGCATATACAATTCGCGGTCGATAAATGCGCTGCCGCCACGACCGGCATAGCAGAGGAACGCGCCGATCTGGTTGTTCTCCATACGGCCTGCGGTCCACTAATCTGGCGTTGCTCACCGGCCAAGTGCTGCCCCTTCTTGACGAAACCAGTCTCATCCACGATGAGAGCCGCTTCACGTTCGCCCAGTTGTTCAACAACATATTTCCGCAGTACATCGCGCGCAGTTTCGGCAACCCATTGTGCCCGCTCGAAAAGATGCTGCGCGCCGTCAAGCGTCGCTTCGCCGATCCATTCGGCGAGCTGCCAGCTGTTTTTACGCTCGACCGTGAATTTGCATGTGATCATCATGCGGGCGCAAGCACGAAGCCCCTAAAGTTCGTCTCGATGCTCCGAATCTCGTTGGCGCAGCTTGCATAGAACAAGCCCGGACTACCGTCGTCCTTGTACATCCCACGGCACATCCCTTTCAGCCTGATACGGGCGCGTTCACCTGGTCCGTCGAGCGGAACCTGCGTCGCAGACAGATAGACTACGCCCTCTTCATGAGGTTGCGCAGTTTCGATGCCGTTGCCGTCCGCGTGCTGAATTCGGGTCGCCGAGAATCGGGACACGTACTCCTTTGTCCGCTGCCAGCGCATGCCGCATTCTTCCTGACCGGTACACTCGATCGAAGCAAAGATGTGCGCCGCGACCAGTGATGGCTCGGTCTGTTCGAATTCACTCCAGCGTGTATTCGAGGCACACGCGGCAAGACAACTGACTAGCATTGCGCACCCAACTGACCTCTTCATACTCTTCACCATGTGTATCGATCCGGACAGGAGAACGATAGGCGACACGCCGCCCCGATCCCTTGATCTGGCTCACCCGATCGCAACACCGCGCATGCGAAAAGCGTTTGACCTAAGTACCTTCGCAGGTCTCTCCGTTCGAGTCTCTGCGTCGGCCGACGGCCGAACCCGTAGGGTTTTGCGACGAACCATCAGTATCCGCAGAGTTGGCAACGTGGACCCTGGTTATATCTGGGCACTCGGAGTCCGCTACCTTACCGGACGCGCCGCTCGCGCGCAAACCGGCGCGCTGTTGACGGTATGAGGCCTTGCGGCCGCGCACGAGCAAGCGGGGCTCGATGTTCGGGCCTCGCGGTTCATCGCATTCGTCAGCCGCTGTTCGGATCGGAAGGGCTTTCGCTTGCGGTACTGGCGCTTTGCAAGTCCTCTTCCGCGAGAATGGACTTCGC
>NZ_FCOL02000402.1 GCF_001544515.1 Caballeronia terrestris
GACGCGAGCCATTCGCTGCGGCCGCGCCCTGGAAGGTCGGGCACGATGACTCGCACGCCCTTGGCCGCAAGTGCAGCCGCGAGCATGTCGAAGTCGCGCCCGGTGCGAGACACGCCGTGAACACAGACGACAGTGTGCTCGGCCTTCGGCGGCCCCCACTCGGCATAGGCGAGCTTGTGAAAGCCACCTCGGCCGATTACGGAGACCTGCTTCAGTTCGGGTTGCATCGCGTCGGGTCCGGGTCAGAGTGAGGGTCAGGCTGGCGCATCATCGCGCTCGTGCAGCCACTGGACGATGCCTTTGCCGAGCACGCCCTGCGACTTGCCGCTGACAAAGACGCCAACATGGCCGCCCTCGAGGCCGATCTCCTGATAGTCGTCGCTACCGACCGCATCTCTCAACGCCTGAGTCGTTTTCGGCGGAATGATGTGATCGTCCTTCGCATAGACGTTCAACACCGGCATACGTATGTCAGCGAGATCGACCGTGCGGCCACCCAGCTGAAACTCACCGCGAATCAGCTCGTTGTTCTTGTAGAGGTTGATGAGTAGCTGTTTGGCAGCTTCGCCCGGATGATGCGGCCGGTCAGCCAGCCACTTCTCCATGCGCAAGAAATTCAGGAGCTTCTTTTCGTCATCGAAGGTGTCGAGCAGACCCACGTTGTATTTCGACAAGGTGGCGCCCGGCGTCATCTGGGCAAAGACATAACTCATCAACTCTCCCGGCAAGTTGCCGTTCGCTTCGATCAACTGGTTGATGTCGTCCTCGCTCAACCCACGCGTCCAGAGGTTGAGGAGCCCGTGATTAAGCCGGCCTTCAGCCTGATCCTGATGGAAGTCCACCGGCGTGATGGTCAGGATCAGGTTCTTGACGCGCCCCGGGTAGAGTGCGGCGTAGCACAACGAGAAGACGCCGCCTTCGCAGATGCCGAGCAGATTGATCGCGGGCAATCCGTGCTCGCGGCAGATGAACTCGACGCAGTCGTTCAGATAGACATCGACGTAGTCCTCGAACGTGAGCCAGCGATCGCTGCGGGTGGGGCTCCCCCAATCGACTGCGTACACGTCGACGCCGAGCGCGAGCAGGTTGCGCAGCATCGAGCGGTCCTCCTGCAGATCGGTCATCGTGTAGCGGCCGATCTGTCCGTACGCCACGAGCACGGGTACTCCCAGGGTGCGCTTGGCTGTCGGCTTGTAGCGGTACAGCGTCGTCTTGTCTTCGCGGAATACCACTTCCTTGTCCGCGGTCGCGATCTCTACGTGCTCGTCCTTGATGCGGTCGAGCATCTGCTGTCCACGGGCGAGCTTCAGGTTGAAGTCGCTAAATTCGGCGAGCGCCCGAGCGGCGGTCGATTTCTTGGCGGCGGCCATACGGTTCTCTCAGGAATGAATGGGACGGTCGGCCTTCGGGGCAACGGC
>NZ_FCOL02000403.1 GCF_001544515.1 Caballeronia terrestris
CTCACGAGCGCCGGCGCAGGCTGGCTCGGCGGCGTGATCTGCGCGAGGGCGAGGAACGTCGCGGTGTTGTCGGTGACGTGCGTGAACGCGCGCAGCGTCGGGCTCTGCGTCGTCTGACCGGGCAAGTGGACGACGAGCGGCGTCGATACACCGCCTTCGCCTGAGTAGCCCTTGGTGAGGCGGAACGGCGTCGCGCTGACTTCGGCCCAGCGCAGGCCGTATTGCAGGCGCTGCGCGTTCTGCTTGCCGTTGTCGGTGCCGAGGGTCGTGTAGATGGCATCGGCGGCGTTGGCGGTGTCGGTTGCGGTGGGATCGGCGCCGGAGTCGATCGGCCAGCCTTCCGCACCGTTGTCCGACTGGAACATGATGAACGTGTTGTCGTATTCGCCGATGTCTTTCAGGTGCTGGCTCAAGAGGCCGATGTTGTGATCGAGGTTCTCGACCATGCCCGCGTAGATCTCCATGTAGCGCGCCTGCGCATGACGCTCGGCGGGCGAGAGGTTCGCCCAGGTCTTGTTGACGGTGCCCGCGCCGTAGTCGGTGTAACCCTGCTGCGCGCTGTGCACGGCGCTCACGTACTTTGCGTTCGCCGTGCCGTTGTTCGCGGTGGCGGGCGATGCCGTCAGCGTTTCCGGCGCGCCCTGATACGGCGTGAAGTCAGCCGGGATGATGCCGAGCGCCTTCAGCCGCGCGATCCGGGCATTGCGGATCGCGTCGTAGCCCGCGTCGTACTTGCCCGCGTACTTGTGCAGGTACGGCTCGGGCACCTGCAGCGGCCAGTGCGGCGACGTGTACGCGGCGTAGGCGAAGAACGGTTTGCCGTCGCCCTTGTTCGAATCGATGTAGGCGATCAGCTTCTGCGTGTAGAAGTCGGTCGAATAGAACAAGGACGGGCTGCCGCCTGTGCCGCCGGGCTGTCCCGGCTGGCCGGGCTGTACGTACTGGCCGTCTTCGGTGTAGTTCTTCGACCCCGCCTGCTCGTGCGCGAAGTGGTTGGTCGCGGCGCCGCCGAGCAGCGCGTAGCTGTGCTCGAAGCCCCACTGGTCGGGCGTCTGGCCTCCGCCCGTCGTGCTGCCGACGATCCCCGAACCGATATGCCACTTGCCTGCCATGTAGGTGTGATAGCCGCCGTCCTTGAGCAACTGCGCGACCGACAGCGCGCGATCGTTCAGATAGCCTTCATAGCCGGGCAGGCCGCGACGCTCGTCAGTCGGCACGCCCATCGTGCCTTCGCCGACGAGGTGGTGATCCGTGCCGGAGATCAGCATCGCGCGCGTGATCGCACAGACGGTGCCGGTGTGATGGTTCGTGAGGATGCGGCCGGACTGTACGAGCGCGTCGAGATTCGGCGTATCGATCTCTCCGCCGAACGCATGGGTGTCGGAGTAGCCGAGGTCGTCGGCCATGATGTAGAGG
>NZ_FCOL02000404.1 GCF_001544515.1 Caballeronia terrestris
GCTCCAGCGTTTCCAGCGCATGGATGCCCGTGAGCTGGAAATGCGGCTGGATGCCGGAGGCCTGCAGGCGGCGCAGGTGCTCTTCGACCCACGCCGGTCCCGCCGGCACCGTCATTTCGCTATACGCGGCCTGAAACATAGGGTTCGCGAGCGAGGTGCCTTCCAGGTACTCCGGATACAGCAGCTCCATGATGTTCATCTGCGTGGTGTTGATCGCCACCGTCACCTGATCGGGCTTCGGATCGAGTTCCGCGAGCATGTGACGTGTATCGTCCGACAGCCACTTTGCCGCCTGCCCGTCGTCTTCCGGCGCGAACGAGATCGAACCGCCCACCTGGATGATCATGTCCGGCACCGCCGCACGTACGCCCGCGATCAGCTCGTTGAACTTCGAGAGGCGCTTGGAACCCTTGCCGTCCAGCTCGCGGACATGCAGATGCAGCACGGTGGCACCCGCGTTATAACAATCCACGGCTTTCTGGATTTGATCGTCCATCGTCACCGGAATGTCTTCCGGGAAGTCCTCGGGCATCCATTCCGGACCGTACGGGGCGACGGTGATGACAACCTTCTCCTGGTTTTCGGGGTGCAGCGAATCGTCGAGAAATTGCATGTCTTGCTCCAGCTAAGGAAATGAGTGTGAGTTGAATGGCGGAAGGCTACGCCAACGATCAAACCGGCACGTCGCCGATGATCCCGGCCCGTTCCATCTTGCGATGGCACGGCGGGTAGTCCATCACCGCGTAGTGTTGGGTGCTGCGGTTGTCCCAGATGGCGATGCTGTTTTTCTGCCAGCGCCAGCGCACCTGATGTTCGGGGATGTACGCCTGGCTGATCAGGTAGTTGAGAAGGTGGCCCGCGCCGGGATTGGCGTCCTGGCCGAAGCGCACCCGCTCCGGGGTGTGGTAGTTCGTGAAGTGCGTCGTGAAGGCGTTGACGAACAGCACCTTTTCGCCAGTCTCGGGGTGCGTGCGCACGACCGGATGCTCGGCATCCGGAAACTGCGCCTTCAGCGCGAGACGCTTTTCGATCGGCATGGCCGCGCCGAAGCTCGCCTCGATGCTGTGGCGCGCGCGCAGGTCCGCGATTTGCCCTTTCACGTGCGCGGGCAGGTTCTCGTAGGCCAGCGCCATGTTGGCCCACACGGTGTCGCCGCCGACGGGCGGACACTCGACACAACGCAGAACGCAGCCGAACGGGGGTGCCGCGCGCCACGTCGCATCGGTATGCCATGCGTTTTCGTAGCGGTCGTTGGGCTGGTCGGGGTTCTTGTAGATGCGCACCAGTCCCGGATGCTCGGGATCGCTGCCCGCTACCGGATGATCCTCCAGTTCGCCGAAGCGGCGCGCGAACGCGACATGCTCGGCGCGCGTGATGTCCTGATCGCGCAGGAACAGCACACGATGCTTGAGG
>NZ_FCOL02000405.1 GCF_001544515.1 Caballeronia terrestris
AGATTTAATGGAATGGACGCCCCCACCCGAAGCGGCATCAATGTGCCAAAGTGGAAGTGTCGCAGCAACCACCTGACCGAGGGGAGCGCCCATCATGAAGATTACGACGGTTGGCATCGATCTGGCGAAGAATATTTTTGCCGTCCATGGGGTAGATGAGCACGGCCGAACCGTACTGAAGAAAGTGCTCAAGCGAAATCAC
Source organism: Caballeronia terrestris (assembly GCF_001544515.1). Classification (GTDB taxonomy): domain Bacteria; phylum Pseudomonadota; class Gammaproteobacteria; order Burkholderiales; family Burkholderiaceae; genus Caballeronia; species Caballeronia terrestris. The sequence goes on from NZ_FCOL02000405.1 coordinate 203, forward strand.
GTCGCGGAGTTCTTCGCCAACCTCCCCGCCTGCGTAATTGGGATGGAGGCATGCGCCAGCGCGCACTACTGGGCGCGCAAGCTGCAGGCCATGGGCCACGCGGTACGACTGATCGCGCCGCAGTTTGTCAAACCGTACGTCAAGACGAACAAAAATGATGCGGCGGATGCCGAAGCGATCTGCGAGGCAGTCGCGCGGCCGAACATGCGTTTCGTGCCAATCAAGACCATCGAGCAGCAATCGGTGTTGTCGCTGCACCGGGTACGTCAGGGTTTTGTGCGGGCGCGCACCGCGCAGGCCAACCAGATTCGCGGACTGCTCGCCGAATTCGGGATCGTTGTTCCCCAGGGCATCGGGCATCTCGAGCGCCAGGTACCCGAACTGATCGAAGATGCGGATAACGAACTAATTGGCTCGTTTCGACTGCTCGTCCAACGCCTCATGGACCATCTGAAGGAGCTTGACCGGCAGGTCCAGGAGCTTGAGGCGCAGATTCAGGCGTGGCACCGCAGTAACGAAACGAGTCGACGGCTCGCGCGTGTCCCCGGCATCGGGCCACTTACCGCGAGCGCGCTCGTCGCATCTGTCGGCGACGCAAAGAGCTTCCGGAACGCCCGGCAACTTGCAGCGTGGCTCGGCCTGGTGCCTCGACAGAACTCTAGCGGCGGCAAGAACGTGCTGCTGGGCATCAGCAAGCGAGGTGACGTGTATTTGCGAACATTGCTGATCCACGGCGCGCGCTCCCTGCTGAAGGTTGCCAAACGCAAGGAATGCAAGAGCGGCTGGCTGAATGGCCTGCTGCAGCGGCGAAACGCGAATGTCGCCGCCGTCGCGCTCGCGAACAAGAACGCGCGGATCGTCTGGGCGCTACTGGCCCACGGTCGTGAGTTTGACCCTGGTTACCACGCGCCCGCAGCGACCGCGTAACCGTTAGCCGCATGCTTACCGCGTAACTACCAGCAGGAGACTACAGCCGATTGCTCAGGCGATCACGACGTGATGGCAGAACAGGTAAGACCGTGATCGGGAAAGTCTGATTACCCCAATGTGCGCGATAGCACGCAGATTTGATGAGACTCCGATCAGCAAATTCCATCAGGGACTGCCGGTTTCGCACCGGACATCGAAGTCCGGATGCATGGCCGCAATCATTACCTGCCCTCCGTTACAAATGAGAGCTTGGCAAGCCGGGGGCGTCCATGCATGG
>NZ_FCOL02000406.1 GCF_001544515.1 Caballeronia terrestris
CTTCAGACGTGCCCCAGCACCTTCCACCAAACCGGGCCGATTACCAGCCAGACGACCATATAAATGAGGCTCATCAGGAAGCCGGCCTTCCACCACTGTCCCTGGGTAACGTAGCCGGCGCCGAACATGACCGGACCGGAGCCGATGCCGTATTGTGTCAGGCAACCGTTGATGTTGCTCAGGATGCCGAGCGCGACTGCTGCGGTGAACGGCGGAATTCCGGCGGCAACCATCAGCGCCATGGAGAGCGGGAAAAGCGCACTGATATGCGCCGTCGCGCTGGCGAAGAAATAATGGATGTAGCAGTAGATCGCGGCCACCACCATATAAACGGCCAGCCTCGGGAAGCCCTCCAGGTGTGCCCCGAATTCCTTCCCGAACCAGGAAACCATGCCGTACTCGTTAAGTTTGGAGGCCAGCATGATCAACAGGCCGATCCAGATCATCGTGTCCCATGCGGCCTTCTCGTTCAGCGCGTCCTGCCAGGTCAGAACGCCGGTGATCATCAGCAACGACACCCCGAGCGCGGCCGCCAACGTCGCTCCGATGGCCAGTTCCTCGCCGAAAACCCACAGCACCAGCAAGCCGACAAAGATTGCCGCCATGATGATTTCCTTGGCGGAGATTGGGCCCATGGCGACGAGTTCTCTCTGGGCGAGCATTATCGCATCGGGTGTTCGGCGAATCTGCGGCGGTGCGATCCACAGCATAGCCAATGGGATGATGGCAAGACACAGCAAGCCAGGCACCGATGCCGCGACTGCCCAGTCGAGCCAGCTGATCGATACGCCTTGATCCGCGGCCAGCTTGACCGCAAGTGGATTACCCGCCATTGCCGTGACGAACATGCCTGCGGTGATGATGTTCGCGTGGAAGGCGCAGAGGACCAGATAGTCACCCACCTTGACGCGCGATTCCGGGTCCTCGGCATGGCTGCCAAGGACTTCCGCTATCGCTCGGGTAATCGGCAGCATCACCCCGCCGGCGCGGGCGGTGATGCTCGGCATGGCGGGCGAGATCACGAGTTCGGTCATGACCAGTCCATAGCCCAGTCCCAGGGTCCGCTTTCCCAGCAGCCGCATGAACAGGAGCGCGACGCGGCGCCCAAGGCCGGTCTTGATCATGCCGCGGGAGATGAAGAACGCGAGCATCACCAGCCAGACCAGGTCCGTTCCGGTGGATCTGGTGACGTCGGCAAACGATACGACACCGACGAGCACGCCCACCGTGGCGCCGATGATGGCCACCGCCGACATCGGCAGCGGGGAGGTCATGATGCCGGCGATGGTTGCGACGAAGACGGCGAACATGTGCCACGCCTTCTCCTGGAGGCCGGGCGGCGCTGGCAGGAACCACAGGACGGTGCCGATGCCCACCGGAATCAAAAACTTCCAGACGCTTGCGAGA
>NZ_FCOL02000407.1 GCF_001544515.1 Caballeronia terrestris
ATCGTAGTGATCCTGATCGCGATCGTTCCTGCCCCCGAGGGCTTGGCGCAGGACGCGTGGTATTACTTCGCGATCTTTGCCGGGGCGATCGCCGGGTTGATGTTGGAACCCATTCCGGGCGCGGCCATCGGCCTCATCGCCGTGACCCTTGTGAGCGTATTCTGTGAATGGGTGTTTTACAGTCCGAAGCAACTCTCGAAGCTGGGCTTCAATGTGGCGAATGCAAGCCTCAGCTGGGCACTTTTCGGTTTCTCCAATGGCACGGTGTGGCTGATCTTCGGCGCCTTCATGTTCGCACTCGGCTACGAGAAGACGGGCCTGGGCCGGCGTATCGCGCTCTTGCTCGTGCGGGCGATGGGTCGCAGGACGCTCTCGCTAGGTTATGCGGTGATGGCGGCCGACGCGGTGCTCGCGCCAATTGCCCCCTCCGACCCAGCGCGCAGCGGCGGGACGATCTTCCCCGTAATCCGCAATTTGCCGCCTCTTTATGACTCGAAGCCAAACGACCCCTCGGCGCGACGGATCGGTGCGTACATCATGTGCACAGCCATCGCCACCACCTGCGTGACAAGCTCAATGTTTCTCACCCCACTCGCTTCTAACCTGCTCGCCGCTGAGATCATAAGGAAAACCGTCTACGTCGATCTGAGCTGGATGCAGTGGTTCATGGCCATCGCGACAACGGGCGTTCTGCTGCTCTTGGCCGTCCCTCTCCTTTCCTATGTGCTTTATCCACCAAAAGTGAAGCAGGGCAGCGAGGTCCCGGCCTGGGCTGCGCAGGAGCTGAAAGAGATGGGGCCGCTCAGCCGGCGAGAACTGACACTCGGAGTCCTGGTGGTGGTTGCACTGGCGCTCTGGATCTTCGAGGACGAGTTCGTCAATGCCACAAGCGCCGCACTGATGGTGATTTCTCTCGTGCTGGTCACCAGGGTCGTGACATGGGACGACATGCTCGCGAACAAGCAGGCGTGGAATACGCTCGCGTGGTTCGCGACGCTGGTCGCGCTGGCCGACGGTCCCAGCAGGACCGGCTTCGTCAAGTGAATCGCCGATATATGGCGTCCCACATGAGCAACGTCCCGCCGACGATCGCGGCCGGTGGTCCTGGTGCTGATATTCTTCTTCACGCAATACATGTTCGCCAACGTCACCGCCCATACGACGGCAATGCTTCCGGTCATGCTCGCAGTGCGCTCGACCATTCCCGGCATGCCGATGGAGGCGTTCGCGCTGATGCTGGCCCTGGCGCTGGGCATCATGGGGATTCTGACGCCTTACGCAACCGGGCCCAGCCCCGTTTATTTCGGCAGCGGGTATCTGCCTGCTGGTGACTATTGGAGGCTGGGCGCAATCTTTTCAACCATCTACATTATCGTCTTCCTCCTGATCAGCGTGCCGCTC
>NZ_FCOL02000408.1 GCF_001544515.1 Caballeronia terrestris
GCAAGATACGCCTTTCTCAAGACAGCCTGGCGTCGATGGTGTCGTTGTCTCGGCAGACCACGAATCAGTTGCTCAAGACCCTCGAAAGTCAGCGGATAGTAAGCCTGCGATTCGGCGAGATCCATATCCTCGATATGGAGCGGCTGCGCGCAGCCAGCGCCGGCGCATCGAAACCGTAGGCTCGGCGAAAGCCGGCGTGCCTCTCCCTCGCAAAGCTCCCCCGTTCAGGGGATGTTGCGTCCCTCCAAACAATCCGATGATGGTCTCACTCGGGATGCACCGTGTGCGACATGCATCGACGGACCTGTGCCTGCCCGATTCATCCCTCGACTCCAGGAGACATCGATGCAGGACGCCGTGCACGACTCGACGCCATCTTCCTACGCTTATCCGCTGCTGATCAAGCATCTGCTGCACACGCCGTTCGTTCAGGCACCGGACCAGGAAATCGTCTACCGCGGGCAACTGCGCATGACCTATACGACGCTGCGGGAACGCATCGCGCGGCTCGCCAGCGGCCTGCATCGACTGGGCGTGCGACACGGCACCACGGTAGCCGTCATGGACTGGGACAGTCATCGCTATCTGGAGTCGTACTTTGCGGTTCCGATGATGGGCGCCGTGCTTCAGACGGTCAACGTGCGGCTGTCGCCGGCGGAGATCGTCTATACGATCAACCACGCGGGCGCGGAGGTGCTGTTCGTTCACACCGATTTTCTGCCCGTGGTCGAAGCGATCAAGGATCAGCTCGAGACGGTCCGCACTTTCGTATGGATCGACGAACCGGGCAGCGACGCGTGCGCGCACACCATCCCGTTCGCGACCGAATACGAGGCGATGCTGGCGGCCAGTGCGCCGAGCTATGACTACCCCGACTTCGACGAAAACACCCGTGCCACGACGTTCTATACGACGGGAACGACGGGCCTGCCCAAGGGCGTGTACTTCTCGCATCGGCAACTGGTGCTGCACACCATCACGTTGATGGCTGCGCTCGCGAGTCCCGTATCCGGGCAGCGCTTTCATCGCGGCGACGTCTACATGCCGCTCACGCCGATGTTTCATGTCCACGCGTGGGGCATGCCCTACATCGCGACGGTGCTGGGCGTGAAGCAGGTTTATCCGGGCCGTTACGTGCCCGAGCGTCTCGTGCAACTGGTGCGGGATGAACGCGTCACGTTTTCGCACTGCGTCAGCACCATTCTGCACATGCTGCTTTCGTGCGACGAAGCGAAACACGTGGATCTCAGCCAATGGAAGATCGTGATCGGCGGCGGCGCGCTGCCGCATGGCCTTGCGCGCGCGGCGCTCGATCGCGGCATCGACGTGTTCGTGGGCTATGGCATGTCGGAAACCTGTCCTGTGCTGAGCCTCGCACAACTGCCGCCGGGCACGGAAC
>NZ_FCOL02000409.1 GCF_001544515.1 Caballeronia terrestris
GTGCGAGCATCTTGCTCGACTTCCTCTCGGGCAAGACCGCGAAGCCGAACGAGATCCTCGAGCGTGCGCTCGACGTGCTCGCCGCCGACGGGAAGATCACGACGGGCGACAACGGGAACCTCCACAAGAATCTGATTGCGAAGCCGTATTCCCCGAGCGCTGCGCGCGCGATGGGCCGCAACACGGTGACGATCATGCAGAAGACCAAGATGATCGTCGCTGGGGCGAACAAGGGTGAGTTCCTGCCAAATCCGAAGAGCCTGTTCTTGCTGATCGCCGAGCAGAACCTCGATCCGGCATCTCCGGCTGTTGCAGACGAACCGGCGGGCGCTGTCACAGGAGTTTCGGCGGCTTGAATGTGCGAAGCGGGCTATGGCCCGCTTCTTGTTGCGAGACCAGTGCCGCGGCGTCCGCGGGCCGGAACCCGTGGTGCGACTGTTGCTTTCTTCACCGACCCTCTGTTTCGGTAGAGGCAGTGGTGCGGCATACCGCGCAGACCTAGTAGCTGACCCGACAAAGCACCGCGCGACGAAGCGCGTTCCTGGCGTTGGGCTTCACCCTTTTGATTCAAGTCAATCCGTCCCGACTCTATATCTCTGATTATGGAGCAGCACTAAGCAGCGCTTGCTTATGGCGGACTAGATATCAAACGAAGCTCTATGATTAAGGAGGCCGTATGCAGGTTATTAACAAAGCGTTGCGTCGTCGGGTGCTTACAAAAATTGGCAGTGTATCGCTGCTTGGCTTTGCGGGTTTAGCAGCGATAGGCGGTCATACCCCTGTGCTCGCGCAGGTCGGTCGAAAAAAGAGTTCGGTCGCCTGCGTTTCGTGGGGACCGAACCGCCTTGACATATTCGGCGTAGGCACCGACAACCAGATGTATCACAAAGCGTGGAATGGCACCTGTTGGCTTCCTTCGCAGCGTGAATGGGAGCCACTCGGCGGCAGTTTTAGAAGCTCTCCAGCAGCGGTTTCTGGGGAGCGGAATCGTCTCAACCTAATCGCACTGGGCACCGACAACCAGATGTATCACAAAGCGTGGAACGGCCATAGTTGGTTGCCCTCGCAAAATGGTTGGGAACCGTTGGCCATCGGAATGCCGTCGAGGGTCGAAAAGCCCATGCTGGTGTCGCGGCTTGAGCCCGCGCTCATCGCGCACAGGCTCGCGTCGCTTCCCAGGTGCGCGGCGATCACTTTGCCCGCGGCCAAGCGCTGCGACTGGCGCGCCAGCGCGCGAGCAATGAACTGGTACGAGAGTCCGTGGAAGCCGTAGCGCTTGACGCCGTTGTCGAAGAACCGGCGAGGCAGGGCGAAGCGCCGCACGAGATCCGTTTGCGTGCGATGAAAGGCCGTATCGAACGACGCCGATTGCAGCAGGTGCGGCCGCAGGTGCCGGAT
>NZ_FCOL02000410.1 GCF_001544515.1 Caballeronia terrestris
GCGCTTGACGTCGAGATTCAGGACGCGATTGCGCAAGCTGCTTACGTCTAACCTTGGCCAGTCCCCCGTGGGGGGGCTGGCGTCCTTTCTTTCGAGACTGGCACCTTTTTTTGACGCTCGCGCATGAGAGCATTTCAGCAAGAACCGCTTGCTCAAATGTTTTCGACCGCGCTGTACCTGCGCATCGAATTCCGTCCGCCTCGGCGGCCCATCTACTTGTTCACGCGAAGGAGCTTCCGATGCGTAGAGTCGGCAACTTCACGCTGTTCTTCGGCGCGGAGGATGCTTTTAGCAACTGGCATCCTTGCCGCTTTTCCTATCACAACGTCGATTTCCGCTCGGTAGAACAGTTCATGACGTTCTCCAAAGCCAAGCTGTTCGGCGACGAGGACATTGCTGAAGCTGTGCTAGCCACCCATCTGCCGAAGGAACAAAAAGCACTCGGCCGCAAGGTCAGGGGCTTCGACCTCGACACGTGGAAAGCAAAGCGCGAGTCGATCGTCTACGTCGGATGCCGCGAGAAGTTCGCACAGCATCCAGGCCTACGCACGCTGTTGCTCGCGACGGCACCGACGGAGCTTGTCGAAGCCAGTCCCTACGATGTGATCTGGGGCGTGGGGCTCGGCGAGCACCATCCTGACATCACGGACAAATCGAAGTGGCGTGGCCAGAACCTCCTGGGCCAAGCACTGATGAAAGTCCGCGACACGCTTAGTTCCTAACCTTTTATCGAGCGCGCGATACCGGCGCATCGACACTCACTGGCTACCTTCGGGTGGCCTTTTTCATTTTTAGGAGGCGACTTTGAAAATCGCTCATTTTTCTGACTTGCATTACGCGCCAGGCAACGTCGAAGAGTCGGACCGGTGCTTTGGCTTTGCCATCGACCACGCCGTTCTCTCGCACGCCAATGTCGCGGTGATCTCGGGTGACGCGACGGACCATCGCCTCGACGCCCATGCGCCTTCGTTGAACCGCCTCGCACGGCGCATCAATGGGCTGAGCGGCAGTATGCCGGTCCTGATGCTGCAGGGCACGTTCTCACATGAGCCGCCTGGCACGCTACGCAACTTCGAACTGATGGCAACAACGCATCAGATCTATGTGGCGGAACGTGTTCAGCAAGTGAGCCTCCATGAAGGACGGTTCTACCCCTCGATCGGTCCCGTGTACTCCGATGAGGAGCTACGCGAGGTGCTCGCTATCGGCGCTGACGTCGTATTCACCTGCTTGCCCACGGTCAACAAGGGGCAACTGGCGGCCGCCGTTGGTGCCAAGGAAGCCGCGACGGGTCTTGAAGCCGTGCTAGGTGACTATCTGGCCGCTGCAGGGCGCGTCAACGAGCAGCTTCGTGCCGCAGGCATTCGAACTGTCGGGGTCTCCCACGGC
>NZ_FCOL02000411.1 GCF_001544515.1 Caballeronia terrestris
GTGTACCGGCTCGGATTGTCTGAACACGGGTTTGCAACTCAGGCGGCCTCTTTCATGGTGGCTGCGTGACGGGCTTCATGGGGTGACATAAAGCCCAGTTTTTCGAGACGCCAATGACGGTTGTAACGATCTTTGAACTCGACGGCCGCGGCCCGAACTTCCTCCAGGTTCCTGAAGATGCGACCGTGAATGGCTTGTTCCTTCAGCGTCCGGTTGAAGCGCTCAGCGACGCCATTCGTTTGCGGTTCGGCGACGAAGGCGAAGCTCGGCGTGACGCCCCAGAACCTCACCTGGTTGAGGAAGTCATCGGCCGTGTACTGCGAACCGTGATCCATGCGCAGCGTCAAGCCCCGACCAACCTCGGCACCCGTGCCGCCGAATTCACCCAGCAGTCCCTGTGCGATCGGCTGCAAGGCGGCGAGCCGGTTGCCCGTCTTGACCGCATGGATGCCGACGCAGCAGGCGTCGCAATGATCAACCGCCGAGAACACCCAGACCCAGCCGTCATCCACGGTCTCGATGCGCACGCCGTCGGTGCCCCACATTTCGTTCGGGCGGCTCGTCGTGATCGTGCCGTCGTGCAGAGACGACTTACCCTGAGGCCGACGATGCGGCGACAGCAAAGCGTTCTCCCGCATCAGCCGCAGCACGCGGGTGCGCGAGACGCGGATGTCGCGCAGGATACGCAACCGCGCCCATACCTTGCGGTGCCCCTCGCCGATAAACGGCGAGGCCGCCAGATCGGCCCGAATGGCATTCAGAAGGTCGGCGTTGGGCATCTTTGGCTTCGGGCCGCGCCGCTGTGCCACGAGTGGCACTACGTTGCTCGACTCGCGCGCACGAGCGGCATAGATCGTCGAACGCGGGAATCCGAGCACCCGACAGACTCGCTCCAGCCCATAAGGCTTGCCGATGCCAGCGGAGATCGTTCGGCTCATTTCGACGACCTCCGGTTGACCAAAGGGTGTCGGGCCTGCCGTTCCTTGCGCAGCAGTTCGTTTTCCATGACCAGCTCGCCAATGCGCCGGGTCGCCTCGCCAAGCTTTGCCTCCAGCGGATCGTTCTCACGCTCCTTGAGGCCAGCATCGATACCGGCCAAGGCACGCTCGCGCCATTCTTCGAGCCGGTATATCGGTACCGAAACTTCGCGCGAAATGGCGTCCACCGGCTCGCCGCGCAACAAGCGCAAGACGACTTGTTTCTTCCGGTTGGCCGACCACCGTTTCACTTCGGCGGCCGCGCCTAGGGCGCTTCCAGTCGCGCTACGCGCTCCTTCCACCGCCCCAGGCACAACCTCGGCGATCTTCGACTTCTTCAGCATGTTCAACTCCGTTTCCAGAAACACGTTTTACCCCAAAATCGTGTCCAGAAAAATCGGAGGCGGTTCAC
>NZ_FCOL02000412.1 GCF_001544515.1 Caballeronia terrestris
GGTCAACCCGGTAATTAATACGAGCCCCGCTGCGAGCAGCATCCGCGCGGGCTGGTTGCCGCCGGCCATTCCTACCGTCACGGCTGCAAGGACGGCAGCCGACGAGGACGTGGCCGACACGATGGCAAAGCGGCTTTAGCCCAGCAGGCCGTAAGCGACCAGACCCGCAAGGAGCGCGACAACGCCCGTTTGCGGCGGCAGGTTCGCGATGGTTGAATACGCGATCGATTCAGGAACGAGCAGACCTGCGACAGCCAGCCCGGCGCGCAGGTCAGGCAAATACCGGTCAACGAGAACGCGCACGAAATCACCTCCCTCCTGATGTTCTCTTCCGGTTCCCGGACCCAGGCAGCGAAGCCGTCACTTCGCCCTCGAACAGCGGCTCCGGAGGAAGGTGGATTTGCGAATGGTGACCTTGAATAGGCGTGTGACCGCGAAGATGGGGTCGTTTTGACATTCCTTGCCGCCTCGGCCTTTCACCCGGACCCGATGAATAGAGGGCCCGTTTTGTCGGGACAGTGGTTGAGTCAGGGTGTGGTCGTGATGTGTACGGGCAACTAGCACGGCCGCGACGCGATCGACGGTCGTCCGTCTAAAGCGCACGCGGACGCTTGTCGTTTTTTGCTAGCCTTACGAACGTACGCGCCTTCCTCAAAGACCCACCGGGAATCCGCCTCCGGCATTGAAAACCCATTCGGCGCAGCTCCGATGATGGTGCAGTCAATTTTGAACCTGCCGCTCCCGTCGGTTCAAACTCGCTGCTTCCATACTCCAGTGAAAGTAGGTAAGAACGAATGCAATGGGTTAAGGCGTGAGTCGCGATCTCTGAACAGGTGCAGACGGCCGTCGATTTACGTTTACCCGAGATCCGAGTGTGTGGCCCGCGCCCGCAATGCTTCGATCTCGTCGAGCAGATCCAGAGTCAGTGCAATTCCGGCTGCATTGATCTCGAAATCGCGCGCTAGCCGGTGGGCGGTCCGCACACGGCGCAGCGCCGCGCCGCTAAACCGCCATTCCTCCGGCCGGTCGCCTCTCGGCTCGAACGCGCCTTCTGAAATCCACATCGTCATCTGTTCTTGGGATGCGCCGCTCACTCGACACAGTTCGACGAGCGTGAACTCGACCTTTTCCTCGACAATCTCGCCTTCCAAAAACGTAGTCATCGTTTCTTTCATGATCCGTTACCCGTGAAATTCCGCGCGTGGGTCAAAGTTGAACGCTTGTCGCATCGTGTCATAAGCCGCCTTTGCATCGTCGGTGTCAGCCGGTGGCAGCACGATATTCAACACCACGTACAGGTTGCCCGGCGGGTTCGCCGGAATTCCCTTACCTTTAAGTCGCAGCCGGCGGCCGCCGGTTGATTCCGGAGGCACGGTCA
>NZ_FCOL02000413.1 GCF_001544515.1 Caballeronia terrestris
TATTCATTGACCGGCATCGCTTCGAGCTTTGCCTGATCGAGCGATACCGCGAGGATCGCCTGTTGCTGCTTTTGCGGGAAGCGGCGCGCGAGGTTCGTCCTGAACTTCTCGACGAGCAGCGGAATGCCGTCCGCGCGACGACGCTTGTGTCCGATCGGATATTCGACGACCACCTCGTCGAACTTCGAGCCGTCGTTGAATTCGACGGTCAGCGCGTTCGCGATCGAGCGCTTTTCCGGATCGAAATAATCCTTCGTGAATTGCGGGTCTTCGATGCATTCCATCTTCGCGCGCAGCGTATCGATGCGTGCGTCTTGCGCGATGGAGTCTTCGTAATCGGCGGCGGTGAGACGCCCGAAGATCAGCGGCAGGGCGATCATGTACTGGATGCAGTGATCGCGATCGGCGGGGTTATCGAGCGGACCCTTTTTATCGATGATGCGGATCGCGGCTTCGTGCGTACGGATCGTGATCTTCTTGATGTCTTCGACAGACTTGCCTGCCTGCTTCAGTTGCGTATGCAGCGTCATCGCCGCTTCCACCGCTGTTTGCGAGTGAAACTCAGCGGGGAACGAAATCTTGAACAGTACGTTCTCCATCACGTACGAGCCGTACGGACGCTGGAACTTGAACTCGTTGCCCTTGAAGAGCACGTCGTAAAAGCCCCACGTTTTAGCGGTCAAAACCGACGGATAGCCCATCTCGCCGGTCTTCGCGATCAACGCGAGACGCACGGCGCGCGAGGTCGCATCGCCTGCAGCCCACGATTTGCGCGAACCGGTGTTCGGTGCATGCCGATACGTGCGCAGCGAGTGCCCATCGACGAAAGCAAGCGATACGGCATTGATCAACTCGTCACGCGTGAGGCCGATCAACTGCCCGACGACCGCCGTCGAAGCCAGCTTCACGAGCAAAACGTGATCGAGCCCGACCTTGTTGAACGAATTTTCGAGCGCGATGCAGCCCTGAATTTCATGCGCCTTGACCATCGCGATCAGGACGTCTTTCATCGTCAGCGGCTTTTTGCCGGCTGCGATGGCGTTGCGCGACAGCCAATCAGCCGTGGCCAGAATGCCGCCGAGGTTGTCCGACGGATGGCCCCACTCAGCGGCAAGCCATGTGTCGTTGAAGTCGAGCCAGCGGATCATCGCGCCGATGTTGAACGCGGCCTGGACCGGATCGAGCTGGAATTGGGTGCCCGGCACCTTGGCGCCGTTGGGGACGATCGTGCCCGGCACGATGGGTCCCATCAGCTTGGTGCAGGCGGGGTAGGAAAGGGCTTCGAGTCCGCAACCGAGCGTATCGATCAGGCAGTTGCGCGCAGTGTCGAGCGCGAGCGTGCTGTCGATTGGGTAGTTGAGAACATAGTCGAC
>NZ_FCOL02000414.1 GCF_001544515.1 Caballeronia terrestris
TTTCGCGGTTCTATCGATGGCACTGGCGGCGGTTGGTACGACGCCGGTCTGGGCTCAAGGCACGGCCGCATCCGGTGCTCAGGCGACGGAAAGCACCGACAGCATTGTGCAGATGAGAAGCGAAATCCGCGCCGCCGATGCGGAGTACCTGGCCAAAGTCCGCGCCGCGGATAGAGTCCGCGAGCGGCTGGTGGCCGAGGCATAGGCAGAGCGGAAGAAGGCCGTCGAGGCTGCACGGTCGGGGGCCAGCAGTGGGTGACTCTACGCAAATCCGGTCCGAGCGTCGGCGACAGCCGGGAACGCGTCCCGTGGCTCGCGAAGGGCGCACATTTGCAAACGATGAATATTCGCCATGAAGCGGTGCCTGTGCGGTGTGCCCTGATCACACCCTCGTCGAGGGTACCGACGCAACTGAACTTTCAACGGCAGCACGACCTGTCGTCAAGTCTTGTTTGTACATATGTAAGGAATAGCCACGAGTGCCGAACAGCTAACGAAACTTTGGGCCGAATTCGACGATCTTGCATCGAAGAGCGAAAATGCGGACGTCCAATTCGTAATCCGGGCGATCAAACTTCACGCAGAGGTTGTGAACATCCGGCTCGCCGCCCTCGAGACACAAGCGGGGATGAAACATCAAACGCAATCGGAATAATGTTCGAGAGGGGTAGACGGTGGGATTGGGAGATTTGACGCACACGGGACCCGAACCTACATGCAAAGAAACTGGCGGTACGCAGTCGCGTCGCCGCTAGTGACACTGTCGTGCGCGCTACTGGTGCTTGCGCCGCCCTGTCGACCAGGCCAGCACGCATTCGATGGAGTGAGCTCCACGCCATATGAGACGGCATAACAACCGGCGAATCTCCTGGACACTGAGCGGCACCGAACCCTCAGGTGTTTTTTTGCTGCGTACCCGCAGGGTGACGAGTACCGCATGGGCCAGCAGGGCCAGCGTGATGTGGCGGTGCCAGCCTTGCTATCGGCGCACCACGTATTGATCGAGCCGGCATTCGCCTTTGGTCGCCTCGGAGCCGGTTTCGATTTCCCACCTGCGGGCCGCGACGTTGACCGAGGTTTGCCGTGTTACGTTGCTGCGCGGCGCGTGCACAGCGTAATATGCATGCTCACGTTTCTCATCAAGGGTGCGCCGCACCAGCAGGTAATGCCCGAAGCAGCGCTCTTCGGTGGCGATCTGCATTCGCCACAGCGGGGTCAGCGCCCGTCATATAGCCGCTCGCCCTTTGCGCCGGCACCCGCCGATAGGCGTCGCCACGCTTGTGCCGGCAGGGCGTCGGCGATCCGGTCGGCCCGTACGTAGTCGGGACCCTGCCACCACAAGGGTTCATTTTCCGCGGCCAGCACGAAAGAC
>NZ_FCOL02000415.1 GCF_001544515.1 Caballeronia terrestris
AACTGCGTATTTCGCGGAAGCTGGACACGCGTTTCGCGTGAAGGTGGACAGGTGTTTCGCGCGAAGCTGGACAGTCGGAGCGCAGCGACGCAGGGGTTTTCTGTTTTTACTCTGACTGCTGGTTTTCGGTCAAATTAATTTTTCGTTTTCGCATCGATTCGCCGTTCATGTTGATTCGATACGTGTTGTGAACAAGCCGGTCGAGAATGGCGTCGGCAAGTGTCGGATCGCCGAGCGCGCCATGCCAGTTCTCGACAGGAATTTGACTCGTCGCAATCGTTGAATGGCGACCATGGCGATCATCGAGTATTTCGAGGAGGTCGCGCCGAGCGCTGTCAGGCATTGGCGCCATCGCGAAGTCATCCATCAACAGTACGTCGGTCTTGGCCCACTGTGCGAGAGCTCGCGCGTATCGACCGCTGCCGTGCGCGATGGCGAGTTCCTCTGTTAGTCTCGGCATTTTGAGATAGGCTACCGTGTAGCCCAGACGGCATGCCTGATTGGCAAGCGCGCATCCGAGCCAGGTCTTACCGAGGCCCGTCGCGCCGATAATTAGTGTGTTGTGCTTCTCCCGAATCCATTCGCCGGTGAGCAAACGGCTCATGAGTGCGCGATCGAGCCCGCGCGGGGTGCGGTAGTCGATGTCTTCAGCCACGGCATCGGAGAACTTCAGTTTGGCACGCCGAAGGCGCGCTGTGGTTTGCTTGGATTCGCGTTCGCTTGCCTCGCGCTCAACAAGCAAGCCTAAACGCTCTTCGAAACCCAGCGCTTCGATATCAGGGTTGTTGTTCTGCTGCGCTAAGGCGGCTGCCATGCCGTTCAGCCGCAGCGCGTGAAGTTTGTCGATCGTTGGATGTTTGAGCATGCGTCCTCTTCAGTGATAATAGTCGGGGCCGCGCACATTGGGATGTGTGAGCGGTAAGCTGGCCTGATCCGTTTCTGTCTGAGGCGACTGATCCAGACCGTTCTTAAGCGTCGAGCTAATGAAGCGGTAGCTCGGCGCCTTCAGATCGATGGCACGGCAGCACGCGGCCTCCAGCCGTGCATTGCCGTGGTCTTTGCCAAGGCGAAGCACGCCAAGGCAGGCGCGAAAGGCTTGTTGGGGATGCTGCCGGCCGCCGAGCAGGTGCTGGATCACGGCGGCGGTATGCGGGCCGATGCGCACGGCCCAGTCGTATAGGCGCTGGGCTCCCCACCCACTGACATCTTGATGGTGAGGCGGCATGTGCGCATCAATCGTAGTGTGGTGGCCACGCCGGGTGCTTCGCGCGTGGGCAGCGATACGCGTGCCTCGGTGGAAGATCTCGACTGTTCCATTCGTATATCGAACGTCGACCTGCTGACGCGCGAAGCGGTGCGGTACAGAGTAAT
>NZ_FCOL02000416.1 GCF_001544515.1 Caballeronia terrestris
CACCCATTGGCCCGCGGCGACGATTCCAGTGTTCGTCGCCATGATGCTCGGTGCGACGCTCGGTGGGGACGCCACGCTCATCGGCGCGTCCGCCAACATCAGTGTCCGCGGGCATTTGTGCGCGCCATGGCAGGGCGCTCACATTCGCGACATTCCTGCGCGCTTCGATCGGCCCATCACCGTAGTCCAGCTCGCTGCGGGGCGCTTTATGTTGTCGTCTTGCCGCGGTGGATGAGGTGACGGACTTTTGGGACCCGTTGCGCCGATGGGCGGCCACGAAACGTCGCGGCCGGATGCCTGACCTTGGCAAGCATCACTGGCGCCATCAGCATACGGCGGTTTGTCGCCGGCGCGTATGGGACCAAGGTCCCATACCGGCGTGCCGACTGATGGCGTAGTCTGCCAGTGACGCTTTGTTTTGATCCACGCCTGCGCGGGCCCGCGATGATTATGAGACGCTCGCGCGTCGGCCGAAATCACTGGTTACAACCCTACAGTACCTTGGAAGCAAAATTAGGTAATAACGTCCGCTTCCGCATGAAGACTCGCAGCAAAATAAGAAATGCAACATCGGAAGAAGAGGTTTTGATTTTTTGCCGTAACGGCTGGGTTCGATCAAATGGGTCTCGCGTACCCCTCGAGAGCAGAAGAACCGCATCCTGTCCCAATCGTGTAAGAGCCCCGTTTTTAAAGCGCTCGTGGAATGTCCTCTTGTGGATCACCCAAAAGGAGTGCGTATGTCCTGGCTTACCGCAACGCTACGCAGTTATCCGGAGATTGCAGTCTTTCTTTCGTTGGGAATTGGGTATTGGGTCGGAGGAAAGAGCTATAGGGGATTCAGTCTCGGCGCGGTGACAGCCACGCTACTCGCCGCCATAGCGATCGGGCAGTTGGGCATCACGATCTCCTCGAACGTCAAGTCGGTCTTCTTCCTGATGTTCCTGTTCGCGGTCGGATATGGTGTCGGGCCGCAATTTGTCCGTGGGATCGCAAAGGACGGCCTTCCGCAGGCGCTGTTCTCCGTCGTGCAATGCGTGCTGTGTCTCGCGGTGCCGCTTGCGGCGGCAAAGATCGCGGGCTATGACGTGGGTTCGGCGGCCGGGCTCTTCGCCGGCTCGCAGACTATTTCTGCATCGATGGGTCTCGCCACCGACGCGATGAGCCGCCTGGGCCTTCCCGCCAGCGAGACGAAGGCGCTGCTCGATGCGATGCCCACCGCCTACGCGGTCACCTACATCTTCGGCACGATCGGCTCGGCCATCATCCTCGCGATGATTGGCCCGAAGCTGCTCGGCATCGACCTCGTCGCAGCCTGCAAGGAATATGAAACGACGCTCGGTGGCGCGACGGACCTGGGC
>NZ_FCOL02000417.1 GCF_001544515.1 Caballeronia terrestris
CGCAGAGACATGGCCAACGGCGTGGCCCGAGCGTGGGAACACATTCTGGATGGCTCCGGCCTTTCCGTGAACGAGATGAGATTGAAGGGAAGATATGTCGAAGATGTCTATTGAAGGACCGATGGCCGGTTGTCCCGAGCGCTATACGTTCAACGGACCGACGATGGGCACCCGATACAGCGTGCAATGCTACGCGCCGGCGGGGTTGGACCGCGCCCTGATCGTTTCTAAACTGGATGCGGCGGTACGAGCGGTAGACGAGGAAATGTCGAACTGGAAGGACAGTTCCGATTTGACACGGTTGAATAGAGCCGAGCCCGACGTCTGGGTGCCGATATCCCGCAATCTTGCGACGGTGCTGGTGCGCGCGACGGAGATGGGGCGCGAGACAGACAATGCGTTCAACGCAGGTGTCGGCGATGTGGTGGATCAGTGGGGCTTCGGCCCGTCAAACGCGCCGCGGCCATCCATGCGGGAAGCCTCGCGCGAACGACCCCGACGCCCGCTGGTCGAACTGCTCGACGTCGACGTCGAGCAGTGTCGCGCTCGCAAGCAGGCGCACGTGAGCCTCGACTTGTGCGGTATCGCCAAAGGCTTCGGCGTAGACGAATTGGCGCGTGTGCTGGACAGTCATGACGTTCGGTCGTGGCTTGTCGGAATCGACGGTGAGATGCGTGCGCGAGGCACAAAGACTGGCCAGGCACTGTGGGCAATCGCAATCGAGCGTCCCTACTACGAACGCCGGGAGGCGCTCGGCGTGATCGAACTCACCGATATCGCGGTCGCAACTTCAGGGGATTATCGTCACTGGAGCGAATGCGAGGGCAAGCGCATCTCGCATGTCGTGGATCCGCGCACAGGTGAGCCTTTATGCAACAGGGTCGCGTCGGTCACAGTGCTGGCGAGGTCCTGTATGGACGCGGATGCTTATGCAACCGCTCTCATGGTGTTGGGGCCTCAGAAAGGCCTGGATTTCGCACGCCGCAAGCAACTGGACGCACTTTTTCTGCTGCGCGATGGCGCACAAATACTGGCGATCGGCACGGGTCTGTTCGATGCTCCATAAGGGGCTCTGGTCGCGTCTACCCACCCTAGGCAGGCAATCGTCAACACGTGGTGCCAGTTTCAAGGGTATGGAAGTACGCGGCGGATAAAATGCTTCTCGATCTCGCCAAGAGCAAACACGACACACGAAAGCAGCAGACATATCTCCAGTCTAGCCATATCAAGTGCGGTCGTCCGGAAAACGGTTCTTCAGCAAGGCAATCAGGAGGCTCTCCGACCGTATAACCTCGCACCTCCCTTACCTTCCGGGACTCTCTACCCGCGCGCACTGACATCAACCGCGTCACC
>NZ_FCOL02000418.1 GCF_001544515.1 Caballeronia terrestris
GCGATTGGCCTGGTGATCGGCGATGTGCGTAAGGACATATTCCAGGTAGGCGCGCGGGTTGATACCATTCAACTTGCACGAGCCGATCAGGCTATACATTGAGGCGGCTCGCTCGCCACCGCTGTCAGAGCCAGCGAACATGAAATTGCGCCGGCCGAGGGCCACGCAGCGCAAAGCATTTTCGGCGAGCACGTTGCTGATTTCGACGCAGCCGTCATCACAGAACAGTGTGAGCCCGTCCCGGCGATTCAGAGAGTAGTTGATCGCTTCGACCAGCGGTGCCTTTGGCCAAAGCGTCGCACGTTTCTCCCTCATCGACCTTTCGAGGGCCGCGAGCAATGGATTGCTCTTTTCTTGCCTGACGCGTCGCCGCTCATCCGGCGGTTTGCCGCGGATATCAGCCTCGATTCCGTAAAACTCGCCAATCATGTCGAGCCATTGCTTCGTGGTGTCCGACGGGGCTGTCTCATGCACGTTGAATAAGTATCGGCGCGCATGATCCCAGCAAAATGCCAGACGAACTTTGCCGCCTTCGTTCAACTCGTTGAAACCGGCATAGCCGTCGGCCTGAAGGATGCCTTCGAATCCGGCAAGATGGGTCTGGGGGTGAATGCCTTTGCGGTCCGGCGAGTAAGCGAACCAGACAGAAGCAGGTTCGCTCGAACCTGAGCGGCGATCATCGCGCACGTAGACCCACAATCGACCGGTCTTGGTCTTTTTGTTCCCAGGCGCAAGCACCGGGATCGGCGTGTCGTCCGCGTGGAGCTTGGCAGTCGCCATCGTGTAGCGACGCAGGGCTTCAGTCAGCAGCCGGCAGAGTTCTTCGCATTGCCCGACCCAACGTGCCATGGTGGCCCGATCGAGACGTACGCCATCGCGCGCCGCGATCTCGGATTGCCGATACAGTGGCGTGTGGTTTGCATACTTCGCCACGATGATCTCGGCCAGCAAGCTCGGATGCGCGATGCTGCGCTCGATCGGCAGCCCCGGCATGGGAGGTTGCGCGATATGGCCGCAACCGGTGCAGATCCGCTTGCGACGGATAGTGCGGATGACCTTGAACATCGCCGTGACGCGCGCGAGTTGCTCAGACACATCCTCGCCGAGCAACTCCATGGCGCTGTTGCACTTCGGGCAGATGGAATCGGGCTCGAGCTCGTGCTCTTCGCGTGGCAGATGGGGCGCCAAGGCTTCCTTCGGGGATGCTGCAGACACGCCCGAGCTCGATGCACGAGCGCGTGCACGGCGAACATCGGCAACGCCGCTGCCCGTTGCCAGATCCTCGAGTTGGGTTTCGAGCCGATCGATCTGCCGCTCCAACTGCTCGGATTTACGACCGAAGTGC
>NZ_FCOL02000419.1 GCF_001544515.1 Caballeronia terrestris
GGTATGCGTCGGGCAGATTGGAACGTGCCGCACTGCGCTTTCAGTTGAGCTACGCGTCGCGGCGACGGCTCTAAACATCGCAGTATGGCTCCCGTCCGGGTCGCGTTCACCGGATTCTTCTACGGACGTTATCGTTCTCCCGCCTGTTATGCGAGGCGATGAGGCATGGACCATGCAGGTGGGGCGACGACGGTTCGGACTGGCTTGCCCTCTCTGAACCTAGTCAGCGTCGTCATGGTTTTGCTGGACACTTGGCTTCTGTCCGGCCCCGCCATTCACCGGTGCGGACTGCCACTGGACCCACCAGAAAGCGATCGTCAGGGATAGGAGGACGACACCCAGGATTCTCCAGGATGACTGAATGCCTTCTTCGGGGCGGCCTGTCTTGTTGCCTGTAATCATCGAGAGGACGAGATTTTCGCGGTGCAGAAAACTTCCCAGAATGACACCGAGGACATGGATCACGACCACGGCCAACATAAGATTGGCAGCGATCCCGTGAAGGTCCTCCATGGAATCGGGCGTAGCGTTGTTGTAGGCGGACCATCCTGTTGCAGATACAGCTATTGCGAGAATCAGTAGAGCGACGATGGCTATACCGCCGGCCGGATTGTGGCCGACAATTCGCTCGTGTCGCCCTCTGATCACCCCAGACAGATACGTGCAGACAGCAGTTGGACTGCGAACGAAGCTTGAAAATCGGGAGTAACGAGTTCCGAGTATTCCCCACACGATGCGAAAGGCGACGAGGCCCGTCATGGTATAGCCGAATGTCACGTGAACGAGCCGCCAGCGCTCGCTATCGCCCGTCGCGTAAGCGATTACAAAGCTGACGACCATGAGCCAGTGGAACACGCGCACGGGAGCGTCCCAAACCAGGATGCGAGTTAGTTTGGGCGTGTCTTTGTCACTTCGGGATCCGTGTGAATCGCTCATCAAAGTTTCCTTTTTCAGCCTAGGTATGACAGGCGAGGCGGTTCGACGCGCTTTTTACGGCCTCAGGATGTCGGCTTTTTCGCTCACTGTACATTTCCGACCGACTACATCGCTGCAGTTGCAGCGAAACCATTTGTCCGACTCTCTCGCGTCGGTGAAGCGCTCGGGATTGAAAGCGGGCGCGAGCGCACTGGTTTCTTTACCTGTGACTGCGTGATTGCCTGTGCCTGTCGGCCTCGCGCCATGACATGAAGCACAACTCCATTCGTGTCCATGCGGCTCGTAAAGAACTGCTCACCGCGCAATGGAACAGCAGGAGAGCCGGACTGAGCCGTGTAGGTTGCCAGCAAATCGTCCGGAGCCGCGCCGTGACCCGGCAACGTTCCGGCGGCTAAG
>NZ_FCOL02000420.1 GCF_001544515.1 Caballeronia terrestris
CAGCCTGGCCGCGAGGTCGCTCCTTTCGAGCACGATCGGAACGATTGCCTGCTTGAACTGCGGGGGCAGGAGCGACAGGAGCGGCACGACGTCGGCGAAAGCGATCGCGTTCCACCAGCCGGCGTGACTCAGCGTCGCAGCCCATCCATAAGGATCGAGCGCGAGCGCGGGGTTGCCGCCCGACGCGGTCACCTCGATGCCCTGATCGTTCGATTCGTAGATCTTGGTCGCTGATTCTTTAGTCTTAAATCCGCTGCGCGCGCTAGCCGTCACGGCCTTGTAGCTGCCCTGCACATCGGCGCTGAACTCGCGCGCGCGCTCGTTCTTGTCGGTATTGGCTTCGAGCTTGCGGTCCTGTCGATAGATCAGCTTGCCGCCGAAGATCGTGCGCAGCGGCACATGGGTGCCGTAGCTGTCGAGGATTCGCGCGAGCCCGCCGACCAGGTCCGCTTTTGCGTTGCTTTTCGCGAGGGCGGCCAGCGCGCTGACATCGTCGAATAGGGGCTTTGAGAGCACGACGCTGCGCGGATCGATGACCATCTCGCCCCGCGCGACGAGATACTCGACCCGCAGATGCAATTGGCTGCTTGCCGATTCTTTCGACTGCGTCGTTTCGTCCTTGTAATCCGACTTGACGGACAGGCTCGCCGCCTTCCCCTCGACGCCGACGGAACCGCCGACGTTCCATGAAAGCGAAGACGAGATCGCGTCGAGGGTGCGCACCTGGGTAGCCGAGGCCGAAAAGCGTGTCGACGTGATCGGGCGGACCACCGTCAGGAAGTCTGCCGTCCATTCGGCATCGAAGGCCGGGCGCAGCGCGCGTTCGAGTTCGTAGCTGAGATCGGCCGCGAGCACGAACCGCAGGCCGTGCAGGTGACGCAACGCAGCCAACAGCGCCACCTGCTCCGAGATATCCATGCGATCGAACACGTCCTGCGGCGCACCGATGGGGATGCTTGGCCGGCCGAGCAACGGCGAGAGCATGTCCTGGGGATCGCGAAGGCTCGGCGTCGCGCCGGACGCAGCTGCCGTGGCAGCGGCGACGGCGCTCGACCCGGTCGCGGACGACGCCCCCGTGGTTGTCGTGACATTGCGCTTGCGCGGCGTCTCGAAGCGAAAACGCAGGAGTCGGAGCTTGTCATCGGCCTTGCCGAGCTTGCTGCCCACGGTTTCGAAAGGCTCCATGTCGAGCGGCACCGCTTTCTGCGCAGTGTCGAGGAAGGGCAGCTCCGCTGGCGCGTCCTCCTTGAGAAAGGCGCGAAGATCCTTGAGAGTCTTGTCCTCGCCGCCGCCGGGCCAGTCGATCGCCTTCGGCTTGCCGCCGTCCTGGAG
>NZ_FCOL02000421.1 GCF_001544515.1 Caballeronia terrestris
GGAGAACTGTTCCTCCATGCTGCGAATTGCCGCCTCCGGCAACACGCCCCGATAAGGACTCACCATACGCTCACGGTAGCCCTTCGCGGCGAGTTCCGGGTCGATGTTCATCGCGTGGAGGTTTGGAACCTGAGCAACCGGCGTCGGCTGCCCGGAAAGCTGAGTCTCGAGGACCTCATCGAGATTGGATGCCGGGTCGGTGCTTACCAGCAGCACGGTCTTACCCTTTTCCGCCAATCGCAGCGCCGTTGCGCAGGCAAGCGATGTCTTGCCGACGCCGCCCTTGCCGGTGAAAAAGACGTGGTGAGTTGTAACGACAGGGAGCGTCATATCGGTGCGCCGGTTAGCATTCGCCGGGCTTGCAACTGCAGGCCCCGACTGTGATGTGGGGTTTGTCGGCGGCGGGAATCTTGAGCCCCAGTTTCTGAATCAGTTGGCCACGCGACGGATACACCCCGACGGAAACAATTCGGCCGTCGACCATTGCGATGGGCAGGCGGTCCATACCCGCATGCAGCTCCCGGACCACTTCCGGATTGGCAGCAAAGGCTGCCGCATCGCGTCCGAGGCCGTGCCGAACGACTTCGACACCATGTTCAGCAAACCATTGAAGGTCAGCGCTGAACTGAACAAGGGTCGGGTCCACGTCGAGGCCGCAGACGCCAGTCGCGCAGCACATGGCCGGCTCAAACACTTCAAGTTTGCTCATCGTTGCTCCCACGAATTCTGCCTGTGCGGCGATACCCCGGCCGCGTCCACTCCGTAATGCTCTTCCGTCTGCGGGCCGAGTGATTGACCTGGGTCAAGTTGTAGACGATGGGACAGCGTCTCCACGCACGAAGAATCAAATCGCTTGCAGTCGATTCCAGTCGCTTCGTTGACAAGCGTCAAAGGAAGGTCAGTGCTGACATGTAGCCTTGTAGTGGACGATAACTGGACTCGGTTTGTCGCCGTGTCGCACGTTTACAAGGAAGAGATATGAAAAAGCTTCTGGTTGCGATGGCTACCGGTATTGCGTTGACATCCCCGGTCCTGCAAGCTGCGTCGAAAGATACAGGTACCCCGCAAAGCAGTTCCAAAACTCGGCCCCCAGGCGCTGCTGAATTCGACAAGAATCTGGCCCAGCTTCAGGAGCAAATGAAGACAATGCAGGCGCAGATGGACCAGATTCGCAAAACTCAAGACCCTCAGGAACGCCAGAAGCTACTCGAGCAGCACTGGGCAACGATGCAAAGCGCGATGACAATCATGCATGGGATGTGGGGGCCCGGGATGATGGGCCATGGGATGGGCCCGGGAATGATGGGGGGCGCTGGGCCCGGGA
>NZ_FCOL02000422.1 GCF_001544515.1 Caballeronia terrestris
GGCCCAGACCGTGTCAAAACGCGTAGACACTGGGAATTGCCGAAACCAGCCTCGGCGCCGGGCGCCGCTTGTCGATTGCAGCAAACCGAATGTCAAATCACAGCCGCACTCATCGCGAAGGCTTAACAACCCCTATGGGCTTCACGCCCGCATCGCTTTCATAACCGCTTCGGAACCGAGTAGTTTGATCACCCGCTTTATGTTGTATGCCAGCACGTGCAAGCTCATCTCTGTGCTCACCCGCTCGATGGTTCGTGTCAGGAAATGAGTGGCGCCCATCCATGCCTTGATCGTGCCGAACGGGTGCTCGACAGTCTGTCGCCGGATGCGCATCATCTCGGGCGCATGATCGAGTCGTGCCTGCATCTCATCAAGAACATCTTCGTGCTCCCAGCGCGCTACACGACGTTGAGGGCCTGGCGTGCAGTCCCCTTTTAGCGAACACTGCTGGCAATTCGAACTCCAGTACTTACTGATCTTTAGCCCGCGCTCAACGGTTGAGAATCGCCAGATGAGCGGCTCGCCTGCTGGGCATCGATATTCGTTGGTCTTTGCGTTGTAAATGAAGTCTTCCTTCCCGAAGCGTCCGTGAGCCGTTGCGCTCGATGTCACTGTCTTCGGAACGAACACTTCTATTCCAGCCTTATGACATGCGAGTATCTCCTCGCTCTTATAGTAGCCGCGGTCTGCAACTGCGGTGAGCTTGTCGACGCCTATCTCTGCACGGGCAAGCTTCGCCATGGACGTTAGCTGATCGCGATCAATGCCATCATTAGTGACCATGTGCGCGACGATCAGATGATGCTTCGTGTCAACCGCCGTCTGGACGTTGTAGCCGACGACTCCGGTTCCTCGCGTCTTCATAGAACGGGCATCCGGATCCGTGAGCGATACCTGACCGTCCGGTGCTTCGTTTAACTTGATCTCGATCTCTTTGAGGCTTCGCATCTGTTTCTTCAAGGCTGCAATCTTGTCCTGCAGTCGCTCTGTTCTGGCCTTCGCGATTGCAGGCTCTTGACGATCCGCTGTATCCAACGCCTCGAGATAGCGAGCAATACTTGACTCGATGTCGCGCATGCGTCGTTCGAGTTTAGCGCTCGTGAAGTTGCGGTCGCGGTGGTTCACTGCCTTGAACTTGCTGCCGTCGATCGCAACGAATGCTTCGGCGAAGAGGTCCAGCCGCTGGCATAGCATGACGAACTGACGACAGACGCTGCTGATCGCTTTGCCGTTGTCTTTACGGAACCGCGCAATGGTCTTGAAGTCCGGCGCGAGGCGGCCCGTAAGCCACATCAGTTCGACGTTGCGCTGAG
>NZ_FCOL02000423.1 GCF_001544515.1 Caballeronia terrestris
AGGAACGCAACGTCGTCCGCTTTCTGCGAGGCCTGGCGAATGCCACGAAACCGATCATTGCCGCAGTCCAGGGCAAGGCCGTCGGAGTTGGAACGACTATGTTGCTCCATTGTGACTATGTGCTTCTCTCCGAAGAGGCGCAATTGATGACCCCCTTCGTGAATCTGGCACTCGTTCCCGAAGCTGCATCAAGCTACCTGCTTCCCTTGCGAGTTGGGCATGTCAAGGCATTCGAAATGTTCGCCCTCGGGGAAGCCGTTCCTGCAAATGCTGCCGTTGCATGGGGTATTGCAAACAAGGCTGTCTCCAACGCGGAACTCCGCGCAGAGGCACGCCGTGTTGCCGAGAGAATTGCTGCCAAGCCCATCGGATCGCTGACCGCGATGAAGCGACTGATGCGAGACGCAGAGAAGCTGGTCGCTCAGATGGATTGCGAAAGCGCCATATTCGTGGAGCGACTTGCAAGCGCCGAAGCGAAAGAAGCCTTCGCGGCGTTTGCCCAAAAGCGCCAGCCGGATTTCACGGGAATCGTTCGACAATAGGAACGGTACTCACCAGGGGGCACGGTCGGTGTCCCTTAGTGCGGATTCTCGTCATTGGCCGGGAACTTCTCCTGCAAACTTGTCAGCCATCGCACGACGATGTCGATCTCGGATGCTGTAAACCCGTCGGTCAGCCGGGCATTCAAGTGAGCGAGAGCTGCCTTCGAACGCTTGAGTGCAGCGCGCCCGTCTTCCGTCAGCCACAGCCGCGACGCGCGTCGATCGAACTCATCCGCATAGCGTTCGATCAGACCAGCCCGTTCGACTCGATCAACCAACCCACTCATTCCCGGCGCCTTGAGGTCAAGGGCTGCCGCTGCTTCATTCGTAAGGGCACCATCGTTCTTCGCCAGAAAAAAGAGCAGACCAGCCTGGGCTGCTGTCGCTCCACCGGCGGCCGTCCTCGCCTGCGACCACCGATGTAGGCGCCGCTGACCCACATTCAGTAGATAGACAAGCCGATGATCCATTTCCGAAACCTCGTTCTATGTTCCAGTCGTCGAGCGACAATAAATTAATAGTTCGCGTGCGAAATATAACATGAGCCGCGCCCCCAGCTTCCCGCGCGTGAAGCGACGGCTGCGATGCCCGAACCGGACGAACGTGGCATTGATCTGGGGGACTACAAGGTGCCTTCGCCGGCATCTACATCCTGCAGGATGCTCTGTTCCATCCATCAACAAGGAGACTGAAATGACTGCTGTGGCGGATCTTTTCAACCTGAAGGGCCGAACGGCCCTCGTCACTGGCGGGTCGGGCGGCCTAGGCC
>NZ_FCOL02000424.1 GCF_001544515.1 Caballeronia terrestris
CCGCCTGCACCACCACGGGCCAGCCCTGCACCGGCCGCGCGATGTTCAGCGGCCCCCGCACGGACAAATACTTGCCCTTGTGATCGAGTACGTGCAATTTCGCGGGATCGAAAAAGAGGCCGGCGTCCGTGTCGCGCACGAAAGCGTCGTCGGCCCAACTGTCCCAGAGACCGGTGACGACGTCGTAGAATTCGCGCGCGCGCCGGTAGCGCTCGTCGTGCTCCATGTGCTCCTCGCGGCCGAAGTTGCGCGCCGCATCGGGATTCGATGTGGTAACGAGGTTCCACCCGGCGCGCCCCTCGCTCAGATGATCGAGCGACGCGAAACGCCGGGCGATGTGATACGGCTCGTCGAAGGTCGTCGAGGCGGTCGCGACCAGGCCGATGCGTTCGGTGACCGACGCCAGCGCGGAAAGCAGCGTGAACGGCTCGAAAGAAGTCGCGGTGTGACTGCGTTTGAGCGCGTCCACCGGCATGTTCAGCACCGCGAGATGATCGGCCATGAAGAACGCGTCGAAGCAGGTTTTTTCCAGCGTCTGCACGAAGCGCTTCAGATGCCTGAAGTTGAAGTTGGCGTCGGGAAAGGCGCCGGGAAAGCGCCATGCGCCGGTATGCAGGCTGACCGGCCGCATGAAGGCGCCGAGATGAAGTTGTCGGGAATGAGGCATCGCGCCGGTGATGAACGAGTTGCAGGTGGCGCCAAGTTACTCCAACTCGTAAGAGGCCGCTCAAAACGCAGGGACGTGATTGCGCGAGTCGCTCCGGCACATCCTCAATGAGGCGGCGGCTCGGCGGGCGGTTGAAATGCGTCGACGGCGTAGCCCATGTTGAAGTACCCCGCCTGTGCATACAACGCAATATATTCGAGCCGCTCCGCTCGGCTCGCTTGGTCATCGTGACGCGCGTCGGTCACCACATCGCATCCGCATCCGCATCCATTCAACGCACGCCTGGCATCGCGCAGGAAACGGCGTTCACGGGCCCGCTCCATGCTCGCGAACAACGATTGCCAGTACTGCGTCAGGATTCGTGGCATGGCGTCGTCCCTTCGGCTGATGAATGGCTTCAATCTATGCTGACAAAAGGGATTCGACAAACAAGCTTTTCTGCGATGCATAGCTATTTGCGATTCCCTCCCCCGTTTTGCCTGCTTTGCACGGCTTTGACTTCTCGTCGAAAAACGGTCAACATATGTTTCCATTGTAAAAACCAGAGAAATCAGCCGGTCATGAGTGAAGTACCCGGGCGCAACCCGACAGCAGCACGTACCCGCAAGCACCCGTGAAGCCGGCCGGTGACGAGCATTCCAA
>NZ_FCOL02000425.1 GCF_001544515.1 Caballeronia terrestris
TGAAGCTCGACAACATTTCCAAAGTGTTCGGAGGCGTCCGGGCATTGCGCCACGTGAAGTTCGACGTCATGCCCGGCGAAGTGCTCTGTCTCGCGGGCGAGAACGGCTGCGGCAAAAGCACCATCATCAAGATCATCAGCGGCGTCTATACACCCGAACCCGGTGCAGTGATGCAGATGGACGGAGAGTCCATCGAAGGCCTCGACCCCGCGCGTGCTCGCGACCTCGGTATTCAGGTCATCTGGCAGGACCTGGCGCTTTTCCCGGAGATGACAGTCGCGGAAAACATTGCTTTCGAGCAGAACCTTGGACCCCGGCCGCGTGTGGTGAACTACGGGAAGATGAAAGAGGCAGCGCGTCGTATTCTGAAGCGGCTCGGTGTTTCCATCGACCTGAACCGTTCGGTTCGCTCTCTTCCAATCGCGCAACGCCAGATCGTAGCCATCGCTCGCGCGCTCGTGCGGGACGCCCGTCTGGTCTTCATGGATGAGCCGACTGCCTCGCTCAGCCACGCAGAAACCGAGGCGCTGCTGAAGATTGTTCGGCGACTTTCGGCTGACGGAATCGCCGTCGTGTTCGTCAGCCACCGTCTTGCCGAAGTGCTCAATGTCTGCACGCGCGTGACCGTTTTGCGTGACGGCCAGTACGTCGGCACATTCCCGACGGAAGGGATGACGCAAACACGCCTCACTGAACTCATGACCGGGCGGACTTTCGACTATGAAGTCCGGAGCACCGACCTCACGGCCGCTCCTGTCGTGTTCGAAGTTCAGGGCTTGTCTCGGCGTGAATATCGGGACGTCTCGTTCAAAGTAAGGAAAGGCGAAATTTTGGGGCTTACGGGTCGTCTTGGAGCGGGAAGAACCGAAGTCGCGCTGTCTTTGTTCGGAATGACGCGACCAGCCGCAGGGTCGATGCGCATCGAAGGAAAGGCATTGTCGCCTCGGTCCAATCGGGATGCGGTTCGTGCGGGCATCGCCTACGTATCGGAAGACCGCCTTCAGCTAGGACTCGTTCAGCAGCAATCGATCGGGGACAACACGATCTCGACAGTATTGAACGATCTTCTGGACTCGACTCGCCTCATCTCGTCCAGGAAGCGCAACGCGTTGATTCACGACTGGATTCAGCAACTCGCCGTAAAAATTGGCAAGCCCGATGACGCGGTCTCGACACTGTCGGGCGGCAACCAGCAGCGCATCGTGCTTGCCAAGTGGCTGGCTACCAACCCGAAGTTCCTGATCCTGGATTCGCCCACCGTCGGTGTCGACGTGGGCGCCCGGGCTGGCATCTTCGCCATCA
>NZ_FCOL02000426.1 GCF_001544515.1 Caballeronia terrestris
GGTGAAGGATTCCGCCGAAGCCGGCGCCGAACTCGCGCTGCGGATGCAGCAAGCGGGCAATTTCAGCAAGCTCGACTACGCGCGTGAGCAGGCTTTCTACGCTGATTCGGTCGCTCAACTCGCAAAGACGCGCCAGCAGTCCTTCGCTGCCCAAGAGAAGCTTACTCGCACGATGGGCCTATGGGGGGGCGGAAACGCAGTACAGGCTGCCCGACCGTCTTCCGGACATCCCCAAGGACCGGCCCGAGTTGCACGACCTTGAAACCTTCCCGATGCAGAACCGGCTGGACATCCAGGCGGCGCGAGTGCAGACGCAAAGCGTCGGGTCCTCGTTGGGTCTTAGCAAAGCGACGCGGTTCATCAACGCGCTGGACCTCGGGTATCAGAACAATTTTACGATGTCCGATGGCCACGAACAGGGCTACGAAATCAGCGTCGAGATTCCCATTTTCAACTGGGGCGGCTCGAACGTGGCGCGCGCGAAAGCGATTTATATGCAGTCGGTCAATCGCGTCGCCGAGACCGCGATTAACACGCGGTCCGAAGTTCGCGAATCGTATTTGGCCTATGTGACCGACTACGACATAGCCGAGCACTACCGCGACGAAGTCGTCCCGCTCCGCAAAGCGATTTCTGACGAACTGCTGCTTCGCTACAACGGCATGCTCGCCAGCGTGTTCGAGCCATCGAAACATCAAGTCCAGAACGAACGCGATAGTCGGCTTCAAGCGGTTCAAAAGTGCTGCGGCCACGATTTCAGGAATTGAATTGATGCATCGTATTCGCAATGGATAGTTCGATCTCGCGAAGCTCGGCCTCAAGGATACCGCCGCGCTCGCCGTATGGAATGGCGCCCTGTCCAATCGATAAGGCATCCTACCAATATGGATTTTCTAAACCGACTTACCTATTTTCACCAGAACCCTGATCGACTGCTCGCCACAGCAGATAAGGCTCGCCGCGCAATGTCACAAACACTTCGTCCAGATGCCATGTGGTGCCGGGCTTGCGGCGAGCAGCCTTAACGCGATGGGCAAAGCCCGCGCCAAACTTGTCGCACCAGCGCCGAATCGTTTCGTAACTGATGACAACCCCGCGCTCGAACAGTAACTCGTTGATATCGCGAAGGCTCAGTTGGAAGCGAAAATACCAGCGCACGGCGCAGCTAATAACAGCAGCCGGAAAGCGGTGACCATGATAGAGCGTTTTCGATTTCTTCATCGCGTCACCTTACGCGACGTCCACCACAACGTGACAGCGCCGTTTCTACAGGTCTGGGGCGTCTCCGGTCTGCCCTTCGAC
>NZ_FCOL02000427.1 GCF_001544515.1 Caballeronia terrestris
GCACGTGCGCTTCCCGCCCTGCGCACGGCGATCGTTCATCCATGCTCACCGGAGGCGATCAAGGCCGCCATCGAGGCACGCGACGAAGGCTTGCTCGATCCCGTGCTGATCGGCCCCGAAGCGAAGATTCGAGCGGCGGCAGAAGAAGCGCAGGTGAGCCTCGACGGCGTGAGCATCGAGGCGGTGGCGCACAGCCATGCGGCGGCCGCGCGTGCCGTGGCCATGGGCGCGGCGGGCAAGGTCGAGGCGCTGATGAAAGGCAGCCTGGAAACGCATGAACTGCTCGCGGCGGTCGTGGACCGTGGCTCGAACCTGCGGACCGAACGGCGCATCAGCCACGTCTACGCGATGGACGTGCCCGGCTATCCGAAACCGCTCTTCGTCACCGACGCCGCCGTGAACATTACGCCGTCGCTGGAGGAAAAGCGCGACATCTGCCAGAACACGATCGACCTGCTGCATGTGCTCGGCATCGAGCAACCGCGGCTTGCCGTGCTTGCCGCCGTGGAAACCGTCAATCCGCGCATGCCGACCACGCTCGACGCCGCGGCGCTCACGGTCATGGCTGCGCGCGGCCAGATTCGCGGCGCGCTCGTCGATGGCCCGCTCGCCTTCGACAATGCCATCAGCATGGCGGCGGCCAGGACCAAGGGCATCGTCTCGCCGGTGGCGGGCCAGGCGGACATCCTGCTCGTGCCCGACCTGGAGGCCGGGAATATGCTCACGAAGCAACTGATGTACTTCGGGGGCGCCGATGGTGCCGGCCTCGTGCTCGGCGCGCGCCTGCCGATCATCATGACGAGCCGCGCCGACAGCCTCCGCTCGCGGCTCGCTTCCGTCGCGCTGGCGAAGATCGTCGCCGCACGGACGCTGCGCGGCGCCGCATTGCCGTGAGCGCCCCGCTGCTGCTCACCTTCAATCCTGGATCGTCGACGGTCAAGATCGGCCTTTTCAATGTCACGGCCGATGGCGCCAGGCGCATCGGTCAGGGCACGATCGACTTCCAGCATGCCCCGCTGTTGCTGCATCTCGTCGGTGGCGACAAGACCCGCGAGATCCCCTTGCAGGCAAGCGTCACGGAAGACCTGCACGACGTGCTGGACGAAACGCTGAACTGGTTCGCGACGCACTTTTCGCTGACCGACCTCGTCGCCGTCGGGCATCGCGTGGTGCATGGCGGTGACGCGTTCGCCGGTCCGGTTGCGATCACCGACGCAACGCTTGCCGCCATCGTCGAACTCGTGCCGCTCGCACCGCTGCATCAGCCGCAAAGCGTACGGCTCATTCGCGCGATCCGGCAC
>NZ_FCOL02000428.1 GCF_001544515.1 Caballeronia terrestris
CGTCAATGCCTCCCAAGATTAGCTGTTGCACAAAGAACGATTGCTTGCGTCCCGTTGTGTCGGCCAATATCCGGAGCCGCTGCTCGATCTCTTGATCGATTCGCACCGCGACCACTTTCAGCTTGTTTTCGAACTTTCTTCTCACCATTACCTCCTCAACAGTCATCGTTTCGACCGAGGCGCCAGCATTGTTCCTCGACATTCCGCCGTACCACAGCGACAAATGTAGGTCCGCTGCAACTCTGCTGTGCGACGGCCTTCGACCTGCAACTGATAGTCTATAAAGAGCTCGCCGCCCTTCTTGATCGGCCGAATTGCACGAATGAACACTCGCTCGCCGGCTTGCTCCGCCTCACAGTTCGGTGCGCAACAATGGTTGAGCCACCGAGCTGAATTTCCGCCATGCGCGCCGTCGATCACGCGGCCGTCATCGAGGTCGAAGAAGAACGTATGGCCCGCCTCCGCCTCAGAACGTTCGTACGCGCGTTGCGCCGCTTTCCACGAGAGAATCTCTCCCTTGTATTCGAGGATCAGGCAACCGGCTCGGATGGCGCTGAGCGCAAACACGCCGCGACCGTGAACAGGGGAATGTCGAACGACGATACGACGCATGACAGTGACCAAGTGGAAGCAACAGCGATAAACGGATACACGGGCGGGCAGCGCTTCGCTATGATGACGGCAACATAAGCCGATGGCGGCGCATTCGAGACTTCATCGCCCTTCGAAGAACCGGTTGCCGGGCCGCGGCAAGCCGAAGTGATCGCGCAAGGTTGCGCCTGTGTAGGCCCGCCGGAATATGCCGCGCCGCTGCAGTTCGGGCACCACCTTTCCCACGAACTCGTCGAGGCCCTCGGGCAGATACGGGAACATCACGTTAAAGCCGTCACTGCCCTCCTCGACGAGCCATTGCTCCATCTCGTCGGCGATCTCCACCGCCGTACCGACCATCTGCAAACCCGAATAGCCGCCGACGCGCTGAGCCAGCTCGCGAACGGTCAGTCCTTCAGTGCGAGCTATCTCGATCACGCGTTCGCGCGAGCTTCGACTTGCATTGGTTTCAGGGATCTCGGGCAGCGGGCTGTCCGGATCGAAGGACGAGACGTCGTGCCCCAGTGCGATCGACAGCGATGCGATGCCGCTGTCGTAGTGAACGAACGTGTCGAGCAGCGCGCGTTTTTCGAGCGCCTGCTCGCGTGTTTCACCCACCACCACGAACGCGCCGGGCAGAATCTTCAGATGATCGCGCTCACGGCCCAGTTCCTCCATGCGGCCCTTCACATCGGCATAGACT
>NZ_FCOL02000429.1 GCF_001544515.1 Caballeronia terrestris
CATCTGACGGGTACGCGACGCTACGAACTACGGCAAAGAGGATATTGCGATGGACATCCGGTTGAAGCAAGCCACGATCCAGATCGTCGAAAGCGGGCGTCACCTGTCGCTCGCGACGCTACGGGAAGATGGATACCCGCAGGCGAACACCGTCAATTACGCAAACGACGGATTGATCCTGTACTTCGGCACAGCACGCACCAGCAGCAAGATAAGAAATATCCAATGCTGCAGCAAGGTGTCGCTGACGATCAATTTGCCCTACGACGACTGGAGCCAGATCAGAGGCCTCTCAATGGCCGCGACCGCCCGTGTGCTGGCTGATGACTCCCCTGACAGCGTCCGCGCGATGAATCGCTTGCTCGCACGCTTTCCGAGCGCATCGGATATGTCGCCGCCGTCGGATCCGGGGCAGATTGTTTTCGTCGAACTCGTGCCTCGCTTCGTCAGTGTCATTGACTACACGCAGGGGTTTGGTCACAGCGAGCTGGTCGAGATAAGTGCAACCGATTTCGATACGCCAGCATCGGCCTGATTCAATCCGCCATGAAATAGAAAGCCGAGCGGAACGTCGACGCACTGATCCACGCAGCGAGCCACAGTTCCGCATCGTCACGAAAGAGCCGGGGATCGGCTCGGGCGAGGGGTCGCGAGCACCGGCCGACCCTGGTCGAAGCCCGCGCAAGCCGCCGTGCTGCCGAGCCGTCTGGCGCTAGCCCAATAATGAGCTTCCCTGTACCGCATCGCCTGTCAGCAGCGGCTCCCCGCAGTGTCTCGCAATCGCGCGCCGCACGTTGTCGCGAAGCCGCAGCATCGCGCCGAAGTTGACACCCGTGGGTTGAACCGGTTCGAGCAGGGTCACAACCACCTTGCCGCGACGCGGCAGCCAGGTTCCATCGCGCAGTATGCCCCGCACGCCAGAGAGCGCGATGGGTATGACCGGTTCGTGCGTCAGACATCGTCGATCCACCCGATCGCCCAGTTAAGCGCAAAGACCACGGCCTCGTCGGACGTACGGAACGATGCGACGCCCCCGGACAAATTCTTACGATCCTCGCTCAATGCTTCTCCTTCGGCCCGCAATCGACAAAGGGCTGCGGTCGGGAAAAACGTGCCGCCGGCCTCCCGTGTCGTGGCATCGATAGTGCAAGACTTATAGTCGAAACGCATCGAAATTTCTCCATGCTGGATGAGCGGGCATCGATAACGATGCCAGTCCGTTATCGACGCCCCTGTGTTTGCCCTCTTCGATGGTGGCAAACGGCCACGCGAGCGTCAGTGCCGCAC
>NZ_FCOL02000430.1 GCF_001544515.1 Caballeronia terrestris
TTCCGACAAGGGCCGCAGACAGTTCACCGAAGCCTTCGCCGACGGCACTCAAGCATCCGCCGCGAATCACACAACGTCGGCGGACGTGTCGCGCGGCGAACATCAGTTCACGGCGGAACAGGTGCAAACCGCTGCGCTGAAACTGGCGGCGTACCTCGGCCCGATCGCGCACATCGTCGCGAAACGGGAGGCGCCGCGCGCAGCAAGTTTGCGCGCTTTGCACGAACGCCTCGCCGACGCCATCCCCAACGAGCACGACCGCGCCCGCTTCCGGCGCGACGTCGGATTGCAATGACCGGCTGCGAGCAAGCCGCCGCATCGAGGGAGAGACCCGCATGAATTCCGACACGCTGCCCGCACCGACCCGCTTCGGCGCCTGCACGGCGACTGGCCTGTCCGATCCGGGGCGCGTTCGCCGCGCGAACGAAGACAGCTTCCTGATCGACACGCGTCGAAATCTCATCGCCATCGCCGATGGCATGGGCGGCCACGCGTTCGGCGCACGAGCCAGTTCCACCGCGCTCGAACGCATCGCGGCGAAGCTGGCACTGCCGCGCATGCTCCGCGACGCGACGCTTGCCGGCGATCCGGACGCGACCGTCCACGACGACACGCTCGCGGCGATCCGCGCCGTCATCGATGCGCTCGACGATGCGAACACCGCGCTCCACACGTTCAACCGGCTCGAACACATCGCACCGCATCGTTCGATGGGAACGACCGTGACGGGCATCTGGCAGCCGCCGGGCGCGGGCCTGCTGATCGCGTTCCAGATAGGCGACAGCCGCCTGTACCGATATCGCGATGGTGCCCTGCTGCAACTGTCGCGTGACCAGACGCTCTATCAGCAGGCACTCGATCTCGGCACCATCGATCACTTGCCGCCTCGCAACATCCTGTTGCAGGCGCTCGGGCCGCTGCCTTCGATTGCGCCCGTCGTGGAGGCGCATGCGTGCATGCCCGGCGACCGCTATCTGCTGTGCAGCGACGGGCTGCACGGCGAAGTGCCGCATCACGAGATCGAGGCGGTGCTCGCGCAAGTGGGCGCCTCGAACACCGAAGCCGCGATGGACGCGGGATGCAGGCGCCTGATCGATCTGGCGCTCGATGCGGGCGGCAAGGACAACGTCACCGCGGTAATCGCCCGTTTCGACGGCGCCTAGATTCCGGCGCCGCGCGGCAGCGGGCGATGCCACAGCCAGCCGTCTGCGCGCCCGTCGAAGAGACTCGCGGCTGACGCCGCGTCCGGCAGGCCGGGACAGCCGCGCATCGACGGCAGGAGC
>NZ_FCOL02000431.1 GCF_001544515.1 Caballeronia terrestris
TGACGATGGCGGACGGAATTGAGGCGAATCGTCTACGGTTTTTTTTTGCGTGCTAACGCGCGTTCGATACTGCGTGGGTGGATCGACAGTTCCAGCCAGGTTTCGATCTCCTGCGCCAGCGCGCGAGCGCGCATGGTGCCATCTTGCTGTAGACGCTCCTCGATGAACGCCATGACCACCGAGTTGAGTTTGTGCGCGCCTTTGGGCCCGCGCTGTTTCGGAAGCAACCCTGGCAGCCCCTCGCTCGCAAAGGCGCTCTCTGCCTGATAGAACGTTGGCCTGGACATTCCGAACAGGGCGGCCGCCTCGGCCTTGGAAGCGCCATCGACCCGAACATGACGCAACATCTCGTACTTGACCTGAACAAGATCGTCGGGATCGAAGAAATCGCCCGATCGAAACCATGGCGCCCGTATTCGGTCGGGATGAGGATTGAGAGCACCAAGTTCGCGTAGTCGATCGCGCTTTGACGGTGGCCTGGTCATTACATGATCGCTCGTTGAGACATTGGCAAATAAAATACGCCTTAACTATGGGTAAGTCAAGTATCTCGGTGACCAAGCTTATTCTTAAAAGATCCTTAGATCGCGCAATCAAATAAAGATTATCGCGAGCCATTGACTCCGCGGTCATTCCGACAGCGGCATATTTATCCTTACGTAAACGGCGAAATTTATTTGACATCGCGTGCTCCCAACAAATCGTCAACAAGCGCACGCAATCGAAGCAGATCGTCAGTTCTAAACCAGGATTGTCCACCAGAGGCTTGCGCGAACAGATCTGGCTCCGGGACATCGGTCCAGGATGCCAACACCGAGCGCAGACGCTTGTGTGCGTCGAAGTACATCACGCGATCTTCACCCCAGTTCTGCTTGCGACTCACCAGGACAAAGCGATTTCCACGTGCTGGGTGGAATGGATGGGTAATCTCGAAGGACGCGCCTTTGACTACGCGACGTTCCTCATGACAGACAGTTGCTGACTTGCGAGAAAGCTAAGGTCGAGCAAGGCGTTCTCCTTGTCCAGCGATACATTCTCGCCCGACTTCGCAAGCACCGTTTCTTTAGCCTGGCCGAGGCAAACTCCGCGATCGCGTCACTCTTGGTCGACTTGAACAACAAAGCGTTCAAGAAACTGCCGGGATCGCGCCGCAGCTCTTTCGATGAGTTCGAGCGCTCATCGCTGAAGGCGCTTCCACCGCTGCGGTATCAATATGCTGATTGGAAGGTAGCCCGCGTGGGGCCTGATTACCACGTTGACATTGACGTTCACTATTA
>NZ_FCOL02000432.1 GCF_001544515.1 Caballeronia terrestris
CAATCGGAATCTGGTGCTATCCGCGCGAGCGGCGTAGCGCCAAACTCGGCGGTCTCCGACAAACCCGGCGCGGTTCAATCTGTTCCATCAACATCCGTTCGCTTCGAATCGAGTACAGAACCTGCAGCAACAGCGCCCGGACTAACTTCTCCGGAGCAATGCTTGGTCGGCCACCTCTCGCGTCTGCCTCGTACATCCGCGCGAACACATCATCCATGCGCTTGAGCGAGTCATTGAGCCATGTACGAATCGGACGCAACGGATGTTCCTTCGCTACGAAATCATCCAGCTTCAACACCGTGAACATTGACTCCGTAAAACTGTCGCTGCCGCGCATCCGTTCCATCTCGCTCTCGTTAATGACATCAAGTTCAACGTCCACCCCTTCATTCCGGATGACCGTTCGACGAGGTATTTCAACGGCCTGCTAAGTCAGCGCCCCGGGATACTTGGCACGTTGGTCCTCTGACCCGGACGCAGCAATGGCGAATTTGGAACGTCTTTAACATTAACGTTTTCTGCAAAGGTGGTTGATCGACGAGAAAGGGCTAGGTCAGTGAAACACCCGATTTGTTTCCGGCTGACAAGGCAACGGCTACGACGAAAAAAGGAAAGGCGCGACACGAATCACGCGGCAAAGTTAGAGAAGTGCTGTTGTTCAAATGTGTCGCCACCCGCCACGGTCTCTACCCCCTCCGTCATTACACAGAGCGCGATTCATATCATCCCGCTGCGGCGTGCGCTGCCTTGACAGCGGCGTCGCGTTCTCTCTTGGCTTCCGCCTTCTTGTGGTCGTAAACCTTTTTCGCTGCAGCGACCTTTTGGTCATACACGCGATTCGCCGCAGCAACTTCCTGGTGCATACTCACTAATGGGTCAGGATGTTTGGCGGCTGCCGGGGAACTTTCCGGCGTGTTGCCCTGTGCCCACGCGATATGACCAAACGACAAGGCAAGGGCCCCGGTCAGCACTGCAATGCCAATGTGTTTCATCATGCCCTCCGTGCAAATTGACAACACTCAAATTCGCCAGCGGGCGCTCGCGCCTTGGCGTTCGTTACGGCAAAACATTCAATTGACCACCAACGGGCACTTATGCCACAGGGCTTCATTACATCATCGAAAGCCCAAGACCCCGGACATTCGATCCGTCGTCGCTCACGAAGACGAAACGGGCGGACGACACGCAACAGGACATTGCTATCGCGAGGAAGACCGTGCGAACAACAGCCCAGGAAATTACAGCATGGGCTCGTCGAATTCGGGTCCTTCAGGCT
>NZ_FCOL02000433.1 GCF_001544515.1 Caballeronia terrestris
GCCAGCGTTTCCGAGGTCGATGCGGCGGTTGCTGCGGCTAAAGCTGCATTCCCGGCATGGAGCGAAACCGCGCCGATCAAGCGCGCTCGCGTCATGTTCAAGTTCAAGCAATTGCTTGATGAGCATCATGACGAGCTGGCTGAAATCATCACGCGTGAGCACGGCAAGGTTTTCACGGACGCCTACGGCGAAGTGATGCGCGGCATTGAAATCGTTGAATTTGCCTGCGGGATTCCGAATCTGCTCAAAACCGATTTCACCGATCAGATCGGCGGCGGTATCGATAACTGGAATTTGCGGCAGTCGCTCGGGGTTGTCGCGGGCATCACGCCGTTCAACTTTCCGATGATGGTGCCGTGCTGGATGTTCCCGATTGCGATTGCTACGGGTAACACATTCGTGCTCAAGCCATCGGAACGCGATCCGTCTGCTTCAATTCGCCTTGCCGAATTGCTCAAAGAAGCCGGTCTGCCCGATGGCGTCTTCAACGTGGTTCACGGTGACAAAACGGCTGTCGATGCGTTGCTTCAGCATCGCGATGTCGAAGCGCTGTCGTTCGTCGGATCGACGCCGATCGCCGAATATATCTATACCGAAGGCACGAAACGCGGCAAGCGCGTGCAAGCGCTGGGCGGGGCGAAAAACCATCTGGTCGTGATGCCCGATGCCGACCTCGACCAAGCCGTCGATGCATTGATCGGCTCGGCCTACGGTTCAGCCGGCGAGCGCTGCATGGCGATCTCGGTTGCGGTCGCAGTTGGTCACATCGCCGATGAGTTGATCGAACGCCTCACGCCGCGCGTGAAATCGCTGGTCATCAAGAACGGGATGGAACGCGATGCCGAAATGGGTCCGCTCGTCACCGGGGCACATCGTGCGAAGGTCGAGGGATACATCGATGCGGGTGTTAAGTCAGGCGCCAAGCTGATTGTCGATGGGCGCGGACACAAGGTTGAAGGTCACGAAAACGGCTTCTTCCTCGGCGGCACGCTGTTCGATGACGTCAGCACCGACAGCACCATCTACAAGGAAGAAATCTTCGGACCCGTGCTGTGTATCGTGCGCGTGCCGGACTTTGCGAGCGCGGTCGAACTGATCAACGAGCATGAGTTCGCCAACGGCGTGTCGTGCTTCACATCGGATGGCGGTGTCGCGCGGGCGTTCTCGCGGCAGATCAAGGTCGGCATGGTTGGCATCAACGTGCCGATTCCTGTTCCGATGGCCTGGCACTCGTTCGGCGGCTGGAAGCGTTCCTTGTTCGGCGATCACCA
>NZ_FCOL02000434.1 GCF_001544515.1 Caballeronia terrestris
GAACTGTTCTTGAAAATCGACGGACATGATCGTCTTGGCAAGCGCAAGCTGCCCAGGAGACGCTTCCTTTTTGCCGTTCTGCTGGAAGAACACAAACGAGTCGACCGTGTAGGTGAAGGCATTCGACGTACCGGGCGTCGCCGTGCAGACATAGTCGACGTCGGCTTTTTTGTTCGCATTTGCGAACTCGCCTTTCGCCCAGTCTCCCATGAACTGCATCCCACCCGTTCCGTTGATCACCATTGCGGTCGCGAGATTCCAGTCCCGGCCGGTGGAACCCTTGTCGAAGTAACCCTGAATCCTTCGCACGATCTGGAACACCTGCAACATCTGCGGCGAAGTGAGTGCTTTCTGGTCGAGATCGATCATGGCCTTGCGATAAAAATCCGCACCCTGGGAAAGGACAACCGCTTCCCAGATGGTCATGTCCTGCCAAGGCTGGCCACCACGCGCGACGGGCGTAATGCCCGCAGCGCGGAACTTGTCGGCGAGCGCAAAGAACTCAGGCCACGTTTCAGGCGGCTTACCCCCCACTTTATCGAGGTCGGCTTTGTTGATCCACAGCCAGTTGATCCGGTGCACGGAGAATGGCGCGGCCACATAGTGACCATCCGACATCATGGTCTTGTTGATTTGCGCGGGCAGCTGGGCTTTCCAGCCGGTAGCGGATTTATCTATGTCGACCAACACGCCTTGATCAGCCCAGTCC
Organism: Caballeronia terrestris; assembly: GCF_001544515.1. Classification (GTDB taxonomy): domain Bacteria; phylum Pseudomonadota; class Gammaproteobacteria; order Burkholderiales; family Burkholderiaceae; genus Caballeronia; species Caballeronia terrestris. The sequence continues at coordinate 710 of NZ_FCOL02000434.1, forward strand.
TGTATCAGCGGCCCCTTGATCTGTGCAGCCGACGGTGCGTTACCTGACATGACCTGCGTCTTCAGCGCCGTCATGGCGGCCGCACCCGCTCCTCCGGCTATGGCGAAGTCTTTCCACTCGTAACCCTGCTTGTTCATGTCGTCCTTCAGGACTCTGATCGCCTTTGATTCTCCGCCTGAGGTCCACCAGTGAAGCACAGAAAGCGATTCGGCGGCACCGGCGACCTGCGCGGCCGTGGCGAGCGTCGCTGCGACAATTGCGGCTGACACGAGAGTTCGTTGCATTGCTGTCTCCGTTCATTTTCTTTTTGCATGACAGACCGACGCACGCCCGTCGCGGCGTGCGTCAGGTCCTTTTGGGGTAGCACCTACAGATCGAAGCCGAGCTGGGCTTTACCGAGGGGCGTCAGATCGTCGGCCGTGGCGCGTCCGACAAAGTCGACTTCGAAATGATCCGCCGGGAAATCGGGCGGACTCTTGCCCTCGAGGAAGCTGGGCAACTGGCGCTTGAGGTACGCGTCGTTCTTGGCACAGGCGGGCGCCGATGCGATATACATCACGT
>NZ_FCOL02000435.1 GCF_001544515.1 Caballeronia terrestris
TTGCGCTGCAGTTCGTAGCGCTCCGTCCGGTCGATGACGACGGTGAGCATCAGCGCTTCCCTGTGCGACGTCAGAGGGTTGGTGGTGATCTCAGCGGGGAATTCGGTGCCTTCCTTGCGGCGCCCAAACACATCGTGCGAGCTGCTCGCGGCGCGAAGCGCGTGGCCCGAAGCCGTATCGATCCGCAGCCCAATATGGGCGCCGTCGCGCAAACCGGGCACGAGCGCATCGGCGGATGCACCGATCAATTCGTCGCGGCTATAGCCGAAGAGTTTCTCCAATGCCGCATTCGCCAGCACGATTTCGCCATGCCGGTTCGTGACGAGAATCGCGAACGGCAAGAGTTCGAGCGTGTTGCGAAACGGGTCGTCGTCCTGAGGTAGTGACTGCGTGTTGCCGGTGAAGCTTAACATCTAGGACCGAGCCTCGTTGCTGTCGGGCTGTGCGCCGAGGCGCGCCGTGTATTGCAAGAGCCGTGCAGCGGACAGCATCAGGTAGGCTCGAATGCGCCTTCTTCCGCCGCCCTGCTGCTTTTTACAAAACGGTGAGTGGAAATGTCGCGCCTCGCTGGATGCCGGCGGCGCGACCTGCGCACGTCGCGCCGGCGCTTCGTTCGCCGGCCTGACAGGAGCATCCGAAGAAGAAACAACTCCAGCATCAACCACGGTCATGGTGTTGCTCCTGCGCGTTTATCCGCAATGTCGGCACGGATTCGTCGCGTTTCGCCCACGGGGCAGCCATCTCATGGCGACTCGAATTCACGACGCATGGCCGCATCCGCGCTTCGGTGGCAACACTGGCTTCAGGCGGCGTGCAAACGAACATATTCGAGGACGTTCCGGGTTGTCGTTGACTAGCTACCGGGACGCAGCCCGTGCCGCAGCCGCTCGACGCAGCGCGAAAGAAATACCGATCCTTATGCAGGCACCTGCGCGTTGGTATTGCAATCGTTGCTCGATGCGACCGGCTTAGCAGGTGGATTTTCGAATAAAGGCTACACGCTCAGAGAGTTCTCGTAAATATGATTCTGCCTGCCCGCCCGCAAACGTTTCTGTTTCTGACCTGCCACATCCAAGACCGCGGTTGCGCACACTGGTGCGACCTGGTATTAGTGTCGAACAAAATCGGGGTTTCCACCGGCAATCCAGCAAAAATCGCTATCACCGATCTTCGATAACCCCGAGCGGAAAGCGGACTAGGTACTGCCTATTTCGCAGCTTTGTGCGGGCAACGGTCGCTCGCGGCAATGCAATGGTGACAAATATTTACC
>NZ_FCOL02000436.1 GCF_001544515.1 Caballeronia terrestris
GCGATGAGCGGCACGAGCCACACCAGTTGCACACGAAAGCGCGAGCGCGGCTTGGCGACGGCTTCCGGGAACTCGGGATCGTCGTGCGGATCAGGGGGCCTAGCCACGATTCTTTTCCGCCGCATCCCAGATCAGGCGCGGATCGAACGACATCGCGGCGAACATCGTCAGCACGACCACGGCGCCGAACGCAATCGCGGCCGGCCCGGCGTGGATTGTCGCGAGGGCGTTGAACTGCACGAGCGCGACCAGCAGCGTGACGACGTAGATATCGAGCATCGACCAGCGCCCGACGAATTCCACCACCCGGTAGATGCGCGTTCGCTGCGTCGGCTGCCAGCGCGAACGCGCCTGCGCCGACGCGACAAGAAAGATCAGCGCGAGGATCTTGAGCATCGGCACGGCGATGCTCGCGATGAAGACGACGACCGCGAGCGGCCACGAGCCCGAGGTCCACAGGTACACGACGCCGGAGAGGATCGTGTCCTTCTGCGCGCCGAAGAGCGAGCTCGTGTCCATCATCGGCAGCGTGTTGGCCGGGATGTACAGGATGATCGCGGCGAGCAGGAACGCCCACGTGCGGGCGAGGCTCTCGGGCTTGCGAAAGTGGAGTTCTGCGTGGCAGCGCGGGCAGCGTGCGTCGTGGGCGTGCGGCGCCGCCTTCGACAGCAGCCCGCAATCGTGGCAGGTAAAAAGCCCCGCGCGCGCGGCGGTGTGCGCCGCAGCCGAGACGTGCGGCACGTAAGCGCGCGGTGCGCCGCCGCTCGTCAGCGTGGCGATGCGCTCCCAGAACTCGCGCGGATCGAAGGCGGCAGAGATGGCGGCGAGCAGCAGCATCAGCCCGCCGAACGCCCACAGCGCAATTCCCGGCACCACGCCCGCGATATGCGCGAGCTTGACGAGCGCGACCAGCACGCCGAGGATCAGGACCTCGGTCATGCCCCACGAGCCAGCCCATTGCAGGAAGCGGAACGCGACGTCGGGCCGTTGCGGCGGGCGTCCGAGCCGCAACGGCAGCAGGAGGTACGCAATCGTCACGAGTTGCAGCAGCGGCATCAGGAGCGTCGTGAAGAGCACGAGCCCGGCGAGCGGCCACATGCCGTCGCGATACAGGATGCGGACGGAGCCGAACAAGGTCGTCTGCACGATGTCGCCGTTCACCGAGAGGCCTACGATCGGAAAGGCGTTCGCGACCCCGAACAGCACGATCGCCGCGACGGTCAGCGCGAGCGAGCGGTTCAGGCTGTCGGGGCGGTTGCGATA
>NZ_FCOL02000437.1 GCF_001544515.1 Caballeronia terrestris
TCGTGGTGCAGCGAGAGCTCAAGAATGAAGTGCGCAGCAGCCCCGATCTGCGGGCGGCATGCATCGCCGGCGCGTTGCCGGAGCCTGAACTCGCCGAGATTGCAGAGGTGTTCGGATTTCGCGGCTCGCGCGTCACGGAGCGCTTCGACTGCTTTCGCGATACCGCCGCGCAAGCACAGGTTGCGGGTGACTTGCACGTCCAGGCAGTCAACCTCTTGACCTTCAGGTAGGCGGCCACAAACCGCCATCAGCCCGCGTCGACGCTCGGACATGCATGGGTCGGTCTACCCGGGATGCGGCCATATCGAAGTCGAAGCAGATGAGGATCTCAACGCCGACTGGCGCGATCGTTCCGTAGTCGCCGCCGAGCGTGCGAACCTGCTCGGTGTACCCGGTCGTTTCTGGTTCCGCGCAACGCAATCCCATCGAATCTCAAGACTCAAGAGTTCGCCTACGCGAACTTGTCCATCTTCGGGTACATCAGCTGTTCGCAGAAGTCCATCTACCTGTCCATGAGCACTCCGATTGCTTACTCGGAGGTGGCTCAACTCGGGCGCAGCACGCCCCAAACCGTAACCGCTTCGGCGCAGGGCGTCCCAACGACTGACACGATTGACGGAAGCGCCGACACCGTGACCTTCGCCCTAACACTTAACGCCAACGGCTCAGGGTATTTCCGGCGGTCTGACACGCTGACAAGAAACTACGGTGGCCCACCAACACTATCCACATCAAAAGCGAAGGGGAGCACAACGCAGCGACAAGTACCTTAACAGTCTCGACACAGCGCCTCAGCCAGCTCCCAATTAACGCCGTCTTAGGGCAAATCTACTTCGACCGCGCGCATGAGGTGACGGTGACACACTAAAGCGCTAACGTCGGCTTGCGCGGCAGGTTGCGCTGCAGGCGTGCAGGTCAAATCGCCGGTCTGTGCCACGCGCGCGGGACATGCGGGTGCTGTGGCCGCGGCGCAGGCAATCAACTGGCGGCGCAATTCGCCGCGCGGCTGAGCGTAGATAGCCGTGTAGATGGTTTCGTGCGATACGTGCTGGGTCGGGTCGGTCGGATACATGCGCTTAAGTGTGCCCGATATCTGCTGGGGCGACCACTTCCATTCGAGCAGGGTGAGCACAACCCGCCAGCGAACGCTTTGCGTGCACAGCTTGGCGGGGCGGCGACCAGCGCTACGGCGGGCGGCGCTCAGCGCTTCGGCTGACACTGAAGCGTAGCCAGCAGGAGAGCCGTTGCGCGTCAATTCAC
>NZ_FCOL02000438.1 GCF_001544515.1 Caballeronia terrestris
TCGACCGGCCCCAGCGGGTCCGCTTGAGCGCGTAGTCCATCGCGACCGCGAGGCCGAGGAAGAGCCCGAACATCAGCGGAACGCCGCGTCCCTGGTTGAGATAGGCGACGACGATCTCCAGAAGCACGGTGATCGCCAGACTGCGCATGAGCAGGCTGCCAACCGAGGGCGCGGAGAGATTGGACGCACGGCGGCGCTCGCGCGTGCGCAGTCCGATCAGCAGGGTCGCGGCGCCCGGCACCAGCGCAAGGAGGTACGAAACGACGGCGGGAATGACCATCAACTGCCCGAGGTTCACCATCGTCGACCCGTACGGCAGGTTGATCGATCCGGTTGCGCCGAGGACGTACAGCTGCATCCCGAGGATCGCGAGCAGCCCTGCCAGCGTCGCGACGAAGCTCGGCATGCCGAGTTTGTTCAGCAGCAGCGCGTAGAGGGCACCGACCACCGCGCCGACGGCGATCGCCGCCACGATGGCAAGCAGCACCGGCCAGCCGTAGTTGACCCAGAGCGTGCCCACCAGCGCCGAAGCGAAGCCGCTCATCGAGCCGACCGACAAGTCGATCTGTCCCACCATCAGCACGCAGACGATGCCGAGCGAGATCACTCCGACCGTCGAACAGTCGAACAGCAGGTTCACTAGGTTGTTGGCCGAGAGGAACACCGGGTTCAGGCTGGTGAACACGGTCCATATGATGACGAGGCCCGCGATGACCGGCAGCGAACCCAGATCGCCCGATTTGACCCGCTCGACGAAGGCGCCGACGGCCCCGCCGACTCCGGCGGCGTGCTTGACGCGGACATCGCTGCGATCGAGCAGCGTCGACTTTTGCGGTGCGACCTGCGTATCGCGCGGTTGGCCACCTTGCATTTCATTGCTCATGATCTTTCCTTGGTCTATACGCCCTGTTCAGCCTGGCGCCGGCCGGCGCGGCGAGACACCGCGTTCTCCGTGGCGCCGGTAATGGCGGCCACCAGCTCCTGATTCGAGGAGTCCGGATAGAAGACGCCGTTGTTGCGGCCGAGCCGCAGCACCACGATCCGGTCCGCCACGGCGCGCACGTCCTCCATGTTGTGGCTGATCATGATGACCGCGTGGCCGCGATCGCGTACCCGCTCGATCAGGTTCAGCACCTCGGCGGTCTGGGCGACGCCGAGCGCCGCCGTCGGCTCGTCGAGCATGATCAGCTTGGGATCGAGCAACAGCGAACGCGCGATCGCCACGGTCTGACGCTGCCCGCCCGACAGAGA
>NZ_FCOL02000439.1 GCF_001544515.1 Caballeronia terrestris
GCGATGAGCGGCACGAGCCACACCAGTTGCACACGAAAGCGCGAGCGCGGCTTGGCGACGGCTTCCGGGAACTCGGGTTCGTCAGGGGGCATTGCCATGATCAGCCTCCGTGTTATCCCAGATCAGCCGCGGGTCGAACGACATCGCGGCGAACATGGTCAGCACGACTACCGCGCCGAATGCAATCGCGGCCGGCCCGGCGTGGATCGTTGCGAGTTCGTTGAACTGGACGAGCGCGACCAACAGGGTGACAACGTAGATATCGAGCATCGACCATCGTCCAACGAATTCAACGATCCGATAGATGCGCGTCCGCTGGCCGGGCAGCCAGCGCGAATGCCTCTGTGCGGTGGAAGCAAGGAAGATGAGCGCGATGATCTTGAGCATCGGCACCGCGACGCTCGCGATGAACACCACGACCGCGAGCGGCCACGATCCCGAGGTCCAGAGGTACACGACTCCGCTCATAATCGTGTCCTTTTGCGTGCCGAACAACGAACTCGTGTCCATCATCGGCAGCGTGTTTGCCGGGATGTACAGGACCATCGCCGCGATCAGAAAAGCCCAGGTGCGCGCAACGCTCTCTGGTTTGCGAAAGTGCAAATGCGCTGCGCATCGCGGGCATTCGCCGTCGTGGGCATGCGCCCTCGCTCTTGACAGCAAGCCGCATTCGTGACAGACGAAGAGACCGGCACGAGCGGCCGTGGGCGCCGATGCCGATGTATGTGTTTCGCCTGGCATTCCGCCCCCCCGTCGCGAGGTGCTCACCCTGTCCCAGAACTCACGGGGATCGAAGGCGGCGGAGATGGCGGCGAGCAATAGCATCAGAGCGCCGAACGCCCACAACGCGATGCCAGGCACCACGCTCGCGATATGCGCGAGCTTGACCAGCGCCACCAGCACGCCGAGGATCAGGACTTCGGTCATGCCCCACGACATCGCCCAATGCACTAAGCGAAACACGAGGGCGGGCCGATGCGGCACGCGCCCTAGGCGCAACGGCAACAGCAGATACGCAATGCCAGCCATTTGCAGCATTGGCATCAGTAGGGTCGTGAAGAAGACGAGCCCGGCGAGCGGCCACATGCCATCGCGATACAGGATGCGCGCCGCGCCGAACAGCGTGGTCTGAACGACATCGCCGCTCACTTTCAGTCCGACGATTGGAAACGCATTCGCGACCCCGAACAGCACGATCGCCGCGACGGTCAGCGCGAGCGAGCGGTTCAGGCTGTCGGGGCGGTTGCGATA
>NZ_FCOL02000440.1 GCF_001544515.1 Caballeronia terrestris
AGCTTCTTGCCGGACTCGGCGTTATACCGCTCGACATATTCACCGAGCAGTTCCCGAATCGCCCGGCCGATCTGCACGTAGTCGCTCTCGTTCAGATTCGCGAGCGACACGCGTCCCGACGGATGCTGCGTGCCGAAGCCGCGTCCCGGCAACAGCACGACGCGCGCGTCCTTCGCGAGTTTGAACAGCAGTTCCGACGGCTTGGTGTTCTTGATGATCCACTCGACGAAATCCCGTCCGTACGCACGCTCGCCGAGGAATTCGAGATCGAGGATCGTGTAGTAATCGACCTTGTTGACGTCGCTGTCGTCGAACGTGATGCCGATTTCGCGATACAGCGCCTGCTTGCGGCTGCGGATCAGGCGCTTCAGCGCGTTCTTGTACGCGTCGGGCGTGTCCATCAGCGAGAACAGCGAGAAGAGGACCATCTGCACCTGCTGCGGCGTCGAAAGCCCCGCCGTGTGATTCAGCGCGACGGTGCGGCTGTCGGCAACCAGCCGGTCGATGAACTTGAGGTTCTCGGGCTCCGTCGTGATCGATTCGTAGCGCTCGTGCAACTGCTTGCGTTGCTCCTTCGGCAGCGCGGCGATCTGCTGGTCGAGCACGTTGTCGCGATGCGTCGCGATCGCGCCGAGCCGCCAGCCGGTCGCGCCGAAGTACTTCGAATACGAGTACACGAGAATCGTGTTTTTGGGACAGAGCGCGAAGAGCGAGACAAAGTCGTCGGCGAAGGTGCCGTAGACGTCGTCGGTGAGAAGGATCAGGTCGGGCCGCTCCTTCACGATCTCCGCGATGTATTCGAGGCTCTCCGTATTCATCTTCACCGATGGCGGATTGCTCGGATTCACGAGGAAGAATGCTTTCACCTTCGGATCGCGCAGCTTGTCGAGTTCCTGCTTCGAGTATTGCCAGCCGTTCGCGACATCGGCGTCGAGATTGACGACGTTCAACTGGTAATCATTGAGACGCGGAATCTCGATATACGGCGTGAAAATCGGCGTGCCGAGGGCGACGGTATCGCCAGCCTTGATCAGGTGATTCTCGCGCATTGTGTTGAAGATATAGGTCATCGCCGCCGTGCCGCCTTCGACCGCGAAAACGTCGAATTCGCCGATGAACGGATAAGCGCCGATCATCTCGCGCCGCAAATACTGCCCGACGATCACTTCCGACAGCTTCAGCATCCGGTCCGGCACCGGATAATTCGACGCGAGAATGCCCTCGCACATCTCGTAGAGAAACTCGCC
>NZ_FCOL02000441.1 GCF_001544515.1 Caballeronia terrestris
CTCCCCTGCAGAAGCGTCTCGCCGGGTTCGGACGGCGGCTGGCAATGGCTGTGCTGGCCATCTGCGCGACCATTTTCGGCGTCGGGGTGGTGCGCGGCGAGCCAGCCTTGCTCATGCTGCTCACCGCGCTGAGCCTCGCGGTCGCGGCCATTCCGGAGGCGTTGCCCGCTGTGGTCACCGTGATGCTTGCACTAGGTGCGCGCAACATGGCCCGTCGACACGCCTTGGTGCGCCGCCTCCCGGCAGTCGAGACGCTCGGTTCGGTTAGCTGGATCTGCACCGACAAAACGGGCACGCTCACTCTGAACGACATGCGTGCTGAGGAAGTTTTCGTGAGAGGCGAGCGGCTTGCCGCATCGGCGATCGATATGAGCAAGGCCGCTGTGCGGCAATTGATCGAAGCTGTAGCGCTTTGCAACGACGTTGACGGCGGCGATGACAACACCATCGCTGGCGACCCCACCGAACTCGCTCTGTGGCGCATGGCGTCCGATAGGGGGTTCGACAAACGCAGCCTCGAGCGAACCGCTCCACGCATCTCGGAATTCCCATTCGACTCCGATCGTAAGCGCATGACGACATTGCATCGCAGCGACAACGCTTTCATCGCTTATACGAAGGGCGCGCCCGAAACGGTGCTTGAGCGTTGTAACACTGTCATGACCGACGAAAACGCCATCCCCGCCGAGCAGGCGCGCCTGCTCGGCGTAGCCGAAGCAATGGCGAATACAGGCCTTCGCGTGCTCGCCATCGCATGTCGCACGTGGGACCGCTTGCCTGGAGAGAAGGATAAGGCGGAAGAGGTGGAGCAGGGTCTGACACTGCTTGGCTTCGTAGGACTTCAGGACCCGCCTCGCCCAGAGGCGAAGGATGCGGTCGAGACCTGCAGGTCAGCGGGAATCACGCCCGTAATGATTACCGGCGATCATCCGGTCACCGCGCGCGCGATTGCCGGTGCACTTGATATCCTACGCGACGGGGATGAGGTCATGGGTGGCCGGGAACTCAGCCAACTCTCCGATAGTGCACTCGCCGAGCGTATCAAGCATACGCGCGTCTATGCGCGCGTCGACCCGGCGCAAAAAATCCGAATTGTCGAGGCTATCCAAGCCGACGGCCAGTTCGTCGCGATGACCGGCGACGGTGTGAACGACGCGCCCGCGCTTGCCCGCGCCGATATTGGCATCGCCATGGGACGCAAAGGCACCGACGTCGCACGCGAGGCATCGAGTCTCGTACTACTCG
>NZ_FCOL02000442.1 GCF_001544515.1 Caballeronia terrestris
CGCGCGGATAGCACCAGATTCCGATTGTAAGCTTCCTCTGCCTCTGCGGGCGACACGTACCCAAGCGGGCCGAGCAACCGATGGTGGTTGTACCAGTGCACCCATTCGAGCGTGGCGAGTTCGACATCCTGGAGCGTACGCCATGAACGCCGATGTACAACTTCGGCCTTGTACAGTCCGTTGATCGTTTCCGCCAGCGCATTGTCGTAGGAATCGCCAACGCTGCCGGCTGACGGTTGCACGCCAGCATCCACCAAACGTTCGGTGTACCGAATGCTGAGATATTGCGACCCGTGATCGGAATGATGAATGAGCCCGGGCGGCGGCTGGCGATCATGTAACGCCTGGTTCAGCGCGTCCAGCACGAAATCAGTCCTCATCGATGTCGACACGCGCCAACCGACGATACGGCGCGCAAACACATCGGTCACGAAAGCCACGTAGACAAAGCCCGACCATGTCCAGCAATAGGTAAAATCCGCGACCCACAGCGCGTTTGGCCGGTCGGCCCGGAACTGACGTTTGACCCGGTCCAGCGGGCACGGCACTGCATCGTCGCGCTGCGTCGTCTTGATCCGGCGCCCACGACGAACACCTTCGAGGCCCATCATCCTCATCAGGCGCGCAACCGTGCAGCGCGCGACCTTCACGCCATCGCGCAGCAACTGACGCCAGACCTTGCGCACACCATACACGCCGAAGTTCTCGTCCCAGACCGCCCGAATGAGGGCCTTCAGTTCAGCATCGCGACGCACTCGCGTTGGCCATTGCTCCGGATCGCTGCGCCGCCCGGCGTGCCAGTAATACGTCGACGGCGCGATCGGCAGCAGGCGGCAGATCGGCTCGACACCGTAGACGTCGCGATGCTCGTCGATGAACGCGATCATGGCTTCGATCGGCGGTCGAGCTCCGCCTGCGCGAAATATGCCGAGGCCTTGCGAAGGATCTCGTTAGCGGTGCGCAATTCACGATTTTCGCGCTCCAGTTCCTTCAGGCGCGCCAGCTCGGAGCTCGTCGCGCCTGATCGTTGGCCACGGTCGCGTTCAGCCTGAATGATCCAGTTGCGAAGCGTCTCGCGCGACATCCCCATCTTCGAGGCGATTGAGCGGATCGCCGCTCCCTGCGTTTCATACTCGTGCTGGTGCTCAAGCACCATCCGGATTGCCCGCTCCCGGACCTCATCCGAATATCGCCTTCCGGTGGGCTTCCTTGCCTTGCTTTCGTTTTCCATACTCCA
>NZ_FCOL02000443.1 GCF_001544515.1 Caballeronia terrestris
TTTGAACGCTTCGCCTCCGATAGCGGCGCGCGAGCCCCAGGACGAATCGAACGGTTTATCCGGCGAACCATCGCCGGACCAAGGAGATTGACATGCAGGACGCAGTTCTCGAATCAATGCCAGCGGCTTATGCCTATCCGTTGCTGATCAAGCATTTGCTGCACACACCGCTCACCCAGACGCCCGATCAGGAGATCGTCTACCGTGGCGACGAGCGCATGACCTACCGCACGCTCGGCAAGCGCATCGCGCGCCTGGCCGGCGGCCTCGCGAAGCTCGGCGCGCAACACGGCACCACCGTCGCGGTGATGGACTGGGACAGCCATCGCTATCTCGAAGCCTACTTCGCGATACCCATGATGGGCGCCGTGCTGCAGACGGTCAACGTGCGGCTATCGCCTGCGGAGATCGCCTACACGATCAATCATGCGGGCGCGCAGATCCTGCTCGTCCACAGAGACTTCCTGCCGGTGGTCGAAGCGATCCGGGGCGAGCTGGAATCGGTGCGAACCTTCATCTTCATTGATGACAAGGACGCTGAAGCCTGCGCGCACACGATCCCGTTCGCCGACGAATACGAGAGCATGCTTGCTGCGAGCGAGCCCGCCTACGATTTCCCCGACTTCGACGAAAACACGCGCGCCACAACGTTCTACACGACGGGCACCACCGGCTTGCCGAAGGGCGTCTATTTTTCGCATCGGCAACTGGTTCTGCACACGATCACGGGGATGGCGGCGCTCGCAAGCCCGGTATCGGGCCAGCGTTTTCATCGCGGCGACGTGTACATGCCGATCACCCCGATGTTCCATGTCCACGCGTGGGGCATGCCCTACATCGCCACCGTGCTGGGCGTGAAGCAGGTCTATCCGGGCCGCTACGTGCCGGAGCGGCTCGTCAAGCTCGTGCGCGACGAAGGGGTCACGTTCTCGCATTGCGTCGGAACCATCCTGCACATGCTGCTCAATTGCGGCGAAGCAAAGACGGTCGACCTGAGCAGGTGGAAAGTGATCATCGGCGGGGGCGCCCTGCCTCAGGGACTCGCGCGTGCCGCGCTCGAGCGGGGCATTGATATCTTCGCGGGCTACGGCATGTCGGAGACTTGTCCGCTCCTGAGTGTCGCCCAGCTTCAACCCGGCAGCGAGACGCTCGAGCCCGACGAACAACTGCGCCTGCGCTGCAAAACCGGCCTCCCATTGCCGCTTGTGGACCTGCGCATTGTGAACGAGGACA
>NZ_FCOL02000444.1 GCF_001544515.1 Caballeronia terrestris
TTTTTACTCTTTCGGCGAGCGTCAGCTACGCCCTCGATATCTGGGGCGGCGAGCGCCGCATGCTCGAAGGTCTGCGCGCGCAAGCAGACGCCCAACGCTATGCGCTGCTCGCGGCGTATCTGACCTTGACCGCAAACGTGGTCAACACAATGATTGCGCGTGCGGCCTACAGCGAGGAGATTTTGCGGCGACGCGCGAAATGGTCGGACTTTTGCGCGAGCAGATCGACGTGACGCAGGTACAAATTCAGGCGGGGGTCGCTGCATATTCCGCGGTGCTGACCCTTGAGAACGAACTGGCGACGCTTGAGGCATCGCTGCCAGCGCTTGAACAGAAGCGCGTGCAGGCGGAAGACCTGCTGGCGACTTTGTCGGGCGCTTTTCCGGCCGACTGGCATGCCCCCAATCTGTCCCTGCGAGATGTCTCCTTGCCCGCGACCCTGCCAGTCACCGTACCATCAGACCTCGTTCGCCGACGTCCAGACATCTTGCAAGCGGAGGCCGCACTGCATGTCGCGAGCGCCAACATTGGCGTCGCAACAGCCAACCTTTTCCCCAGCGTTACGCTCTCTGCGAGCGGCGGCTATGACAATACCTCGATGGGCGCGCTGTTGCATCGAAAAGGCCAAGTATGGTCCGTAGCGGCAGACGTCACTGCGCCGCTGTTTCACGGAGGTACGCTCTGGTTCCAGCGAGAGTCAGCGAGCGACGCCTACGCACAAGCCCGAGCCACGTACCGAGAAATCGTACTCGGAGCATTTGCGCAGGTGGCTGACTCGCTGCGTGCGTTGGAGAATGACGCACATGCGCTCGAAGCGCAATCACGAGCACTGCATTCGGCCGCTGAGGCATTGCGACTTGTCAGGGCGGACTATGAGGCTGGCACAGTGGGCTATTTACCGATTCTCATTGCCGACGGGCAATTTCACCAGGCGCAGATTGCCTATCTGCAGGGCATCGCGCAGCGTATGCAAGATACCGTTGCGCTCTATGCGGCGCTTGGCGGGGGTTGGGACACTGAGCCGTGAAATGGAAATGGCGCAACTCGACGCGCTGGTTGCGGCGATTGCTCACGTTCGCGGCAACCGCGGACGTCCCTGATAATAATAGCGCTGGCATCGTCGAAGGCGACAGGGGCTACGATTCCAAACCGCATCGGCCGCGCCCGCGCGAGCACGGCATTGGCCCCTGTGCCGTGCGCTTAGGCCTGGCCCATGGAGGCGGG
>NZ_FCOL02000445.1 GCF_001544515.1 Caballeronia terrestris
CATCTGAACACCGAGACGGATCGCCAATTGCAGGATGCCCCGCCGCGCAGTTACTACGCACACGCGGCACAACGGCTAGCCGATCTGGTCGACGAGATTCGCACCAAATATCCGCTCGATACGATCACGCTGATGTCGCACAGTCAGGGAACCATGATCGCGATGGCGGCGACCACGCTCTGCAAGAAGCGCGCGCCCGATGCGCTGTTCGTAATGAACTCGCCCTACGCGACCAACGACAAAATGACCGACGCCGCGGCGTGCGGCGGCGAGCGTCCCACCGTACAGGCGCGCGTCAACACCTTTCGCAACGTTGCGAACCGCATCAAGCAGGACAAGCGCGTGTTCACTGAATCGCTGTTGCAACAACTGCAATGCGGCGCGTCAGAGGACATGAATTTCTGGCGCCGGACTTGAAGATGCATTGGGGCTTGCCCGAGCGCGACAACCACGGCCGAGTGTACGTGTACTTCAGTCCGCACGACCGCGTGATGGGCGCGACGCCGCTGCAAAGCATCGGCTGGCAGGGTCTGGACGACACGCTGCTGGCCGAACTCGGCGATACCGTCAAGCAGCGCATGCTCGCGCGTGGCACGCCATGCGGAGACGAACCGGGCGTACAGAGATTCGGCACGTTGCCGCCTATCGAGAACCCGCCGCCGGGGGTCAAACCGACCGCTTTCTGGGACGGCAATCGCGGCGTGCTGGGCGGCGCCTTTGGTGCGACGAAAATCTGGGCGACGCCTAACGTGAACCAGACGGTCACGATCAACGCCGAGAAGGTTCCTGAACCGCTGACGGCCGAGGAAATGAAGGGCTTTGACAAGCCGAGAAATTCAACCCTGCAATGGGGCGGCATCGACCCCGAGGATGGCGAACCGGTGGACGCGAATTTCCGTTACATGGCGTCGATCTACCAACCATAAGACTTCAAGGATCGCGAAGACATATACGCGCCCAACGGCAGGTCGCGAACGCGTGAGACGCAGGACGAGATGCTGGAGCGCATCTTCACCTACGCGCCTGAGCCGACCGATCACAGCAGCGTGCCGGGTAACCTGGAATTTATGAAACGCGTCGTGGCCTTCGATCTTCCGATCGGCTTTTGTGAGGCTCACGACGACCGTGAATTCTGGATCAGGCTGCGCAAGAAAGCGGACTGGACTTCCGGCTACGACTCGTATTTCAACACCGGCGCGTTAGGTGATTATGCGATGCCTGAT
>NZ_FCOL02000446.1 GCF_001544515.1 Caballeronia terrestris
CCACCCCGCTGTTCACGGACTCTCCCGGGGCCCGCTGCTTAAGAATGGACTCTCCGGTCAATGTCGACTCATCGAGTTGCGCTTGCCCGACCAACGATCCATCAACCGGTACGGATTCACCGCTTCGGACTAGAAGCTGATCACCGGGGCGAACCACGTCCAATTACACGCAACGCCACTCGCCATCCTCGAAGCGGTTGGCGAAGCGCGGAGCTCGGCTCATCAACGCGGTCAATTCTCGACGGGCCCGCTCCCGGGCATAGTCTTCCAGCGCCCGCCCGCTGGATAACATTAGCGAGATCACCGCGGCAGTCAAAAACTCACTGAGCGCCAGAGCAAAACCGACAGCAACCAACGCCAGCACGTCCACGCCGGCTTCATGACGACGCAGCGACTTGACGATGGATATGAGGAGCGCGATGAGAACGGGCAAGCTTCCAGCTGTCCAGGCTGCATTCGCTAGTTCACTGCGGCCGAGCGCGACGAGCATCAGACCGGTGGTTAAAGTAGCTGCTGAGACGATGAGCAGAGCCATCTCTGCAGAACGCAAGGGACGTGGCAGGCTGGACGCGTTGATATGCATTGCGTTGCGCGGTGAAGCTCCAATCGCCAAAAACCAATGTGGAAGAACGTGGTAGTCCGAACCAACTGTCGCAGGGCGATCAGCCGCATACGAGCGCCATCATTTCGCGGGATAGGCGTGCCGTGCCGATTTCAACCGGCGGGACAGGGTTCCGGGAGGGTTGCGAACGATGAACTAGTGCTTACGGTTGGTAAACCCCAGGCGGTCTCAGTCAAGCTCGATGTTCGTAATTGAAGGGGATCGTTACCTGTTTCGCGCCGTCGCTTCTGGCCACGAGTAGTTCTACGTGGTACACGCCGTTCCAGCGCATCTCGAAATCGTTGCCATAGGTTACGACTCCACCGATGTTCGTTGGTTCGAGATGCTTCGTTACCGGATTCGCGTGAAGTTGGGCCTCCTGACTCCGAGGACCTTTCACGGTGGCCAGCACGGTCGCATTGCTCAACCGCCTGCCGGTCTTCGTGTCGAATATTGCGACCGTTAGCCGATAGGCGTCGGGACTAGTCGCGCTATTATTGCTCGCTATAATTTGACCAGGCGCCGCGGCCTTCCGAACAGCGACGATGCCGTAGTGAACCGTCAGGCCATGAGCGGTAACGCTGCGCGAAAGGTTGGTAGCATGGGCGGGCAAGCATACGA
>NZ_FCOL02000447.1 GCF_001544515.1 Caballeronia terrestris
ATGTGAACACGACGGGCGCCTACGGCAAGAGCGGTGACATCAATCTCCAGTCGACGCTGCGCTGGAGCGGCGACGCATCGCTTGCGCTCAACGCGCAGCACAATGTGACGATCGGCGGGGCCATAACGGTCGCAAACAACGGCGCGGGCAACCTCACGCTGCGAGCCGACGCAAACGGCATCGATAATGGCGCCAGCGTCGTGAACCGCGGCACCATCGACGGGTCGCGCAGCACCGGCGTCGTCGCGGCGCTCCATGACACGAACGGCGGTTACCTCGCTGGCACTGTGAGGAGCAATCCATCGTGGGCCCCCGCGCCGTTCAGCGGCCTCAACACGCAGGCGACCGCGTACCAGCTCGTCAATTCTAAAGAGGCCCTCGAGAACGTAACGAACAATCTCGCCGGGGTATACGCGCTCGGCAAGGATCTAGACCTGGGGGGATGGCCTAATCAATTCCAGAGAATTGGAGGAGCGAATGCGGCGTTCACGGGACAGTTCGACGGCATGGGTCATGCCATCAACAATCCGTATCAATATCAGGAATCGGCCGGTTTGTTTGGCGACATTGGTACGACAGGCGTCGTGCGGAATCTGAGCGTCAACAATGCGTATATGACCGCATCGGGTATGTTCTCAGGCGGCGGCGGAGGCATCATTGCGCTACGCAATCGGGGGCTCATCACGAACACGCATGCGTCGGGCGGCATCAGTTCGTACCGCGGCGCCGGCGGCCTCGTCGTGGTGAATGACGGCACGATTGAGCGCTCGTCGACCGGTGCCGGTCTCAACGGCGATAGCTCGTTTGGCGGCCTCGCCGTCGTCAATAACGGAAATATCGTCCAGTCGTTCGCGGCCGGTTCGGTAAGTGGCGGATCGCACGCATCAGGCGCCGGACTGGTCGCCGCCAACTACGGCTCGATCATACAGTCCTATGCGACTGGCTCCGCGACAATGTATACCACCGGCGGCCTGGTCTTGTATAACGGCGGAACGATCAGCGAATCGTTCGCTACCACGCACCAAACTCCACTGTTCCCACCCGACCAGAAGGCCGGTGTGGCCTTTACGAATGACGGAACCATCGCAGACAACGTCTTCTGGGATGTGCAAGCAACCACTGCAACCAATAGCGTATACAGCCGAAACGAGCGCCGATCTGAGCGTGCTCGCGCGAGTCACCGCTTCGATGAGCGAGCCGTTTTTCTGGGTCGGATC
>NZ_FCOL02000448.1 GCF_001544515.1 Caballeronia terrestris
CTGGCGGGCGCACCGCGCATCGTGCCGTTTGGCGTGAACATGCTCGGGCCCGTGCTTATCAAGTACGGCAGCGAGGCGCAGAAGCGCTATTGGCTGCCGCGCATTCTCGACGGCTCCGACTGGTGGTGCCAGGGCTACTCGGAACCGGGCTCGGGTTCCGATCTCGCTTCCGTGAAGACGACTGCCGTGCGCGGCATCGACAAAGGCGGCGAGCACTACATCGTCAACGGCCAGAAGACGTGGACCACGCTCGGCCAGTACGCGAACATGATCTTCTGCCTCGTGCGCACCGCCTCCGACGTGCGCAAGCAAGAGGGCATCAGCTTCCTGCTCGTGGACATGAATACGCCGGGCGTCGAAGTGCGTCCGATCATCACGCTTGAAGGCGAGCACGAGATCAACGAAGTGTTCTTCACCGACGTGCGCGTGCCGGCCGCCAATCTCGTGGGCGAGGAGAACAAGGGCTGGACCTACGCGAAGTACCTGCTGACCTACGAGCGCACGAACATCGCGGGCGTCGGGTTCTCGGTCGCGGGACTTGAGCGCTTGCGCCGTGTCGCGGCGAAGGTCACGCGCCACGGCCGTCCGCTCGCCGATGATCCGTTATTCGCGGCGCGACTTGCTCGCGTCGAGATCGACCTGGAGAACATGAAGACGACCAACCTGCGCGTGATCGCGGCGGTCGTGGGCGGCGGCGTGCCGGGTGCGGAAAGCTCGATGCTCAAGATTCGCGGCACCGAGATCCGCCAGGAGATCTCGTCGCTGATGCGCCGCGCGATGGGCCCATATGCGCAGCCGTTCATCGAGGAAGCGCTCATCGAAGGCTATGACGAGCCGCCGGTCGGCCCCGAGGAAGCCGCGAGCGCCGCCGCCACTTATTTCAACAACCGCAAGCTGTCGATCTTCGGCGGCTCCAACGAAATCCAGAAGAACATCATCTCGAAGATGATCCTGGGACTGTAAGGGGATCGCGATGAATTTCCAGCACACCGAAGACCGCCGCATGCTGGCGGATACGCTGAACCGCTTTATCACCGAGCAGTACGGTTTCGCGAAGCGCGACGCGTTCGCGCGCAGCGAGACCGGTTTCAGCCGTGAATTGTGGAGCCGCTTTGCGGAACTGGGCACCGTCGGCGCGCTCATCAAGGAGGCCGACGAACGCCATCGTCGCGATGACGCGCGCGTCGCTGCGCGGCAGCACCTTGCCCATCACC
>NZ_FCOL02000449.1 GCF_001544515.1 Caballeronia terrestris
GCATTGGCCCTTGCGGCTTCCTGCTCGCACCGTTACCGAATGCGCTATTCACCCGAGATAACTGTTGCTGGATCAATGACGGCGTCGTGCTTGGCTCGATGTATTGGCCCGCGCGCCGTCAGGAGACACTTCTTACTGCGGCCATCTACCAATTTCATCATCGCTTCAACACCCAAACCCGCATCTGGTGGGGCGATCCGGATGTGGACCATGGAGGCGCAACCCTCGAAGGCGGCGATGTCATGCCGCTGTCGCGAGACGTCGTCGTGGTTGGTATGGGTGAGCGCACGTCCCCTCAGGCCGTGACACAACTCGCACGCTCGCTTTTCGCGCGCGAGGCCGCGACACACGTGATCGCCGCGCGCTTGCCACCCTCGCGCGGGGCAATGCATCTCGATACCGTCTTCACCTTCTGTGATCGCGACCTCGTCACGATCTTCCCGAAAATCGTCAACGGCATTTGCTGCACGAGCCTGCGACCCGGAGAAACCCGGCGAGCTCGACGTGCGTGCCGAATCGGCGCCCTTTCTGGATCTTGTGGCACGTTCGATAGGCCTGAAAAAGCTATGCGCTATCGGAACGGGTGGCGACGAGTGGGAAGTCGAGCGCGAGCAATGGGACGACGGCAACAACGTCATCGCGCTGGCGCCGGGCGTCGTTGTTGCCTACAACCGCAACGTCTACACCAATACGCTCTTGCGCAAGGCTGGCGTGGAAGTCATCACAATTCCGAGCGCCGAGCTGGGACGCGGGCGCGGGGGCGGCCATTGCATGACCTGCCCGCTCGCGCGCGACGCTATCTAGCCAGAACCCGAAGCCAACGACACCATGCCATTTAATCTCCGCAACCGCAGCCTCCTGAACATGCAAGACTTCAGTCCCCGCGACATCCGCTTCCTGATCGACCTTGCCGCCGAACTGAAGCGCGCGAAGTATGCGGGTAATGAGATCCCCAGGCTGACCGGGAAGAACATCGCGCTGATCTTCGAAAAAACCTCGACCCGAACGCGCTGCGCCTTCGAAGTCGCCGTGCACGATCAGGGCGGACATGTCACGAACATTGATTCGGCCGGCTCTCAGCTCGGCCGCAAGGAATCGCTCAGGGACACGGCGCGCGTTTTGGGACGCCTCTATGACGGAATCGAATACCGGGGTTTTCATCAAACAACCGTGGAGGAACTTGCGCAGTTTTCCCATGTTCCGGTGTGGAAC
>NZ_FCOL02000450.1 GCF_001544515.1 Caballeronia terrestris
GATCTGGCGAGGTTTGCGAAGACTCATCGATATTCAACTCGGCTTTGAACTCGCCAAAAATTGTGGGTAATCGAAAGGGGACTGACCACCCCGCCCTGCGGTGTGCCGCGCTCCCGTGGTACACGCGTGCCATCCTCCATCTCGAACGGCGCGATCAGCCACCGCTCGATGTACAGAAGAATCCAGTTTTCCTTGATGTGGGCGCGCACCGCCTTCATCAGCAGCCCATGATCGATTTGATCGAAGGCCGCCTTGATATCAAACTCCACTACCCAGTCGTATCGCCAGCAGCGTTCACGGGTAATTGCGACGGCCTGCTTCGCTGATCGTCCGGGCCGATACCCATAAGAGTCCGGATGGAAGATCGTGTCGAGGTTCGGCTCGATGATAAGTTTGACGACGGTCTGCGCGACACGGTCCGTGACCGTGGGGACGGTCAGCGCGAACTGCACAAGTGCTCAACGAGCATTTGGGATTGGCTGAGATTCGTCACCCGTTCCATCCCCTCAGGGGCCAACGCTTTCCCGTTCTGAAGGAGCGCCGCGTCGCAGGCACCGAGACATTGCTTCTGCGCGATACAGAACGCGGCAGCTTTAGCATTGCGCGCGAATGGACCGACTGGGGCACACCGACTGTCCACGACGACGCCATCGCGCCCGTGTGCTGCTTCGATCTGGGCATGTTGTTGGAGCTGGTCACGTTGATCGACCAGCTTGCCCCATCCAGGAAGTCGTCGAACAAAGGAGCTTGATCAATGCATCTCCTTGTCCTAATATCAGACCAGTTTTCAACGTGGTCCGCCAATGGAAGATATTCCGTCGTCCACTTTGCGCAGACGCCGCGCGCAATTGCTGAAGCAAATGCCGGCGTTAGAGACACTCTTGCGCGGCTCTCTCATCGAGCGCTACAAGCGCTGCGGCAAATCGGGCTGCAAGTGTGCAGACGGCCCCGGCCATGGCCCCAAGTACTACCTATCCGTGAGCTTTCCCGGCCGCCGGCCGCAAATGGACTACGTGCCGCAAGCCGATTACACCAACGTCGCCGAGCACCTGGCGAACTATCACCGCGTTCGCGAGATCATCGAGGAGATCTGCGAGATCAACCGCGAACTATTGCGTCGCCGCGAGGCGCTCTGAGGGGCGCCGGTGAGCCAGCCGTCGCTGTCGCTCGCCAATTTCATCGATCCGCAATCGGCCGGCGTACTCATCGCC
>NZ_FCOL02000451.1 GCF_001544515.1 Caballeronia terrestris
CCACGCAGTATCGAACGCGCGTTAGCACGCAAAAAAAAACCGTAGACGATTCGCCTCAATTCCGTCCGCCATCGTCACCCGGCCATGCGAGCATTCTCGCCTCACGTCCGAGATCGTCGCCACATCTCCCCCCAAGCTGCCAGCGACGAGACGATACTCTCGGACGTGGCATGCGGTTTGTCTAATGGGCGCGCATGCGATTTAATGCAGCCTTGGCTGTCAGATGCTACTGCGAGAGGTTGGTGGCGAATCAGGTATTGCCAGTCCATCCACGACGGCTTCAAAGCCGTCGGGCATGCCCGCAGCTGGCGAAACTAGTGTGAGTCGTGCGCCCGCCGCCTGGGCGATCGCATTGACAATCGCCAGCCCCAGGCCGCTTCCCTTCGCTGTTGTGGTCCCGCGTTCGAACGGCTGGCTCAGGCGCGCGAGCGTCTCCGTGGGTACGATAGGTCCTCGGTTCCGGACGCTCAAGGTGCCGCCGCTCGTGAGCGCGATACGAACGGCCGTTGCGTCCGTACCGTGCTTGACAGCGTTTTCAATAAGGTTGCGCGCGAGAATGGCGAAGGCGTCCTGGTCGATGCGCGACAATACGGGTTCATCGGGCAGGGTCAGTGCGAGCTCATTAGATCGTGCAATGCGCCGGACATCGTCGACCACGAGTTGAAGGACGGGCCGCAAGTCTTGCGGGATATCAGAGAGGACGCGGGCGCCTTCTGCCCGGGCCAGTTGCATGAGCTTTTCGCTGAGCCGCGCGAGCGTCTGCAAAGTGGTCTCGACGCTTCGCGCACGTTGCTCGATTGGCGTGCCTTGTGCCTCGGCTATCAGGCGCTGCGTTTGCGCAAGTGCTGCGGCAATCGGCGTGCGAAGCTCGTGTGCACTGTTGGCGGTGAAGCTGCGCTCGGCGCTCAGTGCCCGGTCCAGCCGCTGCATCAGGTCGTTGACCGCGTCAGCTATGGGCTCAATTTCCGTGGGCATGCCGGCCTTGGCGAGCGCCGTGAGATCGTCACGGCCTCTAGCGCCAACACCCTCGCAAAACCGGCGGATCGGACGCAATCCCGTCTTCACGATTAGCCACGTGCCGACGAGGCCAAGCAAGATGAGAACAAGGAGCGGCTCGATCACCGCAAGTGCGGCCCGAGTGCTGACGTGACGGCGCTCAACCAGGGGTTCAGCAATCGCGAGCCGGACCGTTCCTTGCAGGACCGTTTC
>NZ_FCOL02000452.1 GCF_001544515.1 Caballeronia terrestris
CCTCGAGCAGATCGGTCGCGCGGTTTCACATGGGGCACGCATCGTGTGTGGGGGCAGGCGAGTCGAGCGCCCGGGATTCTATTTGCAACCGACTGTCTTGACCGACATCTCGCCGCAGAATGCCGTCTTTGCCGAAGAACTCTTTGGCCCCGTCGCGGCGTTCCACGTCGTCGAGAATGAAGCCGCTGCGATTGCGCTCGCCAATGGCACGCCGTACGGTCTGGGCGCGTCGGTGTTCACAGCGGATACCGAGCGCGGCGAGCGGGTCGCCGCGCAGATCGACAGCGGCATGGTATTCATCAACCAGCCATTCGGCACGGCAGCGGAACTGCCGTTCGGTGGCGTCAAGCGCTCAGGCTTTGGCCGCGAGCTATCTCAGCTGGGCTTCGATGAATTCGTCAACAAGAAGCTGATCAGGGTTGCTCCAGTGGGCGCAGCACCGTTCGGTCCCGTGCGGGTCGCCTGAGCGTACCTCGGCGCGCCGCGCGGTCATCGCCATGTCCGTCCGAGGACGCATGATGCCGGCCACATGGCGAGGCGCGAGAGTGTGGACCTTCATTCATATTTCTTTGAACGAACACCATGACTAACAAGACTATTATCAGTTGTGCACTCACTGGAAGCGACGATACCCCGCGTCTGAGCCCTGCGGTACCCGTTACACCCAGGCAAATCGCCGAGGAAGCCATTGCTGCATGTGAAGCCGGTGCGAGCATCGCACACATTCACGTCCGGGAACCTGATACTGGCGTTCCGAGCACCGAGTTGTCGCTCTACAGAGAAGTCGTTTCGCGTATCCGTGATAGCGGGTGTCCGATATTGATCAATCTGACGACGGGCCCAGGTGCACGCTTCGTTCCCAGCGACGAGGACCCGAACCGCGGAAGTGACTTGAGTACGATGATGACGCCTGAGGCTCGTGTCCGGCATGTGCTCGAGTTGCGCCCGGAAATTTGCACGCTGGACGTAGCGACCATGAACTTCGGTAATCGCGCATTCGTGAATGTGCCAGACCATCTCATCAAGATGGCAAACTTGATAGAGGAAGCAGGCGTGAAGCCGGAACTCGAGGTATTCGATCTCGGGCACGTCCGCCTCGCGCGCCACCTGATCGAAACGCATGGGATTCGAGCTATCGTTGAATCTGGTGTATGCGGCGTAGGGAAGCAGGAGAAGGCGGTGGCGATTGAAGGAGAATGTTGCTTA
>NZ_FCOL02000453.1 GCF_001544515.1 Caballeronia terrestris
CAATTGCATTGCGCGAGCGACTCTTCTGCATGAGCAGCCGCTTCGCTTGCTTCGCGGAACAGTTCCTCGCGCACGGTCTGCAGTCCGGCCTCAGCAATCGAGCCTAGCGGCAGCAGGGTACGAGGATTCTCGGCGACACTGATGATGCGCACCTTTACTCCAGGTACCGCCAGGTAGCGAATGTACGCCGCCGCACGTGCGGACACGGGTGACGACTCAACTCCGATGAGTATCCGTTTGATTCCGGATGTGGCAGTGCTGCTGGTATTCGCTGTAGTCACGATCCGGTCTCCGTGCGACACGCGAAATGTCGCTGGCGTCGATACCCTATCTTCTCAATCTGCTTTCGCGGCCATTTGACACACGTCAAGGTCCGGCGCGCGAGCGGGTAAACACCTTGCGTGACCGTAAGCCGTTGCCGCGATTCCAAGGAATGATAGACAACGATCCGTCCCCATGAACGCTTTTAAGTAGCGAAATCTCGCGTGCAAGCGGCTGATTATGGCCGCGCGCTGCCCGGGCGTTCGTCATACGCCGGTCGCAATATTCCTCGACCACCGCTAGCGGGCGTGCATCAAAGGCCGCAGAGCGAAGTGACGACTTTATTTCGCGTCTGGCAAAGCCATGCTGAGTATGGCTCAGTCCACTGTCAGGGCGCTCGTTCGATAACGCGACGTCCGCGGATTCTCTCAACTCGTCGGAGAAAGCCGCGATATTCAGCCCGGTTGTCGAGTGCGCGGAGAGTATCGCCCGGGGGTTTTCGAGCACGCTCACAACACGAACCTGGACGCCTGCGACGCCCAGTTGACAGGCGTAGGTGGCCGCATGGATGGACGCGATACTCGAATCTACGCAAAGCAGAAGCCGGCTGAAACTGGCCGAAGGCGAATTGGAGCTGACTCGCTGGTTCATAAAGAGACTCCGTGATGATCGCGGAAAACGCCCGACGGAAGCATCGTCTAGGCATACCCTTCAAAAGACAGTCTATACGCTACGTATAAGACCTTCTCCTTTGCTTTCGATTGATTTACGTCATGTTCCGACGTGTCTGCACGACTAGACTGGATGTGCGATAGCGATCGACACGTCGATGACGCCGCTTCTCCGTTTGCCAACGCGCATTCAGACGGGATCAGCGATATGGAAGCCAATCGCCTAAACAATGGCCCTAATATCCGTATTGGCCGATTGTTATGACCTTAGCC
>NZ_FCOL02000454.1 GCF_001544515.1 Caballeronia terrestris
GCCCTACGGCGGCGCCGTCGCCCTGCCCGGCCGTCGCCGGATCGCCGGGATCCGGAACGGCATTGATACGCAGCAGCTTGTGGGTGGGCGACTGCATGAAGCCGGGCGTCTGCGCGATGAGCGTGGCCCACACATCGCCTTTTCCATCCACCGCGCCAAGCACGACGAAGGGAAGCTGCGCGAAAAACGCGCGATGTTGATCGGGCATGAAGTCGCGGATGATACGGCGTCCGACTTCGTCCATCTTGTCGGCCACCCCGAGTGAGCGTTGCATTTCGAGCTCGCCTGAGTGCCACGGCGACCCCTTTTCGATTCCCGACGCTGCGCTCATGTCCACGTCCTCTTTATGACCGAGCCCGTACCTTGGACGTCTCGCGAGGCGTCATGCGTTAGCCGTCAAGCCGGCCGGCGTTTGCCTGAACTCGACGAAGCCGGGCAGCGATTCGATCCGTCGCAGCCATGCAATCACATTCGGATACCCCGACAGGTCGACATTGCCCTCGGGCGCACGCGCGATGTAGCTATAAAGAGCAATGTCTGCGATCGTCGGTTGACTCTGCGCGATGAAATCACGCCCTTGTAGTTCGGCGTCGATCAGCTTGAGCACGGCGTGCGCGCGGGTGATTACTTCTGCCGCATCGCGCTTGGCGCCGAACACCGTGATCAGTCGGGCCGCAGCGGGACCGTACGCAATCTCCCCCGCGGCGACGGACAGCCAACGCTGAATGGACGCCGCCGCTTCAGGCGTTTCCGGAAGCCACTCCGTCTTCCCGAGCTTCTTGGCGATATACACGAGGATCGCGTTCGAGTCGGCGATCGTCGTGCCGCCGTCGACGAGCGCTGGCACCTGGCCGAAGCGGTTCAGCTTCAAAAACTCGGGCGACTTGTGCTCCCCTTTCATGAGGTCGACCTCGACCAGTTCGTGCTCGACACCGAGCAGCGACAGGAACAGACGCGCGCGATGCGAATGGCCGGACAACGGGTGATAGTAGAGCTTCATGGCGTTCTCCTCTAAGGGGCGGGTTCTGGTAAATCCGCGCGGCCAACGACACATCACAGGGCTGTGACAGTATCGATGCGTGCCGATGGACTACAAGCCGAGATCGCTTAACCCCGGGTGATCGTCGGGCCGCCTGCCGAGCGGCCAATGAAAGAGCCGTTCGGCTTCGTTGATCGGAAGGTCATTGATGCAGGCGTAGCGCCG
>NZ_FCOL02000455.1 GCF_001544515.1 Caballeronia terrestris
GTCTGGAACAGCGTGCCCGCCCTGCTGGAAATGCAACTCGAGTATTCGGTCGCCCGGGCGCCGGAGGTCTTGTCGAGCTTGCGGCTCATCATGCTGAGCGGCGACTGGATACCGGTGTCCTTGCCGGGCCGCGTGGCGTGTGTCGCGCCGCGCGCAGCCCTCGTCGGTCTCGGCGGCGCCACGGAAGCGTCGATCTGGTCGAACTATTTCGTCATCGACCACGTCGACCCGAGATGGCGCAGCATTCCCTACGGCTGGCCGCTTTCGAACCAGAGCTTCCACGTGCTGGACGACGCCTTGCAACCGCAGCCGGCCTGGGCCACCGGAAACCTGTACATCGGCGGCATCGGCCTCGCCCAGAGCTATTACAGGGATCCCGAACGAACCCGTAACAGCTTCATCGCGCACCCCGCCACCGGGGAACGCCTGTACCGCACAGGCGATCTCGGCCGCTATCAGGCCGATGGCCGTCTCGAATTCCTGGGGCGCAGCGACACCCAGGTCAAGATCTTCGGGCACCGTATCGAGCTGGGCGAGATCGATGCGATGCTCGAGCGGTGCCCCGGCGTGCGCAGCGCGGCGTCGCTGGTCAGGAGCGCCGGTGAAAACAACCAGCCGCAGTTGCTGGCGTTCTTCGTGCGCGATCCGCGCGCGGCAAAGGAGGGTGCGGCCATCGAAGCCTCGATCCGCCAACACCTCGGTGACCTGCTGCCTCACTACATGGTGCCGGGCCTGCTGGTCGAGATCGACCAGATCCCGGTGACCGCCAACGGGAAGATCGATCGCGCCGTCCTTCAAGAGCAGGCATCCGCGCTGCAGCGCGCGGGCACGGAGAAGATCCTGCCGCGCGACGAGACCGAGGCCGCCCTGTCGTCGCTGTGGGAAGAGCTGCTCGGTATCGAACAGCCGGGCGTCAACGACGACTTCTTCGCCCTCGGCGGCAGTTCGCTGATGGCAGTGCGGCTGCTCAACGCGATCGAGTCCACTCTCGGGCAGACCTTGTCGCTCGCGTCTTTGCTGCGCCAGGGCACGATCGCCACACAGGCCCGGCTGATCGCCGATCTGGCGGCGCAGGCGCCCTCGCGCAAGCCCGGCAAGACCTCGGTCCGCGACGCCGTCGTGATCATCCGCCGCGCGGCGATACGAGCAGAACCGCAGAACGTTCTGGTCGCCGTTCATCCTGT
>NZ_FCOL02000456.1 GCF_001544515.1 Caballeronia terrestris
CGCAATTACTTTGCTTGACGGTCGGCGCCGCGCTGGTATTGCCGCTTGGGATATGCGGATCGTGCCGCTTAGGCTGTTTCATCGGTTACCAAGCGTCATCCGGAACGGGACCACGTGATAGGCGAGCACATCGCCCGGCCGCGCCACGCGGAAGCATTGCACCACATGCGCATCGAGCGCTTGCCGGATGACGGCTAGGGCCGTACGAGCCTGTCGGGATGTATCATCGTTTCCCCCTAGTCTCGCCGTACCGGGGGTTTGCTGGGCGCGCCTATTGCTATATCTTCGACAGTTTCCGGGAGCATACACGCACGAATGCGCGTTACGACGTCTGCGTGATCGACCGTGACGGACCTCGACCCGTTCGAGGAAGAGGTGATCCAGGTCGCTAAGACACTCGCAGAAAATTCCGAACTGAAGATCGCGCTGTTCAAGTTGCGTGAGGTCATGCAACAGCGTCTGGAAGGAAGAGACTAAATGAGGCTCAAGACGTCCAGTGCCGCAGTAAGCGTGAAAGACGATGATGAATTTAAGTTTTTCGCGCTCGTGCATGTCGTGGCGACGGCCCGGGACGTGTCACTTATCAACAATTCGCGACTTAACGCAGCGAAAACAAGTCAATAACCCAGTACAAGGTAATTCTACAAAACGACCAAGGGTTGCTTGCGTTCGCTTGATCGCCCCTTCGGCCGCGTATTCCCAATTGATTCGATTGAAACACTGGTCGTGCTAGTCTATGCTTTAGACAGCACGCTGGCGATACGTGCTCCTTCATAGCTAACTGACTCGCATTCTCGAATAGGGCCATTTGGTCCATCCCTGATGCTCCGTGTGTCGCCTACAGTACAGAGGGGCAACGAGCAACCGTCAAGCAAATCGTGCCCGCCTGGGGACACTCGTTCGCGAAAGTCAGCTCAAATACGCTGCGCCGGTGACCGGCTGTCACCACCAATGGCGTGCCGCCGATCCTGTCCTCTTTATTCTGGCACCCCAACTACTTGGGTGGACAACCGAGCCTTTCTAAAGAGTCCACGCTCCGTATGTCAAGAGCCGCGTGATTTGCTTCGTGATATCCACATGTGAGATCGTTCTACTGAAGCGTCTCACAATTGGCAAAGCTCGATGGCTGCTCAAGGTGGACGTCGCACGTAGTTAGATCAACATGTCCCGGCAATTGCTGCCG
>NZ_FCOL02000457.1 GCF_001544515.1 Caballeronia terrestris
CGGATATGGCACGCCGCTTCAGTGACGATTGCCGCAAGCTCGGCATCAAGATTCACGGCACGTTCATTCTCGGGCTTCCCGGCGAGACTCACGAAACGATTGAGAAGACGATCCGATATGCGAAGGAGATCAATCCTCACACCATCCAGGTGTCGCTCGCGGCGCCCTATCCGGGAACGGTCCTTCATAAGCAGGCGGTCGAAAATGGATGGCTGAACGAAACCAAGGTGATCACCCTCGTCAATCCCACGGGTACCCAGCTCTCAGCTATCGGCTATCCGCACCTGTCCCGCGAAGAAATTTATCGCGGCGTAGAGGACTTCTACAAACGCTTTTATTTCAGACCGGCGAAGATCTGGGAAATCGTCCGGGAGATGCTGGTCAGTTGGGAAATGATGAAACGGCGCCTGCAGGAAGGCGTGCAGTTCTTCCAATTTCTCCGGGAACACAAGGCGTGAGGCCTGATGCCCGATGCACGTTTCTGGCACGTCAACGTGTTAGCGAAGTGCGTTGGCGTCAGCGCGACCGCAAGTCGACGGCTGGTTCCGAGTCGGGGGCGGCAGGCCGGTTCGACGATTCGGCAAGCTGCCACGCAAGAAGTCCCGGAATGAAAATGAGCAGGTCGCGAATCCGCCTCGCGCCCGCCAGCGCGAGACACATCGAGGGATCGAGCCCAAGCGCGCCGCCAATCAAGACGAAGCCGCCCTCTTGCACGCCAAGGCCGCCGGGCACGAAAAACGCCGCGCTGCTCACTGCCTGGATCAGCGATTCGATCACCACCGCTTCGACCAGGCTGACTTGCGCACCGAGGAAGTAGAGCGCGAGCCAGATTTCGAGCGAAGTCAGCAAGCATTGAAGCGGCTGCCACAAAAACAGGTAACGCAAAACGACACCGCGCCTACGCCAGATCAGCTTGATCGTCTGATCGATCTGCGCCGACCGCCCGATGAGCACAGCGAGCTTGCCGCTCGTGATCTGGTTGAGCACGCGCGTGATCCGCTCGAACGGACTGGCATGCTGAACCAGCGCGAACAGCACCAGCAGCGGCGTGAGGACCACCACGCCCCACGCCAGTTGGCCCGCGAAGCGCGCCGCGCCAGATTGCGCATGTGCAAGCAGAAAGCCGATTCCGACCATCGTGAAGAGCAACTGGCTGATCACTGTCAGTTGCATATCTGTCT
>NZ_FCOL02000458.1 GCF_001544515.1 Caballeronia terrestris
ACGAACCTTGACCGTAGTCCGCCCCGGCGATGACGATCAGCGGCTGCTTGCGCTCCATGTAGGTTTCGATCGCTTCCCACATGCGGACGACCTTGCCCTCCGGCTCGATGCGCGCGAGCGAGCCCGCCTTCACCTGGCCGTCTTCCAGCACCATCTCGTTCTTCAGCGTGGGGTTCGCAAAGGTGGCGCGCTGGGCGGTCAGGTGATCGCCCCGGTGGGTCGCGTACGAGTTGAAGTCTTCCTCCGGCAAGCCCATCTTCGCGAGGTACTCGCCGGCGGCGCTGTCTGCCATGATCGCGTTCGATGGCGACAGGTGGTCGGTAGTGATGTTGTCGCCCAGCACGGCGAGCGGCCGCATGCCCTGCAACGTGCGCTCACCGGCGAGCGCGCCTTCCCAATAGGGCGGGCGGCGGATATAGGTGCTCTGCGGGCGCCAGTCGTACAGCGGATTGGCTTTCTCGCCCGCAACGACGGAAACCGCGAACATCGGCTCATACACCTTGCGGAACTGCTCGGGCTTCACACTCGCGGCCACGACCGCATCGATCTCTTCATCCGACGGCCAGATGTCCTTGAGCCGTACCGGGTTGCCACCGGCGTCGGTGCCAAGCACGTCCTTCTCGATATCGAAGCGGATTGTCCCGGCAATCGCGTAAGCCACAACCAGCGGCGGAGAAGCGAGGAAAGCCTGCTTCGCGTACGGATGAATACGGCCGTCGAAGTTGCGGTTACCGGATAGGACCGCGGTCGCGTAGAGGTCGCGATCGACGAGTTCTTTCTGGATCAGCGGGTCCAGCGCGCCGGACATGCCGTTGCACGAGGTACACGCATAAGCGACGACGCCAAAGCCTAATTGCTCCAGTTCGGGCAGCAGGCCGGCTTCCTCCAGGTACAGCGTGACGGCTTTCGAACCCGGCGCGAGCGATGTCTTCGCCCACGGCTTTCGGGTCAGGCCGAGCCGGTTGGCGTTTCGAGCCAGCAAGCCGGCGGCGATCATGTTGCGCGGGTTGTTGGTGTTCGTGCAGCTCGTGAT
Organism: Caballeronia terrestris; assembly: GCF_001544515.1. Lineage (GTDB taxonomy): Bacteria > Pseudomonadota > Gammaproteobacteria > Burkholderiales > Burkholderiaceae > Caballeronia > Caballeronia terrestris. The sequence continues at coordinate 1,034 of NZ_FCOL02000458.1, forward strand.
CGCAGCGATGATCACGGCGCCATCGGGCATCAGGCCTGGTTCGCTCTCGACGTTGCCGCTGATGCCGCGCGCAGCCAGTTCCGACACCGGCAGGCGGCGGTGCGGATTGGACGGTCCTGCCAGCGTGCGGACGACCGTGGAC
>NZ_FCOL02000459.1 GCF_001544515.1 Caballeronia terrestris
GATCGCGGGCCGACTCCGACCGGCCTGTTCACGCGTTCCTGGTCGCGATCGCCAATCAAAAAAACCTCTGCAATATGCGGAGAAGCAGCGTAGTGGTGTACAACGGTATCGTTTTTCTCGGAGGCCAGACTGCGGAAGACTGGAGTCTCGATATTCGAGGCCAGACGAGTCGGGCGCTCGAACGGTACACAAATACCTCGCCGAAGCCGGTACGGACAAGAGCCGGCTGCTTACGGCGCAGATCTGGCTGAAACGTATCAAAGACGACTTCGAGGGGATGAACGAAGTCTGGAATGCTTGGGCCACACCGGGTGCGCCCCCGACTCGTGCGACGGCGCAGTGCGAGTTAGGGCATCCGGAACTGCTTATTGAGATCGTCGTGAGCGCCGCTGCGACTTGCGTCTCGAAGTCTCCGGCGTAATGGAGCCGCAAAATCAGAGAGAGAGAGGTTGAAATAGCCACCCCATAAGGTGATCCGACTCCGAGGGAGATGGCGCACGCATGACATGGTCGGCCTTCGCGGCGCACTCGGCGTACCGTGCCGGTCGGGAGCGGCGTCGCCGCCGCTACAGCCACAAGTTCGAGGCTCAGGCCGGCGCGTCTGACGGGACTATCCGTAGACCACCGCCGGAGCCTTATCGTCTCAGCAACTGCGACGTTTCAGGGAATTCGTCGAGCGGCATATCGCCGACAAAATGGCCCGGAGGATCTGTCTCTTCTTGTTGGCCTCACTCGATTCTTCTTTTTTAAGCTGTTCAAACGCATTGTCGACATCGCCGCCGACAGGGTGGATGACAGGCGGGCGGATCGAGGCAGAGCCCGGGTCGATGCAGTGAGTTTTCTAAATGGCCCGTGCGATTCAAAAAGAAAACGGAAACCCTAAGACGGACACTGTAGATCGGAGCGCGGCACGCCGTTCAGCTCTGTTTTGCTATGCAGTGCCCCACCGGGAGATGACATTGAAACAAATAATCATGAGTATTCTGGGCGCTGCAGCAATGGCGGGTGTTTCTACATCAATTGCGCAGAGCGCTAGGGATATCCGCGGTGCAGACCCGGTCGTTCCACTCACAAGCGAACCGGCGCCGCGAATCGTTGTTGATCCTCCTCTTGCCGACTCGCTTGCAAAGGGTTTCGTGTTTATCCAATATCGCACCGAGAACCTGCACATCGT
>NZ_FCOL02000460.1 GCF_001544515.1 Caballeronia terrestris
CTAGTGCAGTGCGTCACAAATAATGCAACTTAATGACGATTTGTGAGTCTCCATTTGCATGGAGGGAGAACTCATGAGAATCGCGGCGAAAGTTGAGTTAAGCGAAGCACAGCGCAAACAGTTAGAGACGTGGGCTACTGGCCGAACGATTCCGGTTCGACTGGCCGAGCGCGCCAAGATGATTTTGCTCGCAGCACAGGGCAAAACAGACAAAGAGATCGGTGCGGAACTGGCCATCTGGCGCGGCACGGTAGCGCGCTGGCGCGGCCGTTTTATCGCTGACGGGGTGACGGGGATCGAGCGGGATGAGACTCGACCCGGGCGCAAGCCGAAGATCTCAGCGCGCAAGGTTAAGTCCGTGGTGGCGCTGACGACACAGCAGCGTCCGGACAACGCCACACATTGGAGCACACGCAGCATGGCAGCGGTGGCCGGTGTAAGTGCGGCGAGCGTGCGTCGCATTTGGCAAGCGCACGGCCTCAAGCCGCATCGGTTAGAGAGCTTCAAGGTATCGAACGACAAGCACTTCGCCGAGAAACTCGAGGACATCGTCGGTCTGTATCTCGATCCCCCGGAGCACGCCTTGGTCCTGTGCTGCGATGAGAAGTGCCAGATCCAGGCGCTTGACCGGACCCAGCCGGGATTGCCGCTTAAGCGAGGTCGCGGGCAAACGATGACGCATGATTACAAACGCAATGGTGTGACGACGCTTTTTGCCGCGATGAACACGCTCGATGGGAGTGTCATTAGCGAGTGCAAGACCAAACATCGTCACCAGGAGTGGCTAAGCTTCTTGCGCAAGATCGATCGTGACACGGCTAAGAACAAGGAACTGCATTTGATCGCTGATAACTATGCAACCCATAAGCACCCGGAGGTACAAGCATGGCTTGCCAAACACCCGCGATTTCACATGCATTTCACGCCCACCAGTGCCTCATGGCTCAACATGGTTGAACGCTTCTTTCGTGACTTGTCAGTGAACCAGTTGCGACGTTCGGCGTTCCGCTCGGTCCCCGAATTGATCGGCACGATTGAGCAGTACGTGCAGAAACATAACCGTCATCCGAAACCGTTCATCTGGACAGCAAAGGCCTCTGACATCCTCGCGAAAGTGACGCGTGCCAGGGCCAAGCTGAATAAGATGCAATCCGTTTGACGCATACCACT
>NZ_FCOL02000461.1 GCF_001544515.1 Caballeronia terrestris
AAAGCACACCGGCTCCTCAAGCGCTGGCCGCCTGACTATGCCGACCGCCCCGCGTACACCACTCTTGACGATTTCTCGCTGATCGGTCTAAGTCGCCGAATCACTGACACCGTGGTCGAACAGATCCGGGGTCGTGCGGTGTTCGTCCAGGCGATCGGGCAATGCACCGCTTCGAACCTTTGCCAATGTATCAGGCGACAGCCAGACTTCTTCGATCGCGTCGAGACCGCCCTCGATCATCCGCTGCAGGAAGAACGACTGCTTTCGCCCGGTCGCTTCCGCCAACACACGTAACCTCTGTTCGATGGCCGGGTCGACGCGGACCGCGACCACCTTCAGTTTGTTCTCTGCCGTTCTTCTCAATTTCTCACTCCTTTTCTAGACGCTCGCGCGCGAGGTCGAGCCCTCCACGACGCCCAAGGCTATGTTCGGCTCTTCGTTCCCGCTGTTTTCCCAGCAGTCGCCTTGCGCGCTGCACGCCTGGCTAGAGGACGGGATTCTGCCGGGGGTGCGCGTCGCGCTGAGGGACGCGTCGTCGCGCGCAGCGACTTCAACTGCTCCTGGAGCGACCTGTAAGCCTCTTCGAGCGCGGCCAGCTTGCCCTGCAACACCCCAGTCTGCTGGCGAGCATCGCCCTGCTGCTCTTGCAGCGCTTCGACAGTTCGACGATGTTCGGCATCCCGCTTTTCTGCACGTTTGGCGGCTTCCGCCAATTCCTTCTGCGCTTTGATCACTGCGCCGCGTTCGCGATCGATTTCCAAGAGCGCACGCTTTTCCGAGGCGCGTAAGCGCTCCTCCGCACGATCAGCCGTCTCCCGGAGTTTTTCCAGATCACGCGAGAAGGTGTCGCGTACTTTTTCCAGTTCTCGCTCGCGCGCGACGACCTCCTCGCCAAGACGCTTGACCTGCGCCTCGAGTGCTTTACGCGCGGCCGCCTCGTGCGCCTGCTGTCGCTCCAAGTCGCGAATTTCGACCTGCGCCGCGAGCAACGCCGCGGTGCGTTGCTCCAGCGCCGTCTCGGTCCGACCGAGTTCCTCGCGCGCGGCGAGGACCTTTTGCTCCGCCTCGGCGCGACGCGTTTCGACCTCATCGCGAAGCGAGGTCAGTTCGGCGTGTGCGGAGGCCGCCGCGCGCGTCCAAAGCGTTCCGATCAACTCGCCTGC
>NZ_FCOL02000462.1 GCF_001544515.1 Caballeronia terrestris
GTTCAGGCAGGTGCGCGTGTAGCGTCGCACGAGACGCGGCTGCTTGAGCATGAGTCTGGCGAGTTCGCGGGCGCGCGGCAGAAGCTCCGCCGAAGGCAGCACCTCATTGACCAGTCCCATGTCCAGCGCCTCGCTTGCAGAGATGCTCTGGCCCGTCAGCAGGAAGTAGTGACCGCGCGCGCGTCCCATCAGCAGCGGCATGATCAGATGCATGCCGTCGCCCGGCACCATGCCGCCCTGGAAGTGCGCGGTGTCCTGAATCATCGCGGTGTCGGAGGCGAGCACGATGTCGCCGAGCAGCGGAATCTCCGCGTGCCGCACGGCCGGACCGTTGATGACGCTGATCACCGGCGCTTCGATGTTGAGCAGGTTGATGAGCAGATGCTTCGCTTCCCAATAGATCGGGTCGTAGATCGTGGGCGTCATCGAATTGCGGTTCTGGTGCATGCCTGCGGCGATGGCGGGCCCGCTGAATGCATCGCCCGTGCCGGTCATGATTACGACGTCGTTTTCCCGGTCTCGGCCGACATCGAGAAACGCCTGTTCGAACTCGCGGTGTGCGGTCAGGTTCCAGACGAGCGGCTCGCCATGCGTGTGGAAGTGCATCTCCAGCACGCCGTCGGTGCGGGTCATGCGGATGGTCTCGAACTTGTCTGAGTATTCGTTGAAGTTGCTCACGGCTCTATCCTCGGTGAACGTTAAGAAGTCGCGCTTGCACATGTCGCGAAAGGGCGACGTGCCGCAACGCAGTGCATTCAGCCGTTGATACTAGGCCTGACTGATCGATCAGTCAACAAGGGAAATTCCCCGGTGAATCCAGCGTGTTTCCGGTTGACCGGGAGTTTCGTGATCCGCTACTGTACTGACTGTTCGATCGATCAGTTTTCGATGAGAACGATCCGTCGCCTTCGGGCGCGCCCCGACCAGAGCAAACGCCGCCGGACCACCCGCGCGCCGGCAGGCTCAAGGAGACAGCCTCATGAAACGCTATCCGTCATTCACGCGCCGTTTCATTCACCTTCACTGAGGCGGTCATCATGTTGCGCAAAATCGCTCTCGATGTAGACGCGTCCGCTCAGGTGACGACCCCGGACGACACGCAACGCGCGCTCTATCTCAAGGTCGCGTTGCGGCTCGTGCCGTTTCTGATCGTGTGCTATGT
>NZ_FCOL02000463.1 GCF_001544515.1 Caballeronia terrestris
GTACGCGGCGGGTTATGGGAGCAGCGGCGTGGTGTATATGCCGGTTCAGCCGCCGCCCGGATACTGATCGCGGTCGCTCGAACGTCTCATGAAAGCATGGACCAACGTCCCTTCCAATCAAACCCGGTCCGACATTGAACCTCCAGCGTGGTCGGGCGCTGATCGGCCGCGTCGGTCAGCAGTCGACCTATGGCCGTCCTTCGACCCGGCAAAATGAATGACTGATGTCCGGATAACATGCGAGGTCGCCCAGAGCGCCTTGCCTAACCCACCTGGGTCAGGGGGGTTGTGCCCTCTACTCGATAGTGAGAAAGTGCCCCCGTTCTCCACGCTGGCGATCGAGCTACTCGACAAACAGATTTCGCTTTGTCGTGGATCTCCTGGATGTCGTCGTCTTCGCCCGTGAAGGTCTGCCCCGCAATTGCCACCACGGCGATCGTGTTCTCATCGACGTACTGCTCGAGACGCTCGGCGGTGAGGCGGTAGTTGCCCGGCTTGAGCGGCACGATGCGCGGCTCGACGTCGAAATAGCGCAGAAACTTCTTCCATACAACCTGTACGTTGCCGCCCGTCACCATGTTCGGCCGGGTCGCGTCCTTGCCCGCTTTCTCGCGCGCCTGCCGCCAGTTCCATTTGTGCGCGAGCCCAGCGAGCATGCAGGCTTCCGATGAGCCTATAGTGGCCGTGCCATAAGGCTCGACCCCTTTTGGGCCATTCCACAGCTGATGCAGCCACTTGACCATGCGCGTCTCCATCGCGAAGACTTGCGATACATGTCATGGTCGATGTAATTCTTGTACATGTTGCGCTTGGCGACCTCGACCGCTTCCGGCTCCGCAAAGGTAGTCACAAACGACGACATGTTGAGCATCGGGTTGGCGTCGGTCCATTCTTCGCTGACTACCAGCGCGGCTGCTGCGCGCGCCGAAATGCCGGACTTCGGAAACTCGTTCTCCGGAATCTCGAAGTTGAATTCGTCGTACGGCGTGACTTTCTCGACAGGTATGGCCATTGTCTTTCTCCTGAGCACGCGGATGGGATAAAGCAAGTTGGCTAGAGCACCTTGTTCCGGTCGAGCTTCTTGCCGGACTCGGCGTTATACCGCTCGACATATTCACCGAGCAGTTCCCGAATCGCCCGGCCGATCTGCAC
>NZ_FCOL02000464.1 GCF_001544515.1 Caballeronia terrestris
GAGCAGCAGGCCCACCGAGCAGATAAGCCGGTTGTCATAGACCTTCGAGAGCTTGGCGACGATCGGCATCATCACCAACTGGGGCAGCCCCATCCACATGATCACCATTCCGATCTGCCGGGAGTTGTAACCTGCGATCTGCGCGAGAAACAGCGGCAACAGGAACGTGGAGCCGTAGAGGGCCATGCCGGTCGTGGCGCCCACGACGGAAGACACACCGAAATTGCGGCGCCCGAACAGCCCGAGGTTCACGAAGGGATTCTTCCGCGACAGCATGAGGACGATCCATATGCTCAGGTTCACGAGCGCCGACACGAAGAAGAATTGAACGAAGCGCGAATCGAACCAGTCCCGGGTGTTGCCCTCCTCCAGGAAGATGATGAGCGACACGAGTCCCGTGGCCATCGTCGCGATGGCCAGCCAGTCCGCCTGCTGAAGAATTCGCGGCTTGCTCGCGCCGCGGTCCAGCCCATACGCGAGACCGAGCACCATCAGGACACCCGGCGCCCAGTTGATGAAGAAGATCGAGGGCCAGCCGTAGAGATCCGTCAGGATGCCGCCGATCGTCGGGCCGAGCGTCGGCGCGAGTGTGGTGGAGAGCATCATCCAGGCGAGGCCCGTCATGCGCTTCTGTGGCGGCAGCCGCGTCAGCAGCAAGGTCATGGCCATCGGGATCAGGCCACCGCCGGCCAGCCCTTGCAGCATCCGGAACACGATCATGCTCTGGAGGTTCCATGCGAAACCGCACAAGGTCGAGAAGATCAAGAAGAGAACCGAGTTGGCCAACATGTAGTTGCGCAAGCCGAAAACGGTCATGAAGAAAGTCGTCAACGGGATCACCGTCACCTCGGCCGCCAGATACGCGGTCGACATCCACGAGCCCTCATCCTGCGTCGCGGACAAGGACCCGAAGATTTCCTTCAGCGAGGCATTCGTGATCTGGATGTCCAGTATGGACATGAAGACGCCGAGGATCGCGGCCGCGACCGCGATCCAGGTGCGCCGAAGCGCTGCGTCCGCAGTCTCCGGAGACCCGGCGGCGGGCCTGTCGCTCGTTGCGAGGGCTGGCCTGTCGATGGAATCAGGCTTCATAGGCCACCCGGGCGCAGGCTGTGCTCCACCACCGGGACATCGGTGCGAAC
>NZ_FCOL02000465.1 GCF_001544515.1 Caballeronia terrestris
AAACGCGGACGGTAAAGGCGCGCAAACGATAAAACGATTTTTCATGCGAAGGCTCGACGGCGATCATCCATGCGGTCCCCTTTCTCCTGTCTGTTCAAAACTGAATCAAATTCGACTGCAGCCTCTCCGTACGATCGGTCACACGCCGCTGAAGCCCTTTACTGGTAAGACGTTTGCGAAGCTGGCACGGCTCTCGCTAATGTATGACAAAGCACAAACGACAGCCGCCAACGTATTCGAACAGACGGCAATAACGGTGCTACGGGGCTGGTCGCAAAAAGTTTCGATGAACGCCACACAGATGCGCTCACGAATTCCGATGCGGACCAGAAAATACAGCGCAAAGCGCACAGACCAGGCGAATAAAAATCATGTTGACTCTTCAATCCGATCTGCACGGCAATCATTTGTTGGGCGCACTTCCGGCGCATGAATGGCAAGCCATCGCGCCTCATCTCGAACTCGTTCAGTTGCGCACCGAGCAGTTGCTGTGCGACTCGGGACAACGCATTCATCACGTGTATTTCCCGACGACCGCCATCATCACGCTGCTGCACACGATGGAAGACGGCGGTTCGGTTGAAGTGGCGGCGGTGGGTCGCGAAGGGATGACGGGCGTGCCCGTGCTGACTGGCGGCGACACGATGCCCACTCGCGTGCAGGTGCAGGGCGCGGGCTTCGCGTATCGGATGAGCGCGAGTGCGTTGCGCGAACATTTCGGTCGCTCGGATTTTCTGCGTCGACTGATGCTTCTGTATATGCAAGCGCTTCTCACGCAAGTCGCGCAAACGGCCGCGTGCAATCGTCATCATTCGCTGAGCAAGCAGTTGTGCCGCTGGCTGCTGATCCAGGCGGACCGCTCGTCGTCGGACCAGATGCGCGTGACGCAGCAGATGATCGCAGACATGCTGGGCGTGCGTCGCGAAGGCGTGACGGAAGCGGCCGGCAAGCTGCATGACGCAGGCTTGATCCATCACAGCCGCGGTTGCATCAAGGTGCTCGATCGCGCCGGGCTCGAAGCGCGCGCGTGTGAATGCTACGGCATCGTCAAGCGCGAGTTTGACCGGATGCTGCCGAGCGCTCGTCAAACGGCGGTCGCTGCGTAGTTGCAAAACCCATACGCGTGTCAGACCGTCAGC
>NZ_FCOL02000466.1 GCF_001544515.1 Caballeronia terrestris
GGTCATACACCCACGCACCCGCGCGCGTAAGCCGGTATTGGCGCGTCACGACCTCGAGATTGGCGCGCGCTACCTTGAGCGCGTTCGCTGCGTTATCGATTGTGTCCCTGCTGACCGCCTTCGAGTCGATTTCGAACGCGCGTTGCTGTTTATCGAATTGATCCTGGGACATCTTGAGGCTCGCGGCAGCGGCACCGACTTGCGCATTCGCGATATCGAGGGTCTCCGGACGCGGCTGCGATTTCAGCTCATCGAGCAGCGTCGCCGCAGCGTCGGCCTGCGCCGCGAGTTGGGCCGCGTTCGCGCGCTGCACCGAGTTTTCGATGGTCAACAGCACCGTCCCTGAGCGTACCTGCTCCCCTTCATGCACGAAGATGCGCGTGACAGCACCCGTGACATCTGGGTAGATGCTTACGTTTTCCCCCGCCGGTTGGTCACTTTCAACGATCCCGTTCGCGTAAACGCCACGCGTATAAGGGTTCGATGCAGGGTTGAACACCGGTGGCTGGGGTGGCTGCTGAATCCCGTACACGTATGCCGCCAGGATACCGGCTAGAAATCCCACGAACGCCATCGCGAACACGATCTTTGTCTTCATCGCGCCCCGCCCCGCTCGATATGAGTCAGGCGGCCATCCTCCATATGCGGTCGGCATACTCGAAGATGCGGCTGTCGTGCGTGACGATCACAATGCAACGATGCTCATTGAGAACGTGATGCTTGACGAATTCGATGATGTTGCGGCCCGTATCGCCATCGAGCGACGCAGTGGGTTCGTCGAGAATCAGGATGTCCGGTTGGCTCACGATCGCGCGCGCGATGGCCACACGCTGCTGCTCGCCTCCAGAGAGCTTCACAGGTGTCAATTGGGCTCGGCTCGTCAGTCCCACGATCTCGAGGTATTTAAGCGCCTCGGCGAGCGCATCGTCCCAGGCGCGCCGCTTGAGGATAAGCGGAATAGCAACGTTCTCGGCTGTCGTGAGACGTCCAAAGAGGTGGTAATCCTGAAACACGAATCCGATGCGGTTCAGCCGAAAGTCGGCGATCGAATCGTTCGGCTGCTTCCACAAATCCGTGCCATCCACGATCACATCGCCCGAGTCCGGTCTCAGGATGCCGGAGATTACACTCAAC
>NZ_FCOL02000467.1 GCF_001544515.1 Caballeronia terrestris
ATACTGGAGCCACGGAGACGGGAATGTATTTGCAGTGCGGCAGAGTAACCAGTGGACGGCGGACGCACCCCCGGGCGCCTACGCGCCCGTGCTATTGCGCGGATACACGACGGGCGAGTACCTTGGCAAGTACATGTCCTCGCTCGAAGTCGAGGAGCGCCATCGCCTGGCGTCGCGTTGGACGGCCACCGTCTTTGCCGGCGTGGCGTGCCTGTATGGCGCGAGCCGTAACGGCTGCGCAGATTCGGCCAACCGCTTTCCGAGCGCCGGCCTCGGTGTGCAGTACATTCTAAAGCCGGCTCAGGGCATCGTCGCGAATATGGAGTTCGCGTTTGGAAAGGAAGGCAACAAGGCTCTGCTCTTCAAGATGGGATACGGGTGGTGAGCAGGCTGCGGTTAGTGACTTGCTTCCGCTGCAACTCCAACGGTGAATTGCTTCATCGTCCCTGAGCAGATGCTGTCGGCAGATTTCAGGTCGCGGCCGGTGGCACGCGGTCGACTCGGATCGGTGATTCGCTGAAAACGCCGCGAGCGTCTCTTTCTGGGTATGCGTCAGCGCATCCCGTCTTGAACACAGGCGCGTGCGGTGCGAAGGTATTGCCATCGTGACGGCGGAGCATTGCGATGGTCGACCCAACCGAAGAGACTGCGGGACCGAGGACAGCGCGACGTTCTCAGCAAGGCGAGGAATTCTGGCGCGATTCAAACCGCTGCTGGCCCAGAAGCCGGCCTCGGGCAATCTGTTCGTGTTCGTGGGTCGGGACCGCACGAAGGTCAAGTGCTTATATTGGGATCGCACCGGCTTCGCGCTTTGGTACAAGCGGCTTGAACACGGACATTTCCCCTCACCGGCGTCGCTCGCACAACGCGGCTTCACGCTAGCCGAACTGAATGCCTGGCTCGAAGGCATCGAGATCCCGGCGCGCGAACCGCATCGCGCGGTCGCGGTGGCGCGCGTGAGTTGACTTGGTTTGCACCTCGCGCTGATTTGACGCTCACGAGTCTTGTAAACGTAGCGCGAGTTGGGCATCATGGTCGACATGTCGCCCGCCACCATCACTGTCGCGGATCTGCCGATCGAGCCCGAGGCGCTGCAGGCATTCGCGCTCGAACAGAACCGGCTCGCGTGG
>NZ_FCOL02000468.1 GCF_001544515.1 Caballeronia terrestris
CTGCGACGCCCATGCCGACGAGCCACTGCCCGTCGCGCACCGCACCCGGCCGTGCGCCGCGCGTCTTCCAGCCGAAGCGCTCGGCGCCGGTACGCAGGCACTCGACGAGCCGTCGCTCGGAAAACGGTCGCTGCGGCTTCTCGGGGTCGACCTGCGTATCGTTGATGATGCGCAACTCGACCGGATCGATGGCGAGCTTTTCCGCCAACTCGTCCATCGCGATTTCGAGCGCCATCAGTCCTGGCGCTTCGCCGGGCGCGCGCATCGCGTTGCCTTCGGGCAGGTCGAGCGAGGCGAGCCGCAGCGCCGTCATGCGGTTCGCACCCGCGTAGAGGAAGCGCGTCGGCTGGACGGCGTTCTCCGGCTTGCCGCCTTCGATGTCGCCCGACCAGCTTTCGTGGCCGATCGCGGTGATCTTGCCGTCGCGCGTCGCGCCGATCCGGATGCGCTGGATCGTGGCAGGCCGGTGCGGCGTGTTGTTGAACATCATTGGCCGCGTCAGCGCCACTTTGACCGGACGTCGCGCCGCGCGCGCGCCGAGTGCGGCGAGCAGGGCGTCGGCGCGTATGAACAGCTTGCCGCCGAAACCGCCGCCGATATACGGCGAGATCAGCCGAACGCTCTCCTTGGGGATGCCGAGCGTCTGCGCGACGTCGGCGCGGCTCCAGTCGACCATCTGGTTCGAGGTCCAGAGCGTGAGCTGCTCGCCGTCCCAGACCGCCATCGACGCATGCGGCTCCATCATCGCGTGCGCCTGGTCGGGCGTGGTGTACATCGCGTCCAGCTGCACGGGCGCGCTGGCGAAAGCGCCCGCGAAATCGCCTACTGCCGATTCGGGCGTGCCGGTCTTCGGCTTGGTCGCCGAGTGGCGCGCATTGGCGAGATCGAACGCGCCTTTTTCCTGGACGTAGCGTACGCGCACGAGTTGCGCGGCGGCGCGCGCCTGCTCGAACGTCTCCGCGACGACGAGCGCGACCGCCTGATGATAGTGCTGGATCTCCGGGCCGCCGAGCAGCCGCGCGTTGTTCCACTTGCCCTTGCCGAGCTTGCCGGCGGTGTCCGCAGTGACGATCGCGATCACTCCCGGCGCGCGCCGCGCTTCAGTGACACTGATCGAGAAAATACGGCC
>NZ_FCOL02000469.1 GCF_001544515.1 Caballeronia terrestris
AGCATGAGCGGCTGTGCGAACGCGGCGTGAAGCGGGCTGCCGGGGACGTCGGCGGGGCTCGACGTGCCGTCGAATGCGGGCAGGACGATCGAGCTCATGCGGCGGTACTGCTTGGTTCGCTAAGACGCTCGCGGCTGCGCTTCGCCGTCGCGGTTTCGAAGTCCAGCACGTTGATCGACGCGATCGCATCGCGCTCCACTTGTTCGACGAGTTCGAGTTCCCACGCGAGATACGCGTTCATCTGCTCGGCGACGCGGCCGGGCTCGGCGTGGTACGGGCTGTACCAGGCGTCGTCGTCGCCAGTGAGGTTGTTCGAATCGCCCGATTCCAGCGGCAGCCCGAGCGCGATCCAGCGGCGCGTGCCGCCGATCAGGGCGGCGATATCCGGGCGATGCGCCGAGAGTTCCGCCGCGACGAGTCCGGCGAGTACGCCGTCTTCGGAAGTCAGCACGATCTGTTGGTCGCGCGGAAAGCCGTCGAGACGCGCGCGCAGTCCGCTCGCGGCGATGAAGCGCGCGTCCGCTACATGATTGCGCCTGAAGGCGAGGCTGCTGTCGATATCGATCGTTTGCGCTTTGCCTTCGCCGATCGCGCGCGACAGCGCGTCCGGCTCGATCCAGTGCGTGCGCGCGCCGTGCGGACGGATGTTCAATGGCTCGGGTCCGGCTTCGTATGTATCGGCAGTGAGCGCGGCGCTTGCTGCGTCGTCGAGAACATGCACGTCGAGATAGCCCAGTTGCCTGAGCCACGATGCGGTCATGCGGGCGCGTACGCCGTCGTCGTCGCGCAGGACCACGCGGGCGTGCAGCGTGCCCACGTATTCATCGGTCGCTTGCACGAGCTGGCCACCCGGCGCCGAGCGCCAGCCTGAGGGATGACCCGCTTCGTATTCGAGCGGATCGCGCACGTCGAAGCGATACAGCGTGTGCTCGTCGCTCTCGCGTTCGAGCAGGGCGAGCGTCGCGCCGTCGATCACCGGCACTTGGGCTTTGCGCGCGGCAGCAGCGGCGAGTCCACGCGCGGTGGCGAGCGTCGCCGCATCGGGACGCGGCGCGGTGCGAATCTCGCCATGCTCGATTTCGAGCCCTGCGAGCAGCCACGACATCGAGCCGCCTGTCAACGC
>NZ_FCOL02000470.1 GCF_001544515.1 Caballeronia terrestris
GTGCCAAGCTGATCAACGGCGAGGGTGAGCGCTTCGTGGACGAGCTCAAGGCCCGCGACGTCGTGGCTTCGGCGATCCTGCGCGAATGTGCGCAGGGGCGTGGAATTCAACGCGAAGGTCAGATCGGCGTATTCCTCGACACGCCAACGCTCGAAATGGAGAGCCCCGGCATTCTCGCCAAGCGCCTCGTCACGCTGCGCCATCTCGCGCTCAAGTGCGGACACGATGCGGCGCAGGAGCCTTTCCTCGTCTATCCGACGCTCCACTACCAGAACGGCGGCGTTGCGATCGACAAGGATGGTGCCACGAGCGTCCCCGGCCTGTATTGCGTCGGTGAAGTCACGGGAGGCTTGCACGGGCGCAACCGGCTGATGGGAAACGCGCTGCTCGACATCCTGAGCATGGGGCGCCGTGCCGGGGCAAAGGCAGCGGAACCGGGAGGCCGGGTCATGGCGAGCCGGGCCGGAATCGGCCACGTGCACGCGTGGCAGCGCGAGCTGACGCTTTCCGGGTTGCCCCTGGACGTCAAGGCACCGCGCCTCTTTCCTGACTACGCCCATTTCGATCTGCGCGTCGATGCCGGCTTGCGCTCGAGCGCGCGGGGGTGCGTGGTCGGCGACATCCGGTGAGCGATTCACGGAGCATGACGATGGAGAAGCCGAATCAGGTTCTTCTGCGGGACGATATCCGCGTCGGCGCAGACCTTTATGCCTGGCTTGCGCGCGGTGGCGGGGAGGGGCTTGCCAAGGCGCTGCAAGACCCGGGGGCAATCATCGCCGAGATCGCCTCGGCGGACCTGCGCGGGATGGGGGGCGCCGGGTTTGCGACACATCGCAAATGGACACCGGTCGCGGCCGCGCCTGAAGGCGACAAGTACATCGTCTGCAACGGCAACGAGGACGAGCCCGGCACATTCAAGGATCGCTTTCTCCTGGAGCACACGCCGCATCAGGTGATCGAGGGCGCGCTTATCGCGGTGGTGGCTACCCGCGCCAACCACGTGGTTCTGTACGTCAACCCGCATCAGCCGCGGTCCCTCACGGTAATGCGCCAGGCGGTGCAGCAGTGGCAGGAACACCCATGGTTTGCCGCGATCGAGCGGAGGGTCGGCTTGCGAGT
>NZ_FCOL02000471.1 GCF_001544515.1 Caballeronia terrestris
CGCATCCCCGGCGCCAACCAGTCGAGCATCTTCGGCAACCCCGACTACGCGATGCGCATCTGGCTCAAGCCCGACCGCATGGCGCAACTCGGCGTGACCGCATCCGACGTGCAGAAGGCCGTCTCGAACCAGAACCAGCAATTTGCGGTTGGCAGCATCGGGCAATCACCGACGGGCGCGCCGGTCGAGCAGTCGTTCGCGGTGACGACGACCGGGCGCCTGGCCGACCCCGCCGAGTTCGACAACGTCATCATCCGCGCGTCAAGCGGCGGCGCGGCGATCGTGCGGCTGAAGGACATCGGCCGCGCGGAACTCGGCCGCAAGGATTATTCGATCCGCAGCAAGTTCCAGGGCAAGCCGGCGACGGTCCTCGCCGTCTACCAGCAGCCGGGTGCTAACGCGCTCGACGTGTCCAAGCAGGTGCGCCAGGCGCTCGAGGAGATGAAGAAGTCGTTTCCCGAAGGCCTCGACTACAGCGTCGCGATGGACACGACCGAGTTCACCCGGGCGTCAATCTCGGACGTGGTGCATACATTCTTCGAAGCGGTCATCCTGGTCGTGATCGTCGTGTTCGTGTTCCTGCAGAGCCTGCGCGCCACGCTGATTCCGGTGCTCGCGGTGCCGGTGTCGATCGTCGGCACGTTCATGGGCATGATGGCGCTCGGCTTCTCGATCAACATGCTGACCCTCTTCGGCATGGTGCTCGCGATCGGCATCGTGGTGGACGACGCGATCGTCGTGATCGAGAACGTCGAGCGGAACATGAACGTGCACAAGCTCAGTCCGAAGGACGCGGCCAAGCGCGCGATGGACGAAGTCGCGGGCCCGGTGGTCGCGATCGTGCTCGTGCTCTGCGCGGTGTTCGTGCCGGTGGCCTTCCTGAGCGGCATCACCGGGCAGCTTTACAAACAGTTCGCCATCACGATCGCGATCTCGGTCGTGATCTCGGGACTCGTCGCGCTGACGCTTTCGCCTGCGCTGGCCGCACTGTTGCTCAAGCCCGGACATCACGAGAAGAAGGGCTTCTTCCGATGGTTCGATAACGCCTTCGAGCGGATGACGCACGGCTACACGCGCATGGTCAAGCTCGTCATCAAGCGTTTCCTGGTGGCGCTGGT
>NZ_FCOL02000472.1 GCF_001544515.1 Caballeronia terrestris
ACGCGTGTGACCAGGTGGTTGTCCTGATCGCGCAGACCTTTGACGATCTTGCGAGCGGCGTAGTACGCATCTGCGACGAAGTAGAACGGCTCCTTCACTGAGACGATGCCCAGCAGCGAGATCATCTTGTCGAGCAAGGTACGTCGATCGCGGTTGGACCACACCAGACCTTCGTGAATGCGCACGGCCAGCGGTACGGCGAAGACGCTCTGGGCGGCCCGCACGAGTATGCTGACTGCCTGCATGGAGTGCCCCATGATGTACTCGGGCTTGGTGTTGGAGTCGGACTGTTGATGCAGCAGCTTGACGCCGGGCATCTTCTTGCCAGACTTGGCCACCTTGATGCCGTCTCCGACCAGGACGCGCCGGCCATTGACGCGTAGCGGATCCGGGAACAGGCGCAACACCGCCTGAGTCCACAGCGCCGAGAGCTGATCGAGTTGCACGGCGTTGCTGTGCAAGCTGTCACGCAGCTTGTTGTACAGGACCGGTCGCAGTTTGAGCGCGCGCACGATGCTGGTCACGCCCAGCAACTCGGTGCGCACCGTCAAGCCTGCCACGGCAGTTGCGAACCACATGAAGCTGCGCAGGCGCGAGAACGCCGGACGCAGCAACCAGATCGCGTCCCACCAAGCCATCCAAAGCGACATCGTTTGTCTTCGAGTCGTTGTTGACAGTCAAGTATAGCATTTGTATGCTATACAAATGACACAAAAACGCCTCCTTCAAATCGAAACACGCATTGAGACGATTAAGGCGAAGCTCGCCGCGATCGATGAAATGCGCCCAGGCTCACTGAGCTGTCAATACAAGGACCCCGCCAACCAGAGTGGGGCGTACTATCAGCTGAGCTATACGCGAGACAGGAAGAGCCGAACTGAGTACATTGCGCGCGACGCGCTGAGCGACGTGCGCCGCCAGATCGACAACTACAAGCGCTTCAAGGCATTGACCGACGAATGGGTCGACTTGAGCATTGAGCACAGTCGCCTGAAAATGAGACTGGCGCGCGAAGCCAACTAAGCGAGCCGGATCGGATTACCGAGAACTGGATCGGCGCTCACGAACGCCAAGATGAGACCGTGAGAAAGGCGCAAGAACTCGGCACTCTCGAG
>NZ_FCOL02000473.1 GCF_001544515.1 Caballeronia terrestris
TTCACCTGCTGAGGTCGGTCGTCGAGACGCTGGGGCCACGCGCCACGCTGCATGTGGTGGACGACGCAGATCATTCGTTCCACGTGCGCGCGTCCTCCGGCCGGACCGACGCGGAGGTCGTGCTCGAACTAGCACGGACGATGTCGGCGTGGTTCTTAGCCGAAGGAGAATTGGTCCGCGTTACCTGAGCAAGCGCAGGAATGCTTGTAGCAGATTCGGGACGGGGAGCCGGCGAACTCTCCGTGCTGCACTCGCCCGCTCAATCCCTTCGCTATCCGCAGATGGTCTGTCGCATAGCCACGATAAGCGAAGCCTGTCGCGTCGGCGGCGTTTTCCCAGTGCCGAGTGAGTGAATTTGTCAGATCCGCTTGCGATGATCTCGCCCCCGGAAATCGCGGAGGGCCATCTGCTTTGATTTGGCCGGCGCCGATCCGTGAGCGACCGCTTAGGGATGCGGCCGGAACTAGCCAACGAACGAGGCTTTAACTATTTGATCCGGCTCTCCTAACGCATGACTCCGCCTGCGCTCGCACAAACCCTCGACTTCGACTCGGTCGGGATAGAGGCCGATCTCATGGCAACCTGCTCGACTTCTTGCGGTGACTTATAGGCGCCAAGAATGATTTCGTCCGAACCGACTTGAAGCCGCCCGAACCATTGCCCTTCGGGCGTACGGGCGATGCGCAATGTGCTCTCGTCTTCTTCCATCACTTGTGTCCTTTCAATCGGTCTGATTCGTCGGATTCGGCACGGGGCGCTGTCAGCCGCGCGGCCCACATCTATGCGTTCGTCGATTGTCTGGCGCGCGCCATCTGTTCTGGCGGGGTGGCGGCGATGAAGCGCTCGATCCCCGAAACCATCCTGCGCCGGGCGTAAGCTCGGATCTGATCAGGGGTTTTCATAAACCTCCCCGTCGCCGAAAGCGAGTCCGCCGAAACAAGCAAATAACGACCTACACGCCCCTACCTCCCCTGCAGGATGTTACTGCATAGCAGCAAAAAGAAGGCCGCCCAACACACGGATGAATTTGTTGAGAGAAATCGTCAAGAGTGGTGTACGCGGGGCGGTCGGCATAGTCAGGCGGCCAGCGCTTGAGGAGCCGGTGTGCTTT
>NZ_FCOL02000474.1 GCF_001544515.1 Caballeronia terrestris
GATTCTGTTCCACGTCTCGTTTCAGACCGGTTTCTGCGCGCTCTTTCTGCGTAGCTTCATCAAGCAGTTGCCGTTCGAACTGATAGAAGCGGCGCGTATCGAAGGCGCAAACGAATGGACGGTGTTCTTCAAAATCATTCTGCCGCTGATTCGCCCGGCACTGGCCGCGCTCGCAATCCTCGTGTTCACGTTCGTCTGGAACGATTACTTCTGGGCGCTGTGTCTCACGCAGGGTGACGAAGCCGCCCCGATCACCGTAGGCGTTGCCGCGTTGAAGGGGCAGTGGGTCACGGCGTGGAACCTCGTGTCAGCCGGGTCGATCCTTGCGGCGCTTCCGTCGGTAATGATGTTCTTCGCCATGCAGCGGCATTTCGTGGCGGGGTTGACGTTCGGCGCGACCAAAGGGTAAATGAGGGGCGCCGTTCCAGCGCAACGTTGGTCCGCGAAGGGCGCCTACGGACCCGGCAAGTCCACTCGCCCGGCCCGCTTGCCGCATCGGAAACGGGTGCCTTGAACCTGACATCAGGTAGGCCAGAAGCATTGGGCGTGATGGGCTGACAAACCGGATCGCTACCCGCAAAGCCGATAGCAGTTCTCTCTACGGCACCCTTTCACGCCCAAGCAACCGAGCGGCACCGCAATTTCATCTGGACATCGAGACCTAGAGTCGTCCGACCTCTAACCTTGTTCGACGTTTTAGACGATCAAGGCCCGGTGCTCAAGCATGGCTTGCCTCGATTTCCGCATTCTCCTCGGAAGTCTGACTGCGGGCAGGGTGTTGTCGCCAGATCGCTCTAGTTCAATGAAAAGCTACTGAAGCCGGCGAGCGTCCGCGCGAACGCACGCTTGCCGAACGGCTGGATGTGTCGCGCACACCACAAAGGGAAGCGCCGAAGGAACTGGCGAGCGACGGACTCGTCGTCGTGCTGCCCAAGCGCGGCGCGGTCGCTGCGGAGCAGAGTCCGGCGCACATCGCCGAGAAACTCGATGTCCTCGGCGTGATCGAGGCGTTCGGAGGCGAGACGGCCTGCCGGATGGCCTCGAACGCAGAGATCGCCGAAATACGCGCGTTGCATCACGAGATGCATGCCGCGTATGAACGG
>NZ_FCOL02000475.1 GCF_001544515.1 Caballeronia terrestris
TAGTGATCGTATCGGCCGCACGGACAGCGGTCGGCAAATTCGGCGGGTCGCTCGCGAAGATTGCGGCGCCCGATCTGGGTGCAGCCGTGATTCGCGCCGTGCTGGAACGCGCGAACCTCAAACCGGAGCAGATCAGCGAAGTGGTCCTCGGACAGGTGCTGACGGCCGGCTCCGGCCAGAACCCGGCCCGCCAGTCGGTCATCAAGGCGGGCCTGCCCGCATCGGTGCCCGGCATGACGATCAACAAGGTCTGCGGCTCGGGCCTGAAGGCCGTGATGCTGGCGGCGAACGCGATCATCGCGGGCGATGCCGACATCGTGATCGCCGGCGGCCAGGAAAACATGAGCGCGGCGCCGCACGTGCTGCCGGGCTCGCGTGACGGCTTCCGCATGGGCGACGCGAAGCTGATCGACTCGATGATCGTCGACGGACTGTGGGACGCGTTCAACTCGATCCACATGGGCGTGACGGCGGAGAACGTCGCGAAGGAATTCGGCATCTCGCGCGAAGACCAGGACAAGTTCGCGGCGCTCTCGCAGAACAAGGCCGAGGCCGCGCAGAAGTCGGGCCGCTTCAACGATGAAATCATCCCGATCGACATCCCGCAGCGCAAGGGCGAGCCGCTCAAGTTCGCGACCGACGAGTTCGTGCGCCACGGCGTGACGGCCGAATCGCTCGCGAGCCTGAGGCCGGCGTTCTCGAAGGAAGGCACGGTGACGGCGGCAAATGCGTCGGGCCTCAACGACGGCGCAGCGGCCGTGATCGTGATGTCGGCGAAGAAGGCCGAGGCGCTCGGCCTCACGCCGATCGCGCGCATCAAGGCGTACGCGAACGCGGGCGTCGATCCGAAGATCATGGGCATGGGCCCGGTGCCGGCATCGAAGCGCTGTCTGGAACGCGCGGGCTGGTCGCCGGCCGACCTCGACCTGATGGAAATCAACGAAGCGTTCGCGGCGCAGGCGCTCGCGGTCCACAAGCAGATGGGCTGGGATACGTCGAAGGTCAACGTCAATGGCGGCGCGATCGCGATCGGTCACCCGATCGGCGCATCCGGCTGCCGCATTCTCGTCACGCTCCTGCACGAAATGCAGAAGCGCGA
>NZ_FCOL02000476.1 GCF_001544515.1 Caballeronia terrestris
GCTGCGCAGTTGGGTTGCGGCGCAGGAGGAACGCGATGCCGCGCAAGCAGCCCGACAGGAATTGAATGGCCCGTCGCCGGAATTTGTGCCGCTGCAGATACAGAATGGCGTTGCAAGGGCGACGCACATCGAGATCGAGGTGCGCAGGGGCGCGACGGCGATCACGGTGCGCTGGCCGCTGTCGGCCGCGAGTGACTGCGCAACGTGCCTGCAGGGGTGGTTGCGTTGATTCGCATCGATGCCATCTGGCTCGCGACGGAGCCGATCGACATGCGCGCCGGTATCGATACGCTGCTTGCGCGTGTGGTCAAGGTGTTCGGGTCGGTAAGGCCCCATCATGCATACCTGTTTGCCAATCGTCACTCGACGCGAATGAAGGCGCTGGTCTACGATGGCCTGGGTATATGGCTTGCCGCGCGGCGGCTGAACAAGGACTGACTCGGCGTTCTTGCTCTCTATCGTGGTGAAAATCCGTACCGTGTGCCCGTACCACGGGTGCCAACGATAGAGAACTTCCCTTGACTCGGTGATATGGGCGTTGTGTTGACGGCTTGTACAACCAGCAGAGCCCTCATTCAAGTCTGTCGGACAAGACCTCGGATGAAGCTTACTTCGCGAAGCTGCCCGCGATTAAATCGGCAGCGTGACCACCAGCGTTCCACTTAAAAATCGATAAACCTGTCCGAACGAACGGGGTCACCTCTTGGTGGGCGGTTTCAAACCGAAGTGCAACGAGGGGGTTAATGTTTAGCGCTTTGAGGTTGACCTGCTGAGGCAAGTGTCGCAGCGAAGACCTCGAATGGCGAATGGAACGCGTGGGTTGCGCGCGGCCGGCTGTTCAGGCTGTCGGCGATGGCATCGAGCTCGTCCTGAGTGTAGACCGAGAGGTCGGTGCCCTTAGGTAAGTACTGTCGCAGCAATCCGTTGGTGTTTTCGCAGGTCCCGCGTTGCCAGGGACTGTGCGGGTCGCAGAAGTACACGCTTACGCCGGTGGCGGCGGCGAGTTCTTGATGCCGCGCGAGTTCCTTGCCCTGGTCGTACGTAAAGCTCTGGCGCAGGGGTTCGGGAATCGAATTGAGTTTGGCCGAGAAGCCCG
>NZ_FCOL02000477.1 GCF_001544515.1 Caballeronia terrestris
GTCGTGTTCCGCGCGATTTTATTTTCGACAGATAACGTTTGCGGGAACAAATCGATGATTTGTCCAGCTTCAGGAATGACGCGACCCGTCGTAATCATGGACACGCAGCGGTTCCCGTCGACTTCGTCGCGGAACGCGCTTATCCGATACGTGTGCGTCTCTTCGCGCCAGTAGCGGGTCGAGGCGGTGAATCCATGGCATGAGGGGAGTCGGGCGAGATGAGTACAAAACAAATGACGGTCAAGGCGAAGCTGGCGGTGGGATTCGGATTGCTCACTGCTGCCGTTCTGGTGATCTCCGGCATGTCGCTGATTGCACTGAGCGACTCCAACGAACGGTTCTCTCACTATATGTCCGGCATCAACGCACGCGCAGATGCAGCCGAGCACGTTCGGACAGCGGTTGACCGGCGTGCCATCGCCGCGCGGAACCTGGTGCTGGTGACGACAGCCTCGGACCTCGAACTCGAAAAGGCCGCCGTGACGCAAGCGCACGAAGACGTGCAGGCGAACCTTCGCAAACTCAAGGATCTGATGGGCAATGCGAGTGACGCGAGCCCTCAGGCACGGGCACTCGTAGCCGAAATCGATCGTGTCGAATCGTTGTACGGGCCGGTTGCGCTGGCGATCGTCAATCTCGCTTTGAACAACAAGCATGACGAGGCCATCGCAAAGATGAATGCCGAGTGCCGGCCGCTGCTCGACGCGTTGATCAAAGCGACAAAGAATTACTCCGACGTCACCAGCGAGCGTGAAGCGCAGTTGGTGCGGGAGTCTGCCGATCACTATGCGAGCCAGCGGAACCTGCTGATCGCGATTTGCCTTGCAGCGATTCTGGCCGCAGTCACGGCCGGGGTGTTGATTACGCGCAGTTTGACGCGCTCATTGGGAGCCGAGCCCGCAGCACTAGGCGAACTGACGCAGCGCGTCGCGGGCGGCGATCTGAGCACGATTCCGGGTGCGCAGCATGCGCCGGCCGGAAGCGTGCTCGCATCGATGGGTGAGATGCAGCGCAGCCTCGTCGACTTGATCGGCCAGGTTCGCACGGCCGCCGACAGCATCGCGACCGGTTCGAGCCAGATCGCCACGGGTCTG
>NZ_FCOL02000478.1 GCF_001544515.1 Caballeronia terrestris
GTTCTACGATCGCGACATGACGAAGGAAATGGCGGACGAAGGCATGAAGGGCATGCAGCAGTTCATCTCCGATCCGACGAAGCTCGATTCGATCCTCGCGCAACTCGAAGCGACCCGCCAGCGCATCTACAAGAAGTGAAGCACGCGGCTGAGCGGCGCGCCCGACGTGCGCCGCTCATGTAAGGAGCACGACCATGCAATCAACCGACACCCTGGCTCTACCCGCGACGAAGCGGCGTCGCCGTCGTCGCGCCTCGGCGACGGCGCGTCAGCAGCGGCTCGCCGCGTTCCTCTTTCTCGCGCCAGCATGCGTGATGGTCGGCATCTACGTGATATGGCCGATCCTGTCGAGTATCGGGCTCAGTTTCTATAACTGGGACGGGATGGCGGAGAAGACATTCGTCGGCGTCGGGAATTACGTCGAACTGTTTCAGGCGCCGACGTTTTACACCGCGCTGAAGAATAACGTGCTGTGGCTCGCGCTCTTTTTACTCGCGCCACCGATGGGGCTCGGCATCGCGCTGTATCTGAACCAGGCGGTGGCCGGCATCCGTGTGGTCAAATCGCTGTTCTTCGCGCCCTTCGTGCTCTCGGGCGTGGTGGTCGGCCTGATGTTCAGCTGGTTCTACGACCCGACCTTCGGCCTGCTCAAGCTGATTCTCGGACACGGCGTGCCTGTCCTCGGTGATCCGCGCTATGTCACGTTCGGGATCATTTTCGCGGCGCTCTGGCCGCAAACCGCGTACTGCATGATCTTGTACCTGACGGGGTTGACGTCGCTAAATTCGGAGCAGATCGAGGCGGCGCGCATGGAGGGCGCGAGCGGCTGGACGATGCTCTGGCACGTGATCCTCCCGCAACTGCGACCGACGACCTTCATGGCAATCGTGGTCACCATCATCGGCGCGCTGCGCAGCTTCGATCTGATCGCCGTGATGAGCGGAGGAGGGCCGTTCGAAAGTTCGACGGTGCTCGCCTATTACATGTACGACCAGGCGATCAAGTACTACCGGATCGGCTATTCGGCCGCGATCGCCGTGGTGCTGTTCGCAATCATGATGGTGTACATCGT
>NZ_FCOL02000479.1 GCF_001544515.1 Caballeronia terrestris
GAGTTCGAAAAGTACAAGGCCACCTGATGAACGCCCCGAGGCGTCCACGAACAAAACCCAATTTTGCAGGTCCGACTAAGTACAGCCCAGCGATGAACAAGGCACCTCCCCAGGAGGTCGACTATGACGTATGCGATCTACGCAATTCTGACGGGCATGGCGATCATATTTTCGGTCTCGTTCTACTGGTATCGGCAGGCGTTCGGCGCGCAGAGGAGACCCGGTGGTTCCGGCAGAATCATGTGATCGACAGATTGCGCGACAAACGCGGCCCTCGCTGTCCAGACGATGACCGGCCAGCCTTGCAGGTGTCTCAACCGGCGAGCCATTTGATTACCTACCTTTGCGCGAAATCCTCGCGCCGCGATGTGGCACCACCGCCGTTGCGATCTGCGCGTCGCCCGCTCCAGACGGTTCCAAGCCGACGCCAACCAGCGCATGCCTCATCAAGGGAGTGTAATTCTTCCCTAACCCATACATTTCCGGCGCTGTGCCTGTGCCTGCATTTCGTGCGCGGCCCATCGCCTCGACGGATCCTGCCTATGCTTCTCCGGTCGCCTCGTCGGCTCGTGTCCGTCCATCGGAGTCTAACCGAAGGCCTGACCTGGGTCTTAAGGCACCGCCGAGCTTCGGCGACATTGTCTGCGCTCAAGGGTCCCCAGACGGTTACTAGGTGCAAGCACAATACTTCCACACCGAATAATGGCCCCGAAGCGTCGTCGAAAATTTCTTTCCCATGAATTGCGGTCGATAGACGGCGAGATAGCCCATATCCGTTTCGCGATCGAGTGGGAACTCAGTGAAGGGGACTCGGCGCCGGTCCTCGCCATTGCTTATTGGCGGCAGCGGTTGTTGGACCTTCTCGGGGGACGAAGTCTCATCGCAAACCAGCGCGATGCGATCTTTGGACTGTTAAAGCGCATAGAACAGTACGACGATTTCTAGTGCGACGCGCCGTTTGCGGACTGCGGCGCCTCCGGTTTTTGTGGACACAGATTTAATGGAATGGACGCCCCCACCCGAAGCGGCATCAATGTGCCAAAGTGGAAGTGTCGCAGCAACCACCTGAC
>NZ_FCOL02000480.1 GCF_001544515.1 Caballeronia terrestris
GTCGCAGATGCGTACTACGCCGCTCGCAAGATCGTCAAAGGTCTGCGCGATCAGGACAACCACCTGGTCACACGCGTGAAGTCCAATGCAGTCGCCTATGCCCCGTACGTGCAGCAAGGACCGCGCAAACGCGGCCGCCCCAGGCTTTACGGTGACAAGATCAAACTCAAATCGCTGCTGGCTGATCCCCAGGCCTCACAATCAGCCCCCAGCCCAGTCTATGGCGAGCACGACGTCACCATCCGGTATCGGGTCGACGATCTACTGTGGCCGGCGTGCGGACGTCTCGTTCGCTTCGTGGCCGTGACTCACCCTCGCAGGGGGACCTGCCTGTTGATGTGCACCGACCTCGGCCTGGATCCCATCGAAATCATGCGCTTGTATGGGTTGCGCTTCAAGATCGAACACAGCTTCAAACAAGCGGTACATCGGATCGGCACATTCGCATACCACTTCTGGATGCAAGACATGAAGCCGCTTAGCCGCAGCAACGGCGATCGATACCTTCATCGCGAGTCGCCCGAGTACCGCGACGCCGTCAAAGATGGGCGGTATAATCCGGGAGTCGGCATAATGTCATCGAGCGCGACATCAGGCCGTTTGCCACCGCGAGAAAATCGTGGCTGTTCAGCGATACGGAAGCCGGTGCGAAAGCAAGCGCGATCGTCTACAGTCTGATGCTCAGTGCCGAGCCTGCGGCGTCGAACCGCATGCCTGGCTGCTGCACGTGCTAACCGAGTTACCGCAGCGGCCCCCAGACGCTGACATTCGCGACCTGCTGCCGTTCAACTACGCCAAGCGGCGGGCCGAGGCAAGCGTCAGCTGACGCAGCGGACACGCTCCGATCATCGCGTTGGCGCGCAAGCCATCAAGACCGCTAGACGCAGCCATGCTTGCCCTTCGCTTGCAAGTGATTCCCTGTTCGGTATGCTAAAACTATCGCTTACACTCTTTCCAGCTTGCCTGAGACGCGCTGTCCGGTAATGCGGCGCCGGGGCAGCTCCGCTGGCGTCAATCTGCCTGTCGAAATCTGCCTGTCGCAGTGCGCCCGGCATCATGCACAT
>NZ_FCOL02000481.1 GCF_001544515.1 Caballeronia terrestris
CTTCCGACCGGTCGTGCGGCGTGCTTCAGTCGGCATGTTGTGCTGGTTGACCTGCCTCGTGGTGTTGGGCGCGCTGTTTCCAAGCTACCCGACGGATTTTCTGCATCTCGGCATCGCGAAGATGAGGTTCGTCCTGTCGGCCATCGGTTTCAGCGGTGCGCTGGGTGCGCTAACCATGCCTGCCCTCACCGATCGGCTCGGCCGCAAGCCGGTGATGATTCTTTCGGTCATCGCCGCCTTCCTCTTCCTGCTTTGCTCACGGCCTGTGACGCGAATCCGCTGAAGCTCTTCACTTTTCTATTCATCATGCTGTTCTTCATCTTTGCGTTGATTCGGTGCCCGCAAAACTGATGTCGACCGCGTCCTGCCTCGTCATCGGAAATCGTCGATGGCATGCTTGCTCGCGCAGTCCTCGGTGCGCCCGGGACTGCCGACGTGACCCATTTGCGATGAACCGTGAATGAACGGTCCGGTCTGCTTCACCTCCAGCAGCCCTTTGACCACCGCGCGGGAAGATGAAACACCGCCTTGACATTGAGCGACATGATCGCGTCAATGTCCTCGTCATTCACTTCGATGAGAGGCTTGGCCGGTTCATCCCCGCACTGTTGACGAGGATGTCGAAGGGCGCTCGCGACGAAACCAACTACTTCTGGTTCGAAGATCCGTATCGCGATGCCGGTCTGTCTGCGTTTCCGGAGGCGATCGTGCTGAATCGTTACAATCGCCCAGGTGAATTCCCTTCGACACCATCGAGTGCGAGACATGCTGACTTCCTATTTCTGGAGCGGCGACGCCATCCGCAGTCGACGCGTAAGTGACATCGTTTTATCAGGCACGCTCGACGTGCCCATGCCCTCCGCGCGCCTGCTTGCGGATTGGCAGAGAGAGACATCGTCGCGGCTCGTCCTGGAACCCGGAGATGTCGAAACAATGCCATTGGCGCGAACGCAAGTGCGCTGGCCGGACTACAAGCGCTGCGTGCACGCAATGTCCAACTGGACGTCCGCGCTCGGACTACCGATGGTGCTTGCCTCCAGTGACGT
>NZ_FCOL02000482.1 GCF_001544515.1 Caballeronia terrestris
TGGAGCGCGCACATCGTCGAGCAGCGCATCGACAACAAGATCATCCGGCCGAGCGCGAATTACACCGGTCCCGAGAACCTGCAATTCGAGCCGCTCGCGAAGCGCTGACCCGGAAAAGGGATAATTGATCGGAAGGCCCGGCATCTATCCCTGATCAGAACCATTTTCTTCCCCACGGTATGAACACTGCAAACAGAAAACCTCTGCCCGGCACGAAGCTGGATTTCTTCGACGCGCGGGTCGCGGTCGAGGCAATCCAGCCAGGCGCTTACGACAAGTTGCCGTACACGTCGCGTGTGCTCGCCGAGAACCTCGTGCGCCGTTGCCCCCCGGTCTCGCTGCGCGCATCGCTTACGCAGATCATCGAACGCAAGCGCGAACTTGACTTTCCGTGGTTTCCGGCGCGCGTCGTGTGCCACGACATTCTCGGGCAGACCGCCCTCGTCGACCTCGCCGGCCTGCGCGATGCGATAGCGGCTCAAGGTGGTGACCCCGCGCTGGTCAACCCGGTCGTGCCGACACAGCTCGTGGTCGACCACTCGCTGGCCGTCGAGTGCGGCGGCTTCGATCCCGACGCGTTCGAAAAAAACCGCGCAATCGAAGACCGTCGCAATGGAGACCGCTTCCACTTCATCGACTGGACGAAGAAGGCCTTCAGGAACGTCGACGTGATTCCGCCGGGCAACGGCATCCTGCATCAGATCAACCTGGAACGCATGAGCCCGGTAGTTCAGGTGCAGGACGGCGTGGCCTTCCCGGATACACTCGTCGGCACCGACTCGCACACGCCGATGGTCGATGCGCTCGGCGTGATCGCGATCGGCGTGGGCGGTCTCGAAGCCGAAAGCGTCATGCTGGGCCGGGCTTCGTACATGCGGCTGCCGGATATTGTCGGCGTGGAACTTATCGGCAAGCCCGGGCCGGGCATCACCGCGACCGACGTGGTGCTGTCGCTGACCGAGTTCCTGCGCAATAAAAAGGTCGTCGGGGCTTATCTGGAGTTCTACGGCGCAGGCACGGCGAAGCTGACGCTCGGAGAT
>NZ_FCOL02000483.1 GCF_001544515.1 Caballeronia terrestris
GTCGGCAAGACGGGTAACGACTTGCACTATCGCGGGTACGACATTCTCGACGTCGCGAGTACGTGCGAGTTCGAGGAGATCGCGTATCTGCTCGTGCATGGCAAGTTGCCGAATGTCGCCGAGTTGAAGGCGTACAAGACGAAGCTCAAGGCGTTGCGTGGCTTGCCTGCGAATCTGAAAGCGGCGCTCGAGTGGATTCCCGCGTCGGCGCATCCGATGGATGTGATGCGCACCGGTGTATCGGTACTGGGCACGGTGCTGCCGGAGAAAGAAGACCACAACATCGCGGGCGCGAAAGATATCGCCGACCGCCTGATGGCCTCGCTTGGCTCGATGCTGCTCTACTGGTATCACTATTCGCATAACGGAAAGCGCATCGAAGTCGAAACCGACGACGATTCGATCGGCGGGCACTTCCTGCACTTGCTGCACGGTGCGGAGCCGTCGAAGTCGTGGGTCGAGGCGATGCATACGTCGCTCAACCTTTACGCCGAGCATGAGTTCAACGCGTCGACGTTCACTGGCCGCGTGATCGCCGGTACGGGTTCCGACGTTTATTCAGCGATTACCGGCGCGATCGGCGCCCTGCGCGGCCCGAAGCACGGCGGCGCGAACGAAGTCGCGTTCGAAATCCAGTCGCGCTACCAATCAGCCGACGAAGCGGAAACCGACATCAAGCGACGCGTCGAGAACAAGGAGGTCGTGATCGGCTTCGGCCATCCGGTGTACACGATCTCCGATCCGCGTAACAAGGTAATCAAGGAAGTTGCGAAGAAGCTGTCGAAAGAAGCTGGCGACATGAAGCTTTTCGATATCGCCGAGCGCCTCGAATCGGTGATGTGGGACGCGAAGAAGATGTTCCCGAACCTCGACTGGTTCAGCGCGGTTTCATATCACATGATGGGCGTGCCCACCGCGATGTTCACGCCGCTTTTCGTGATCTCGCGCACCGCGGGCTGGAGCGCGCACATCGTCGAGCAGCGCATCGACAACAAGATCATCCGGCCGAGCGCGAATTACACCGGTCCCGAGAA
>NZ_FCOL02000484.1 GCF_001544515.1 Caballeronia terrestris
AACGCGATGACCGACCCGGAGAACGTGATCGCCCCGACGAACGTGCCGATGAACAACTCGACGCGATTGCCGTAAGGGATCAGATATCCGGGAGGCGCGAGTCCGAACGCCGAGGGCTCGGCGACCACCGCATATGCAATGGCGACGGCAGCGAGACCGATCAGCGAGTGCATCGCGGCGACGAGTTCGGGCATCTTCGTCATCTCGACTTTCGCCGCGATGTACGAGCCTGCCGCACCGCCGATGATCAGCGCCGCGAACAGCAGCCCGAGGCCGAAGCCCAGATTGGACCCGAGAAGCGCCGCCTGCTTCACGATCAGCGCGAGCGTCGTGAGGATGGCGATCGCCATGCCGGTCATGCCGAACGTGTTGCCGAGCCGCGCGGTCTTCGGATTGGACAAGCCCTTCAACGCCTGGATAAAACACACCGAGGCGATGAGATAAAGCAGCGTGACGACGTTGAGGCTCATCGCGCGCCCTCCTTGCCCGAAGCGAGCTTCTTAGGCTCCTTCTTCTTGAACATTTCGAGCATGCGTCTCGTCACGAGAAAGCCGCCGAACACGTTCACGGCTGCCAGCACTACAGCCAATGTGCCGAAGAACTTGCTCGTGCCGCCGACCGTGAGTCCGGTCGCGAGCATCGCGCCGACGATCACGATTGCCGAGATCGCGTTCGTCACCGCCATGAGCGGAGTGTGCAGCGCGGGCGTGACGTTCCACACCACGTGATAGCCGACGTAGATCGCCAGCACGAAGATGATCAGGTTGATCACCGTGTGATTGATGATGTCCACTTCCATGTCTATGTCCCCTTACGCCGATGCCGGCCGCGTGACTTGTCCGTCGCGGCACTGGAGCGTGGCCGCGACGATGTCGTCCGCGAGATCGATGTTGAGCGTGCCTTCCTTCGTGATGATCAGCTTGAGGAAGTCGAGCAGGTTGCGTGCGTAGAGTGCGGAGGCATCGGCGGCGACCATTGATGCGAGATTGGTATAACCGACGATATGCACACCATGCTTCATC
>NZ_FCOL02000485.1 GCF_001544515.1 Caballeronia terrestris
GCCTTCGTCTTGCCTCGTACTTTGGGCCGGCGCTGTTCCGGATTTTATGCTCGATCAATCGAGGCCATCCGTCCTGCGAAATCGTCACCGTACGCCCGCCCGTTGCCTAGGTGCCGCTGCCGCCCACGGTCTTCAGGCGCTTCCTGCCACGCCGTCTTCAACTCGCTGCGATGATTTCCCTAGTCCACGTTCAGCTCCTGCAAAGAATCCTCCTAACCCATTGTTTCTAGGAGTTTTTTTGTTCGATACTTTTATCCTTATGACCATAATTCTGAAGCCACAGTTCGCGAGATCGCGCCGCGCCGAAATGACCTCCGCTCACCCTCTATCTCCTGCTTCCCACGGCGCCATCGCCTCGCTCGAGCACACGACGCTTCCGCCTGACCTCGACGGCCGACAGGGCTCGAATCGGGCCGGCGGCGTGCGCGCGCAAATCGCCGCTGTCTGCGACATCGATGCGATCAAGGCGTGGCTCGCACGCTACGTCGACAGCCCCGCCACCTTAACCAGCTATCGCAAAGAAGCCGAGCGCCTGCTCTGGTGGGCGGCCATCGAACTGCGCAAGCCACTCTCTTCGCTCACTCACGAAGACCTGCTCGCGTATCAGGAAGATGAAAAAATTAAAGATCGTCAATACATTGCGATGTGCAAAGAGCCCAATGCGCTCGCCGCAGCGTTGGAACGGGCATGGCGCGGTGTGTCCGGAAGCGCGATGCACCATCGCAAACGGACAAGCCGTATTCAAGCACGACGGAACAATTGGCGGTGCAACGCGGCTTACGTCGCCGGATTTCCATCCAAAGCGGATCGACTGGTCGATCGCCACACTCAACCACGAAGAACAACGGAAATGTAAACTTCGACAAGGGTGGCTCGCGGACGGAGAGCCGCCACGCGCTTTTCAGAGTCGGTAGGATCCGAATCATCCGTCTAACCGAGGGGTCCGCTGCTCGACGAGGGTCGCCTGGCGCGCGACGATCGCCGATGCGTTCACCCTATCGACCGG
>NZ_FCOL02000486.1 GCF_001544515.1 Caballeronia terrestris
ATCCACTTCGTTGCTCAGTTTACGTGGATGGGAATGTAGGTAGCATTGTTGCTCGGCACGCTGTCCGGAACTGTGCTGTCGATATCAACGATCGTACCGACCCAGTAGTTTGCGCCCTTTGCAAGATCAGATGGGATCGTCAAAGTCCTACGGTAGGTCAGTACGTTGTTGCGCGAAAGCGTCATCCCAGTGTTGGTGGCAACGCGTCGATCTGTCCGCGAGATAATGTCGTTGGTCGAAATGTACCAACCCGTGTTCACAGTCTGCGTATCCTTGCCGTTATTTTCATAAGTGAACTCGACTTGAACCGCCTGACCAGGAACGACGTTATAGCCGGTCTCGCCGTTGACGGACACCGTTGCAAGCGGCACTCCCGACGTGTCATAAATGGCAGTTTTGACGTGGTGAGAATACTCGCCGTTGGCAGACGAATACTTCCAATGTGCGACGCCCAGGTCTTGGTAGTTAAAGGACCACGGGCCGTACAGGGCAATCGCGCCATCGCTCGCATCTTCACCCAGATAGCCGCGCGCCGCGGAGCCATTTGCCCAGATGTGCTCGAAATCGTTTCCCATGATGTTGTACTCGGTGTTCACGTGCTGCAGGCCCAAGGCGTGCCCGAGCTCGTGGACGCCGGTGCTCTGCAGCTGCCGCCGTGTCCCGGTGTACATGATGATGCTGGACTTTAACTCGTCCGCAGTCCATTGGAACGGTGCACGGTAATCGAAGATGACGTCAGATTCGTCTCGATGGGTAACGGTACCGACGATCGGTAGCCAATAACAAGTATCGTTCGAGTAGGTGATCGCCGGTGCGCCCTGAAGAATACTATTGTTGGTGCTGCCCCATACCTCGTTCTGGCCGTTGCTTAGCGCAAGATTCCCGGTGTCGGTTACGAGCGAGAAAAAGAAAGGAGTCGGGTTTTGATTGACAAGATCGACGGTCCGCTGCAGTCCGTCTCGCCAGTATCCTGTCGGAAAACTCGTCGAGCTTGCCCCCATA
>NZ_FCOL02000487.1 GCF_001544515.1 Caballeronia terrestris
GCGACGGGTGGTGCTGTTTCGCGCCAGCCGGATCCTGAAGTTTCGATTGCGCCGCATCAACGATCACAACGACTAAGCTAAAGGAGGGTAAGAGGCATCATGCCGCCGCTTTTTGATACGTCCAGAATCCGAATGAACCCAAGAGATGAAACCACCGAGGTGGCACACAGGCTGAACTTCCATGAGGGGCTGCCGAGGCAGGCGGCGCACGTCGGCCAGCCGGCGTTCATTAGGGCGCATTTGATCGAGCGGCTCAGCGCTCGGCTTGGGCTCGACAAATCTGATGCCCATGCGCTGGTGGACGCGTTTTTTGAGCTGATCATGCAGGCGCTAGGAGACGGCGAAACGGTCGGACTGTCGGGGTTCGGCTGCTTTCAGGTGCGCGATAAACGTGCGCGACCCGGGCGGAATCCGAAGACGGGGACCGCGGTCCCTGTTGCGCCGCGACGGGTGGTGCTGTTTCGCGCCAGCCGGATCCTGAAGTTTCGATTGCGCCGCATCAACGATCACAACGACTAAGGCACCGCAGCCTCGCGCGCGGCCCGCAGGTCACATTGTCGAGCAGGGCGCAGATAGCTTGCAATATGCTTTCGAACACGCTTTAATTGGGCTGTCTGCATTCCAGCGTGAATCGAACGCTCTTATTAAAGGACCTTGTCGTGCGCTTTGCTTTGAATCGCTCTTTCACGCCGCTTTGTCTTCCGTCTCTGGTCGGAACGGCGGGCTGTACGCGTGAAGGATCGGAGACAGCGAAAAGCACTCGGAGCCGCGCGTGTCCGGCGGACAAGTCAGCAATTCCTTCCGCCCGGCTCGCCTGACAACCAAACGTCAGACGCAGGCCGGGCTCACCCCTCCAAGCAAACCACGTCTCTGACGGAGCGGCGTCCGCCGTACGGGCACGCCTGTCCCGACCTACGCGTACGCCTTCGTTAAGCCGTGGGACATTATCCAACGCGAACTGCCTCGTGCCGCTTTTCTGGCGGTGTGGTCGCTATCGC
>NZ_FCOL02000488.1 GCF_001544515.1 Caballeronia terrestris
GCGCAGTATCGCGAGTCCGACTTCGACTTCGTGAGCCGGCTCGCCGAGCGCGAAGGCATCTATTACTACCTGGAGCACGCTGGCGGCAAGCACAAGCTGGTGCTGACGGATTCGTCGCAGGTTCATGCAGCGACGCCGCACGGCCGGCCGCTCCCGTTCCGGCCGCTCGCCGCGGCGCCCGGCGAGCACGAATGCGTCTACGCCTGGTCGACGGGCGGCGAGGTCCAGGCGGGCATCGTCGAAACGAACGACTACGACTTCGAAAATCCGACGCAAAGCGAGCAGCAAGGCCTCGTCGCGCGCGCGCTGCGGCCGCAGCGCTTCGATCGGCCCGTCTTCGCGATGCAGGAACACGGGCTCGGCTACTCGCGTCACGACGATGCCGATCGTTATGCGAAAGCACACGTGCAGGCGTACGAGGTCGTCAACGTCCGCGTGAGCGGCCGCACGACTGCGCGCTGCATCTGGCCGGGCGGACTGATCCAGTTGACCGAGCATCCGGTGCGCGAGCAGAACGGCGAATACCTCGTCGTATCGGCGGAGTACGAACTGAACGCGGACACGTATTTGTCGACGCCCGACGCCACCGCTCAGCCCGGCGTATTCGATTGCGCGTTCACGGCGCAGCGCCGCGCCACGGCGTTTCGCGCCGCACGGATCACGCCGCGCGCGCGCGTCGCCGGGCCGCAGACGGCCGTGGTCGTCGGTCCGTCCGGCGAGGAGATCCATACCGACAAATACGGTCGCATCAAGGTGCAGTTCCACTGGGAGCAACTCGCGGCATCCGGCTCGCGCGGGACGCTGCAACGATGCTGGGTGCGCGTCGCGCAGCCATGGGCAGGCAAGGGCTGGGGCGCGTTCTTCCTGCCGCGCATCGGCCAGGAAGTGCTGGTCGATTTCATCGAAGGCGATCCGGACCAGCCGCTCGTGACGGGAAGCGTCCATAACGCCGCGCAGATGCCGCCGCTCGACCTGCCCGCGAAGAGGGCGCGCACC
>NZ_FCOL02000489.1 GCF_001544515.1 Caballeronia terrestris
GCCAATCCACCGCCGATCAGCCATGCATACAGGATCGCGCCAGTTGCCAGCGCACGCGGACCGGCTTCGCGAATTTGCGAGAAACGCGTTTCCATGCCAA
Organism: Caballeronia terrestris; assembly: GCF_001544515.1. Taxonomy (GTDB): domain Bacteria; phylum Pseudomonadota; class Gammaproteobacteria; order Burkholderiales; family Burkholderiaceae; genus Caballeronia; species Caballeronia terrestris. The sequence goes on from NZ_FCOL02000489.1 coordinate 101, forward strand.
GGGCGGTCATCGCCATCGTGAGGGCGAAGGTGTCGAGCGTGTTGAGCGTGCTCGTTGCGGCTTCCGGCAGGATGTGCAGCGAATTCACGATCACGAGTGCGAGAAAGCCGAGCGCGAACCACGGTACGGCGAGCTTGCCCTTTTGAGCGCCGGTTGCCGATGCCCGCGAACGGTTAATCCAAAACCCGATCGCCAGCAGCACGGGCACGAGCAGCATGACGCGCGTCATCTTGACGATCGTCGCGATGTGCGTCGCTTCCGGGCTGACATTGCTCGCCGCGCCGACCACTTGAGCCACTTCGTGAATCGTGCCGCCGAAGAAGAGCCCGGCGCCGAGCGTATCGAGATGCAGCCAGCCAGCGTGCATCGCGAGCGGATAGAGGAACATCGAGAGCGTGCCGAACAGCACGACACTGCCGACCGCCATCGCACTCTTGTGCGGCTTCGATTGCAGCGTCGATTCGAACGCGAGCACGGCCGCCGCGCCGCAGATCGCGCTGCCGGCGGCGGTGAGGAGGGCGGTATCGCGGTCGAGCTTCATCAGTTTCATGCCAGCCCACGTGCCGATCGCAAGCGTGCTCACGACGATCAGCACCGACTCGGTAACGCCTGCAAGCCCGACCTGCGCGATTTCCTGAAGGCTCACGCGCAAGCCGAAAAACGCCACCGCGATGCGCAGCAGCTTGCGCGCGGAGAAGTTGACGCCTGCCGCCCAGCTTTCCGGCATGCCGTGGCGCAGCGCATTGCCGTAGATCGCACCCGCGACGATCCCGACGATCAGCGGACTCACGCCGAGTCCAGCGATAGCCGGCATCGACGCGAGCCGGGTGATGGCAGCCGCGAAGAGCGCGACGAACAGGATGCCGTTTAACTGGCCGCGGGTTGATAGCTT
>NZ_FCOL02000490.1 GCF_001544515.1 Caballeronia terrestris
AAGCGAGACGGGCTTCATTCCCAAGGGATTGGTTGGGCTCGCCACGATACAGGCGTATTTGCACCCGGAGCAGATTGCCGCGCCCAGGACAGATGTCCAGTTGAGCGTGGAGTTGCCTGGCGGGCTTCTGCCGCTCATTGACGACCTGGAGAAGGCGGGTCACGGTCTTGTCATGACGATGGGCAAGGGCGGCGTCGGCAAGACGACAGTGGCTGCGGCGATAGCGCTGGAGCTGGCGCAGCGCGGCCATGCAGTCCTGCTTTCCACCACGGACCCGGCCGCGCACGTGGCGTGGACGCTCCAGGAATCCCTTCCAGGTCTGAGTGTCAGTCGAATCGACCCAGAACTGGAGGTCAATCGGTATCGCGATGAGGTTCTCGCCAAGGCCGGTGCTCATCTCGACGCCCAGGGGAGGGCGATGCTCGAGGAAGACCTGCGGTCGCCATGCACCGAGGAGATAGCGGTTTTCCGCGCATTCGCGCGAACGGTGGATGAAGCCCGGGACTCGTTCGTGATACTCGATACGGCCCCAACTGGGCACACCATCCTGCTGATGGACTCAGCAGAGGCCTATCATCGCGACGTCATGCGCACACAGGGTGATATGCCCGAAGCGGTTCGTCAGCTTTTGCCGCGTCTGAGGGACCCGCAGTTTACGCACGTGCTTATTGTGACGCTCGCAGAAGCGACCCCTGTTCATGAAGCGGAACGACTGCAAGCCGACCTGCGCCGGGCCCAGATTGAACCGTATGCCTGGGTCATTGACCAGAGTCTGCTCGCAAGCGGCACTCACGACCACGCACTCGCCGAACGAGGGCGCTACGAGGTGCCATTTATCGAACGCGTGATGAAGGAGGATACGAAGAGGGCTGTATTGTTACCGTGGCAGGCGCACCCGCCCGTTGGACTGCACGGGCTCGAAGAGCTGGCTCGTGGACATCGGCCGGTAGAGCAACGGAAAAGGTCGTAGCGGAAAGGTGTACTGGCGG
>NZ_FCOL02000491.1 GCF_001544515.1 Caballeronia terrestris
GCATCCGGCCTACGGCGTACAGGAAAGAGCTGTATTGGTTGTCGGGGGCTACCTTAAACTGCTGCCACTCGAGACGGCGTTGCCCGCTTATCTGAGCAAAGCTCGGAAGCGCAGCGAGAGACAATGCCGAGGCTGCTCCACCTAGGAACGTTCGTCGGTCAAGTTTTAAATGGCTCATGAAATTCTCCAGCAGGTAGTCATGGTCAAACATTAAATACAGGTGAACATCCTGGAAGACGAAGTATTCTTGAACGCCGCGAATGTCTTGGCTATGCCGCAATCGAAGTCTTTCGCCTGGCCGATGAATAACGTTGCGACATAGGCGCAACGTAGAAGATGCACGGTTCGCGAGACTAAATGTCCTCTGGGCCGCGAAGATTGATTAGGAAATCTACTTCAGGCTACGCCCATAGTAACGTGCGCTGTCGCACATGCAAGCAGGATGAACTGACGAAATAAGTTCAAGCACGACGCACGTGAAATAACCTTGAGACGAGTTGATTCTTTCGTTATTTGCCGCCTTGCAGGCCCAAACGGCGGATCTAAGCAGCTCTAAACGGCCATTGCAGCGTTAATCGCAGGTTTACGAAATGAAACTCGTTAAGCACGCAGTTTACATTGTGGATTGTCCATGAGAACGGCGCACAACAGGAAGTGCGGATTGTGTATCTTCGTCGAGTCACGATCAACTGATCTGCCGAGCAGGCCGCGTTGATGAACCTGCCCTGAACGGTACGACGGCGTGATTTAAATTTCGAACATTCACGCAAGGCCGTCGTGCGTGGACTGGCACGGGCTTGTTTCCATACGCTGAAGGAGCGAAACGAGTTTTGATGTGACTCGCTGCTTTGCCTGAAGCTTCCGATGGTGACTGGCAAGCCCCTGTCAGCCGAGCGGAGCCAACACACCGCCCCCGAGATCTCAATGGATGTCGAGCCGCCGTCCCCAATCTCAAGTCATGGTGCGCTTAGTGCAGGGAGGGAA
>NZ_FCOL02000492.1 GCF_001544515.1 Caballeronia terrestris
CAGCAAGACGGCTAGTAAGATTGAAGTTCGGGAATCGACCCGCTCGCCGACATACACACGCGTGTCTTCTCCGGGTCCACGTGCAAAGAACACCCGCCATGCTTCATCCTCGATCTGTACCGTAGCAAAACCCTGCCCCATCTGATGACCTGTCGGAATCATCGGTTGAGCCGGTGCGTTGCCGGAGCGGACCACCGCTTGGCCATCGTGAAAGATCTGGAAAGCTACTTTGGGCGCGTACGGATGCGGAACACGATTATCGATTTCCTCGTCATCGTCAATCGACTGCGTCTGCTGAATGATCAACAACGCCGCTGCTTGGGCAAGGTGGCTATCCAGAAGCTCATCAAGCTCGCGCCTTGCATCGCGCCAAATGAACATCCCGGTAACGATCCAAATACCGATCACTACCCCCATCACAAGGCCCAGCAATCGACCCTGCAGTGACCGTGGGACGACCATCATGGACGGAACTCCCCTCGCAACAAAACATAGCCAACGCCGCGCACAGTTTTGATCAGCTCGTTGCCAAGCTTGGCCCGCAGACGATGGATATGGACCTCGATCGCGTTGCTTTCGATCTCCTGACCCCAGCCGTACACGGCTTGTTCCAGCTGCTCGCGAGACATGACACGCCCAGCGTTCAGCATCAGTGTGTGCAGGAGGTCGAACTCGCGCGTAGACAAGCTAACCGACGCCCCACCGCAGAACACGAGGCGCGCTGCCAGATCGAGCATGACGTCTTGCACCTCAAGTCTTTCTTGGGGCTGCCCGTGGGCCCGGCGCACCAGCGCGCGCAGCCGAGCCGCAAGTTCTTCAAGGTCAACGGGCTTGCTAACGTAGTCGTCGGCGCCGATGTCCAGACCACGGATACGCTCAGGTATAGTGTCGCGCGCGGTCAACACCAGCACCGGCAATTTGACGCCAGCTCGACGCACCGACGCCAGCACATCGATGCCATCCTTAAACGGCAGTCCAAGAT
>NZ_FCOL02000493.1 GCF_001544515.1 Caballeronia terrestris
GAGCGTGTTGCGCCACGCCAGCACGTGCGCGCGGGTGACGAGGCGAAACTCGTCCGGCCGCGCGATGCCGGCGAAACTCATGAAGTCCTGCAGATCGATTCGGTACGCGCGGCGGGTGCGCGGCCTGAGTGGCGAATCCGCGGGGTCGGTGCTTGCGCGAGTCGATGAACCAATCGCTATCACTTCGACCAGCGCTGCCGCACGACGGCGATCGCCCAGGCCACCGCGCTGACGATGGAAGGGCTGCTGTCGATCATTCATGCCGAACGTCGTGTAGCAGCCAGAGGCGTGCATCCGTAGCACGCTCGAGGCGACTGAGAAGCACGGCTTCCCGATCGAGCGCGACGGAAATTTTTCCCGAAATGAGTCACGGTTCACTGGAAAGATGAATTGGGGAGGCAAGTGCCAGACATGAAATACGGATATGCTCCTCGGCGTCCCGCTTTCCATTGGCGAAGGCGCTTTCACTTGACGAAAAGCGAGGATCGCTTTCGCGATATTAATCAAGCCCGCTGATCCAGTATGCCCAAGCCCAATTCCCGTCGACTGAAAAAACCTGAACCGCGAATCGTTCACTCCCGTCATCTTGTGTTAGGTTCTTTACTCACTACGGCTTCTTTTGAAATTGCCCGACGCGCTAGTTGGTCGGCTACCCGACGCGGGCCGTAGACTCACGCGCGTGTCATTACGCATCTGCGTGTTTCAAGGGGCCGAACGCGCTGAGGATGAAAGGGCACCCCGATCATCGAGCGTTTCCGAGCGCAGTCCATGTGCGCTCAACAAGCGGTAGAGCGTCACGCGCGAGATGCCAAGTTCGTGCGCTGCGTCCCCGAGACGGCCGCGGTGACGCAGTAGAGCCATTTGGATCGCTTGCCGTTCCGCCACTTCACGCGCTTGCTCAAGTGTCATCGGTGCAACCTCGACGTGTTCCTCGAGTTCCAGATCGCGGGCGGTAATCTGGCGCCCGTCAGACATCACGAT
>NZ_FCOL02000494.1 GCF_001544515.1 Caballeronia terrestris
GCCGTAGACTTCGACGTCGTATTCGATCTGCACCCGCGGCGCGCGATTGCGCGCGATGAACTTCTGACTGCTTTCCTTTGCCATCATGTTTCTCCTGTCGGTCCGGAGCTGGCCCTGTCGGCCGGCGTTAGCGCTTTGGGCTTACACCGGCCCCATGGCCTCACTCTGATCCCATATCAATGGGTCGCTGTATCGACCCGGGTGCTCCGTGCATCGCCTTACTCGACGCCGCCCAGATGCCTGAATTGACCGGCGCCGTCGGGCGCCACGTCTTCGATGATTTCGATGAAACTCTTGCCGACCAGCCGCCGCGCGCGCTGCAGCAATACCGGCAGCGGACTCGACGGTTCGTGCTCGGCGTAATACGCGCAGATCGTGTCGAGCACGTCGATTACGTCCCGAGCGCTCGCTATCCGTGCCGGGCTTGCAGTACCGGGAATGGCGGCGCGATGCGTCGCCGAACCGGTGACTGCGTCCTCTTCATTCGTGCTGGTCGCAATCGCGCTGCCCCCGCTCCCCATTCCCCCACATGCCGCCACGCGCGCTTCGACGAATTCGGCGATGCGCACGAGAATCCGTGCGAGCGGCCCGAAGTCGAGCGCGCGCGCCGGGCCGACGCGTTCGGTCAGAAGCGCCTCGATCCGTGCCGCCGACGCGATCGATGCACGCAACGCCGCGCGCGTCGCTTCGGCGTCGGCGGCGCCCGATTGCGCGAACGCGGCGTCGATGACTGCGAGCGTCGGCAGGTCGGCGCCGTCCGACGGCGGCGCCTCGCCCGCGAGCACCTCGATGTCGCGCAGTGCATAGCCGCGCTGGCCGCGCGGCGCGACGAACGGCACGTCGCGCAGATCGCCCGGCAAGCCGCATCCGTCGACGAGCCCCGAAAGTGCGTTGACGCGCGCGGTCGGGTCGTCCCCGTCGCTTTCGTCGAGTTGAGGATGAACACTGTCCCAATGCATCTCGACGAGCCCTTCCAGCAG
>NZ_FCOL02000495.1 GCF_001544515.1 Caballeronia terrestris
GTGAAGTCCATTCTCCTCTTGAGCAAGGTCGCTGCCGTCGAGCCTATCGCGTGGCACGGCTGAACCATGGCAGTCAGGCGCGGCTCGAACGCGTTGGCCCAATCGAAATCGTCGAAGCCCGCTACGGCAACGTCGGCCGACACGCGCATTCCACATCGACGTGCCGCGAGCATGATGCCGATTGTCGTGAGGTTATTGCCGCCGATCAACGCGGTGACAGGGTTGGTCGATGTGAGCAGATGCGCGGCGGCATCGGTGGCCGTGGCGAGGTCGGTATGACCAATGGAAATGCGTTCCTCATGGACCGCAAGTCCGCGGCTGCGCAATCCATCGCGGAAACCTTCCGCACGCTCCAGCGCGGTCGTGAAGTTGGCTTGCCCTGCGAGGAAGCCGATCCGCTCGTGTCCATGATCGACCATGTGGGTCACCATCGTCGCAAGGGACTGCCGGTTCTCGACTCCGACGCCGTCGAGGTCGACATCGGGGAGCCGGTCGACCATGACCGACGGGATGCGATGTTCGCACAGGTAGGTCAACGCGCTGTTATTGCAACCGCACGATGGCGCGATGATGATCCCATCGACTCGCCGCTTGTGCAGCGCGGCCACGATCTCGAGTTCCCGATTGGGGTCGTCCTGCGTGTTCGCGAGAAGAACCATCATTCCGAGTTTCGCGCATTCCTCCTCGATGGCGTTGATGACGTCGGCAAAGTACCGGTTTCTCGTGGACGAAATAGCGAGGCCGATCGTACTCGTGGTCGATCGTGCCAAGGCTCGCGCCACTGTGTTGGGCGTGTAACCGAGCGCGCGAACGGCGTCCTGGACCGCTCGGGTCGTGTCGACGCTGACGAACCGCGTGCGATTGAGAACATGGGAAACGGTTGACGTCGCGACCCCGGCAAGCCGCGCGACATCAGCAATGGTTGCCACTGCGACCCCGACACGGTCCGGAGTACGTGTAATTGAAATACATTCGTAA
>NZ_FCOL02000496.1 GCF_001544515.1 Caballeronia terrestris
CCCGGACACGGCTGACGAGATCCTGCGGCTGTATGGCGAGGATCGCGGTCAAGGGTTGCGGCTCTACCGTTTCCCGATCATGTTCGCGTTCGACGACTGGCTGCGCAATGTACCGAATCAGATGGCAGCGTACACGACAGCCGGGCGACAGTACTTCTCGGAGTACGACCGCGACGGCAAGCGATACTGCAAGACATACGCACCGGTCGAGCGCAATGCACGCGCACAGCGGGCGCGTCGCTCGTTCGGTGGGCGACTGGTCGTTCACCGGCAAGACGACGACATTCCCGATGGCGTCTGCGATCCTCACGTCTGTCCGCAGTATCAGGATCGCAAGTGCAACCTGACCGCGAACTTCCTGTTCGCTGTTCCCGACGTGAAGGGGCTTGGCCTGATTGAACTGCCGACCAACTCCATCTACGTGCTGCAGAAAGCCTATTCGGCGATGCAGACCGTGGCATTGGCGCGCGGCAGGCTTACCGGCACGCGCTTCTGGCTCTCGAAAAAAGAGTTCGACATCACACGCATCGACGACAGCGGCCAAGCCGTGCGTCAGAAGCAGATGTTGACGGTGCTTGACGCCGACATTGACCTGGGTGCGCTGCTGGATGGCGCGGATGAAGCTCAACCGGCGCTCGATGCTGCCAGCCGCGCAGTCGCGCTGCTGGAGTCGGACGGGACGGTACCGTCAATCGGCGATCCGCTTCATCAGCCCGAGCAGCGGCAGTCGCAGGACGAACGGGCAGGCGATGGCTCATCATCGGTCGTTCACAACGAAGATAACCGCGATGGCAGCAGCGACGACGACTTGCCCGATCCCAATGAGACGCTGGAGGACAAGCGTCACCGCATGTCGGACCTGCTGCATCGTCTGGGCCTGAGTCAGCCGGAGCGACAGAACGGCTTTCGCAAATACGCGCACCAGACGTACGGTCGCGGCTGGATCGAACGGATCGCTGATGTCGATGCGATGAA
>NZ_FCOL02000497.1 GCF_001544515.1 Caballeronia terrestris
AATCGAGGATGCGCCGTCGGCAGAACCTGCATGAGGCCCCTTGCTCCGGCACCGCTGATCGCGTGACGATCGACGCCGGATTCAGTCGAAATCACTGCAAGCAGCAGCACGGGCGACATCGCGCAATGGTTGGCAGCGTCCAGCACGGCCCGAGCAATCAACGTCGACTCGTCCCAACTCACACCGAATTGCGTCGATAATACGGACGCGATGGCCTTCGACAAGGGAACTGCTTCGGAGACAGACACCTCACTCAGTATGACAGAAACATCGGACGCGGGCTGGTCGTCAGCCGCGTACCCGCCACTTGCGAGCGCGAGCGCGATTCCTCCGAACGCCAGCCGTGCCAGCCGTGCTGAAGCTGGCGTGAATCTCAGCTTTACCCGCAGTGTTTCGCTACAACGCATCTCGAATCTCTGTCGTTGAGGTACGAGAAGGTTACGCCGTGGGATATAACGATTTTGATAAAAGATGAACGTGCGAGGTCAAAGCCGTATCAATCGCGCAGTAAAGACCATTCGATTTCCGCAGGCGCGCAAAAGCTCTGGTGAGCATCCGGACTCTCGATTCCACGACGTCGGCGTGGTCGAGTGTTTGAAATGGCTCCACGGGCATGCCATCCACGACGCCCACGTTACGCACGCGATGCACATCGTGTTACGGCCTTAGCGTCGCTGCTCGCAGCGCAGAGCACTCACTCTGCGTGGACTATCGTACCAGCTCTTCACCGGAATCATCGGACGATGCGCGGAAGATGGCGAAGTGGTTGAGCGGGTTATTTCGCTCCCACTAGCCGATATCCCACACCCGTTTCGGTGACGATATGAACCGGCTGAGCGGGATCGCTCTCGAGCTTCTGTCGCAGATGCCCCATATAGACCCGCAGATAATGCTGGTTTTCGGTTTGCGTGGGTCCCCAGACTTCGCGTAGCAGTTGCTGATGAGTCAGCACGCGCCCTGCATGGCGTACGAG
>NZ_FCOL02000498.1 GCF_001544515.1 Caballeronia terrestris
GATACCGACGATCACGATTTCCTGGTGGTCCGCGCCGCTCGAGTAGCCATACGAGCCGACCGAAGCTTGTGCATCGGAAGTCGTCACGCCGTCTGCGTTCTTCTGCGTGCCGCTTGCTTTCTGCCACGCACCGATAGCGTACAGGTCCGTGCGCTTAGACAACGAGTAGTCGGCACCCAGGCTGACCTGATTGTAGTGGGCTCCCGTGTCGCCGCTTGCCTTCGTGTACGTGTAGCCAAGGCCGAGCAGCATCGCCGGCGTCAGTTGGTAATTCGCGAACGCGTTGCCGGTACTGAACTTTTCCTGCGACGAGAACGTCGAGCTGCCGTCGCTCTTGTACTGCGCGAAGCTGTACGAAGCACCAAACGTCACCGGGCCGAATGCGTACTGGCCGGCAGCGCGTGCGATACCGATCGAGTGCGCCGTCTGGTAGCCGATGTTGATCGGGCTGAGGAACAGCGAATCCGACGACGGGCTGTTCCAGGTAGTGCCATTGGCGCCGATCGTCTGTCGGCCTGCACTCGGATTGTTCGCGTAGAGGTAACTGGCCGCGAGACCCAGCGGACCGTTGTTATACGTTGCCGCGCCGCCCCACGTCTGTCCCTGGCCGGTCGTGCCCGCCCCGTTGCTGAAGCCGTAGATGCCTTCGAACTGGAAGCCGGCGTAGTTAGGCGAAACGTACTTCACGGCGTTCGACACACGCAGATCGTTGTCGTAGTTGTCGACGTCGCCCGGCGTTGCCATGATGCTGCCGAAGTAGTTGTCGGCCGTGAGGCCCTGGACCATGTCAACGGACGGATCGTACTGGCGACCCAACGTGACCGTACCCCACGAGTTGCCTGTCAAACCGACGAACGCCTGACGGCCGAATTCGCGGCCACCCTGGTTCAGACGGCCCGTGCCCACGTCAAAACCGCTTTCCAACTGGAAAATCGCCTTCAGGCCGCCGCCCAGGTCTTCCTGACCCTTCA
>NZ_FCOL02000499.1 GCF_001544515.1 Caballeronia terrestris
TCATAGCGCGTGCCAAGGTGAACGCCCGGGATCACGAATTCGGCGGTGGCGTTAAAGGCGAGGTAATCGCCGACCGCGGCACGCGCGGCATCGCCCGCCGCACCCGGCTCGTAGGCGGCGGCCGGAAGCTGGACGTGGCCAATGCTGTCGGCGAAGCCTCTGGCAAACGCCGTGTTGCGCAACGCGGCCGGCCGCCGCTCCGCTTCGTAGCTCGCACCGAGCGCATCGCCCGCGACGCCCTTGACCATCGCTTCGAGCTTCCACGCGAGGTTCGCCGCATCGTCGATGCCGGTGTTGTAGCCGAGGCCGCCCGTCGGCGTGAAGAGATGCGCGGCATCGCCGGCGAGGAACACGCGTTGCGCCGAGAAGCGATCGGCGACCAGCGCGAAGCCTGCGGTCCACGTCGATGTGCTCTTGACCTCGAAGGGAATGTCGGCACCGATCGCCTCGGCGATGCGGCGTCGCACGCTGTCGGCGTCCGACGCTTCGCCATCGCGCGTCTGCACGTTCATGATGAAGTGGCCCGTGCCATCGACCGCGATGATCAGCGCGCGTTGCGTCGGGCTGAAGGTCCAGTATTGCCACGCGGGACGCCGCCCGCTAACACGATAGATATCCGGCGCGTAGAAGTAGACGGCATCCATCTGTCCGCCCATGAATTCGCGTTTCTCGCCTGCCACGCCTTCGAGGCGAATGCCGAGCGACTTGCGCACGAAACTGCGCGGACCGTCGCAGCCGATCAGATAGCGCGCGGTCACGGTGCGGGTCTCGGCGGCGCGCGTCGCGGTTGCATCGAGTTCGACGGTTGCGCTGACCGACTCGTCACCTTGCAAAAATTCGACGACGCGCGATGCGAAGTGCACCTGGCATGCGGCGTTGCGTCGTGCCGCTTCGAGCAGCACCGGCTCGACGTAGAGCTGCGAGCATCGATGCGGCGGCTCTGGCGTGGGCCACGTGAACGCGTGTCCCT
>NZ_FCOL02000500.1 GCF_001544515.1 Caballeronia terrestris
AGCATTAGAGAAGCAAAGGGCGCGCGGTTAAGAAGCTTACGCCGCAGAATGCAGATCGTGTTCCAAGACCCCTACGCTTCTCTGAACCCGCGTCGAACCGTCCGCCAGTCGCTCTCGGAGCCGCTCCGCGTACACAAGGCCGGCAGTCGACAGGCCATCGCGCAAAAAGTGCAGCGTGCGATTGAAGAAGTGGGGCTCCCGCAATCGGCGCTAGACCGATTCCCACACGAGTTTTCAGGCGGACAGCGCCAGCGCATTGGCATAGCACGCGCGCTTGTGCTCGATCCGGAGATCATCATTGCTGATGAGCCGGTATCGGCATTGGACGTTTCGGTACAAGCGCAGATCCTGGAGCTGTTGGAGCGACTAAAGCGGGATCGCGGACTTTCGTTTGTATTTGTTTCCCATGACCTTGGGGTCGTTCGTCATTTTTGTGACACTGTCTGTGTTATGTATCTCGGCCGTATCATCGAGCAGGGTCTGTCGGGCCAAGTTTTGGATCATCCTTTGCATCCCTATACTCGGGTGTTACGTGATTCGTCTCCCTTGCCCGATCCAAAAGCGCGAATCACACTCACAAAAATCAAAGGTGAGATACCAGCTCCTACGAACCTACCATCGGGTTGCACGTTCCATCCGCGTTGTACGCGAGCCCGGCCCGAGTGCGCATTGCAAATTCCGGCGCTTGGAGCGATGAGTACTTCTCACTCAGTTGCCTGTTTCTACCCCCTCAATGCGGACGTCGAAAAGCGAATCGGTGATTCGCTTGGAGCAGCTTGAATTGTTTGCTGCGAACCAGCTGTGAAGGCCGTATCACAGGAAGAGTGCCTATCTTCGTGCCAAATATCAAAGGGACCATTCGGATGAGCGACATTTTACGCATTAACACTAAAGTACTAAACCGCTGACGCGGTAGTGGGAGGTGGGCACAGGTTTATGGCTGACGTTTCATGAAGAGGGTTGTCTGGCG
>NZ_FCOL02000501.1 GCF_001544515.1 Caballeronia terrestris
ATCCGTACCTTCTCGACAGTGGCGCGATTATGCAGCGCACGGATGGGCCGACTTACACGACAGTGGTCGGCGGAGCCTGGCAGCTCTGGCAAGGAAGCGACCTCACGAGCGGCTCGAGCGGCGGCCCGTGGATCGTGAATTTCAAGTCTCGCGACCCAGTGCGGGAAGGTGACGCCGTTGCAGGTATCGCTTCGAAGCTCGCGGTCATTGGCGTGACGTCATGGGGAACCTCGGATCCCAATGCGGCCAAGGATAACTACTCCTCCCAGTTCCGCCAAAACGCGCAGTACCCAAATGCAAATTATGGCGGTTACGGAGCCGGCAACATTGCCTCGCTGCTGAACACGCTGTGTAACAAGAGAGCGTCCGGCGGCGGTACGTATGCATCGCAAGGCTATTGCGACTAGAGTGTGTGGTGACTGCGCCTCTGTCGCAATGAATCGCGCGCCGGCCTCGGCTGGCGCCGGAACCCCGCCATTGTCAATGCATCGATTACGACGACGGTGGTAGCGTGCGGCTTATGGCGCCAGCCGACACCTTCGCGGTTCAAAGAGTCCAGCACGACTGCCGATACTCTTGAAAATACCTTTTCAGTCTCTTCCTGTATGTCGGTTTTTGGCTTGCGGCTTGGTCTGTCCTTTGATTCATTACGCAACAGCTTCCGTTTAGCCGGTAAGACCACGGACACGCGTTGGTCGCCTCAATATGGGATGTCATCGCGCCCCGGCTTGACCCGTTTTGACTTGATGAACGGTGCTTCGGTGGACAACTCAACACGCATTTCACCGGCCATGATGACTTGGCCTGTCGGAGCGTTAGTGCCGTCCACCCGCACAAACGAAATTACGTGCTCGCGCGTAGGCCTTGCACGCATCTTCACCATTGCGCCTGTTGCCGGATATTCGAGCGTTACCGATCCATGATGGGCCTCGCTCGCAATTTCGAAGGCTCCGAGCGTGCCAAGAAAGT
>NZ_FCOL02000502.1 GCF_001544515.1 Caballeronia terrestris
TCGCAACGCCCACCTTGCCGCGATTGCGCAGCACGTTGGAGACAGTCGCTGCGGTCACGCCGGCGCGTTTCGCCACTTCGGTAAGGGTAGTCATCGGTCGGATGCTGGCTCGCGTTAGTCTTTATCGAGCGCACTGTGCGGCCGCGAAGGGTCCATGTACATCTTCCAGCTGTAAGGTCAAAATTTGGGATGACGTCCCGACATTTGCATCCGCTGACTCGTAGCGCTAAATTCGCACGCAAAGCAGTTCAAAATTACAGACGGAGACAGCCCGAGCGATCCCTAAACAAGATCGCTTTTTGACGGGCGTTAGGTTAAACGCTTAACCTTAAAGAGTCTCCGCGTAGAAATACGGAGACGACAGCATGGCGAGCATCTCGTTGCGTTCGGTTCAGAAGTCCTACGGCGATCACGCGCCGGTGATTCGCGATGTGAATCTGGAGATCGGCGAACACGAGTTTTGCGTGTTTCTTGGACCGTCCGGTTGTGGCAAGTCGACGCTTTTGCGCATGATCGCGGGCCTGGAGGACATCACCGACGGCGACCTGTACATCGGCTCAACCCTCGTGAACGACATTCCGGCCGCGAAGCGCGGTGTCGCGATGGTGTTCCAGAGCTACGCGCTCTTTCCGCACATGACCGTCTATGAGAACATGGCCTTCGGCCTGACGCTCGCGAAGACGCCGAAGGACGAAATCGACCGCAAGGTGCGCGAGGCCGCGCGCGTGCTGCAACTCGAAGCGCTGCTGGAGCGGCGGCCCAAGGCGCTGTCGGGCGGTCAGCGGCAGCGCGTGGCGATCGGGCGCGCGATCGTGCGCAGCCCCGGCGTCTTTCTCTTCGACGAACCGCTTTCCAATCTTGATGCGACCCTGCGCGGCCAGACGCGCGTAGAAATCGCGCGGCTGCACCAGCAGTTCGAGAAGGCCAGCGTCGTCTATGTCACGCACGACCAGATCGAAGCGATGACG
>NZ_FCOL02000503.1 GCF_001544515.1 Caballeronia terrestris
TCCTTGCCGGCCGAACGACCGGTTATTGCTCGGCATGAAGGGCAGCATCAGCGAGTTCGAGCTCAACGTGCTTCGAACGCGTATGCTCGACGCCGCGCGTGCCAAAGCTCAGCGCGGTGAATTGCGCATCAGCGTGCCGATTGGCTACCTCTGGCATCGTGAGGTCGGCCTGGGTCTCGATCCGAACCAGAGACTGCAGGAAGTGATACGCCTGATCTTTGCTCGCTTTCGCGAACTGGGTAGCGCGCGACAGACCTTCATGTCGTTACGCTCCGAGCAGGTCCACTTCCCGCGTCCGACTGATCGTAGTAGCCTGACGCACTTCGACTGGACGCTGATACGTTATCGCAACGTGCTCTCCGTGATTAGGAATCCATTCTATGCGGGAGCTTATGCTTACGGTAAGAGCGGGAACAAGACGACCATCGTTGATGGCCGTGCACACAAGAGTTACAAGCACCCAAAGCCGTTCGAGGAGTGGGAGGTGCTGCTCAAGGAACACCACCCAGGCTACATTGACTGGGAGGAATTCGAGCGCAACCAGCAGCGGCTCGCCGCCAACGCCTATGGCAAGGCAGGCGACGTAAAATCGGGGCGTGGCGGGCGAGCCTTGCTGGCCGGTCTGCTTGGATGCGCGCGTTGCGGACGCCGTCTGTCGGTAGCCTATACTGGACGCACACCGCAACCCGTCTACCGATGCTATCGCTTTGACCTGCCGCCGAAGTGCATGAGCTTTGGTGGCTCTCGCATAGACGCCGCGATCGCGAAGGAACTGATCCGTGTCGTGGAACCAATGGCGATAGAGGCGGCCCTGCAGGCCGAGCAAATGCGTATGGACACCCTGAATGAGCAGCGGCGAATTATCGAACTCGACCTGCAGCAGGCTCAGTATGAGGCCACGCTGGCAGAGCGACGCTACGCCGCCTGCGATCCCGATAACCGTTTGATTGCCGCGCAGTTGGAGAGG
>NZ_FCOL02000504.1 GCF_001544515.1 Caballeronia terrestris
GGGCAAGCCCTCGTCGTCGCGTGCGGCCACCGGTATCCAGTGCGCAAAGAGCGCGCCGGTCGAGTAGACCTTGTGACCCGACAGCACGACGCCCCGCGCCTTGCGCCGCACGCGTGTCTCGTGCCCGGACGGCAGACGGTCGCCCGGCTCGGCGGTGGCGTTGCCGAAACGTTCACCGGCGAGCGCGCGCGAAAAGAAGAATTCCTGCTGTGCGGGCGTACCGTCGTAGCGCAGTCGTTCGAGCGTGGCGAAATGATTCTGCGGAATCTGCCCGAGAGACGGGTCCGCTGCCGAGATCGATTCGAAAACGTCCGCAATGGTTTGCACCGAGAGATCGGCGCCGCCGAACTCGCGCGGCACGCTGATGCCCCACAGCCCCGACTGGCTGAACGCCTCGACTTCGGCGCGCGGCAGGCGACGCTCGCGATCTCGCTGCGGTGCATCCGCTTCGAACTCGCGCGCAAGACGGCGCGCAACGTCAAGCGCTTCTTCGTCCGAGCGAATGATTGCGGTTTGCGTGGCGCTCGGGCGCTCCAGAATGATGGTCATGCGGTCGTGGTCCTCTCTTATCGATTACGTCGCCTTACGCGGCCTGATGCGCGCGGACGTATTGGCTCTCGGGGCGCGGCAGGCCAAGGTGCTCGCGCAGCGTCGAGCCCTGGTATTCGCGCCGGAAAATGCCCTTGCGCTGCAAGAGCGGAATGACGTGATCGACGAAAGCGGCGAGGCCCGACGGAAAGACATCGGCGTTCAGGTTGAAGCCGTCTGCGCCGCGTTCGTCGAACCAGCGCGCGATGTCGTCCGCGATCTGCTCCGGCGTGCCGACGATGATCCGATGCGCGCCCGGATTTCGGTCGAGCAGATCGCGCACGGTGAGGTTTTCGCTTTTCGCGAGCGCGACCGTCGAATCGACGAAACCGCGCGAGATGTCCGAACGCGCGACCTTTTCGATGCGCTCGTAAGGC
>NZ_FCOL02000505.1 GCF_001544515.1 Caballeronia terrestris
GGGCTCTTCATCATTGTCGAGGAGACGATTTCGGCTGGTGACTGGATTGAAATTGACGGCAGTCACGCCGGCATCGTCATGGACCTGACGATCCGCACGGTCCGGTTACGTGACGGACAAGGCGCGGTTCACACCATTCCCTTCTCGCAGATCAAGATCGTGAAGAACCTGTCGCGCGACTTCGCCAACGCGGTGTTCGAGGTACGGGTGCCGTTCTCCGTTGATCTCGAGGATGTCTCGCGCATGATTGTGGAAGTGGGCGCAGATCTGCAGCGAGATTTTCGCCTGCGAAAGGAGATACTTGCGCCCGTTGAGGTGTGGGGACTCGATCGCTTCGAGGCCAACTGGATGGTTGTGAAAGCGCAGATCAAGACGCGGCCGTTGCAGCAGTGGAGCGTGGCGCGCGCGTTTAACGCGCGGCTCAAGCGCAAGATGGACGAGGCAGGTATTGAGATTCCGGTGCCGCAT
Organism: Caballeronia terrestris; assembly: GCF_001544515.1. Taxonomy (GTDB): domain Bacteria; phylum Pseudomonadota; class Gammaproteobacteria; order Burkholderiales; family Burkholderiaceae; genus Caballeronia; species Caballeronia terrestris. Next base: position 469 of record NZ_FCOL02000505.1, read on the forward strand.
ATGCGGCTTCATACCCCACCGAACGCACCGAACGCACCGAACGCAGGGGCGCAGCCTGACGATGGCGACCAGGACGAAAGCGGACAGGGGATCGATGCAAACAGTGAGCGCCGACGCAGGCCGACTAGCACCACGCCGCTGGAACAGCGCGCATTTAAAGAGTCTCCCGCGCCGCAGCCAACGGCGGGCCAAAAAGGTTCCAAATCGTCGACCGATTCCCCGGGCAGCGATACTGACCGTCTCTGAGGTGCGCGTATGCAAGCCCAAGAATCTATACCGTGTCCGAGGACGCGTGCGCGGCCGCCTCCGCATATTGCATGTTGTGCCGCACGATCCGGGCGATGACGCCCACGCTGATTGCGTTGCCTACTCGAGCATCTCTGGCGCTCGCTCCGGTGACGGGTGTTTAATGGCCGTCGCGATCGGGCGCCTTGGTCCAGCCCGGTCCTGGGTCAAACGACTTCGTGACCTCCGCCTTCGCTGCGCCCT
>NZ_FCOL02000506.1 GCF_001544515.1 Caballeronia terrestris
CGGCCACACCCGCGCTGTTCGCGCCGCCCGCGCGGTTGCCCGCGCCGGCTCGGTCGGCCACCGCGGCGCGATCAGACGCGCCGCCGGTACGGCCACGGAAGTCACCGCGCGAATCGGCGCCAGGGACGTTCTTCGCGAATTTCTCGCGGGACGCATTGTCGCGATACGCGACACCCTGACGATGGCTCGCGTCGTGTTGCCATTTGCCGCCCTCCACCTTGCTTCGATCGAAGTTGCGATCGATATTGGCAGCCTTGTTGACATTGATATTGACGCCTCCGCCTCCCCAGTTGCAATTGCTGAAGATCGCTCCGGCGGCGGCAAGGCCGATGCCCCAGGCAAACCCCGTCGCGAGCGCGGCGCCGGGATAGTAAGCCGGAGAGGGTGGCCAGTAATACGGTGGATAGGCGGGATAACTCCACGCGCCATACACGACCGTCGGGTTGTAGGCAGGCACGTAGATCACCTCCGGGTTCGCCGGCTCGATGCGCACGATGGTCTGTGCAGCTTGCCCGCCAGCGGGCGCAGTTTCACCGCCAGCCGGCGCGGCTTCCACGGTCACCTTCTGCTGTTCGTTGGACTTCAGGTTGCCAGATTCCTGGGCGCGTGCGCGCAGCCGTTGCACCGCAGCGAGCACGTCCTTTTCCTGCGCGAGGAACGCATCGCCGAGCTTCTGAGTCCAGTCGAGCTTGTCGTTCATCGGTTCGAGTACCTGCGGAAACGCGACCAGCGATTTCACGCTGACATCCCACGGCTGGTCCTGTACCGCCTTCACGGCTGCATCGCCCTTGATTTTCGGGTTCGCCTTGACCCAGCGTGCGGCATGCACGATTTCGAGCGGATAGGTCGAGGCCATCAGAACCTGGGACATCACCGAGTCCGGATACAGTGCGATCGGCGCCACGAGCGCCTCGATTTCCTCGGGCTTGAAGGTCGCCTGCTGCGGTTGGCCC
>NZ_FCOL02000507.1 GCF_001544515.1 Caballeronia terrestris
TGCAGGCGCTGTTTCGGGCGGTCGCGTCGCACCGACCGCCCGTCGGTCTGATTCACCACACAGACCGCGGCAGTCAAGGCGAATTCAACTGGTCGTTGCAACACCTCCTAAATGAGGTGTCAAATGGGACGACCACAGGGTTGGGGTTCGGAACAGACAGGAAGACCAATAATGCAATCGCCCGGCAGGCCAGGTGTCAATCAGCTAGATACAAAGCGGGCGTTCTGGAATTGTGTCGCGCAAGGCATGGAGAGCGAGGCTGCGGCGCGGGCGTGTGGCGTGTCACAACCTTTGGGGCCAAGATGGTTTCGTGATGCGGGCGGAATGCCGCCGATCGAACTGACGCCGGGCACTGCGCCTTATCTGTCTTTTTCTGAACGCGAGGAAATTGCGCTGCTACGGGCGCAGGATTGCGGGATTCGTGAGATCGCGCGAAGACTGCAGCGCTCACCGTCGACCATCTCGCGCGAGTTGCGCCGTAACGCCGCAACCCGTGGCGGTATTTTGTTATACAGGGCGACGGTTGCTCAGTGGAAAGCTGAGCGTGCCGCGGAACGTCCGAAAGCTTCCAGACTGGCCAAGAACGAGAGATTAAAGAATTATGTGCAGAGTCGATTGGCGGGAGCAGTCACCGACACTGAAGGCAGGCCGATTGCCGGACCCGACGTACCATGGAAAGGACGACGGCAAGGCCGCCGCGCGGACCGGCGTTGGGGCACTTGCTGGAGTCCCGAACAGATTAGTCGACGATTGCAGGCTGACTATCCCGAAGACGAATCCATGAGAATCTCTCACGAAGCCATCTATCAGGCGCTTTACATTCAGGGCCGTGGCGCTCTGCGAAAAGAACTCACTGCCTGTTTGCGTACGGGCCGTGCACTTCGTGTGCCTCGAGCCAGGACGCAACAGCGAGGAAAGCATTTCATCACTCCAGAGGTCATGATCAGTGAACG
>NZ_FCOL02000508.1 GCF_001544515.1 Caballeronia terrestris
TGCCTGAGCGCATCCCGCGTTCGTGTCCGCCACCGTGCATCTGTGCTTCTATGCGCACGCGCGGCTTGCGCCGCACGTACAGCGCGCCGATGCCTTTCGGGCCATAGACTTTGTGCGCAGTCACCGTCAGCAAATCGACAGCGAGTTCATCGACGTCGATGGCGATCTTGCCGGCCGTCTGCACCGCGTCGCAATGAAACACGATGCCTTTCTCGCGGCACATCGCCCCGATTCCGGCGATCGGCTGTATCACGCCGGTCTCGTTGTTGACCATCATGACGGACACGAGGACGGTGTCGGCGCGCAGTGCTGCGCGGACCGTTGCGAGGTCGAGCAGTCCGTCTTGCCCGACGTCCAGATACGTGACTTCGAATCCTTGTCGCTCCAGCTCGCGGCAGGTGTCCAGCACCGCCTTGTGCTCGGTTTTCACCGCCACGATGTGACGGCCGCGCGCCTTGTAAAAGTTTGCCGCCCCTTTGATCGCGAGGTTGTTGCCTTCGGTCGCGCCCGACGTCCAGATGATTTCACGCGGGTCCGCGTGCAGCAGATCGGCCACGTGCCCTCGCGCGGTCTCAACCGCTTCTTCCGCTTTCCAGCCGTAGCTGTGGCTGCGCGATGCGGGGTTGCCGAAGTGCTCGGATAGAAACGGAACCATTTTCTCGACCACGCGAGGATCGACCGGCGTCGTCGCGCTGTAGTCCATGTAAATGGGACGTGAGGATGATTCGGATTGCATCGTTCGTGCTCCAGCGTAGTCGTTCCTGACGCGAAAGGTTTGGATTGAAAGGGCGCCCGCAGTGTAGCCCGGACGCTCGCGCGTTCGGTGGAACACCAACTCGACGAGTAGGGATGTCTTTCATGCAAAGCTTTTTTGCCGAGGGTTAACGATAACTTGAACAGCAATATCGTTTGTAATTTAATAAAAGCTATGCAATAAAGCTAAATAAAGA
>NZ_FCOL02000509.1 GCF_001544515.1 Caballeronia terrestris
GGCATATATGAAAACGCTGTTTCTACAGGCACCTTCGTTTGACGGCTTCGATGGCGGAGCGGGCTCACGTTTCCAGACCAAGCGCGAAATTCGGTCATTCTGGTATCCAACGTGGCTTGCCCAGCCCGCTGCGCTGATCGAGGACAGCCGCGTCCTGGATGCTCCCGCAGATGGCCTGTCCCTAGACGAGTCTCTCGACATTGCTCAGCAGTACGCCCTAGTAATCATTCATACGAGCACGCCGTCGTTCTTGAGCGATGCCCAATTCGCGGAGCATTTAAAACGACGGAAGTCCGCGATCCTCGTCGGGATGGTCGGGGCAAAGGTCGCCGTCGATCCCCACGGCTCGCTGACGGCGAGCGATGCGATCGACTTCGTGTGCCGTGAAGAATTCGACTTCACATGTCGCGACATCGCGCAAGGGCTCCCGCTCAAGTCGATTCCCGGTCTCAGTTATCGGCTGCCCGATGGCGGGATCATGCACAACGAAGCCCGGCCGATCCTGGAGGACATGGACCAGTTGCCGTTTGTCGCGCCTATCTACAAGCGCGACCTTACGACCGCGAATTACTTCAGCGGCTACCTCAAACATCCGTATGTGTCGATCTACACGGGCAGAGGCTGCAAATCCCGATGCACCTTTTGCCTCTGGCCGCAGACGGTCGGCGGGCATCGCTATCGCACGCGTTCGGTCGACAACGTCCTCGAAGAAGTGAAGTGGATCAGGGACAACATGCCCGAGATCAAGGAGATCATGTTCGACGACGATACCTTCACCGATCTCAGGCCGAGAGCCGAAGAAATCGCCCGCGGTCTTGGCAAGCTGGGAGTGACGTGGTCGTGCAACGCGAAAGCAAATGTGCCTTATTCAACGCTCAAGGTGATGAAGGAGAACGGACTGCGGCTTCTGCTCGTCGGCTACGAATCCGGCGACGACCAGATC
>NZ_FCOL02000510.1 GCF_001544515.1 Caballeronia terrestris
GAAACGGTGCGTCACTCATGGCGCCCCCGTGCCCTGCGGCTTCGCGACCCGTTCTTAAGCTACCGCGTGTTCGGCGAGACCAGATTCCCGAAAGTTCCCTCGGCAGGGCCTGTTTCGCAGTATGCGTCACATTGTAGGGCAGTTCGCCCCGCCGATTCTTCGGCCGACGTAAGAACATTTCAATCTCCAATTCGGTCATCTAGTCACCCGGGTGCAGGGGGGTGTCCCGAATTTTGTGTAAACAGGTTGTGGTTTAACGGGGCATCAGCCTGTCCTCGAACTGGATAGTAAAGCGGTTCAAAGCGGCCTTCCAATCGCGGATTGGCATCGTCCAGTTCTTGCTGATGTTGTTCAGCGACAGGTAAAACAGCTTGGTCACGGCGTCGTCAGTCGGAAACGAGCTGCGGGTCTTGATCACCTTGCGCAGGCTCATGTTGATCGATTCAATGGCGTTGGTAGCCGGCATGATAAGCCCTGGTGCCTCATCCATCCCTGCCGCGATTTTTGGCGTATGGTACGAACATCCGGGACAGGGGCACCGGGGAGCACTTCGGGTGGGCAGGCCGTTGAGGTTTTGTCGCGTTAAGGGCAAGATGGCGAACAGACTGCAGTATAGTGAGGATTGCTTATGCCGCCAGTGAGTAGAATTGCTCGGCATGAGTGCATGCGATGCCACGGTCCTCCATTTGGCGCTTGGCGATACGAAAATTCTTGAAGCCCAGCATGGCCGCGTGCGTCGCTTGATCGCCCGATGGTCGTGCTCTACAACGTTGTTCAGAGACTTGTTCTGGCGAATCTTGATCGGTGTTTCCCGCTCAGCGTTGAGAGCATCCAGCGCCGCCAGGTTCGCATCGCTTTTATCGATTGTCACCGTCTCGGGCTCACCGTTTTGGTCGATTGACTTTTCGAAGTAGCGCGGCGCCGCGGCCTTGTCACGATG
>NZ_FCOL02000511.1 GCF_001544515.1 Caballeronia terrestris
ATCTTGCGCGACGATTCTTCAGAGCGGCCGCGAAGATCGTCGATATTCCGTGGGACATCGCGGTTGGCAACGACCTTCGCCATCCGCAAGTCAAGGGCGCGCGTCCGCCTATGCTGCGTTTCATCAACTGGTACATCGGTAAGCTTCATCTTGCTGCGACGAACGACAGCACGCTGGCGACTACCTTTCTGAAGGTTGTAAACCTGATGATCCCGCCGCCGTCGCTGCTCAGCCCCGCGATCGCCTGGCGGGTCTGGCGGGGCAACTGGAGGCCTGCGCTATCCGTTCCCTCGCGGGAACTCGAAGCAACCCGTGATACGACGCGAGAATTGAACTGACGTGGGAAAGCCCCGGCCGTACGGCTGGGTCGCTCAATGTTTCGTCGACCGGAGCGGTGAAATCTACGGCTGCTGTACTTGGGAAGTTGCCGTTCCGTTCGACAGTAGAGGAGTGGGCGGAGAGGGTCGAGTGTGAATTCGCTGATGCAGGAGACTGCCCTCTTGGGTGCTCGATGCCGTCGACGTCAGCAATCGGCCACACTGCTGACGTAGATCCCGGCTCGCAGCAACGGCAGCAAAGGCCGAACGGACTGATATGACTTTCCGTGTCAATCGGGATCGGTTTTCGGTTTTTGTCTGCTGGGCACATGAACTTCCTGGGGGCGACGTGGCAGTAAGTGTCGACGGTGGATCGCACTGATATTCGCGGGTTGGTTACCGCATTACAGAGGTCCGCCCCTTGAGCCTGCCGCTATCTAAAGCCGCAAAGCGAATGCTGTCCGTTGCATAGTTCAACCACGGGTTGCTCGGGTGCCGGGCTACACCGCCTTCAGGATCGAATCTGTGTAGCAAAGCTCAGCGCTACGCCGGCTATTCGTTTGGGAATGCAAACACGCTTATCCATCGCCGGTGCGCCGGACCCCAGTTGGCGTTACC
>NZ_FCOL02000512.1 GCF_001544515.1 Caballeronia terrestris
GTCTCAAATGCAAGCCGTGATCGCAGGGCCATCGTATCCGACTCTCGCCGAGCCACGGGTAGCAAAAGGACTTTCGATCCTTTGCGCGGCACCTTGGCTAATCTTCGCTTTTTCGAAGTTGGCATAATGTTCAGCCAATAAATACAATTGAATATGTTACGTTACCAAATGCAGCCGAAGCATACTGCTTCACGCGTATTCTCAATCCTGAGACGCGACCGCTGCACGTCAGGCACCGATCTCAAAAGACAAGGCAGTCCGGGTCCGCGACCGTGCGCAACTACATGGTGGCGTCCAAGAGGGGCGTATCAATATGCCCCAATATCCACGCTCAGGCGGTGGTGTGCAATTAGAAGACATCCGCCAAAAATGAAGGTTGATTAGACGAGCTAGCCGTTCCTCGGAACGCGTCTTGCTGGTCAGTTTGTTCCACCTTCATCGGAAAAGGAGAAACAGATGGCGGGCGACAATTCATACAAGCCGGGCGAGATCGTAAAAATTTCAGGGATTTATTCGGTGGTGCACGAAGACGGTAAGGGAACGTTCGAAGTTACCTGTGTCGAAGGTGAGCATTTTCCGCCTACGCGCAGCGGGAAGGGCGCGCACTTCGAGCTGAAATATGGGGCGACGCACTCTCACAAACATGACGATAAGGTCGGCCCGCGAATCGCGGCTTTTCCAGAACCTCGACGCGCTGCCCTCCCGCCTTCACCGCTGCCTAAAGGGCAACGCTGTCTGCACCCCTGAAATGTAGTTTTTGATATGTAATAAGTCGGATAGAAAAAGCGACTCCGGAGCGACTCATGTGTTATTCGGCTCAAATCGAAGCGGACTACCGCAAGTATGTGAAAATGTTTGGCGCTCAGATGGACATCCGCCAATTCGCGCGCCTGTACTGGGAGCGAGCCGAAGGCAGCAAGGCAAAAATCC
>NZ_FCOL02000513.1 GCF_001544515.1 Caballeronia terrestris
CTATCTGGTGGTGACGAAGTGCGACCTGCTCGCGGGCTTCACCGAGTTCTTCGACGACCTCGGCCACGAAGAGCGTACGCAGGTATGGGGCATGACGTTTCCGCTCGACGAATCGGCGAATGCGGAGCGGGCGCTCGGCGTGTTCCCCGGCGAATTCGATGCGCTCGGCGACCGGCTGCAAGCACGCGTGCTGCACCGCATGCAGCGCGAAACCGATGTACTCCGCCGCGCGTTGATCTACGGGTTTCCACAGCAATTCGCGGGACTTCAGCCGGCGCTGCGCCGCTTTCTCGACGATACGTTTCGCGGCACGCGCTACGAAACGGCGCCGCTTTTGCGCGGCGTGTACTTTACGAGCGGCACGCAGCACGGCCGGCCGATCGATCGCGCGATCAGCTCGATCGCTCAGTCGTTCGGGCTGCGCCGCGATGTGGCCTTCAACCGCGACGCGGCGGGGCGCGCGTACTTCATCAACCGGTTGCTGAAGGACGTGGTGATCGGCGAAGCGGGGCTGGCCGGTTCGAATCCGCGGCTCGAGCGCTGCCGGGCGTGGCTGCAGCGCGGCGCGCTCGCGCTGATCGGCATGACGCTCGCACTGGCGTTGACCGGCATGGCGGTGAGCTATCAGCGCAACCGCGCGTATGTCGCGACGTTCGACCAGCAGATGCGCCATCTGCAACAGCTCACGGCCCACGCCGATGCGCTGGGCGATCCGCGCGCGCTCCTGCCGATGCTCGACGCGGCGCGCGCGCTGCCGGGCGGCGCTGCGGACGCGGGCAAGCCCGTGCCGTGGCTCACGCGGCTGTGGCTGTATCAGGGCGACAAGCTCGGCCAGCAGGCGCAGGTGACGTATCGGCGGCTGCTCGATGACGCGTTGCTGCCGCTCGTCGTCGCGCGGCTCACGGATGCGCTGCGGCGCGGTGCGGACA
>NZ_FCOL02000514.1 GCF_001544515.1 Caballeronia terrestris
AAGGGAGATGAACATGACAGGGACGGGATGCAGCTGTATATCCGACCTTGTTGCAGCATGAGTCTGCTGCGGGCCTGTATGGAAGCCGCGGACTCGCACCTCATTGAACCGGCGAGCTGGACGCTCCTGCTCTCATTCAGGTTTAGCGGGTCCCGGGTCCGACCTGTTTTGCCATCACACTCGATTTCCAACGCAGTCTTTGAAGGTCCTAAAAAAAAGAGCAACCGCTTTATGCAAGCGGCGCGCTCGGGGTTGGCCTCACACTGTTGAACCCGTTTTGATATGGCCGGTCGTGGGCCAGAATTGCCCAGATTGTGCGCGCCATCTTGTTGGCCAAGGCAACCACTACAACGTTGAACGGACGTCGCTGCCTGATTTGTTCGAGCCAGGGGTCAGTGTGTTTGCGGCTTTTGACAACGCTGCGTGCACCATGAACCAGCAGGGTGCGTAAATAGGTATCGCCGCGCTTGCTGATTCCCAGCAGTTGGATCTTTCCTCCGGAACCGGTCTGTTTGGGCACGAGCCCGACGCTGGCGGCGAACTCGCGGCCGGACCGGAATGCTTTCGCGTCGCCGATCATGGCTACCGCGGCCGTGGCCGTGAGCAGGCCCACACCAGGTATCTCGCTGATTGCTTTAACGGCGCGGTCTTCCTTCTTCCAGTCTCGCATCCGTCGTTCGATGGCGCCGATCTGGTGATCGAGCGTAGCAAGTCCATTCCATTGCTCGCGCAGCGTATCAATGAGCACTGCGGGCAGGCGCTGGGCCAGTCGCGCGAATGCGGAGGGTATTCCGTTGTCGAGCGCTGCACGGCCCACGGCCATCACTTCGCCGTACTCGGTGAGCAGGCCTCGCAGATTGTTGATCTGCATGGTGCGGAACTTGACCAACTGCTGACGCATGCGGTGCAGTGCGAGCATCGCCTGTTGC
>NZ_FCOL02000515.1 GCF_001544515.1 Caballeronia terrestris
TGTGGCTCGCATGGCGCAACACTCGGCGCGTGTAGCGGGCAAACCAGAGTTCGATCTGATTGACCCAGCTTGCGTGCAACGGCGTGAAGTGGAAGTGAAAGCGCTTGCCGTGCCGCACGTTGAACGCATGCCAGACGGCCTGGGCGCGATGTGTGTTCAGATTGTCCCAGACAACGTGCACCTGTTTGTCCGGGTACGCGATTGCCACGCGATCCATGAAGGCGACCAGATCGTCCTGGGTACGCCGCTCGCGGCATTCTGCCCGTACCTGTCCGGTATGCACATCGAGCGCGGCAATCAGCGCCTGGGTGCCGTGACGAACATATTCAAACTCACGACGGCGCAGCCGTCCGGGCGCGGGCGCGCGTCCCGGGTGCTTGCGCTCAATGGCCTGAATGCCAGTCTTCTCGTCGATACTGAGCACCACCGCGTTTCTGGGGGCCTTGCGGTACAGTTTGCAAATCCCGTTGACCTTCTCGCGAAAGGCCGGGTCCGGACTGTGTAGCCATTGCCGGACCCGGTGCGGACGCACGTCGCCGGCCTGCAGAATGCGCTGCACATGGCTGCGGCTGATCTGTTCGACGACGCCGCGCTCCACGGCGCGCGCCGCAATCTCGTCGAGCGTCGGGGTGACCCGTCCCTCAGGTTCCTGCGTTTCACACGCCAGCGCAATCAACTGCAGCCGCGCTTCATGCGTGATGCGTGGCGGACGGCCACTGCGCTCGCCTTCGCGAATGCCTTGGGCACCTTGCTGGGCAATGCGCTTGCGCCACAGGCAGACCGTTTGCACCGAGACACCCAGTTCCCGCGCAATCACCGTATTGGAGTGGCCCTCGTGGGCCCACAACGCGATGCGCGCCCGCATCACATCTCGCTGCGCCGCCGTCTTCCGCTCGATCAGCGCTAGCAGTTCCTGTCTTTCTTTGTT
>NZ_FCOL02000516.1 GCF_001544515.1 Caballeronia terrestris
GCCTCGGCCAACAATCGCGCGCAGACGTCGGATCGCACGGCCTCAGCCAACAATCGCGCGCAGACCCCCAACCGCGACCCCCCAGCCATCAATCGCGCACAGACGCCCAATCGAAGTGCGGCGGCGAACAATCGCGCGCAAACGCCCACTCGTGTCGGTTCGTCAAACGTGCAGACCGGCGACAGAAGCGGCGGCAGTTACTCGGGAGGAAGCCGCGACTCGGCATTCCAGGGCGTCGGCGGAGGCGGCACGGCACAGCGCGACTACAATCGCGGACAAGCGAGCGTGCAGTCTTCGAACTTCAACCGTGGGGGCGGCACTGCTCGTAGTGGCAGCGGAGGCGGAGGCGCACGCGGCGGCGGCCGGCGCTAGCCCGTTAAAATCAGGGAAGCGATCCTGGCTGTATCGACATTTCATATCGCCACTCCGGGCTCACCGCATCCGTGGCGTTCACGAGCGTGAGTGCTGGAAAATCAGGTTTCCACCTGCGAAGCAGGAGCCGAAACGCTGCATGGCTCGGGAATGCTCGACGAATGGTATAGACGAACCACTCGTGCCGGCCCCAGTTCGACAGGTCGGTTTCGAGCATCCAGTTCACTCCGCACTGAAGACAGCAATTTCTGCTCACTACGAACGGACGGCGAACCAGTGGGCGCAGCCTCGTCGAACGGGTTGAGTTCTGCCGCTGTAAATGGGGCGCGGGGGAAGTCCCCTGGAGCATTCTCTCGAACCCTTCGCAAAACATGGGAATGAGATCGCAGAAGTACGGGGAAACGATTTTAGCACTGGGCGCCGCGTCGATTGGACGGCATTCGGCGCGCTCCAGACGACAAGCGCACGGTTGGTAGGCTACGCATCGCAATGCGCAGAAGCAAGCTTTGTCGCCGGGACGTTTCGCCGTGTGCTTCAGACGTGCCCCAGCAC
>NZ_FCOL02000517.1 GCF_001544515.1 Caballeronia terrestris
AGCGCATGCTTGTCGTGCACGTTCGCTGCTGTCACCACGGCGCTGTGTGTCAGCCCCGTTTGGCTGTCCACCCCGATGTCGGGTAGCGGTAGCGCATTACTGCGCCACCGCCCCCTAAGAACCGGACGTGCGAGTCGCCCCGCATCCGGCTCAAGCCATTCACCAGCACCAGCGTTGGTACCGGGCAATCAATCGTCAATCGTGGTTCGACGGCGGGCAAAGTAAGACGACCACGCGGGGTCAAACGGATTGGCCTGGCCACGTACCTTCACGTGACGGACAATCGGAACCGCCGCCGCCCGAAACAGCCGGGTTACCCCGTGGGCTTGTGACCGGGCAGTAAATGCCCAGGTACGGTTCCCCTCTACGCGAAAGTATTTGTGTTTCACCCAGCCCGCGCCTTTCGTGGGGTGCCGACGCATCGCCCATTTCCACAAGAGGCGCCAGATGTGAGCATCTACCGACGTAAAATGAGATTTTGAGACCACATGACGGTGATACATGGCCCAGCCCCGAATCACCGGGTTGAGCTGTACGATCAAATTCCGCTGTGTGGCGCTCATGTGCTGTCTCACGAATTTCCTTACCTTTTCCAGAAGTGCCTTCACACTTTTGTTGGCCGGTTTGATAAGCAGCTTGCCCGCGTACTTGCGGACATTCTGCCCAAGGAAATCGAACCCATCGGCGATGTGGGTGACTCTAGTTTTCTCTTCCGAGAGTTCCAGACCTCGAACAGCCAGGAACTGCTTGACCGCAGGAAGTACTTTCTGCTCCAGAATGTCTTTAGACACCCCGGTCACAACGAAGTCGTCCGCATACCGATTGACGTTGATCTTGAACTTTCGGCGTGCGCGTTCCGTCGGTCCCACGCTTGCATCTACTGCCGCCTCCAGTCCGTCCAGCGTCATATTCGCG
>NZ_FCOL02000518.1 GCF_001544515.1 Caballeronia terrestris
GATGAAGGCTTTGATTTTCTAGGCTGGAATGTTCGGAAATATGGTGGGCGGCTGCTCATCATGCCAGCCAAGAAGAACGTGCAAGCGTTCCTTGACAAAGTCAAAGCTGTACTGCGGAAGGTCAGAACCGCGAAACAGGAAGTGGTGATACGAAGCCTTAACCCTTTAATTCGGGGCTGGGCGAACTATCATTGCAACCAGGTTGCCAAGGAGATTTTCCACAAGGTCGACATGGTTATATGGAAGCTGCTTTGGCGATGGGCGCGTCGAAGACACCCAAACAAGTCGGGAACTTGGACAAAGGAGCGGTACTTTCTTCGTCACGGTTCGCGTACGTGGGTGTTTGGTACGAAGGTGCTGGGTGAGAATGGCAAGGAGTCGGTTGTGAAGTTGGTGCGAGCCAGCGACACGCCAATTCGGCGCCATGCGAAGATCAAGGGCGAAGCAAATCTTTTTGATCTGGCTTGGGAGCAATACTTCGAAGATCGTCTCACTAGGTCGATGAAGGACAAGCTTCAAGGTCGGACTCGATTGCTGAATCTTTGGGTCGGGCAAGACGGTGTATGTCCGAACTGTCAGGAGCCGCTGACTCGCGAAACGGGATGGCACGTCCATCACATCGTTCCGAGGGCTCTGGGCGGTTCTGATTCACTGTCGAACCTCTTACTCTTGCACCCCAACTGCCATAGACAAACTCATAGTCTCGGTAACAGCGGACTGCCGGCTCCCTTAAAAAGGGGCTTTGCAGAGGCTTGAGCCGTATGCGAGGAAACTCGCACGTACGGTTCTTAGGGGGGAATAGTGCAGCAATGCCCGGTTCCTACCCGACCACCCGTATCCGATCATGCCGTCGCGTGCGTCGAAGCTGTCGGCCGACGCCTTCTCGTACTGGGATCACATCTGTGGCAC
>NZ_FCOL02000519.1 GCF_001544515.1 Caballeronia terrestris
ACTCACCAGTGTTCCAGGAATGGCCGCCGCCGTGCCGATCGCCACGGCGGCCGTGCCCATCATCGCGTGATGCAGCTTGCCCATCGACATCGCGCGCACCAGAAGGTCCACCTCATTGGCGGCAACCGGTTTGCCGCTGGATGAAACGTAGTCCGCGGGCCTCGCGACAAAGGCGATTTTCGGCGTGTGCTGCCGGCTCGCGATCTCGTCGATGTGCCTGATCAGGCACATGCGGACCGCTCCATGTGCGCGGATGGTCTCGAACATCGCCAGAGCATTCGGATCGCTGTTGATGGTGTCCTGCAGCTCGGCGCCCGTGTAGCCGATTGCCTCGGCGTTCACGAAGATCGTCGGGATGCCCGCATTGATCATCGTGGCCTTCAAGGTGCCGATGCCCGGCACCTCGAGGTCGTCGACCAGATTGCCCGTGGGGAACATCGCGCCGCCGGCGCCGTCTTCCTCGGCCGCCGGGTCCATGAATTCGAGTTGCACTTCGGCCGCGGGGAATGTCACGCCGTCGAGTTCGAAGTCGCCGGTTTCCTGGACCGCGCCCTGGGTGACGGGCACATGCGCGATGATCGTCTTGCCGATGTTGGCCTGCCAGATGCGCACGGTAGCCACGCCGTTATCCGGCACGCGTTCGGGATCGATCAAGCCGTTCGTGATCGCGAACGGTCCCACGGCGGCGGAAAGATTGCCGCAGTTGCCGCTCCAGTCGATAAACGCGCGATCGATGGCAACCTGCCCGAACAGGTAATCGACATCGTGACCGGCCTTGCAGCTCCTCGCGACGATCACCGCCTTGCTGGTGCTCGAAGTCGCGCCGCCCATGCCGTCGATCTGCTTGCCGTAAGGGTCCGGGCTGCCGATGACGCGCAGCAGCAACGCATCGCGCGCGGCGCCCGCC
>NZ_FCOL02000520.1 GCF_001544515.1 Caballeronia terrestris
CGGGTGGGGGCGTCCATTCCATTAAATCTCCTGTCACAGCCAAGATCCGAAGTCTCCTATATTTCCGGGGCGGTTCAGTGCCGATATAGCCCGGCGACACCGTGTTGACCGTCACGCCCTTGGTCGCCACTTCCTGCGCGAGCGCCATCGTGAATCCGTGGATGCCGGCCTTCGCCGTCGAATAGTTGGTCTGGCCGAACTGTCCTTTCTGACCGTTCACCGACGAAATGTTGATGATCCGCCCGAAACCGCGCTCGACCATGCCGTCGACCACCTGTTTGGTCACGTTGAAGAGGCTCGTCAAGTTGGTGTCGATGACCGCGGTCCAGTCCTCGTGCGTCATCTTGCGGAACACACCATCGCGCGTGATGCCGGCGTTGTTCACGAGGATGTCGATCTCGCCGACTTCTGCCTTGACCTTGTCGAACGCTTTTTTGGTCGATTCCCAGTCACCGACATTGCCTTCCGACGCGATAAAGTCGTACCCAAGCGCCTTCTGTTCCTCAAGCCATTTGACACGGCGCGGAGAGTTCGGGCCACAGCCGGCGACGACCGTATAGCCGTCCTTATGCAAACGTTGACTGATGCTCGTGCCAATGCCACCCATGCCACCCGTCACATACGCTATGCGCTTCGTCATATCTCACTCCATTTTCGTTATGCGGAAAGCCGGCGGTGCCGCCCGTCGCTTCCCGCTCGTCTCAGCAAACCTGTTGTGGCCGATAACCGATGAGAATCGCCGCTGACCGCGCTTACGGACGCTCGACCGCCATCGCCACGCCCATTCCGCCGCCGATGCACAGCGACGCCAAGCCCTTCTTCGCATCGCGCTTCTGCATTTCGTGCAGGAGCGTGACGAGAATGCGGCAGCCGGATGCGCCGATCGGGTGACCGATCGCGAT
>NZ_FCOL02000521.1 GCF_001544515.1 Caballeronia terrestris
ATCGACATCTTCACGTTCGCGATGTCGACGCCGCTGCCGTCCGATTTCACGCGGACTTTCACGTTGTAGTCGACCACGCGTTTGACACACACTAATATTTTCAATTGCAACTCCTATCTCATACACATCGAGGCTTTATACGTAGGGCAGCGCATTCTTGGAGAACGGCTGATCGTCCCGCCAGATCGACGCTTGCACAGGCACCGTGCCCGCCGTTCCCCTATCTGCGGACGGCTGCGAAGTCATTCGTCGACTTGCGCTACCAGGGTGCCGTCGATAGTCTCGACGGATAGCTTGTTCAGGCACAAACCCTTCGCGCCGACGAGATACCCCGACACGAGATCAAAGCGCAAACCGTGCGCCGGACATTGCAAGACATGGCCGTCAAGGCGGCCACTCGCGAGCGCTGCGCCGTTGTGTGGGCAGGTATTGTCGATTGCGTGAACGACACCTTCTATGTTGAACAGCGCGATGCTGCGTCCTTCGACGTGCGCCAGCATGCGTGAGCCGGTATTTAGGGCGTCAACGCGGCAGATCGGGATGTTTCGCGTCATTTCTCTATTCCTTGGGTGTGCATCTATCCAACATGACGCGCAATCCTGTGCGCGCGCCCGTTTCCGCTCTCGCCCGCAAATCGCCCGACCCTTCCGCAACCGGCCAGGCGAGCGCAGCGAATTGGCCGGCGGAGTTCACCTGCGAATCGCTGCGCTCGCAGGCAGTCAGCAGTCGCCGGAAAGTGATACGCGCGCCGATAGCCTGCGCGAACTGCGTAGCAAGGCTGATCGCTTCGATGCAGATGCCGGTACGCTGGACGGCAACGAGCAGGTGACGATAGATGGAATCCTTCGCCGGATTCGGTGTTTGCGTGAGAGTGCTTGCATCGTAGTGCAGGGATGCTT
>NZ_FCOL02000522.1 GCF_001544515.1 Caballeronia terrestris
ATCCTCATCTGCTCGTCGATACCTCGGTGTGGACGCAGACCACGCGGCGCCGCGGCACGCTGCCGGATATCGAATCACTCTTGAGCGCGGTCGAACGAGACGCGGCCGGGCTCGACTTCGTCGGCTTTTATGCGGGCGGATCGATGGCGCGCGGCTTTGCGTCGTCGGGTGGCAGCCGCGGCTGGTACGAGGTCGACAATTTCAATTTCAGCTGGTCGCTATACGATGCCAGCGGGCGCGCGATCAAGTCCAGCTACGCGGGCGAGGAATGGAGCGACGAGACCTTCGCGACGAAACTCGAAGCGGCCGTCGGACGCATGCCGGTGCTCGCTCGCACGCCGCGCACACTGGACCCGGGGCTCTATCGCGCGTGGCTGGCGCCAGCCGCGCTCGTTGAACTGATCGGCACGGCTTCCTTCACGGCGTTCTCGGCCCGCCAGCAGGCGACGGCGCGCAGCGAACTCTATCGACTCAACCGAGGGGAAATATCGCTGGACCCGCGCGTCACGCTGATAGAGGACCTCGATCTCGGCATCGCGCCGCGCTTCAGCGAAGACGGCTTCCAGCGCGAGACCGTGCCGCTCATCGGGGCGGGCCGCAGCGCGCAGCAGCTCACGAGCGCGCGCACGGCCCGAGAGTACGGGTTGCGCCCCAACGGCGCGCTCGCGAACGAAATGCCGGTCTCGCTCTCGATGCATGGCGGCGATCTCGCCGACACCGACGTGCTCGCCGCGCTCGACACCGGGCTTTACATCGGCAACCTGTGGTACGTGAACTTTTCCGACCGAATGGATTGCCGGCTGACCGGCATGACGCGCTTCGCGACGTTCTGGGTGGAGCACGGCGAAATCGTCGCGCCCGTCGAGGCGATGCGCTTCGACGACAGCCTCTATC
>NZ_FCOL02000523.1 GCF_001544515.1 Caballeronia terrestris
GTGCCAGAGGTCCTGGCGGGCTTGCGCATCGGCTTTTCGCTGACCCTGCTCGGCACGCTGATCGGCGAGATGTTCGCGTCGCAAAGCGGTATCGGACACATGCTGATGATCGCGATGGGCCGCAACGACTCGCAGACCATCATGGCGCTCGCAAGTCTCCTGTTCATCTTCGCGACCGCCGTGAATCTCGCGCTGTTGAACTGGCATCAACGCCTGATCAAGGCTTCCTGACCGACACGCTCATCCTGGAGAAAGACAATGACCGAGGCACTGACGGCCGCGCGCATCAAGGTATTCTGGCAACCGGGATGTTCGTCGTGCCTGCGCACGAAAGAGTTTCTGACGGACCAGGGTATCGAGTTTGAGTCGCTGGACGTTCATAACGATCCGGCCGCACGCGCTCAACTGGTGGAACTTGGCGCGCGCAGCGTCCCGGTGGTATCGATCGGGAAGCGCTATACGTTTTGCCAGTCGATCAACGACGTCATCAAATTCCTCGATCTGAAAACCCGCGTGATGGACCCGCTTCCGCCCGCAGAACTCGTCGCGAAGCTCGACTTGCTGATGGGCGCCAACGCCCGCTACGTGCGTCAGTTCACACGCGAGCAACTCAGGACGCCTTTTCGCAACCGCAACCGGACGCCGGCGGGACTTGCGTTTCACATGTTCCGCGTCGCCGAGATGGGGATGGAGGCGGCGCAAGGCATTGCGTTGCGCTTCGAATCGTTCGATGAACTTCCGCCCGATGACTGGAGCGGCGAGGACATCGCAAGATGGGGCGAGGACGTGCGAGCGCAGTTCATGGCATGGTGGGAAATGCAGAAGGATCAGGGCACCGATTTCACGGTGCAGACCTACTACGGCGTGCGGCCATTTCACGAAGTCCTCGAA
>NZ_FCOL02000524.1 GCF_001544515.1 Caballeronia terrestris
CGCAGACCTGTGGGCCGCTCCAGCGAAAACATGCCGCCATTGCCCTTCACGCAATCGATGATCAACTGCGTGTGCTCCCAGTATGCGAACTGCGATTCGCTCATGTAGAACGACACGCCTGCGATCTCGCCGAGCTTCACGTCCGAGCCGCCGACCATGAACTCTTTGACGGGGAACATCATCGGCGCGCTACCGTCGCAGCAACCGCCCGATTGATGGAACAGCACGTCGCCGTGTTCGGCTTTCAGCGTCTCGATCAGATCGACGGCGGCGGGTGTCGCGATGACTCTCGGTACTTCTTCTGTGCTCATCATGCGAGTCCCTTTTAAAGCGAGCGGCCATTGCGACCGCTCGCGAGTCGCTTTGGCTTAGAAGAACCCGAGCGGCTTCTGGCTATAGCTGACGAGCAGGTTTTTCGTCTGCTGATAGTGATCGAGCATCATCTTGTGATTCTCCCGTCCGATGCCCGACTGCTTGTAGCCGCCAAAAGCCGCATGCGCCGGATACGCGTGATAGCAATTCGTCCACACGCGCCCTGCCTGAATCTCGCGGCCGAATCGGTATGCACGCGTGCCGTCGCGCGTCCAGACGCCTGCGCCGAGGCCATAAAGCGTATCGTTGGCGATTTCCAGCGCTTCCTCTTCGTTCTTGAATGTCGTCACGGAGACGACCGGCCCGAAGATTTCCTCCTGGAAGATGCGCATCTTGTTGTGACCGCGGAACACGGTCGGCTTCACGTAGTAGCCGTTCGCGAGTTCACCGTCGAGTGCATTGCGTTCACCGCCGATCAGGCATTCCGCGCCTTCCTGCTTGCCGAGATCGATATACGACAGGATCTTTTCGAGTTGCTCCTGCGATGCCTGCGCACCGATCATCGTCTTCGAGTCGAG
>NZ_FCOL02000525.1 GCF_001544515.1 Caballeronia terrestris
TCTTGGACGCCGGAATTATCTGTTCGCAGGGTCCGACGGCGGCGGCGAGAGCGCTGCGATAATCTACAGCCTGATCGGAACGGCACGCCTAAACGATGTGGAGCCATTTGCGTATTTGCGTGCTGTCTTCGAACGGATCGCCGATCATCCCATCAACCGCGTCGACGAACTGCTGCCGTGGCGCCTGATGCCCGTTGAACAGGCCACACAGCTCGCAGCTTAACGGACCATCACGATGGCTCAAGCACGCAAATCAAGCAGTCGCAAACCCACGTTGCGAATGGTCAGCTCTCCAGAGTTCATCTATCAGTTGCGGGTTGAACTACTGGGTCTCAGACCGGCGATTTGGCGGCAGATTCTCGTTCTCGGGTCCGTTGAGCTTTCCAGGCTTCACGTCATCTTGCTCATGACCATGGGGTGGGACGGTGGCCACGTGCATGAGTACGTCATTGGAGACAAAAACTATGGGGAGGTCGATCCGCTCTTCCGACCCGATGTCCCCGACGATCCGCCTGTGTTAGACGAAGCCAAGGCAACCCTCGCGGTGGCACTTGGTGATCGGAAATTGTTCACCTATATCTACGACTTTGGCGACAATTGGCAACATCGCGTCAAAGTCGAAAAAATCTTGCCGCCTGATTCCGACTTACGCTCGCCGATCTGCTTGGCCGGCCGCAACGCCTGTCCGCCCGAAGACGTCGGTGGTGGACCCGGGTACATCGAATTCTTAGAAGCTATAACCGACCCGTCTCATGAAGACCATGAGCAACTGCTCGCATGGTGTGGCGGCAGCTTCGATCCCGATGCTTTTGACCTCGCTGCCGTCAACGAACGACTATCGGAATTTGAGTTCTGAACGGTCGGCGCGGCCTCTGCATGACGCTTAC
>NZ_FCOL02000526.1 GCF_001544515.1 Caballeronia terrestris
TTCCGAGGGCGCTGCGCGACGCCTGTATGAATCCATTCATACAAAGATCGAGGAAGCCGCCCGGAAACTGTGGGACTTGATCCGCGAAAAGATGGTGGACTTCCGTAACGACCCTGGTGGCGTAGCGCTCGACGTGATGCCCGGTTTGATCCGCAAGCTCGTCGACTTCCTGTGCAAGAAGCTGCTCGCCGCGGTCGCACCGCTGATCGGCGCGGGTCTCGACATTGCGAAGGGAATCGCCAATACCGTCGATAGCAGCATCACGAAATATCGCGAATGGGTTGCGGGGCGCGACGTCCAGTTGCTCGCGGGACACCCCGCGACGATCATTGAGGCCATCAAGCGCGCGATGAAGCTGAGCATCGGCCAGGGCGTGTATGACATGGTCAAGGGCGGCGCGGACCTCGGCCTGCAGATCGCCAGCTCGGGCGCATCGACCGTCGTCGGAGCAATCGTGTCGATCCTTGAAACGCTCGCCAAGACGATCTGGAAGATCGTCGAGATCCTGCGCATCCAGCGGTTCTTCAAGCAGGCAGAAGGACATTGGCACGCGCGTATGCAACGCGACGCGCTGCATACGCAACCGATCGCCTTCAACAACTGGTTCAAGCGCTATGCAATCCCGATCCCCGTGCTTTCGGTGCTTGCGCTGAACTCGGGCATCTGCGGGGACAAGATGCATTTTCTTGCGATGTTCAAAGACAACGAGGCGGTGATCGGCGAGGCCGAGTTTCAGGCGGGCTGCAAGTATGTGGACGACCTGAAGGTCTGGGGTTCGAATTACCTCAGCGATGCCGGATTCAGCTTCGGGTCCGAGGACAATCTGATCAAGGGACTACTGGAGTTTGCCGGCAATCACAAGCGGGAACTGACGTGGGA
>NZ_FCOL02000527.1 GCF_001544515.1 Caballeronia terrestris
TGGAGCGCGCACATCGTCGAGCAGCGCATCGACAACAAGATCATCCGGCCGAGCGCGAATTACACCGGTCCCGAGAATTTGAAGTTCGTTCCGATAAATAAGCGAAAATAGCAGGCTGCGCGTTCGGATCGCGATTAAACGGGGTCCAACCGCGCAAAGTCTGCCTCCATCATTCACGCTTTTGAAAGGTTTCACTGATGAACAAATTTTTGATCGCTGCAGTCGTCGGCGCCCTGGCTACCTCTAGCATCGTCACGACCAACGCTATCGCCGCGACAACCACCGACGCCAAGGCTGCAACGGCCAAGGCTCAACGTCCGGCACCGAAAAAGCGCCTGATCAAGCGCAAGCCGGAAGCTGCCGCAGCAGCCGCCGCGAAGACCGACCCGATCCCCGAAGGCGCCACGAAGTGGTCGTGCAAGGAAGGCCTCGCCTTCTACATGAAAGGAGACATGAAGCGCGACGCCATCGTCACCGTCAACTGGGCACAGAAGGATTACCGCCTGCCGCGCCAGAGCACGACGACCGGCGCCGACCGGTTCCACGACTCGGCATCGGGCATGGACCTCGTCGTGATCCCGACGAAGGCAATGCTGTTCTCGGACAAGGACGAGTCGCGTCTCGCCGACGAATGTGTGACGCAGGAAATGGCAGCCGGTGCCCCTGCCCCGACGCAGTCGGAAGCGCTGATCAAGGACGTAAAGTAAGCCCAAGTCAGTACTTAAATCAGGAAACTCTCGATGTCCGCACCGATCTCCAACGTCCGGCCCGATCCGGACAAGGTACTTGTCGATATAGTCGACTATGTTCTCAACTACCCAATCGACAGCACGCTCGCGCTCGACACTGCGCGCAACTGCCTGATCGATACGCT
>NZ_FCOL02000528.1 GCF_001544515.1 Caballeronia terrestris
ATTACGTCGTTGCTCGTCGGTGTGCTGGAGGGCGAGGGCAAGCTGAACCCGTCGACCAGGGTAGCGCCGTTGATTACGAAAGCGCGGCCCGATCTCGCTTCGCAACTCGCAGACAAGCAGGACATCGAGCTGCGCCACCTGATGTCGATGTCGAGCGGCCTCAGCTATCAAACGCGCGAAGGCACCGATCCGCTCTACTACGGCGCACCAGACCGGTTGCGCGTCGCGGTGACGGCCCGTGCCGCGAAGGCGCCCGGTACGGACTTCGACTACATCGACGTGAATCCGGTATTGGTCGGCACGGCGGTCAGCGTCGCCGCGCACGAACGTGAGGACCGTTTCGCCGAAACGAAACTCTTCAAGCCGCTCGGCATGTCGCACTACCGCTGGACGGGCGTCGACGAGACGGGCGCGGTCGCGGGCGGCTGGGGTCTGCGCCTGCGCGCAATAGACATGGCGAAGATCGGCATGCTGATGCTCGAAGACGGTCGCTGGCAAGGCAAGCAGATTGTCCCGCAAGCATGGATAAGGCAGATGACGTCGCCCTCGCCCGCCGCCGCCGACTACGGCTACTACTGCTGGATTCAGCACGTCGTCGAGAAAGGACAGCCGGAATTCGGCGCGATGGGCTTCAAGGGCCAATTCATCACCGTGCTGCCCGCGCGGCATGCGGTCGTCGTGATGACGAGCCTCCTGCCCACCGATGGCGGCTTGCGTGATGCGACGTATCTGAAGCAGTACCGTCACATGGTGAACGATTTCATTCTTCCCGCACTGACGCCATCCACCCGGCCGGTTGCGAGCGCCGCGAAGACCGAAGCGCTGAGAGAAGAACTCGAACGCAGCAGCCGCACGCAGGGCGTGCCAGGC
>NZ_FCOL02000529.1 GCF_001544515.1 Caballeronia terrestris
CTCATCGCCAACATGCTCGAGGCCTGGCTCACCGCCGATCCCGCGCTGGAGCTGACCGAGGAGGCTTTCGATGAACAGCAAGATCACCCCACAACATCAAAGCAAGCCGGCGTACATCTATATCCGGCAGTCGACACTGGCCCAGGTGCGACACCATCAGGAGAGCACCGAGCGCCAGTATGCGTTGAAGGACAAGGCGCTGGCATTGGGTTGGACGGAAACGGCGATCCGTACGCTGGACCGGGATCTCGGTCAGTCGGGGGCGCAGATGACGGGCCGCGAGGACTTCAAGACGCTGGTGGCGGATGTCTCGATGGGGCAAGTGGGTGCAGTGTTTGCACTGGAAGTGTCGCGCCTGGCGCGCTCGAACCTGGACTGGCATCGCCTGCTCGAACTGTGTGCGCTTACTCATACTCTCGTGATCGACGCCGATGGTTGCTACGACCCGGGCGACTTCAACGACGGCCTGCTTCTCGGTCTCAAAGGAACGATGGCGCAGGCCGAACTCCATTTTTTGCGCGGGCGCCTCCAGGGCGGTAAGCTCAACAAGGCGCAGAAGGGTGAATTGCGGTTTCCGCTCCCGGTTGGCCTGTGCTACGACGATCAAGGACGCATCGTCCTGGATCCCGATGACGAGGTACGCGGTGCCGTGCAACTGGCATTTCGTCTGTTCCAGGAGACCGGCAGCGCATACGCGGTTGTCAAGCGCTTTGCCGAAGAGGGCCTGCGCTTTCCCAAGCGCGCCTATGGAGGTGCATGGGCGGGTCGACTCATCTGGGGGCGCCTGAGTCACGAACGTGTTCTCGGTTTGATACGGAATCCTTCCTATGCCGGCATCTATGTTTTTGGACGATACCAGTATCGGC
>NZ_FCOL02000530.1 GCF_001544515.1 Caballeronia terrestris
GACGACATCATGAACGCGTACGAGACCTTCGGCCACGCCGCCGATACGCATGCGCTGAAGGTCATCATCGAGGCGTCCGGGTGAGTTGTATCCCCAACGGTAGGTCTGGGTTCACGCCAAGCCGGAACGAGCAGTACACTCGGACTGTTGCCACGCTTCATGCTTGGCTAAAGCGATCGTCCAGTGACGAGCTTCGCTTTGTCCATTGCCGCGCATCTGCTTGGCGTCTCGTGCCGCAGAGCTGACGGGCGGCTTGCCGCCACGACCAGGCCCTGGAGGGGATGATGGAAACGAAGACGCCTGACTCGGCCACCGCTGCGCCTGACATTCCGACAGTCGATCACTTCCGCTTCCATCGTCCTCACGCGCACCTTGCTTCAGCGTTTGGCAACGACACATTCGCGCTCAAGGCGGAAGCGTTTGCGCGTTTTTTCGGAACGCCTCTTTTTCTAGGCACGCAGACAGCTATTGTCGCTATCTGGATTGCAGTCAACGTCTTCGGCCTTACGAGGTTCGACGTTTATCCATTTATTCTGCTCAATCTGGCATTCAGTCTCCAGGCAGCTTATGCAGCGCCGCTCATCCTGCTTGCGCAGACGCGACAAGCAGCGCGCGACACCGTGCATGCCGAGGCTGACGCACAACACAGGGAGGCGCTTGCTGTCGCGAACGAGCAGCGGCAGGAGATCGCAGCCCAGAACGCGGCACAACTTCTGGAGTTGCTGCAGCGAAACACGGAGCTGACAGAACTCACTCAGAAGTTAATTCAGCGGGTCGAGACGCTGACCGCCGAGTTACACGAGAAGCTCGTGCAACGAGATTCACGATCCTAATACGGCTTGGTAGTTGCGCGGTTACGGAT
>NZ_FCOL02000531.1 GCF_001544515.1 Caballeronia terrestris
GCCCCGTCAGCCAGGCTATAGGCCTATGCGCGCCGCGATGTTAAGTGCCCGATTCGCTGACAAGGAGATAACCGTGAAGATCAAGCATTTAAGCGTTGCGTCGGCAGCAGCCGTTGCACTTCTCTTCCTCAGCGGTGCCGCGCAGGCCGGCGACTCCGACGACTCCAGCGGCCACGGCCACCACGGTGGGTTGTGCTCGAACGCAACCCTAAAGGGACCGTTTGGATTTATCGGCCATGGAGAAATTCTTGGATTGATTGCCGACGGTACATTGCATCCGTACGCCGCCCCGGTGATTCTCGATGACGTCGCACTGGTGACGTTCGACGGTATAGGCGGCTTTACACGCACCGACTTCGGGGTTATCGGCGGGCTGCCGAAAGGGGGGCAGACGACATTCAATCCGAACCAGAAGGGCACCTACCGGGTGAACTCCGATTGCACCGGTACCATGAAAATCGTCTATACGGCTGGCGGAGCCGTGCCGGCCGGCGTAGAAACAGATCTGAACATCGTCGTCGCTGCCGACGGGACGCTCATCGAATCCGTTGTCTACAGGGCGGTCACCGTGTCGGGCGCGAGCGCGGACCTTATGGCGAAGTGTCCACCAAATTGCGAGCAAGGTGTGCAGGAAAGCTTTGAGGGGAAGAAGGTTCTGGTCTACGGCTTCCGTTAGTCGGGGCCTGGATGGGCTCACACTCGCTAAGGCGCTTGGCATGAGTGGCGCTGAGCCCGACCTTCCGCAGGGTTTTCGGTCCTTTAATTTCCGCGCCTTCTTCCTAAAGATCGTGCCACTTCCCAGACTTTTCACGATCCGGGGCGCCGACGCCCGCGATGTTAGTGGACATCGGCGCCACAACA
>NZ_FCOL02000532.1 GCF_001544515.1 Caballeronia terrestris
GTCGACGTGATGCCGCTCCAGCGGATCGACGCCATATTCGCGATAGATGTGATAGCCGCGCCGCGCGATCTTCTCCGTCATGATCGAGCGCTTCATGACGACGGTCGTGAAGCCGTGCGCGACGAGCGTCGCCGCGAGCAGCGGCAAGAGCGCGTTGACGTCGTGCGTGAGGCCGAACGCGAACACGATCGCGGTGAGCGGCGCGCCCAGCGTGGCGCCGAGCGTCGCAGCCATGCAGACGAGCGGCCACAGCGCGGGCTCTCCGCCGGGCAGGACCGGCGCGAGCAGCGTGCCGAGTCCCGCGCCCAGCATCAGGAGCGGCGCGAGCACGCCGCCCGAAGTCCCCGACCCGAGCGCGACCACCCAGATGACCGCCTTCACGGCGAGGATCGCGACGGCAACCTGCAACGCGACGTGCTGGTGCAGTAAATCGCCGATCACGTCGTAGCCGACGCCAAGCGCGCGCGGCTCGATGAATCCGCCGATGCCGATCACGATCCCGCCGATCGCGGGCCACCACATCCAGTGGATGGGGAGCTTGCCGAAGAGGTCCTCGGTCTTGTAGAGCGCCGCCGACAACCCGGACGCCAGCGCACCGGAGAGCAGTCCCGCGACCACGCACGACACGAGCGACAACGCGCCCGGCGGCGCCGTTACGAGCGGAAAGAGCGGCCCTTGCCCGAAGAACGCGACGCGCGCGAACCCCGCGACCGCGCACGCGAGCGCGACCGGCAGGAAGCTGCGCGGCCGCCATTCGAAGAGCAACAACTCGACGGCCAGCAGCACGGCGGCGACAGGCGTGCCGAACACGGCCGTCATGCCCGCGGCCGCTCCGGCGACGAGCAGCGTCTTGCG
>NZ_FCOL02000533.1 GCF_001544515.1 Caballeronia terrestris
AAAAGTTGGTATCGCTCGCGCCCTTGAGGCCGAGCATCTGGCGTGCTTCATCCGGCGTTGCGATGTCGAGCGACAGTCCCTCGATGATCTGGCGGATCTTCACGACCTGCGCCGCGCTCGATTCGGCTAACTTGCCCGGCTCGATCCACAGCGAGTCCTCCAGTCCGACCCGCACGTTCGAGCCTTGCGCGAGGCCCAGCGTGCCCATCGGGAACTGGTTACGTCCGGCACCCAGAATCGACCACACGAAGTCGTTGCCGAACAGACGGTCCGCGGTGCGCTTCATGTGTGCGAGGTCTTCGGGGTGTGCCCCGATGCCGCCGAGCAAGCCGAACACGCTCTGCACGAAGAACGGCCCCTTGACGAGGCCCCGATCGATGAAGTGCGCGAGGTTGTAAAGGTGCGAGATGTCGTAGCACTCGAATTCGAAGCGTGTGCCGTTCGCCGCGCACGATGTCAGGATGTACTCGATGTCGGAGAAGGTGTTCTTGAACACCAGGTCGCGACTGTTCTCAAGGTGCTTGCGCTCCCAGTCGTGCTTGAATTCCTTGAAGCGTCCGAGCATCGGATACAGGCCGAAGTTCATCGAACCCATGTTCAAGGATGCGAGTTCCGGCTTAAAGTGGTGCGCAGGCTTCAGACGCTCCTCGACGGTCATATGGGGACTTCCGCCGCTTGTGATGTTGATCACGGCATTGGTTTGCGCCTTGATGCGCGGCAGGAATTCCTGAAACAGCGCAGGGTCCTGCGACGGCCGGCCGTCGCTCGGGTCGCGTGCGTGCAGGTGCAGGATTGCCGCGCCCGCTTGTGCTGCAGCGAGTGCCGCGTCGCCGATCTCTTGGGCCGTCACCGG
>NZ_FCOL02000534.1 GCF_001544515.1 Caballeronia terrestris
CTGAAGCGCCATCGCGTTGAAATGTTCGCATGCGAAGTATAAATCTGTTCGCATGCGAGAGGTCCCCGTGAATAGTTGACGAGCTGTCAACTGAAACTTGACATCAACGCGGCTGCGAAAACCTTGCCAGGTTGCACGAGCGATGGTATTTCGCGCCTTCGCGCGACAACAATCGTGTCCAGCATCTGCGGCACACAACGGGCCAGGAACATGATCGGCAGTCGGCCACGCAAACCCGAACGTCAGTGATCACGCTGACCAACGGTACATCGAGGAGGGTGCCACTGGAGCTGTGTATGTTTTGGCCCGACGCTGTAAAAGGATCTCAGCGGGTTTGCTAACAGAGGACGCGGACCGGTTGAAGGTGGAGCCAGCGATTTACACGTGGCACGATTCAGGAGACTGGCGCCGTTCAAAACAATGGCTTGACCAACAATTGGCGATTGCCGGCGGGGTCTTCGTGAGACTGACGGCGCCCGCAACCGCGTTTCAGTTCGGTCAAGAGCGGACACTTGCTCACCGCGCAGATTGAACGTTGAGACGTAAGGTTCGCTTCCGCGGCTAACTTCTCGACCCGAGACATGGGAAGCCGGAATTGAACGACGGACGTCGCGCCAGGAATCCAAGGTATCCGGCGGCAATATGCACGACGGACTGGCAATCGGCGAGCCACAACGATCAAGAAGTGAAGAATGGACGTTGCTAATTTCGTGTTGGGCAGTGGTAGGGACTTCGATGCGCTCCAAATGGCCGCGCGTGCAGTCGCCACCATCATCGCTGCGCCAGTGCTGATAAGCATCTCAGGACGCCGCTCGTTCGGACAGCGTTCGCCGTTTGACTATGTCGTCGCG
>NZ_FCOL02000535.1 GCF_001544515.1 Caballeronia terrestris
CGGTGCCGTGGTCAATCAGAGCGTTAATGTAATCGCTTAGATGGGTTGAGGACATTCGGGTCCCCTTGCTGCTCGTCGCATCACCTGACTGTGCGTGAGGACTCGGGTCCAGCGATATCGATTCATGAACCCGTTGATCTCCTATTCAAGCCACTCGTGCGATTCTTCCTCAAGCGCGTCGAGAAAGATTGCCCTATGTCTTCAACAAAAGCGAACTCTGTCCGTCACCACAAAGTTGACACCCTGTCGCAAGCCGTTAATGAAGCTACAGGGCTTGGAGTCCACAGTAGGACAGCCAGCCTCCATGCGCTTTGCTCCCTCAAGGTCGAGATCCGGCAAAGCTAGTAGAGGACGTGCTGGAATCGGCCCTGTGGCATGAGATGACTCAGTCGAGGAAACAGTCCGCGAAATCGACGTCGAGTCGGGGGCGCTGCCCTCGCCACCGCACGCTGAAACCGCCATCGACACGGTCAGTGCGGCGGCAAACGCGAACCCTCGGAATGGTCTGTACGGCATCTAACAATCTCCCGTCCGGACGATCTGCATGATGCGAAGGGATGTGCTGGCAACGCATGGATGGCGTCGCGGTCCTGATCGGCGCCCTACTGAACGCTTAACATCGTGTTTTCCTAAAGAAAATCGCCGGCCGCGCGCCGTTAGAATAACAAGCGGCGTCGCCTGAACCGCGCCTTGGATCGAGATGCCTGAGATGCCTGAGAGCCGGCTCCGACCGCGTCGCTGCACGCTGAGGCCGCCGGCGAAGTCTTTCGAATCCACTTCGTTGCTCAGTTTACGTGGATGGGAATGTAGGTAGCATTGTTGCTCGGCACGCTGTCCGGAACTGTGCT
>NZ_FCOL02000536.1 GCF_001544515.1 Caballeronia terrestris
ATGAACACATCGAAATACCGGTCATCAGCGAAAGCACCGGTATCGAGCAGTTCGTACTCGAACTCCTCCCGCGATCGATTCCGGTTGGTCTCGATCAGATCCCGATAGGGATATTCTCGCTGAGGGTACTTGTAGAGGTACTTCATGTAGGAGTGGGTGGGGGTGCTGTCGAGATAGAAGTAATATTCCTTAACGTCCTCGCCATGATTACCCTCGCTGTTGGTGAGGCCGAAGAGGCGCTCCTTCAGGATCGGGTCGCGCTCGTTCCACAACGCCAGCGCAAAGCACAGCCGCTGCTTTTCGTCGCACAACCCACCGAGCCCATCCTCGCCCCACTTGTAGGCACGTGAGCGTGCGTGGTCATGGGTGAAGTAGTTCCAGGCGTCACCGTTTTCGCTGTAGTCCTCTCGCACCGTTCCCCACTGTCGCTCGCTAAGGTAAGGTCCCCACTTCTTCCACGGCACCTGGGTCTCGCGCGCGTCGTTCAAGCGCGTCTGTTCCGCTACGTCCACAATGGCAGGGGCCATGCTTTTGCTCCGTTACGGGTTAATGAACTCAGCTCGACGCAACGCAGGCGGGCGCTTCGCACCCAGCACTCATCGTGTGCGATTTAGGCAACTCCGCTACATCGGTATGTGTAGCGTTGACGCTTTGCTTAAAGCCTTCATAGGATATGACTTGACGGTCCTAAAACTCATAGCGCCCCGAGAAAAATGAGACATCGCCCTTGTTCACGCCCGACAGGCGAGGAATGAACCTCGCCATCATCGACGCCTGGCGATACCCGCACTGAGCCAATCGGCAACACGAGCGGGACCGGCAGGTAGTGTGCGATGTCGTGGCGGG
>NZ_FCOL02000537.1 GCF_001544515.1 Caballeronia terrestris
ACACTTGACGCGCGTCGGGTAGATAAGCTGAGGCAGGGCTGGTTGCGGCAGAATGAGGCAACCAGCCCTGCGAGACGAAGCGAACATGACGAATCAGCTCTTTGAAGCCGCCTTGGGAATCAATGCCCCGTGGTACGTGCAGGGCGTCGACTTTGACGCGGCCAAACGGCAGCTCACGATTGCCGTGGACTTTGTTGCCGGCAGCCGCTTCGCCTACCCCGGCGTCGCCGGCGAGCACCCGGTGCACGACACGCAAATCAAGCGGCTGCGGCACCTGAACTTCTTTCAGCACGAATGCTATCTCGAGGTCCGGGTGCCGCGCGTGCGCTTGCCGGACGGCGCGGTGCGGTTGGCAGAACCCGACTGGATGGGCAAGCTGGATGGCTTTACGCTGCTGTTTGAAGCGCTCGTGCTGACGCTGTGCCGGGAGATGACATTTGCGGCGGTAGCCCGCCTGGTGAACCTGTCGTCGTATCGCGTGAAGGCCATCTGTGATCGTTACGTGGACCTGGCCGCGTCCGCGACTGACTTGTCCGAAGTCACCGCGGTGGCCATTGACGAAACTTCTTGCCGACGTGGCCACGACTATGTCTCGCTGGTCGCCGACATGGACGGCAGGCGCGTGGTCTTCGTCACGCCGGGCAAGGATGCAGGCGTTGTCGAACGCTTTGCCAATCACCTGGAGGAACACAACGCAACGCCTGCGCAGATCAAATCGGTCAGCATCGACATGTCGCCCGCTTTCATCAGGGGCGTGGGCGAGCATCTGCCCGATGCGCGCGTCACGTTCGACAAATTTCATGTGGTGGCGCACGCGTCCAAAGCGCTCGATGGTGTGCGCCGCGA
>NZ_FCOL02000538.1 GCF_001544515.1 Caballeronia terrestris
ATGTGCATGCAATGACGTTAACAGAATCGTCCTTCGGTTAACAGAGGGTGGTGCTAAGAATTGTGGGTAATCGAAAGTCCATCAGCGACGCCCCTCGGAGTCAGGTGGGGGAGCACGTGACGTGTGGTAGGAACGCGGATCAGCGGAGGTTGGCCTGGAGTTTCCAAGAAAGCAGCGCGTCGTTTAATGACCGAATACTTTCATTGTAAGCCGTCAATTAACGACGCCGGTCAGAGAGTGGTGGGGAGAGAAGCGCGCAACTTAACGTGGTCCAGCGGGCATGTTCGAGGGCATTAGCGCGGCGTAATCGTCGACAGTTTGCGCGAGAGGAATGCGCTGGAACAGCCAGTTGAGGTATCGATATGGATCGATGCCGCTGGCCTTGCAGGTTTGGACTAGAGAGTAGAGGTTTGCGCTGGCATGTGCGCCGGCAACGGTATCGGCAAACAGGAAGCTCTTGCGTGCGACGACGAACGGCCTGATTTCATTTTCGCAGGGGTTATGCCGACTCCCGGATTATGCCGCCTGTGACTCCGGCAATCCACACAATGCGGGTTCGCGTTGATGAGCGGCGCGGCATAATTTTCGGCGCGCCATCGAGTTCAAGGACTACGCCTTGGCGTATGCCGCTCCGTCCGTGCAAGGTTCCGGGTCGATTTCGACGATCGGACCGATTGCGGGCCTTCCTGAAAAGCTTTTGATTATGCCGCGCCGCAAGCTTCCGATAAGGCCGCCACCAGTTTTTGACCTTGCTCATTGGAACTCGAGAGTGCCGAGTTCTTGCGCCTTTCTCACGGTCTCATCTTGGCGTTCGTGAGCGCCGATCCAGTTCTCGGTAA
>NZ_FCOL02000539.1 GCF_001544515.1 Caballeronia terrestris
CGACTACGCCGTGCTTCTCGGCGAAGAGCCAAAACCAAAGCGCGAGCGCATAACCCTTGGTTGCGCTCTGGGCCGTGTTTTCAACTTCCGGCGCGAATACGATGCCAGCCGCATCCCAATTGGAAAAAGGCGGAGAGTCCGCTCTCATGAGCATGCCCAGCAGTTGCCGTACGGCCTCGAACGTGTCCGAGGCGGCCTCGGTTGCGCCACGGGAAGGGGCGGCCGATTTGTTCCAGAACTTCCAATCCACGGTTATCCTCAACTAAGCAAATCAACGATGTTCGGGGCGCGATACGCGTGCTTCGAAGTCCCGCCAATCATCGCGGTTTGCGCCTGCGTGGGCAAGGTCTGCTTGACTTCTCCGCGAGCTCATATAGTCAGAGCAATTCGTCGTGCCACTTCCTGACGCGAGTGCGTGCTTGCCGAGCGTGCTAAATCAACTGCGTCGATTGGCTTTTTCTGAGTGGCGTTTGAGACTCCCGGTCTGCGTGCGCGTCATCGCCACGTCCTGTCACCAAATATTGACCCGCCCCGATATTCGGCTGACTTATCAGAATGGACGACGAGTCGCTACCCGCGGCGTTGATTCTCGATTGGCGGATTGGTCAGTCAGATGACGGTAAAGGCCCCCTAGTTCGCATCGGCAATAGCAGCTCTGACGCATCACCGCGTCGCATCCTGACTTTCGCTTTTATTCATCATTTCCTTCGGCGGCTTCAAAAGCGCAGTGCAACACCTATCTCGTATAAGGTGTCGCCGTGGCCGACAAAACTTCTACCAGCAGCTTCAACCTGAAGAGCGCCTCGCCATCGCAAGCCTACGACTGCAGGATGTGAGT
>NZ_FCOL02000540.1 GCF_001544515.1 Caballeronia terrestris
ATTATCAGCCCGTCGTTGCGCCCCGCTATCATGCCTAGCGCGCCTTCGCTCGCCGTGGCCGAGCCGTCGGTCAAAGCAAAGTCACGGACCACCGCCCCCTCGCCGACCACGCCAAAGAGACCGGTAGTCGAACTGGAATTGGTATTGCGCGCGTCTATGCTTACAGAGAAGAGCCCGCCGCCGCCGTCGAACTGTCCGGCGAACGGATGCTCCGCACTACCGATGGGCGCTGGCAGCGCGCCACCGTTGAAAAAGCTCTTTACGCGATAGTTGCCAGCGAGGTTGTCGTAGATAGCGCTGAAGTCGGTGGGATCGTTGATCTGCATGTAGCCGGTGATTTGAGTCTTCAGCCCGCTCAGGTGTGCCGGTCGCCACGCCAGGTTGCTGTGCTGCACGCCGGGACCATATAAGCCGTTGCGGTCGTAATACATCTCAACGAGACCAGTGCTGCGACACCAGTCGAGCACGCCGTAGTTCGACACACTCCCGCCGTTGTTGGCTCCCAGAGCGTCAGCGGCAACGGTGAACTTTCCGCTACCTGCGTTGGCGACGGTCACGCCCGGTGAGAAAGTCACTGAATGCCGCGTGCGGAAGTAGAACGGCGCTGCGCCTGTCCAGCGCACATCGCCGCCCACGACGATGTCGCCCGTGCGCCGAGGCGGATACGCGTCCGCGGTATCGACCGTCACCGCCGTCCCGGAAGACAGACTGTGCGAAAGCGTTCGCCCCAACGCCGAATCGATGGTCAGCTCAGGTATGGTGATGTTCAACGAATCTGCGTGCAACGTGGCATCACCCATGCTCATGCGGTCGGCGGTGATGGCCACTTCGCTC
>NZ_FCOL02000541.1 GCF_001544515.1 Caballeronia terrestris
GCGTACCCACGACCATCGGACAAAGCCCTCGGCTGCGTGCCTCGACCTCGAAGGTCTCCGCGAGTGCCGCGAAAAACCGGTTCCGGTAATGCGGAAGAATCATGCCGGCCAAACCCGAGCGCGAGAGGCGGAGCCCGCGAGCTTTCATGTTGACGGCGTAGCCGAGTTTCTGCGCAGCGTCGAGAATCCGATTCGCAGTCTCCTCCCTTATCCGATAGCGGGCCCAAGTGCCATTGAGCACCATGCTTACCGTTGCCGTCGAGGAGCCTGTCGCCTTCGCGACATCGTAAATCGTGGATTTGCGTGTGGGGTTACTGCTTGCCATCAAAGTGCTCCGAGGGCGATTTCCCGCCGGTCGTGTTTCGTGAAAGTTATCCCGTTTGAGAAAGCGCGAAATATCAGGGTTTGCACGAGTCGACCGGCTTGCTAAATAGATTCAGCATACACGAACCCGAAGTGCTAAATGGATTTAGCAACATTTAGCAGGCTGTCAAATCCGGGTTTCCAATACTCACTTTCCAGCGTCTGGTGCCATGACCAGGCGTAATTCGGAGGAGACATGTTCAAAAACATCATCCGTACGTTGAGCTTCAGCGCCATTGCCTTTGCCTTGGCCACGAGCCTGGCTTCTGCGTCGCCGGACAAGCCGGTCATCGGCGTCGTTGTGAAGATTGGCGGCATTCCCTGGTTCAATGCGATGGAGCAGGGAATCAAGAAGCGCGCAGACCAGCTCGGCGTGAAGGCATTCATGGTTGGTCCCACGAGCGCTGACCCGGCGCTGCAAGTCCGTGCCATCGAAGACCTGATTGCGCAGCACGTGGATGTTATCGGTG
>NZ_FCOL02000542.1 GCF_001544515.1 Caballeronia terrestris
GTCTGCAGCGCCTGGCACAAGTCATGATCCGGGTGCGCGCGGCAATACGGGGCGATCTGTGACAGGTCCGGCTTTCCGCCAGCGGCCACGAGCACGGTAAAGCCACCGTTGGAGAAGCCGAATGCACCGACGCGAGCGTTATCCAGATCCACATGGCCGAACCACTCTTCAAGCATGTAGTCCACCAATCGGTGAAGCTGCATCGGGCGACGCCATAACTGCAGCACGCGCGTCTGGTCGTCGAACGTGTCGCCTGCGTGGCTCACCCCCGCCGCTACGAAGCCGGCATGAGCCAGGGCGAGGGCCGTGTCGTAGTGACTGTCGTACCAGCCGCCGCCGCCGTGCGACATCACGATCAGCGGGAGGTCGTGGCCCTCGATCGGAGCGCCCTGCGCAACCAGCTGTGTGTTGTTCCCCAAAGAGTGCTCGATTGCCGGCGCGTTGGTGGGGTACCAGATTCCAACCGTCAGCGGCGGTTCTGTGCCGTTGGCGATCTTAACCTCCATGAAGCCGACATTGGTGGCAAACGAGGGCGCGGCGAAAAGGGCAAGAGCGAATGCGGTCAAAGCAACAAGTCTCACCATGAGGAAACCTCCTGCGTCCAGTTGCGCCATCAAGTCCTGGTCGGCCTGCGTTTCGTGGCGTTAGCCTTACTCAAACGACTCCCGTCAACACCTCACACGTCCGCCACAGTCGTTTCGCATCCGCTTCGTCGCGTGCCTGAGACGCGACCTTTGCCGGTCCGACTCGTTCGCCGCGTGTCTCGAACAAGCCAAGCGGTCCATAGTAGCCACCGTCGACGACATCGGGAGCGGTCGCGGCATAGAG
>NZ_FCOL02000543.1 GCF_001544515.1 Caballeronia terrestris
CATCCGGCATTTTCGCGATCATGCCGGCATGGGCTGAAGCGAACTGGGCGTAACCGTTCGTGAAGCGCGGATTGGTCACGCCGAACACGCGATCGCCGATGGCGAAGTCTGTTACGCCCTTGCCCAGTTCGACGACCGTGCCGGCAATATCAGATCCGGGGATCAACGGCAGCGGTTGCGGAAGCACGCTTTTTCCCGCCCGGATCCATGCATCCCAAGGACCGACCCCGGCGCACGCAATTTCCACTAGCACTTCATCCGCCCCGGGTTGAGGCTGTTCCAGTTCGGCCCATTCGAGCACGTCGGGTCCGCCGAACTTCGAAACCTGAACCGCATTCATCATCGTGGTCATGTCGTTCCCTGGTTGTGGTGGTGCCTGACCGCCCGCCCTGCCTCGATTGCTGCCTCGCTGAGGATTAGCATGATAGTCCTTTGCAACCAAACATGAGACCGGCGGTCGATGCGCGAAGAAGTGGGAACAATGGGCGCGCGTTGTTCAAGGGAAAAGTAGCAGGATTGCATTGCGAATTGGAGACGCGGACGTGCACCGCTACCTGTGCAGCGTGCTCGCTACCGGTTTGCACGCCCTGCATCAAGTACGCGTATCGCGCGTGCATGTCTTCGTCGGTGATCGTCGTGAATGAACGCTTGCCGTCGCTGCGAAGTCCGGCATGCGTTGATGCGAAGGTCGCCGCTCGGCTTGCCGACCAGACCCGAGATCGCGTTCTCTGCCTCCCCGACGTCGTCCAGGATGCGATGAGCATGGTTTTGCATGCCGCGAGCCTGCATCCGTGAGACGCGCAGGTCTGCGCTCTGCGGCGAC
>NZ_FCOL02000544.1 GCF_001544515.1 Caballeronia terrestris
ATCAAGACCATCATTCTTGATACACCTGCCTCATCCGCACGATCGCATGCGTTCTACCGCAAAAACGGATTCGCACAGATCGACAAATCCGAGGCTCCGATCCGTTACGACTATCCGGACAGGGATTCGCTCCTGTTTCGCCTCGACTGCTCGGGCAATTGACGAACTTCTCTGCGGGAGCCGATGGAATTCTAAAGGTACGTACTCAAATGGAAAAAAGCTGGCGTTGGGGCAAATTGTCCTTGCTACCTTCAACAACCAAAATGGACCTGTCAACCTCGGAAGCAACGTCTATGCACAGTCCGCCGCATCCGGCGTGTTTCAGGCCTCCGTACCGGGATCGACCAATCACGGCAGCCTCCAGGGAGGTGCCGTCGAGAACTCGAATGTCGACCTGACCAATGAACTCATCAATTTGATTGCGACCCAGCGCAACTATCAAGCGAATTCGCAGACGATCAATACACAGCAGGCCGTAGATCAGACGATCATCAACCTCTAGTCGTCTGGCGAATCAGCGAGGGACGACGTAGTGGTGCGAGTAGATACCTCCAGTTCGTTCAGCCGCCACCGTCTCTCACTTGGCTTTCGGTCTTGAAAATTGCCGGGGTACGACAAAGTTGACGACACTGCTGTCGACGGTCTCATGATTTGCGTCGACAAGTTCGACCAGCACCTTGTGAGGTCCTACAGGAAGTCCCACGATGATCAGCGGTTCGCCGCTCGCGTCCGCCCAATGCCACGGAGCGTCGTCGACGGTCACATGAATGTGCCCGATGCGTGGCGAGTCATCAAGCGCTTTGGGACCGAATACAGGAACGA
>NZ_FCOL02000545.1 GCF_001544515.1 Caballeronia terrestris
CGACAGGATTTGGCACGCCCGCGTTGATCAGCGATTGCGCGCCGAGAATGCTGCGCGTGCGGCCCGCGCAATTCACGACGATCAAGGTGTCCGGCGATGGCGCTGCAGCGAGCGCGCGATAGACGAGCTCCGCGCCTGCGCAATCGACGCCGCCCGGAATGTTCATCGTGTTGAATTCGCCGAACGGACGCGAATCGAGCACGACGAGATCATCGCCCGCGTCCTGGCGGGCCTTGAGCGTAAAGGCGTCGACGTTGGGCGTACGGAGCCGGTGCTCGATCAGTTCGCCGAACGCCTTGCCGGGCACGTTCGTGCCGCTGAATACTTCGAAGCCTGCTCGTTCCCAGCCATCGACGCCGCCTTCGAGAATCGACACGTCGGTGTACCCCCAGCGCGCGAGCAGCGCGGCGGCACGTTCGGTGTGTTCACCGCGCGTGTCGACGAGCACGATCGGCGTGGCCCGTCGCGGCACCAGCCGCTCGATCGCGAGACCCAGGCGGCCGACCGGCGCAATCGACGAGTAGAAGAGGCGCTTTCGTGCAGTGACGCCTTCCTCGCGGACGTCGAGCACGGCGAGCTCCGTGCGTTGACCGATGAGCGAGCGCAATTGCGCCGGAGAGACGAGGCGGGACATGGGCGGTGAGTCCTTTGAGCTAGGTTGAATGGGAAGACGAAGCAGAAGCGCGGCTCACGCGTAAGGCGGGCCGCCGCCGTCGACATAGAGCCGCGTGCCGGTCACGAAGCGCGCGTCGTCCGAGAGCAGATACGCGACCGCGGCCGCGACGTCCTCGGGCGTACCGGGGCCGTCGAGCGCGGTGA
>NZ_FCOL02000546.1 GCF_001544515.1 Caballeronia terrestris
GAGTAGGAGGGTTTGCATGATTTTGCTCGCTAACAACGAGCGCCTCTTTCTCACTCGCCTCTGTTCCGCTTGCCCTCGTTCCCGTCGCCAGTTTTTCACTTGAGACATTTGCTGAAACCGGTGGGTCTTGATCGACAAGGGTGCTCGCTTGTTTTCCTAGAATGGATGCCCTTCCGCGCGAAGCAGGAAGAAGCAGCTGGGACACGGACTCCGGAATTTCTGCCTCCGAGCGCGGAGTGTCCAACCATCCGGTCGGCAACCCCAGTCGCTCGGTAAAGCGGTTCGCTTCGGCGTCGTCCATGCGTTTCTTGCCATGTAGCCGATGACCCATGTTGGAACCGGTCAGAGTCATGACCGCGCCAAGTCTCGCTTTAGATCCGTTGCGGGTCGTGAGAACGTGGAGGTTGGCGCGCCGAATATTTTGAATAGCCGCGCTGTCGTTTAACGCCAGCGATTGCGGTCCGCTTGCTTTCTCAGAGGGACTGACTTTCGCCGTGGATTTTTCTCGCGGGGAATGAGCGGCAGACTGTTTGGCGGGCGTAGCTTGACTGTTCTGGGCGAGCGTTGACGATCCGCCCGCTGCTTTCTTTGGCATTTCCGGTTCCTCGGGCAAACGATCTTTGAGCAGCGGCTGATTGGTTTCTGAGGCAGATGACGGCTGGAATGTTTTAGGCAGGACTTCTGGCTCGGCGTCCGCTTGAACAAAGTCTAACGGCGATTTTAATCGCGCGATCGTCTCGGGCGCGAGCGCAGGGTAGGGCTGGTCAAAAAAGCCGTGCGGCAACCCGAGCGTGGTTTCCATGTGAAAGGCCGTCTC
>NZ_FCOL02000547.1 GCF_001544515.1 Caballeronia terrestris
AGCACCACGTCGGTCTGGCCGAACTCGCTGTTGATGTCCTCCATCTCGTGGACCAGCTCATACGGCACTTCCGCTTCCGCCAGCAACACGTTCATATGCCCCGGCATCCGACCCGCCACAGGGTGAATCGCGTACTTCACGTCGATGCCTTTCTCGACCAGCTTGTCGGTCAGTTCCTTCAGCGCGTGCTGAGCGCGAGCGACCGCCAGCCCATACCCCGGCACGATCACCACGCTTTCCGCATTGCCGAGCATGAACGCGGCATCATCGGCGGAACCGGACTTGACCGGCCGTTGCTCCGTCGAACCGCCCGTCGCCGCCGCACCGCCTTCGTTACCGAACCCGCCGAGCAGCACGTTGAAGAACGACCGGTTCATCGCACGGCACATGATGTACGACAGAATCGCACCTGACGAACCCACGAGCGACCCCGCGATGATCAACATCGGATTGTTCAGCGAGAAGCCGATACCGGCGGCCGCCCACCCCGAATACGAGTTGAGCATCGACACGACCACGGGCATATCCGCGCCACCGATCGGGATGATGATCAGCACGCCGAGTCCGAACGCGATCAGCGTCATCACGACGAACGGCAGCCACGATTGCGTCAGCATGAAGATGATGCCGAAGCCGAGCATCGCGATGGCGAGCAGCAGGTTGATCATGTGCTGGCCCGGATACACGACCGGCGCGCCCTTGAACAAGCGGAACTTGTACTTGCCCGAGAGCTTGCCGAACGCGATGACCGACCCGGAGAACGTGATCGCCCCGACGAACGTGCCGATGAACAACTCGACGCGATTGCCGTAAGG
>NZ_FCOL02000548.1 GCF_001544515.1 Caballeronia terrestris
GTCGTGCTCACCCTGCTCGATTGGAAGTGGTCGCCCCAGCAGATATCAGGCACACTCAAGCGCATGGTGCGATGTGATGTCGCGTAAAGGATTGTTTCATCTGGTGTTGTTAGCCAGAGAGGAGACCGGCTGTTCCGTCAGCCGTAACCTACCGGTGCATGCGGGATTGGTAACGATCCGGTGTGAAGCCACTGGGACAACGTAACCCGCTCATTGAGCGACGGCGATCTCGCGAGAGAGCGTTGTTGTCTGCCAGCGCCGCGGCGGATGGGGTGCAAGGTTGGGCAGTACGGTTAGCGAATGCGAACTGCTGATAAACGTCGTGATGAGTAGCAAGCCAAAGGCGCTGTCAGGCTTGAGCCAAAAGGCATACAGTCGGCTGTCCCTCTCATGCGTCGGGACACACGGACTAACGACTGTCGGCGAAAAGGCGGAACCTAACCTGCTCTTGTCCTTTATGCGGAACACAGTAAGCCCGATTGTCCGCCAGCGTCGCAGTTCATCGCGGTATCTGGCAGGTAACCCGCAAGGGAAGCTGTTGGTCGAGCGGGTAAGAGAACGCGGAGAAAGCGAACCGCGGCCTGTAATGGGTCGCATAGGGGTTCGAGCTTTGCCCCGACCTGAAAGGGTGCAGACTTCCGCGTGGTGCAGTTGTCGCAGACCAGCGTTTTAGATTCAACGAGGGGCAGCTTGTGAGTGACCGGCGGGGCTACGGTTCAGCGCCTTTCGCCGCAGCAATGAGGCGAATCAACGATGTGACGTTTGCGAAGGTCGTATCAAGGCTAGTATGACCGGCGTCAGTATGACGT
>NZ_FCOL02000549.1 GCF_001544515.1 Caballeronia terrestris
AGGTTCAGCAGTCTGGCGTATTGGACGTCGACGGCTTCTGGAAGATAAGCGCCATGTGTCAGCGATCGCTCCAGCAGCGGAGCAAACGGGGCAGCACGCTTGCGTTCGATGTCGCTCGAAAGCCTTATTGCACCGATGAGCGGTGCAAGTGCTGTACTCGCGGCAGACTTGCCCGAGCCGGAATAGCCGTGGCAGAGCAGCAAGCACGGCTGCCTTTCCCGCACCGCCTTGACGGCACATTGCAGATACCCGCTGGCGCGCTTGGGGCCCCCTACGCCTTCTGCGCTGCGAGCCTTCAACGTCTCGACGAGCGCTCGCACCAGTGCACGATAGACGATGTATAGGCGAATAGCGCGCAGTCCGGCGAAGTCGCCAGTCGCGAGGAGCCAGCGATTGAGCAGTCGCGTCTCGAGATCCGGGCGGTCGTGAGCGCGGAGATCCATGCAGAGGAATGCGAGGTCGTTGACCACGTCGATCCACCGCAGCACTTCGCTGAACTCGATGCAGTCGAACATCAATACATCGCGCCCGGCTAGCACGACGTTCTCGAGATGCAGGTCGCCGTGACACTCGCGCACAAAGCCTTTGGCACGACGCGCGTCGATGTGCTCGGCGAGTCGGGCAAGTTCCAACCCGCACCATGCGCGTACCTCCGCAGGGACAATCCCGGCGGACTCGCGATCAAGCGCGGCAAGAATTGCATGCACCTGCGTTTGGACCTGGTTGGCCGACCCGTAGGCGCGACGAGGCGGGGTCCGGGAGGTGCAGCGATGGAAAAGTGCGAGTCGGTCCGCCGCGCTCTCGAT
>NZ_FCOL02000550.1 GCF_001544515.1 Caballeronia terrestris
GAAATACATTCGTAATCCTTTGGTAAGCAGTTTTGAATGACCTCATGCGTGCGCGGGCTAAATTCGACGCTTTCAGCATATGAGGGTAAACGACCCAAGGCAAGCGCTTGCGCAAGCGCTTGCCTATGCTTAAGCTTCACTCGCGGCAGATAAAGAAGACGAATCCCCATCGAAATGGGAGGAGACATGGACGCGCACATCCGACGGGCTTGGCACGTTGCGCTATGAATGCGCCGCTGATGGAACTCTGCGACATCCAGACTCGCATTGGCGGTGTCCATGAGCTTGCAGGCGTCGACTTCGATCTCGCCGCAGGCAAGGTGCACGTTCTGCTCGGCGAAAACGGCGCGGGCCAATCGACGCTGACGGGAGTGCTGTCGGGCGCCGTTCCTCCCGACGCCGGGTCTATGTCGCTCGACGGTCATCCCGCGAGTATCGCGAACCCGCGCGAAGCCGACGCCGCAGGCATCGTCATGATTCCGCAGGTGCCGGGTCTCGACATCGCGGGCAATCTCTTTTGCGGCAACGAGATCGTCGG
Organism: Caballeronia terrestris; assembly: GCF_001544515.1. GTDB lineage: Bacteria > Pseudomonadota > Gammaproteobacteria > Burkholderiales > Burkholderiaceae > Caballeronia > Caballeronia terrestris. The sequence continues at coordinate 539 of NZ_FCOL02000550.1, forward strand.
GAACGGCTTGCCTGCTGCCGCCGAAATGCGGCGCCGCGCGCAGGACCTGCTGGCCCGCGCGGGCGTGTCGCTCCATGCGAGTCTCTCTGTCGCCAACCCGCGCATGGGCAAGCGGCAACTCGTCGCGATCGCCAAGGCGCTGTCGGCCAAGGCGCGCATTCTGCTAATGGATGAACCGGACGCGGCTTTGTCAGCCGTCGAGGCGGATCATCTCTTCACCATCGTAAAGAAGCTCTTCGGGCGCGGCGTGGGGATCGTCTACATC
>NZ_FCOL02000551.1 GCF_001544515.1 Caballeronia terrestris
CTGCCGCAGACGCTAGCGCGTCATAGCGGAGGGGAGATTCTCTTTGAGGGTAGGAATTTGGTATCGTTGCCCGAGAAGCAGATGAACAAGCTTCGAGGAGAGTCGATCGCAATGATCTTTCAGGAGCCGATGACGTCGCTCAATCCCACCATGACTGTGGGAGACCAGATCGCCGAAGCCATTCGACACCATCGCAAGGTATCGAACCGGGACGCCCGTCGCTTAGCGCTCGAGGCTCTACACGAGGTAAAAATACCGGCTGCCAACGAGCGATTCGATCACTACCCTCATCAGTTTTCGGGCGGAATGCGTCAGCGCGTGATGATTGCAATGGCGCTTGCATGTAAGCCTCGTCTCCTTCTTGCGGACGAGCCAACCACGGCATTGGACGTGACAATCCAGGCGCAGATTCTCAGCCTCTTAAACGAACTGAAGGTTGCACATGGTATGGCGGTCGTTTTCATTACACACAATCTTGGTGTAGTTGCTCAGATCGCCGACAGAGTTGCAGTCATGTACGCCGGAGAGGTCGTCGAGACTGCAGACGTTGAAACGCTGTTCGAAGCGCCGACACATCCCTACACCGAGGCTCTATTGCGCGCTATGCCGCGTGTCGACACCGACGGTCAGAAGCTAGAAGCTATCCCGGGTGGAGTACCAGCCATTACCTCAAGGGCAACCGGATGTGCTTTTGCACCGCGCTGCCGTCTAAAAGAGGCGCGCTGCGAAGCTGAGCCGCCCAAGCTTGTTGACATTGGCGCCCAACATCAAGTGCGCTGTTGGGTCCGTGCAGAGCAAATG
>NZ_FCOL02000552.1 GCF_001544515.1 Caballeronia terrestris
GCGCCTTCGAGCAGAACCTGAAAAATGTTGTCCTCGATCGTCATGTTGCCGAAGAGATAGAGCACGCCGAGCCGCGAATTGATCAGCGCCGGCGTCATGAAGTCCTGTGCGCCCAAGGCGACATCGGTGTCGCCCTGACCGCGCAACTCGTGATCGAGCAGCGTGAAGAGTCGCGATTCATTGCGCGGGTGCCTTTCCCACTCGCAGCCGGGCCCGACGCTTTCCTTCCAGTGCTTGAACGCGGTGGACAGTTGGTGGAACTGATACGTGGTGCGATTGCGCTGATACATGAGTATCTGCGCGTCGAGCGCCTTGAGCATTGCGTCGCGCGGCTGCACGAGCGACGATGTTCCCCTGAGCCATTCTTCGTAAGGGACGATAGTGGGTAGCTGGCTGTTGCTGAACGGCATCGGAGGTCTCCTTGCGCCTTTGATTCTGGTGATTTGATTTGCTGCACCCGCGTGTCTAGCACCAGGCGATGTCGCAAAGCTCGACGTAGTGGCTTTCGATCAACCGGCCGCTGCGGCTGCGGATGTCGACTCGATAGAAACAGCCGAGATTAAAGAAGCTTTGCTGCATGACGTAGATTGCGCGGTGCATGATCTCTTCTCGCTGCCCGAGTCGCTGTGCGCGTCGAGCCTTGTTGCGCGCGGTGCGGTTTGCCGCGCAGTCCATGCTTACTTGAACAACGCGCGATGACGATTTCTTCCCTGCGGGCGCAAAAATTTATTTCCTGAAAACACGGGAATAAACGGGGCGCTTGATGTGTAGCAAGAGGTGGAAGGGGTGGGGA
>NZ_FCOL02000553.1 GCF_001544515.1 Caballeronia terrestris
GAACACGACTTTCGCTCTAATTAATCACTTATGACAGATTGGATATGTGGGAGCGTCGAGAGAAGCGGCGCACGGTGAAGACGTTTATTCCTCGCCGCCGCCACATCCGCGGGCCGCATGCAATTCCACGGCCGCACCGCTTAGATCACCCGACGAAGCTCAGTGATGCTCGCGAGCCTTCGCCGCAGCGTTGATGCCGCCGGCCATGAACTCGTGAGCATGCTTGGCCAGGTCCATGCCGTCGTCCCACAAGTTGCGCCAGATGGCCAACGCGTTGGACAGTTGTTCGTTCACGACCGTGGACGAGAAACTCTCGAATGTCACGACCCCCTTGTAGTCGATCATCGCAAGCGCATGGAAGAACTGGGAGAAGTCGATGGTGCCGGAACCGAGATAGCCCCGATTGCTTTCACCGATGTGTACGTACCCGAGGCGGCTGCCGCACTCGAGAATCGGCTGCATGAAATCGGATTCTTCAATGTTCATGTGGTATGTGTCGAGGTGAACGACGACATTGGGCGCGTTGACTTCGTCGAGCATCGCGAGCGCTTGCGAAGCGGTGTTGAGCAGGTTGCTCTCGTAGCGGTTCACGACCTCCAGCCCGAGCGTCACGTCTTTCTTCAGCGCGAAATCAGCGATGCGCTTGAGGGAGTCGACGGCGTTCTGACGCCCCTTCTTCGTAACGGGTGCGTTGTACTTGCCCATCGCACCGTACAGAATCCCCCCGAAGTACTTGCCGCCGATTTCCGACGTGATGGCGATGCCTTGTTCCAGCAGCGCGACACCGCGAGCG
>NZ_FCOL02000554.1 GCF_001544515.1 Caballeronia terrestris
CGACAAGGTCAGCGTTGACGGTCTCGTCCAGCTTGCCCTCAACACGCATGCGCACCCCGGTCACGTTCTTGCGAGCGGGGTCGATGGCAAGGCCCCGCACAGCGCAATTCTCTATGGCGCGCACGTTCGGCAACCCAAGGACACGTCGGCGCAGATGGCCTTCGAGCACGGGACGACTCGCAATCAGGCCGATCAGGCCGCTCGTGCCATTGGCAAGTGTAACGTTGCGACCGATCCAGGTCACATCGTTGGCGACATCGCCGAGCAACCCGCCGCTCTGCGCGACCACGTCATTGTTATACCCTGGGAAGAATTCCTCGAGTATGGCGCTGCCGCGCGCAAGAAGCCCATGGATGTGGCGATCCTGTGGCACGCCCTTGCGCGGAGTGTCTGCTACTGGAAACGCATCGCGTTCGAGCACGGTGACGGTGGTATAGAAATCCGATAGTGCGCGTGCGGCCAGCAGTCCGCCCATGCTGGCGCCGATTACGATCGCATGCTCGCCCAGGTTTTTCATGACAATCCTCCAGTTCAATCCGCCGCAATGTGTCCGGCGACGATCGTCTGCAGTGGATGATAGTATCGCCTCGTCCCCTGAGCGTCCCCTGGACGCCGTCATTCAGGCTCGCATCACGATGACTCTATTCAGCATTCGGACGCTTGGATTTCCGGAGATCCGCCGGAACGACCGGCTGTGTGAGCTGGCCTTGCGCAAAGGCCTGGCCCTGCTGATCTATCTGGCTGAAGCGAAGGGCTCAGTCGGGCGCGACGTCATCGCAACCATGT
>NZ_FCOL02000555.1 GCF_001544515.1 Caballeronia terrestris
GCTTGAGGAGCGCGGCGCGGATGTCGGCGAAGAGGCCGTCATCGTGGACCGCGTCCGCGAGCTTGACCGCCGTGAGTTCCGCGCCGATTGCGCAAGTGAGTGGTTCGATACGCATCATGCGTCTCCGTCTACGACAAAAATGGATGACCCCGTCGTCTTGCGCGATTCCAGGTCGCGATGCGCCTGCGCTGCGTCTTGCAACGCGTAGCGCTGGTTGATTTCGATACGGATGCGGCCGGCCGCGACATGGCCGAACAACTCGTTCGCCAGTTGATCTTTTTCGGCGGGATCGGCGATGAAGTCGGCGAGGGCGGGACGGGTCAGAAAGAGCGAACCCTTCATCGCCAGCAACTGGGGATTGAACGGCGGAATGGGGCCGGATGCAGTTCCGACGCAGACCATCAGGCCACGCCGCCGGAGCGAGTCGAGCGATGCTTCGAAGGTGTCTTTGCCGACGCTGTCGAACACCACGTTCACGCCAGCGCCGCCAGTCAGTTCGCGCACGCGTTTCGCGACGTCCTCATGGCTGTAGTTGATGACGTGCTCGCAGCCGTGGGCGCGCGCAATCTCGGCCTTGGCGTCACTCGATACGGTGCCGATCACCGTGAGCCCGAGCAACCGTGCCCATTGAGAGACGATGAGCCCGACGCCGCCAGCGGCCGCGTGCAGCAGGATCGCATCGCCTGCCTTGAACGGATGGATGCGGCGCATCAGATAGGACGCGGTGAGGCCGCGCATCGTCATCGCGGCGGCGGTCGCGCAACTGATGTCCGCGGGTAGCCG
>NZ_FCOL02000556.1 GCF_001544515.1 Caballeronia terrestris
CAAGCCCCTCGGCAGCGGCGTGAGCGGTTGAGCGAATCGAACAGCAGGAGACGAGCATGAAAATTTCGCGCGTTCCAAAAGTCGCGCTGGGCGTCGCGCTCGGCGCGGTCGTGAGCCTGTCGATCGCGGTATTCGCCGCGGACCTGTCGCCCGTGTCGGACTTCGGTCCGTCGGAGCCAGGCTTCGGTGGCGCGACACAAGTTGCACGAGTAACCCAAGCAGGCGCTGGAAATCACTTGACTGGCGTGCAATCCGGGCATAACGGTCTGATGGCAAATCAGGCGGGCGTCGCCAATGCGGCCGTTATGGCACAAGCCGGCACGGACAACTGGATGTCGCTCTCGCAAAGCGGCAGTGGCAACCAGTACGGCGGCTACCAGGCGGGTACGAACAATCGCTCGGTCACCGTGCAGAGCGGTAGTAGTAATGCAGCAGCGGTCACGCAGATCGGTTCATCGATGTCGTCGCAGGTCACGCAGCTCGGTACCAACGACTCGGTCACCATCCTGCAGAGCCGCAATGGCACCGGCCTCTCGGTCACACAGACGGGCAGCGGCGCGCGAGCGTCGGTCCTTATGAAGTAGGCAGGGGGATTCCCGGCAGCAGAGTTTCGAAGGTGCAGGTGTGGAACAGTTCGCGGTGAGGGTGGGCCGGCATGGCAGCGGAGACTGTCATCCGTAAGCGGTAACTAATCGAAGTACTCAAATATCAAACCAACGAGGGGATTACAAATGAAAGTCAAGGCAATCATCATCGCTATGGGTCTGGCAGCATTGGC
>NZ_FCOL02000557.1 GCF_001544515.1 Caballeronia terrestris
CATTGTGAACGAGGACATGCACGACGTAGTCCGCGACGGCAAGGCGAGCGGCGAGGTCGTCGTGCGTGCGCCGTGGCTCACGCAGGGCTATCTGAAGAATCCGGAGGCGTCCGCGCAACTGTGGGAAGGCGGTTATCTGCATACGCAGGACATCGCGAGCATCGATGCAAAAGGCTATCTGCAGATCACCGACCGCATCAAGGACGTGATCAAGTCCGGCGGCGAGTGGGTGTCGTCGCTCGAAATCGAAAGCCTGATCTCGCAGCACCCGGGCGTCTCCGAGGTCGCAGTGATCGGCATCAAGGACGACAAGTGGGGCGAGCGCCCCGTTGCGCTGGTGGTGCGCAAGCTCCAGTACGAAGTGCCGGTCTCGGAAGACGACATTCGGAAGCATGTGCTCGCCTTCAGCGAAACCGGACAGATCTCGAAGTACGCGGTACCGCAGATCGTGAAGATCGTCGATCAACTCGACAAAACGAGCGTCGGCAAGCTGAACAAGAAGCGGCTGCGCGAGCAGTTCGCCGCTCGTGCGCAGGAGGAGGCCGCATCATGAGCATCGAAGGATACGGCGTCACGACGCTCGAGGAATTCGTCGGACGGGAGTTGGGCATATCGGACTGGGTCGTCATCGATCAGGCGCGCATCGACGCGTTCGCCGAGTGCACCGGCGACCATCAGTGGATCCATGTGAACGTGGAGCGTGCAAAGCGCGAAAGCCCTTACGGCGGCGCGATCGCGCACGGCTATCTGACGCTTTCGCTTCTGGCA
>NZ_FCOL02000558.1 GCF_001544515.1 Caballeronia terrestris
CATCATGTCTTCACGGCTTTAACCAGCCAGACAGTTTCGCAGATTACTGGAACCATGAAAAAGGAGTGTCGACATGGACTCATCGGATGTCAGCCTGAAGCACGCAGTGTCCCCCGCCGAATGGGAAGCACGAGTCAACCTCGCAGCGGCGTATCGTCTCACCGCCCTGTTCGGTTGGGACGACCTCGTGTTCACGCATATTTCCACGCGCGTGCCCGGCCCGGAGCATCATTTTCTGATCAACCCCTACGGGATGATGTTCGACGAGATCACCGCGTCGTCGCTCGTCAAGATCGATCTCGACGGCCGCAAGGTTTCCGATTCACCGTATGAAGTGAATCCGGCCGGCTTCAACATCCACAGCGCGGTGCATGCGGCACGCGAGGATGCACTGTGCGTGATGCATACGCACTCGGTGAACGGCGTCGCTGTGTCTGCGCAGGAAGCGGGCTTGCTGCCGCTCTCGCAGCAATCGCTCGTCGTGCTCGCCTCGCTCGGCTATCACGATTACGAAGGCATCGCGCTCAACGAGGACGAGAAGCCCCGGCTCGTGCGCGACCTTGGCAGCAACACGTCTCTGATGTTGCGCAATCATGGCCTTTTGACCGTCGGCGCGACACCTGCGGACGCGTTCGTCGCGATGTACTTCTTCGAAGCGTCGTGCATGATTCAGGTTCGCGCGCAGGCAGGCGGATCGAAGCTCTCGCCGATCGCGCAACCGGTCATCGATGGCATCAGGCATCAACTGGGCGCGGCGACACGAGGTG
>NZ_FCOL02000559.1 GCF_001544515.1 Caballeronia terrestris
AACGCGATGACCGACCCGGAGAACGTGATCGCCCCGACGAACGTGCCGATGAACAACTCGACGCGATTGCCGTAAGGAATCAGATATCCGGGAGGCGCGAGTCCGAACGCCGAAGGCTCGGCGACCACCGCATATGCAATGGCGATGGCAGCGAGACCGATCAGCGAGTGCATCGCGGCGACGAGTTCGGGCATCTTCGTCATCTCGACCTTCGCCGCGATGTACGAGCCTGCCGCACCGCCGATGATCAGCGCCGCGAACAGCAGCCCGAGGCCGAAGCCCAGGTTGGACCCGAGAAGCGCCGCTTGCTTCACGATCAGCGCGAGCGTCGTGAGGATGGCGATTGCCATGCCGGTCATGCCGAACGTGTTGCCGAGCCGCGCGGTCTTCGGATTGGACAAGCCCTTCAACGCCTGGCCGAAACACACCGAGGCGATGAGATACAGGAGAGTGACGACGTTCAGACTCATTTACGTGCCCTCCTTGCTCGCGAGCTTCTTAGGCTCTTTCTTTTTGAACATTTCGAGCATGCGTCTCGTCACGAGAAAGCCGCCGAACACGTTCGCGGCCGCAAGCACGACAGCCAACGTCCCGAAGAACTTGCTCGTGCCGCTGACCGTGAGCCCGGTCGCCAGCATCGCGCCGACGATCACGATCCCGGAGGTCGCATTGGTTACGCCATCAGCGGCGTGTGCAGCGCGGGCGTGACGTTCCACACCACGTGATAGCCGACGTAGATCGCCAGCACGAAGATGATCAGGTTGAT
>NZ_FCOL02000560.1 GCF_001544515.1 Caballeronia terrestris
ACTTCACACCGAGTCGGGAATAAGATTCGAACCTTCGTCCTGACTGCGCATCGCTGCACCCAGCCTTAGCAGAGCGTGCGGCGCACGCCCCGACGCCAGATTTCCGTACGTTCCTTCGCTCATGAGCTAGACCGTTTCGAGAAGCTGACTGACATCTCCCACCACGGGCGTTAATTCCGGCGCATCGAGACTGCGGGTTCGATGGGAGACTCGGCACTCGGCATGAACAGCTTTTCCTCATATGGGCGGTTCCGCCTTGGCGACGCGTGGGCGCCGCCGATTTCCCTAATCCAGTGGAAAGGATCCCGTCGTGCCACTCTCTCATTCTACTGATTCGTCCTCGGCAGGATCAAAGCGACTCAATTTTCATCGCTCTCGATAGAGTTTTTTAACTGCATCGACGATCTCGATGCCGAGTTTGGAACGTATCGGATGCTACAGAACGTGTGTCGGCCCATACAGGTTCTGCACAACTCGGTTATATAGGTCGGATTTTTCTTTAAACGACGAGTCCGTCGCCACCGCACATCTTTTTCCCGTGAAACAACTTGCAAATCATCCGATAGGTGACTGAATCTAAAGCTTTTTTTTCGACACCATAAAAAATTATGATGTTCCACGGGTGCCGTCCTTCGTCATAGCATGCCGGCATACCGATCGCGCGGTTGGCCGACCCCATTCGCTCTTGGCGGCTGGATTTAGCTAGCGTTCCCACCAGCCATTCTTCCTGTGCCGAAGCGGCGACGTGTTTCAAATG
>NZ_FCOL02000561.1 GCF_001544515.1 Caballeronia terrestris
GACGGGGCGTTCATTGTGCACCTCCTTCTGAATCCTCGATAAACATTGGGAGTTGGCCTTCGATGGCGCTGCGACACGGGCGAAGCTTCCGGGTAGTCAGCGCGGCATCAACTGCCTCGGTATGCAGGTCGCTTGCGCGGATCTGCCATGGAGCGTCGGGCATTACTTGCTCAGCGGGCAGAATTCGGTCCTTGATCAGGCGGCGGATCGCATGATTGGTGACGCCAAGCACTTCCGCTGCCTCGGACATCGTCAACCATTCACCCTCCTTCTCAGCCGATTTATAGGCGTGGATGTCGCGCACGTGCCGTACGGATCTAACCCGATGCGCAGTCCAGGTCTTGCCTTGGCCCGTCCGTATTCCCATCCGGTTTAGCGATGCGGCGATGTCCTGATCAGACCATCGGGTAACCATGCTGCGGATAACGGCGAGCGCTTCGTCAGAGGTGCTGCATCCGTGTTCGCCTGTCTTGGGCTTGCGGATGCGCAACTGTGAATGCTGGCCTCCTTGCCAGTGGATCGTGAGAATAACTTCACGCGTTGTCTCATCCACGGCCGCGACAATATCGACGATCAGCGCCCGAACCAGTTGCTGGCGCATGCGCATGGTGACACCCGGAGCATTCCAGGCGGCGTCGAGGTCCTCGGCAAGCTTGGTGAAGTCAGGAGCAGCGCGAGCTGGCACTGATGTGCGTGCGGTCTGCAGACGCGCCTGGCAGGCTTGTACACGACGCAACGCTGCTTCCCAGTTCCTCT
>NZ_FCOL02000562.1 GCF_001544515.1 Caballeronia terrestris
TACCTGTATCGGTACCACGCCCGCGATACTGGGAACGCCCGTCGGCACCCGGCGTCCGCCCGGCAAACTTATCGCGCGTGGCGTTGTCCCGATAGGCGACGCCCTGGCGATGGCCTGCATCATGCTGCCAGCGACCTCCCTGCCCCTGGACTTTGCTGCGATCGAAGTTGCGATTGATGTTTGCCGCCTTGTCGACGTTGATGTTGACGTCGCCGCCGCCCCAATTGCAGTCGCTGAAGATCGCACCGGCGGCAGCGAGCCCAATGCCCCACGCGAATCCAGTCGCGAGGGCCGCGCCGGGGTAGTAACCCGGATAGTAAGCGGGGTATGGAGGCCAATAGGTTGGCGGATAGGCCGGATAGCTCCATCCGCCATAGACAACCGTCGGGTTGTAAGCTGGCACATAGATCACTTGCGGGTTTGCGGGCTCAATGCGGACAATTGTGGTCTAGCCGCCGGCCGGCGCGGGCTCGACTATGACCTTCTGTTGCTCGTTCGATTTCAGGTTGCCCGATTCCTGTGCGCGTGCCCGCAGGCGCTGCACCGCAGCGAAAACCTCTTTTTGCTGGGCAAGAAAGGCGTCCCCGAGCCTCTGCGTCCAATCGAGCTTGTCACTCATCGGCTCGAGTATTTGCGGGAACGCCACCAGCGATTTCACACTAGTGTCCCAAGGCTGATTCTGCACCGCCTTCACGGCGGCGTCGCCCTTCACGTTAGGATTCGCTTTTACCCAGCGCGCGGCGTGCACAAT
>NZ_FCOL02000563.1 GCF_001544515.1 Caballeronia terrestris
GCGAAACCATTGCCTGATGGCCTGCTGCACGACTTCTTCATCGACGCCTGCCGCAAGCATCCGGCGCAGACGGCCATCGTCGCGCCCGACAGGCGTATCGACTACGCCGAATTGCTGTGCCGGACCACGGGGCTGGCGAGCGAAATGCGCCAGTGGGGCGTGGCTCGCAACGATCTGGTCGCCATCGTCGCTCGCCGGGGCTGGCGGCAGGTAGCGGCCGCCATGAGCACCGTGCAGGCCGGCGCGGCGTACCTTCCCGTGGCCTATGACCTGCCGCCGGTGCGCAGGCAATGGTTGATCGACCAGCCCGGCGTGAAGGTCGTATTGTGCGAGCGCGATGCCGTCGCGACTTTGCGCGCGCCCGAGGGCGTCCAGTTGCAGGTGCTCGAGGACGCGTTGCCGGACGAAGCGCCGGCCACGCCCGTCGCCCTGGCCAGCGTCCAGGACCCCGACGACCTCGCCTACGTCATTTTCACGTCGGGTTCGACCGGCCAGCCCAAGGGGGTGGCGATCACTCATCGCGGGGCGGTCAACACCCTCCAGGATGTCATCGCGCGATTCGGCCTGGACGACCGCGACTGCGTCCTCGGTCTTTCCGCGTTCAATTTCGACCTGTCCGTCTACGACATTTTCGCCACGCTGGGCTGCGGCGCGACCTTGGTACTGCCGCCTCACAGCAGCAGTCCGTCACCCGCCGACTGGGCGCAAAGCATCGAGCAGCACGGCGTCACCGTCTGGAAC
>NZ_FCOL02000564.1 GCF_001544515.1 Caballeronia terrestris
CTAGCTGTGCGAGTTTGATGATGTATCTGGTTAGAGGCTTGGCGTTCAAACTCTTCGCGGTATCTTTAACCAACTGGTCGAGCCGTTGTATCTCGGGCGATGTCAACGCAATCTCGACCGGTTGATCAGGTGCGGCCCGATGTACCATAGTGAGCCAGAAGATACGCCAGCTCACGACGCAGAATACCGAGATGAGATTGGCCAGCCGGTCTGCGGTGCGCAATTGCGAATCTTCTGCCTTGCAACCCGATTTCAGAATCTTGTGAAACACCTCTATTTTCCATCGCAACGCGTACCAGTCGAGTTTCTCGACAGCCTGCTTGCGAGAAGCGACAGGCAGGTTGGTGATCAACTTCCACTCAATGCGTTTGCTGCCCGTGGGTACACCTCGTTCGAGGGCGTGAATGACGGTCAGCTCCAGGGCGGGATAACGACGCTGCTTGCCGATTGGTGGGAGTACCGTTATGCGGCGGTATCGAAGTTCCAGTATTGCGTGCTGAGCCTTACCGTTCTGGTCGCGAACAGTGATACGGTGAACGCCCTTGACCCGTACTTCATCCATCTCATCGGCAATCGTATGGCCGCCATCTCCCGCAAGCCTGTCGACGCAGGTTCTCACCAGGAAATTCGTTTGCAACTCTTGAGCCAGGCAGAAGAGTTCGTAAATATCACTTTCGCGATCTCCTACATGAATGCATCGCTGCGGTTGCCCAAAAAGTGCTGTTGATTGCCGCAGATTT
>NZ_FCOL02000565.1 GCF_001544515.1 Caballeronia terrestris
CTGCGGCGACAAGCTCTCTTTCCAGGACGCTGCCGATATTGCCGAGCAGCGCACAGGCAAACGTTTTTCGAGGCGCTCGCTTGGGTCCGAGGCGGATCTGCGAGAGGCTCTTGAGCTCGCCCAGGCAGCTGACCCAGAGCAGGCCGTGATGCTGGCCTATCAGCTCTATATGCTCAACGGCCAGACCGCGCGCGAAGACCTGCAGTCCGATCGCTACCCCGATATCAAGCTGCACAGCTTGCGCGACTTTCTTGCTCGGCAGTAGCCATCCACGCGATGCGAAGACGTCAACACTAAAGGAATGCCATGACGACTACCCTTGATCCCGACACCGCTTACCTCATCGTCATAACAGGTTCGATGTCCAGCCCGAGCGCGCCAACGAGCTGCTGGCGGCACTGCAACGTTCGACCGAGGGCTACGTTCGCACCGTCCCTGGTTTTGTTTCGGCCAACTGGCACATGAGCCTTGACCGACGGCACGTCACAAACTACGCTCAGTGGCGCAGCAAAGCCGACCTGGAAGCGTTCATGGCCGACCCGATCGGGCGTGAAAGCATTGGCGAAGGTAGTGCAATTGCCATGTTTGTGAATCCGATCCTCTACACGCTGCGCACTACGCATGCAAGGCGGCGGGTCCCGTGAAAGGTGTTCGCTGGCTGGCCCACCGCTTGCGTCGATACACTTTTCCGCGCAAACACAAATCACATGAGCAAACAGTGGAGCCTCGATGAC
>NZ_FCOL02000566.1 GCF_001544515.1 Caballeronia terrestris
GTATTGCCGTCAGTCGAAATCGATGCCTCCAATCCGGCGAAGCTCGTCGAGTCGCCGGATTTGTTCGGCCAATATGCGGGCCACAGAAAGCGGAGGCAACGCGTTGATGTTGAAAAATTCGACACCGTCGGTCTCTACGCCAACGGCATCGCCCGGCGTCACGATATCGCCCAGGAAAACGAGCTTCCATATATGAAAGACAGATGGCGGATGTTGATGCCTGGTCATGTCCCACACCGCTAGCAGTCGACTTACCCTGACCGTATATCCGCTTTCTTCACGCACTTCCCTCACTGCGTTCTCAGCCGGTGATGCGCCGATATCCGCCCATCCCCCCGGTAACGACCAAAGGCCCTCGGTGGCCTCGCGCACGAGAAGAATCTCTCCGGCGGCGTTGAAAACCGCGCATCGGACGTCGAGTTTCGGATTCGCATAACCCGCTTCGTGAACGAAGAGTTCAGCAACCTTCCCCGCATCCATTTCGGCGAGCTCTGCGAGCTGGTCATGAGCAATGGCCGCGATCTCCTTGTAGCGCTCCTCGTCGAACGCTCCGCCTGCGTAATGCAGGCCAGTCTGAGCCAATGCCAGCAAGCGGCGGGCTTGCTCAAGTCGACGGAATGACAATTGAACCCCTCCCCCTGGAGACGGACAGTTTCGAAGAAGCGCCCTTCGCGTGACGAGAAGAACCGCGCGTTACGCGGACAGCGGCGGTTCATAATACCTAGCTTCGGG
>NZ_FCOL02000567.1 GCF_001544515.1 Caballeronia terrestris
CTCTATACGTCGCCGGAGTTCTACGGGCAGATCATCTCCACGCGCACGTATCAGGACCGCCTCGACACGCTCGAACGCGTGCGCGATGTCGGTATCAATGTGTGCTGCGGCGGTATCGTCGGAATGGGTGAATCGCGGCGCGAGCGCGCGGGTCTCATCGCGCAGTTGTCCAACATGGAGCCATATCCGGAGTCGGTGCCGATCAACAACCTCGTGCAAGTCGAAGGCACGCCGCTCACCGGCACGGCGCCGCTCGATCCGTTCGAATTCGTGCGCACGATCGCTGTCGCGCGCATCACGATGCCGGGCGCGATGGTGCGTCTCTCGGCGGGACGCGAGCAGATGGATGAAGCGCTGCAGGCACTGTGCTTCGCAGCCGGCGCGAATTCGATCTTTTACGGCGACCAGTTGCTGACGACGAGCAATCCGCAAGCGGAGGCCGATCGCAAGCTGCTCGCGAGACTCGGCATTCGGGCCGACGGCTTGGACGATGTTCGTCAGAGACACGCAGCGCACAGCGCATAGCGTCGAGACCGGCCTCTGCGAGCTCTATGAGGCCGCGCTCATACCTGGGCTGCCGGAAGGCTGGGCAGACCTGACGCGCGATCCCGCGGAAACAAGGGCGCTCGGGCGGGAATGGCTTGAGGCCGGTGAACAATTGGCGATGCGCGTACCGTCCGTCGTCTGCCCGAGCGATTTCAATCTGCTCCTGAATCCCATGCATCCTGAG
>NZ_FCOL02000568.1 GCF_001544515.1 Caballeronia terrestris
GAGTTCCTTGCCCTGGTCGTACGTAAAGCTCTGGCGCAGGGGTTCGGGAATCGAATTGAGTTTGGCCGAGAAGCCCGCCAGAGCCGAGGCCGCGGTTGCATCCTCCATCTTGGCAAGCAGCACTAGACGGCTGGTGCGCTCAACCAACACGCCAACAGAGGATTGATTGCCAGCGCCTTTTATGAAGTCACCTTCCCAGTGACCAGGCAGCAGGCGGTCTTCGATCTCGGGCGGGCGCAGGTGGATACTGACCATGTCGGGATCTGCCCGCGTCGGTCTGTACCGCGCGTGCGGGACATACGGCTGCTGTGGCCGTGGCGCAGACAGGCAATCAACTGGCGGCGCAATTCGCCGCGCGGCTGAGCGTAGATAGCCGTGTAGATGGTTTCATGCGATACGTGCTGGGTCGGATCGGTCGGATACATGCGCCTAAGTGTGCCCGATATCTGCTGGGGCGACCACTTCCACTCGAGCAGGGTGAGCACAACCCGCCAGCAAACGCTTTGCGTGCAAAGCTTGGCGGGGCGGCGACCAGTGCTACGGCGGGAGGCGCACAGCGCTTGAGCTGGCACTGATGCGTAGCCAGCAGGAGAGCTGTTCCGCGTCAGTTCACGGCTCACGGTGGCCGGCGAGCGCCCGAGCATTCGGGCCATGGCCCGAATGCTCACATCCTGCAGTCGTAGGCTTGCGATGGCGAGGCGTTCTTCAGGTTGAAGCTGCTGGTA
>NZ_FCOL02000569.1 GCF_001544515.1 Caballeronia terrestris
GGTCGAGCCCGCAGCTTGCAGCATCGTGAGTTGACGTGCAGCCAGCGCATCACTAGCAATCCGAATGGCGCTTGCCTGCAATTGACGTTGCGCGTCGCTGCGCGGCGACAGTGCCTCCAGCTTGAGCTGAACGTTTTCCGCCCCCCTAAGTGCTTCGAGCCCGCGGAATTCTGCGATCTGTGCAGATTCGCCGGAAGCGAGTACCTGGGTCGATTTGCCAATCCTCTGCTTAAGCAGATCACGGAGTTCCTTCGTTTGCGGGCCATACTTGGCCGAACGCGATCGAAGAGAATGATGCTGGCGGCAGTGCGCACAATCTCGCTGTTCACGGTATCGAACGAGCTTTTCGCCGACGAAACCAGCAGGCCAAGCACCAACGCAGCCATCGTGGATATCAGACCGACAGCCAGCGTTACCGCACCGATTAATTCATCACCAAGGTGATGCTCTGGCAACCTGGTGCGCAGATACAACCCCAGCAACGCGCTGCAAAATACACAGATAAACACGAGCCATTGGGTTGGGCGCTCGCCAGCCGTTCCAACGAGAAGGCAGGAATCTTCGCTTCCGAGAGTAATGACGCGTCTCCTAATTTCTGGTGCGCGTCATTTGCGATCGCTCGATACGCGCACTGGCTCACGAAATAGGGTACACCCTGGTTTGGAATACCGACATTGGCTTTTGGTCCAACATGCTCGCGGCGTCTCCTTTCGGTTGCCGCGCC
>NZ_FCOL02000570.1 GCF_001544515.1 Caballeronia terrestris
GCCATCGCTAGGGTCTTTTGTCTCATTCAATATAAACGGCCTGCCACCCTGATGCGTTGACCTTTTTCAGCATTGCCCTAACTGCAGCCTGGTGATACTCTCCCGGCCCGCAAGACCATTCGGCAACGAAATCGGCCTTGCAAGCATTTCGCGTACGAAGGGCCGCCGGCAAGGCAACCGGATAACGGCAGGTATCGGCGGAGTTACAGTGCAGAGCCAGCTCACGCGTCGAATTGCCATGATGAGCGCCACAATTCTCACCATAGGTACCTGATTCGATTCGTATAGGGTCAGCCAACGCGTTCACGCTAGCTCCGAAAAGTCCAGCAAGCGACAGGAGTGTGCAGATTGCTCGGATCATGGTTGCCTCCATTGTAGGAGCCACGGTGTCCCACGAAGACGAACCGCTAGCTTAGCGCTCGTCGACAACGAACCGCGTCGTACACGAAGCATGTCCCCGAGCGTGCCATTCAAGTCTAGTTTGTAAATGGATTCCATGCAGAGAACGAGGTCGCTGCCTGTCCGTCGAGTCGCTTTTTTTTTATGACGATTACGCATTGGCCGGGGGAGACCGGTTATTTGCGACCGGACGTCGGCTCTGGCCAAATTTTGCGCGTAACTCGTCAGTCGGGTTCCCGAGGTAGGCTATTTCAAAAGTGGAGTGGGTAATGCGGCTTACGAGGCATGTTGGTTGAAGGCCGAGAAGTCGAGCTTTCCGG
>NZ_FCOL02000571.1 GCF_001544515.1 Caballeronia terrestris
GCGCAAGGCATGGAGAGCGAGGCTGCGGCGCGGGCGTGTGGCGTGTCACAACCTTTGGGGCCAAGATGGTTTCGTGAAGCGGGCGGAATGCCGCCGATCGAGCTGACGCCGGGCGCTGCGCCTTATCTGTCTTTTTCTGAACGCGAGGAAATTGCGCTGCTACGGGCGCAGGATTGTGGGATTCGTGAGATCGCGCGAAGACTGCAGCGCTCACCGTCGACCATCTCGCGCGAGTTGCGCCGTAACGCTGCAACCCGCAGCGGTACATTGTTATACAGGGCGACGGTTGCTCAGTGGAAAGCTGAGCGTGCCGCGGAACGTCCGAAAGCTTCCAGACTGGCAGAGAACGAGAGATTAAAGAATTATGTGCAGAGTCGATTGGCGGGAGCAGTCACCGACTCAGAAGGCAGGCTGATTGCCGGACCTAACGTACCATGGAAAGGGCGACGGCAAGGCCGCCGCGCGGACCGGCGCTGGGGCACCTGCTGGAGTCCCGAACAGATCAGTCGACGATTGCAGGTCGACTATCCCGAAGACCAATCAATGAGAATCTCTCACGAAGCCATCTATCAAGCGCTTTACATCCAAGGCCGTGGCGCTCTGCGAAAAGAGCTTACTGCCTGTCTGCGTACGGGCCGCGCACTTCGTGTGCCTCGAGCCAGGACGCAACAGCGTGGAAAGCATTTCATCACTCCGGAGGTCATGATCAGTGAACG
>NZ_FCOL02000572.1 GCF_001544515.1 Caballeronia terrestris
AGGTGATAGTCGAGGGAAATCTCATTTGCTATGGCCGGTGCCAATGGGAGCATCATTAGTTTCTCATGCGGCGCAGACGTCTGCGCCGCAGAGGGCATCGGAGGAACCTTCTCTCTTTTCATCGCGCATTGATAAGCCACCGCCTTCATCATATCCTCCACCACATTCTTCGCGTCGCCGAAGACCGTCAAGGCCGGTCTTGCCCCTACGCGATAAGATGCCCTTCGCACTCACCTCCGAGCGCAGAGCCGGCAACAGCCATGATCATAGACTTGCGCACTAACTCGCCGTCGGTCTCAGTGCGTGACGAGTTGCACTTTTAGATGTCCCGTCGTTTAGGTTTGAAGCGCGTCACGCCGCTCAGGCGCCCATGACTTCTGGCGGATGTTTGGCCACATAGCGCCCCGGCGCCGGTTCGATTGGGCGTACTTCGCGTCGCCCAGCTTCTTCGGCGCCGCGACCTGCTTGCCCGTGTGTGCCTGCAGCCAGTTGCTCCACTGCGTCCACCAGCTTCCCGGCTGCGACTTCGCCGATTCGAGCCACGCATCCGGATCGTCGCCGAGCGTGCCGTCGGTCCAGTAGCTGCGCTTGTTCTTCGACGCCGGATTGATCACGCCCGCGATATGCCGGCTCGCGCCGAGCACGAACTGCGTATCGCCGCCGACGAGCTGCGTCGACCGGTACGCGCCCTTCCACGGCACGATGT
>NZ_FCOL02000573.1 GCF_001544515.1 Caballeronia terrestris
AGGCACACGGAGAAGGCCCGCGTGGTCGTCGTCGCGTCGAAGGCCTTCGCGCTCCAGATTTCCTCCTGCACCACAGCGAGCACGTGCGCGACGCCTTCGACGAGGCGCTCGCCCACCGGCGTCGGCGCCATCACCGAGCCCGCGCGGACGAACAAATCGTCCTGAAACAGCGTACGGAGTTTCCCTAGCGCGTGGCTGACGGCGGGCTGAGTCAGTCCGAGACGCTCAGCGGCCCGGGAGACGCTCCGCTCTTCGTCGAGCGCCTGCAGGACATACATGAAATTCAGATCCGGCGATGGCATGTATGAACTCGATTCATTATGGATATGAAATTCATTGTATAGATTTATAGAGGTAACGCGTTTAACTTCGCATCCAGCATGAATACAAGAGGAGACATAAGTGCTGGATTGCGACGTAATCATCGTGGGCGGTGGCCCGGTCGGGCTGTTCCTCGCCGCCGAGCTGGGACAACGCGGAGTCAGCGTCGAGCTGTTCGATGCAAAGAACGGAACGAGCCGTCATCCGGCCGCCAACGCCAACAGCGCGCGGACCATGGAGCACTTTCGACGCATCGGCATTGCGTCGGAGATTCGCTCGCTCGGCTTGCCGCTGGACTATGCGCCGGACATCGCGTACTTCACGTCGATCGCCGGGAATGAACTCGCGCGGCTGCGTCAGCCAGTTTCGCGCGATGCGATCGAG
>NZ_FCOL02000574.1 GCF_001544515.1 Caballeronia terrestris
CGGTCGGGCTTGAGCCAGATGCGCATCGCGTAGTCGGGGTTGCCGAAGATGCTCGACTGGTTGGCGCCGGGGATGCGCTTCAGCGCATCAAGCACGTAGATGTTCGTGTAGTTGGCGATGTAGGTCGAGTCGTAGCGATCGGTCGGCGAATAGATCGTGATGACCATCATGAACGCCGACGACTTCTTCTGCACCTGGATGCCCTGCGCCTGCACCGACTGCGGCAATTGCGGCAACGCGAGGTTCACGCGGTTCTGCACGTCGACCTGCGCGAGCTCGGGGTTGGTGCCGATTTTGAAATAGGCGTTGAGCGTGTAGTTCCCCGTCGATGAACTCGACGAGTTCATGTAGATCATGTTGTCCGCGCCGTTCACCTGCTGCTCGATCGGCGCGCCCACGTTGTTCGCCACCACGTCGCCGGTCGCGCCCGGGTAGGTCGCGGCGATCGTGATCTGCGGCGGCGTGATGTCGGGATACTGCGCGACCGGCAGCCCGAGCATTGCGAGGGTGCCGCCGAGCGTAATCACGATCGAGATGACCGACGCGAAGATCGGCCTGTCGATGCAGTAGTGGGAGATGTTCATTGGGCCCGTCCGCTCAGTGCGTCACGGCGTCGTCGGACGAACGCCGCGCGAGACTTTGCGTTTCGCCGCCGTGCGGCTCGACGGGAGCGGCGTCGGCAGCAGCCGGAGCGGACGCGGGC
>NZ_FCOL02000575.1 GCF_001544515.1 Caballeronia terrestris
GGTACGACGCGCTCGTCGACGCGCACAGCCGGGCGCTTGCGACGGTGAGCGGCGATATTGCCAACGCCATTCGCATGACGCTGAGGCCGTGACGTCGCCGCGGGGTTTGTGCCGGCGAAATCGTCGCGTGGTCAGCGACGCTTGCAACATCTCGCGCGCAAGCGACATCTGCTGCGCGCTTCACTGTGTCGCAAACAGCTTGCAAGGTTCGTTGCCTGGCGCGACTTCACCGAACTCGCCGGAAAAATCCGTTTGACTTGTTTCTGAACGATCGTCAAACCGTCCAGCGTGTTGTCTGGCGCTCGGCAAGTTGGTACCCGTTAGCGGGCCGATTAAGAAGCAAAATTACCCATCGTGAGGTAAGGTGTTGATGCTTTTTGACATCACCACCTTACCTCGCGATGGTTCTGCAAAGCTCTTTCACATCGCTTGCGGGTTCGAATCGCACCCAGGTTTTCGTTTGGTTGGCTGCGAAGTGGATCGCGCCAGACACCCATCTGGATCGAGCAGGTGCGATACCTCAACCGGTCGGCGCGCTGAGATGGAGTCGCATGTCATGCGCTATAGCAGCGATACGGATGTCATCCTGCGTGGCATCGGTTACCGCTTCCATTTATTGAGTGGCGCGCGCGAGTCGGATGCGACTTAGCTTGAGCGCACGAGGCAAACCCCTGGTGCGCGGGCGCGGGTGTCGAAT
>NZ_FCOL02000576.1 GCF_001544515.1 Caballeronia terrestris
CATGAAAGGAACCATCGAGGTGCGACTCACGCTCAATGGCGAACCCCGTGCTGAACGCGTGGATTCGCGATTGCTGCTGGTCGAGTTGATTCGCGGCGTGCTCGATGCGAAAGGCACGCGGGTCGGATGCCTGACCGGCGATTGCGGCGCGTGCACGGTGTCGATCGATGGCGAGGTGAGGAAGTCCTGTCTGGTGCTGGCGGCGTCGATCTCTGGAAACGATGTGCGGACAATCGAAGGCATCGGCGGAATCGGGGCTTTGCAGGAAGCGTTCATTGCGGAGAACGGGTTTCAATGCGGATTCTGCACGAGCGGCATGATCATCGCGGCAGCGGACCTGCTGAAGCGCAACGCTTTGCCGAGTCACGAAGAGATACGGCGCGCGATCAGCGGCAACCTGTGCCGATGCACCGGCTACGAAAGCATCGTCAATGCGATCTATCGCGCGGCGCACGGCAGGCACGCGTGCGCCCGGTCCAACGTAGCGTGAACACATATTTATTCTGGGAGACCTATGGAAATCGGCATTATCGGATTAGGCGCGATGGGACGCGCCATGGCGCGCAACCTGGCGCGCGCAGGACATGACGTGAAAGCATGGTACCGCTCGGGCGGATCGGTGGAAGGAGTCACGATGGTCGCGTCGCCTGTTGAAGCGTTTCAGGGCGACGCCGTTTTCACCATGCTGTCCGACGA
>NZ_FCOL02000577.1 GCF_001544515.1 Caballeronia terrestris
GCACAAGTACGTTGAGTTGCGACAATTGATCGTGCGGTTTCAGCCTGTCATTGAGTGGACCTTCGTGTTCGAGGCGAAACGCTGCGTTGTTGGCGTGGTACAGCCATTTATCGAGGTTCGGCGCTTTCAGCTTGGCGCTGCGCGTATACACGGCTTTCATCGCACCGCACTCGGAATGCCCACACACAACAATATTCGCGACTTTCAGCACCAGCGCTGCGTATTCGATCGCGCTTGCCTCGGAAAGGTCACCGGTAGAGACCCCTTCCGCAGTGACCGGCGGTATCAAGTTGCCGACGTTGCGCATCGTGAACAGATCGCCCGGATGGGTCGAGGCAAGCAGGTCTGGCACAACCCGGCTGTCCGAGCACGTGATGAAGAGCGTATCAGGTGTCTGTGCGAGCGCGAGTTCGCTAAATTGCTTCGCGTATTGCGGTAGCATCTTCTCGCGGAATTCAACGATGCCCATTATGAGTTTGTCCATGGTTTGCCTCCGAAAGGGCTAGTCGTGTGCTGTCGAAGTTGCCGAACCTCCAAGCCCTTGCGAGTCGGGGATACGGGCCAACGCCAGATCCTCGGGAAAGGGGAACATAGAGGCGATCGCGCGATCGAGCAGTGCCAGCTCGACGCGCAAAGCGTCATGACGATGTTCCGGTAGGCTCTGGATGAGATTCTCTATTGCCGCGCGTAGAC
>NZ_FCOL02000578.1 GCF_001544515.1 Caballeronia terrestris
GAGGCGAGGCGCACGCGCGCCTGGCTGCGCATCGCATGCGCAGGCGCGGCGCTCGCGTTGCTTGCCGCCTGCGACAAAAAACCGGCCCCGGCGCCGCGCGCAGCGATCGAGGTCACGGTGATGACCGTGACGCAGCGCGATACCCCGGTCGAATACGAGTTCACCGCGCAGACGCAAAGCTCGCGCGAAGTCGAGATCCGGGCACGCGTCGATGGCTTTCTGGAGAAGCGCGTCTACACGGAGGGCGCGCTCGTGAAGGCCGGGCAGACGCTTTTCCTGATGGATACGAAGCCGTTCGAAGCGACGCTCCAGTCGGCGCGCGGCGAGCTCTCGCAGCAGATGGCGCGGCTTTCGGTCGCGAAGGCCAATCTCGCCCGCGTGGTGCCGCTCGTGGCGCAGAACGCGTTGAGCCAGAAGGATCTCGACGATGCCACCGGCAGTGACAAGGAAGCCGAAGCCGCGGTGATCGCCGCACGCGGACAGGTCCGCACCGCCGAACTCAACCTGAGCTACACGACGATCAAATCGCCACTCACGGGCCTCTCGAGCTTCGCGCGCCAGCAGGACGGCAGTTACGTCACGGCGACCTCGACGGGCCTGCTGACTTACGTCTACCAGCTCGATCCGATGTGGGTGAACTTCAGCATCTCGGAGAACGAGATCCTGTCATATCGCGATCAGGAAGCGAA
>NZ_FCOL02000579.1 GCF_001544515.1 Caballeronia terrestris
CAATCGGAATCTGGTGCTATCCGCGCGAGCGGCGTAGCGCCAAACTCGGCGGTCTCCGACAAACCCGGCGCGGTTCACTGGAATGACCTTGATCGACTCGACAAACAGATCGCCGATATTGAGCGACGTTTGCACGCATGGATGAAAGAGGACAAGGCATGCAAGGCAATCGCCGCGATTCCCGGAGTTGGTCTGCTGACGGCAACGGCCACTGTTGCCACGATGGGTGACGCGAAGGCGTTCAGATCAGGACGGGAGTTTGCCGCGTGGCTCGGTCTCGTACCAAAGCAGATCGGCACTGGCGGGAAAATCCAGCTATTGGGTATCAGCCGGCGCGGTGACACGTATGTGCGGACGTTGCTGATCCACGGAGCACGCAGCGTGCTCTTTCACGCGAAGCACGCTGGAACGTGGGCCGAGCAGATGCAGAAGCGACGGCCGCCAAACGTGGTAACCGTAGCATTGGCCAACAAGATGGCACGAACGATCTGGGCAGTGCTCGCGCACGACAGCCCATACAGGACCGATCACGTTAGTGCGCGAGCGGCTTGAATCTGAGTGAACTGGTAACTAACGACTACAGGATGACGTCGAAAGGTTGCGTTGGCAATCGAGTGTGATGACCGACAGGTTGGACCGGGATTCGCTAAACCTGAAACGTAGTTCGAGCGTCAAGCTCGTGCGACAA
>NZ_FCOL02000580.1 GCF_001544515.1 Caballeronia terrestris
GCGCGGCGCCTGCCGCGACGAGAGGCCCGCGTACCGACTCCCCACGCTCGAACTGGGACACGCGCGGCGGCGTCGGCCTCGAAAAATCAGGGCCCAACGTGCAAGCCGCCAGGGCCAGCGCACTCGCCAGAGCAGCGGCGGAGAACAACGTGCGCAGCGACCTGCGTAGGAGCGCGCGCGGATCATTCAGCAGCGATATAGACATCGACCATCTGCCCGGGATAGAGCCGTGCGCCCTTCGGCAACACGACACGGAAAATGACCGGTAGCACGCGTACGTCCACGCGCTCGGTGCGCTGGTCCGACAACTGGATCTTTGGCGATACGTACGGCTGGATGCGCATGAATTCGAGCGGGGCCTCGAGGCTGGTGCCCCGCACAAACATGCGCGCTTTTAGCGCATGCGGATCCGGCAGACGGCCAATCAGGATCTCGTCGACATAACAGCGCACGGCAAGCTGCTCCGGCGCCGTGCCCATCACCAGCATCGGTGCCTGCGCCTGCGCGTATGGCTCATAGACACCCTGCGGCGACACATAGGAACCGAGCGACGCATTGATCGACAAAACGACGCCATCCGCAGCCGCGCGGATCGTGTATTTCGCAAGCAGGGCCTCGGCCGCAGCGGATGCCTTGCGCAGCGCATGGACCTGCTTTTCCTGATTGCGGATGTCATACACCTGTCT
>NZ_FCOL02000581.1 GCF_001544515.1 Caballeronia terrestris
TTGCCCTGACGTCTCTGTCTTCCTTTTTCCATTCGCGCATCCGTCGCTCGATCGCGGCGATCTGCCCGTCCAGCGCGCTTAATCCGTTCCACTGCTCACGCAGCGTGTCGATCAGCGCGGCCGGCAGGCGATCGGCGACCCGGGCCAGCACGTCCGGTATTGCCCTGTCCAGGGAGAGCCGCCCCTTGCCCATGACTTGGCCGTATTCGGTGAGCAGCCCGCGTAGTGCGTTGATCTGCATCGTGCGGAATTTGACCAGCTGCTCACGCATTCGGTGCAGCGCCAGCATCGCTTGCTGCATCTCGGTCTTGACCGCGACCGGCTTGCCCGGTTGCTGTACTGCGAGCCAGATCGCACGGGCGTCGGCGGGATCCTTCTTGTTGCGTATATTGAAGGCCTTCACGTATTGCCCTGACATCAGCTTGACCTGATGCCCCATCGCGGTGAGCAGCCTCGCCCAGTGCTGCGAACCGCCAGACGCCTCCATGCCGATCAGGCATGGCGCGCGATTCGCAAAGTAGGCGAGAAACTTCGCCCGTTTGATCGGCTTGTTGACGATTTCTCCGGTCTCTTCGTCGACGTGGTGTACCTGAAAGACGTTTTTCGCGATGTCGATACCAACTGGCGTAAGTTTCATGATCGACCCTCTCGGTTTGCGTAGGAACATGTGGATGATCCTCCAAC
>NZ_FCOL02000582.1 GCF_001544515.1 Caballeronia terrestris
GACACAGCCCGCCGTGACTTACCCGGCATGTTGCATTGCGCCCACATCATCGAGCAAATTTGCGATCGGCGCACGGGGGGCAAACGCTGATTGGGCCACGCCCCTACGTTCGAGACCGCGGCGCAGCCTTGCGCCGCACCCAAACTGAAGCGACCTGACGACCTATGACCAGACGCACGCAGCTTAACCGGCTGACCGTGCCGGCGTATTTCGAGATGTGGAAGGCAATTTCACTTCGCTACGGCTCTCCCCAGCATCGTGCAGCGTTCCCGCGAGGACGCTCACATCAAATCGTCAACCAAACGTGACGACAGAGAAGCCACCTCGACGTGCCCCTGGTTGCCGGTTTGGACTGGAACCGGCAATGGCGCTGCTGAACGATCGGCGGAATTGACGCGAACGGGCAGGATCATGACGCAGTGCGCCGGAGTTTAGATAGACACAGGCTTCGAGTGAGATCAGTGCGGCAACAGTGCCGCGGATTTTTCATCAAACAAGCGAGGATCTTAATGCGTCAAGCCATTAACTGATTCGCTCGAAGGTAACCGCGAAATAGGACACACCAGCCTCCGTAGTCGGGAAGGAGCAAGCTTGCGTCCGCGGACTTGAATTGCGGACGCAGATAATGACCGACACTGACTGTGACTTTCTGCCCTTGCTGGTAACGGGACATGCGCTGAT
>NZ_FCOL02000583.1 GCF_001544515.1 Caballeronia terrestris
CGCCGAGCGCACGTCGTCGAACAGACCGGCCGCTACGCCGCCCAGAATCGCGGCTCCCAGAAGCACCGGCTCGTCCGCCTGCGTGGCGAGCACCGGCTTTCCCGTTGTATCCGCGAGCAGCTGCCGAACGAGGTCGAGCCGTCCAGCGCCGCCACTGATCACAACCCGATCGATCGGCGCGCCGGCCACGGCCTGCACTTCGATGATCTGGCGAAGGCCGTACCCGATACTGCAGATGCCCGCAACGTAGAGCGCGACGAGGCTCGTCATATCGCTATCCATCCCGAGGCCCGCGATGACCGCTCGCGCGTGAGGGTCGGCGTGCGGGGCGCGGTTTCCCAGGAACTCCGGGACGACATGCAAGCCACGAGCCGCCATCACCGCCCCCGAGAGGCCGTCAGCAGTTTCGGCAGCGAGACTCGCCAGCATGACCGGCACGGATTGACCTGCTTGCTCGGCGAGGCGTCGGGCCTCGGGCGCTGCCGGGTGCATCGAGATCAACTGTTCGATGGCCGCGCCCGCGACCGATTGGCCTCCCTCGTTGAGCCATGCGTCGGGCACCATCGCCGAAAAATAAGGCCCCCAGACGCCCGGCACGAAGACCGGACTCCGGGTCGTGGTCATCGTGCACGACGAGGTGCCGAAGACGTAGGCGAGGCAGGATTCGGGCTCGCCCTC
>NZ_FCOL02000584.1 GCF_001544515.1 Caballeronia terrestris
ATTTCCCGATGATCGCTGCGATACCGCAGGTACGCGATGCAGTATCGCGGCCACCGGGTACGCCCGGAGACAAAACGGGATTCCGCATACAGGAGATTGACGATGGTCTTCGACAAGCTATTAACCCAGGCAATTCTCGGCACAGCTTCTGATGCAATTATTGCGAGTGACCAGGACGGCGTGATTCACTTCTGGAATCAGGGCGCCGAGCGGATTTTTGGCTATGCAGCCAGCGAGGCGGTGGGGCAATCGCTCGACATCATTGTCCCGCAGGACTTTCGTCAGCGTCACTGGGACGGCTATCGTCGGGTGATGCAAACAGGCGAGAGCCACTTTGACCGCGGGGATCTGTTGTCGGTACCCGCGAACCGTAAAGACGGTACGCGCATTTCGGTGGAGTTCTCGATCGTCCCGTTAAAGAACCATGAAGGGCGGGTCGATGGCATGGCGGCCATCATGCGGGACGTGACGAAGCGCCAAGAAGAGATGCGCGCGCTGAAGGCACAGCTCGCGAGGACCGGAACGGCGCCGTGAGGTGACCATCGTGCTTTCGTGCCTTCACTGCTTTCGCTGAGCACCAGCCTGTGCTGGCCAGCATGATGTGCATGATGCCGGGCGCACTGCGACAGGCAGATTTCGACAGGCAGATTGACGCCAGCGGAGCTGCCCCGGCGCC
>NZ_FCOL02000585.1 GCF_001544515.1 Caballeronia terrestris
GTCCATGCGAGCAGCGCCCCACCGACGGAAGCGAGCAGCCCGAGGCTGATCATGACTGCCCCCCACGTGCCGACTGCCTTCTCCAGCACGCCGGCCATCGACGGGTTTTCCATCGCGGCGAGCTCCGCCTGCGGGACGATGCCGGGCGAAAGCAGCGATACGGCCATCAGCAACAGCAACACGATCGCGAAGCCGTAGAGCGCTGCGCGACCGACGTCCTGGCGATGTTCGGCGCGCGCTGAAACCACGCTGGCACCTTCGATACCGATAAATACCCAGACCGTGATCAGCATCGTGCTCTTGACCTGCGCGAAGACGGATCCGAGCTTCGGGGTGCCCCAGAAGTCCTGTTCAAAGGCCTGGCTACTGAAGGCGGTCACGGCCAGTGCGATGAAGGCGAGCAGCGGGACAATCTTGGCGAAGGTAGTGACTGCGTTAAGCACGGTGGCACCGCGCACGCCACGCAAGATGACGAGATGTAGGATCCACAACAGCACTGAGGCACCCGCGATTGCCAAGCGGGTATTGCCTTCGCCAAACGCTGGAACGAAGTAGCCGAGCGTGCCGAACACGATCACAAGGTAGCCGACATTGCCGAACCACGCGCTGACCCAGTAACCCCACGCGGAGTTGAACCCGACAAAGTCGCCGGCGCCTGCCCGCGCGTAGGC
>NZ_FCOL02000586.1 GCF_001544515.1 Caballeronia terrestris
GTTATAGATTCGCCAATGCGAAGGACCCGGACGGCAACTCGATATCCATATCGAACCGAAGCTTTGCGAGTGGCTGCTGACCGCCTTTCACGACTCAAAACCCCGGAGAACTTGCCACGGATTGGCCTGACGCGGTTATCCTGTGAGCAACGGATAGTGAGATTCGCGGCGCCAGGACATGCGCGCTTGCACCTGACGAAATGAGACATCGGAGGACATCGCATCATGTCAGAAACGACGGATGTGCTGATCACTGGCGCCGGTCCCGTCGGCATGTTGCTCGCGACCGAACTGCGCCGCAACGGCATCGATGCTCGCGTGATCGAGACACGCGCCGGCCGCGCGTTCTTTGTCAAGGCGCTGGGCGTCACGGCGCGCACACTCGAAGTCTTCGAGGACCTCGACATTGCACGCGAGGCGATCGATGCGGGCGTGTGGCTCACGGGAGCCGAGACGTTCCAGGACGGCGAGCCCGCCTTCAGTGCCGAAGTGCCGCGCAAAGGATTGCCCTATGGCGCGCTATCGCTCGCCCAGTACGAGACCGAGCGCATTCTGGAAACGACGCTTGCGCGACACGGCGGACATGTGGAATACGGCTCGACCCTCGTGAGCTTCAGCGAGGACGCCGACGGCGTCAGTGCGCAACTGCAAGACGCCGCGGGCCAGAC
>NZ_FCOL02000587.1 GCF_001544515.1 Caballeronia terrestris
GGGCGAAGCATTGATGGCCGGATACTCTGCCGGGCGACGCATCGTCAACACTCTACTAAACACGGGGCCCGTAGGCTGAATGTAGCGGCTCTGAGGCTCAGCTTCCTTTTGCCCGCGCAGCCTCCTATAATAGCAATGCGTTCCTGCCCAGCATGACAGGGGCGCACTTTGCAATCGTTTTGGACTTGATGCCCGCCTTGTTGCCCTCTGGCGGGCTTTCTTTCGCCGCCAATTTCCCTGTCAGCCCACCCACGGCATAGGTCGAAACAAAAAAACAACGCTCGAGCTTTACCGGCTTTTTCAAAAAGGGGTCCGTGGAGATTGACCCGCCAAAACGGACACCTATTGTTTGAGAAAGGGGGTGCCGAAACGGGCGCGCATCGCTCACCGTGCCCGGCGGAATTCCGGGCCCCGCGTGGCCGAGTTGGTGAAGGCAGGCCGAGCGCCTGAGGGAGCTTGCACTCGAGTTCGAACCGTGCAATGTCAGCCTGCGCGACCCAGTTGACGATCGTTTGCGTGCTGATGCCGGCGTGCGTCGCGAGGGTCTGACCACGGCTTAGCCCCAGGAGTTCACACGTCTACGCTGCGAAAATCGGCAATTGACGATGGAGCGCGATATTCTCTCTCACGCCGCGGCCTGGTTCGCCCGCGAGACGGGACC
>NZ_FCOL02000588.1 GCF_001544515.1 Caballeronia terrestris
GGTGCGAACGTATCCGCGCCGCCCGGTTTGCGGCCGCGCCGCAGCCCGGGACGGTTCAGGCGCCAGTCCGGCGCTCGCGCCGTGCTGGCGGCTCCAGCCCCTTTCGAGCACCCGCTTTTCCATCTCGTCAGCCGTCTCGGCCTTCTGGGGCTTCCTGGCCGCGACCGTGGCCGGACGGGCGGCGCTCGCGCTGGCCGGGCGGGACCAACCCGTTGCGAGCACCCGCTTTTCCATCTCGTCTGCGGTCTCGGTGCGCGTGGCCATGACCGGCGCCGTGGGCGGCGCGCTCGTGGCCGCGGACAGCCGCGCAGCGGGGTGCGCAGCAAGTACGGTGCCCTGGGACTGGGCGTGCGGCACCTGCCGCTCAGATGGAGACTTCGCGGTCCTGACGCCGGCGGCCCCTTGCATCTGCCGCAGATCGATTTCCACCAGAGCAGACATGCCCGGCATGAGTTGATCCTTGAAGGCTCCGACGGACTCAGGGTCGAGAACGATCTTCACCGGCACGCGCTGGACGATCTTGGTGAAATTGCCGGTGGCGTTGTCCGGTGGAAGCAATGCGAAATGAGCACCTGAGGCGGGGGAGAAACTGTCGATACGGCCGACGAAGGTGTGCCCGGGAACGGCGTCGATACGAACCTGAACCCGTTGCCCTTGAGC
>NZ_FCOL02000589.1 GCF_001544515.1 Caballeronia terrestris
GCTGTCAGATAGCCAGAGCAGGCCCCATGCGCATGCCTGCGCACGCAGATTTCGATAAAACCATCTCGCGAAGCGCTCGCGAGCGAGTAGAACCTCGGCACGGTGTCGCCGGGCGGGATCACCCCGAGCAGGTCACCTGCGTCGAATGACGGCAGAGCCCTTTGCAGCGGGGTGTGCCACCGCCGATTGCGCGGTGTGCTGCGGACAAAGCGCAACACCGACGTGACACTTCCAGAGTCGGGTCCATAGTCCTTGCGCTCCACAAGCGTCAGGGAGACGGTGCGCGGTAGCGACGGCTGGTAGCGCACGTCGAGTTGCACGTCGAGTGCGATACCCAGTCGCTCGCTCCACGTCCTGAACGTGCTCTTCGACTGCCGGTCAACGCTGCTGCACTCGATGAGCGCGTGGCCGCCTTTGGCGATCAACGCATCGTGCACGGTTTGCGCATAACCACAGAAATGGGGGAACTGGCGATCCCCAAAACCGAGGACGGCAAACGTTGGTGGAACATAGTCGTTCATGCTCGCGAGCTTGCTCAAATACTGCGTGGCGTTGGACGGTGCCTCACCATCGCCATACGTCGAAGTCAGTACGATCAGGCGTTGCGCCTTGCAGTGGCGTGAGGAAAGATCGTTCATCGGCGCTATATGCA
>NZ_FCOL02000590.1 GCF_001544515.1 Caballeronia terrestris
CTTAGGTTCAAGGGGTCGTTGCAACACCTAATGTTTATGACGCAAGTAGAAGATCTCTCAGTGCTTCTGCTGGTGATTTCCATCCCAGGCTTTTACGCGGTCTGCAATTTAGTGCGTCTGCGACGGCATCAAGTTCGCGCTGTGTGTATCGGCTGATGTCGGTGCCTTTCGGAAAGTATTGACGTAACAGACCATTCGTATTCTCGTTGGTCCCGCGTTGCCAAGGGCTTTGAGGATCGCAGAAATAGATATCCAGACCCGTATCGATTCGAAGCTGCACGTGCTGGGCCATCTCTGCGCCTTGATCCCATGTGAGCGAGCGCCTCAAGTGCTCAGGCAATAACACGATCTTCGCAGCTATGGCATTGCGGACGGCCTCCGCTCCATGACCCGCCAGGGGTGGCCCATTCTTGGCCCGCACTCCAGTGCCATGTCCCTCCATAGGTGGGAGATGGAGCAACATTGTATAGCGGGTGGTACGCTCGACCAGCGTACCCACTGCGGATCGATTAAGGCCGATAATCAGGTTACCTTCCCAGTGACCCGGAACAGCACGATCATCAGTCTCAGCCGGACGTTCACTGATCATGACCTCTGGAGTGATGAAATGCTTTCCTCGCTGTTGCGTCCTGGCTCGAGGCACACGAAGTGC
>NZ_FCOL02000591.1 GCF_001544515.1 Caballeronia terrestris
GTACGGCCGAAGATCGCAGGAAAAGCTTCTCAAGTCAATGCGCCGGACACGCACCCGTTTCTCGGCAGCGGTTTCTTTGCCCTCAGCGCGTCTTTTTCTGAAGACAAGCCCGGTCGGCCGCGCTTCTCACTTCACGGCGCGACTGATCACTGGATTCAATAGTTCACGACTGCTTGCGGTTGAGAACACCAGACGCATCTCGATCCGAATTTTGTCGGGCGTTTGGATCGTGGTCGACTGGCCCAGCTTCAACGCTTTTTCCGACTCATCGCAACCGCGTCCTGAAGAACCGCACGACTTCGGCATTAAATTCTTCGTGAAACGCCGATCGGTCGAACCCAGGACGACTGGCGCAAAGCGCTGGCGCCTTGCGGGTCGTAATGCCCCGCGTTGGCGACTACGTGATATTCGGGTGATAGCGGGAGGTTCGCGCGTACCGCCTCCTCGTAGTAGGGATGCGGCTGATGGTGATCATCGGCTGCTCGCCATAACTGGATCGGGACGCGCACGCCGCTCGAACCCGCGTGTCCGAATGTAAATCCGAAAGCCGGAGCCGCGATCACCACGGCTTTGATACGCGGGTCCGAGCCCCAGGCGTTAGCGGGCACGCTCACGCTCAGGTTGAGATCGACACCGGCTGTCTGCAG
>NZ_FCOL02000592.1 GCF_001544515.1 Caballeronia terrestris
CAGCTGGGGCGCTGATACTGAGTGGCTGGTGGTTCGACATCGCGACTGGCGACATGTATGCCTACGAGCGCACGAGCCGCTCATTCGAAGTGATCGACCGCGCGGCGGCTGATCGGATCATTGCGCGGCTTGCTGGACCGGCGCGATGAAACTGCATGAAGCGCCTTCACATGAGATGCATTCTCTTCCAGAGGCACGACATGCAGTCTCACGGAGACCGGGGCGTCGAAAAAAGCCAATACTTTCCTTGCAGCGGACGCTGCGGTCCACCCACGCGTGGCGCAATCCATCGCTCGCTCGCCGGGACGCGTGATATGTGAACCTCCAATCGCGCATGATGACCTATTATGAATCTACAGAACATCCCCACAAGCGCCTATAAGCTGCATAATCGTTTTCGTTAAACTCGCAACGGCAACAAGTAAATTGGGTGCAGTCCGGCATCGCAGTATGTTGGGAGGAGCAGCCATGACCCGGTGGATCGACCGACTGTTTCAAACGATCTGCATTTGGTTTCTTGTTGCGCTGATGACACAGGCGAGCGGTGTGCGTGCCCAGGGCCAACCGCAGCAGGCGACCTTCAAGCCCGAGGAAATCGAGGCGCTCGTGGCGCCGATCGCACTGTATCCGGACTC
>NZ_FCOL02000593.1 GCF_001544515.1 Caballeronia terrestris
GCAGTACGAGCGAGGCCAGCATCATCAATCTCGGCAGGATCAGTTCAAGCGGCGGCGACGTATTCCTGATCTCGCGCAAGCTTACCGAGAACGACGGTTCGATCGACGCGCCCAAGGGCACGGTGAAACTCGCCACCGGCGCTCAGGTGTTGCTGATGGATTCGTCGAGCGGCAGCCAAGTGTTCGTGGAACCCGGTACTCGAGGCGATGTGGTGAACAAGGGCATGATCCGAGCCGCGCAGATCGCCCTCGAAGCAGCCGACGGCAACGTTTTCGCGCTCGCCGGTAATCAAGGCGAACTGCGCGCAACTGGCACCGCCACGCGCGATGGTCACGTGTGGCTAGTGGCCGAACGCGGCACGGCGCACGTTCACACGAACGTCGCGGCATTGAATGCGGACGGCAGCGGCGGGATCGTGGAGACGAGCGGCTACGCGCTCCATCTCGACGACGCCGTCATCGATGCCGGACGATGGAATTTGACGGCGCCCGAGTTCAACGTGGGAGTGGTGGCCGCGGCGATCTTCGCCCGTGACCTGTCGAGCGGTACGTCAGTCAATGTGAACACGACGGGCGCCTACGGCAAGAGCGGTGACATCAATCTCCAGTCGACGCTGCGCTGGAGCGGCGACGCA
>NZ_FCOL02000594.1 GCF_001544515.1 Caballeronia terrestris
TGGGAGTTTCGCAACTGCTTATCTGCACCTATCCGCACGCTGCGCTTGGCTTCGCGCGATTCTGCAAGACCGACTATGTATCGATGGTCATCGATGCGGTAAATCACCTGTGCCGGCACGTCATAGTGCGGCACCGGTCGCGGTCCGGAATAGCGCGAGCGCTCCGCATCGGACACGCACGCGGTACACGCGGCGACGCTCAGAATCAGGGCGAGTTTAACGACATTCATTTTTAGAGTTCTCTCCGCAAGAGTTGCGTGTCAGCTTCGCTTCTCGCCAGTTCCAATTTATTGTTTGTTGATAAGTTCAGGCAGACAGGCTGTCCGGTCATTGAGATACAGGTGGGTTGGATGGGCGAGTGGATGCGTCGCAGGTGAAGCGCTCTTGGCCGGAGGCGGAATGAAGTCCAGTAGGCATTTGAACGTCGAACTCGATTCGCTTTTCGTCCAGCTCAGAATCAGGGCAAGTTTAGCGATGTTCACTTTTAGAGTTCTTTCCGCAAAAGTTGTGCGTCGGCTTCGCTTCTCGCCAGGTCCACCGTCTGTTTATCGACAAGATCAGGCATCGCATAATCACCTAACGCGCCGGTGTTGAAATACGAGTCGTAGCCGGAAGTCCAGTCCGCTTTCTTGC
>NZ_FCOL02000595.1 GCF_001544515.1 Caballeronia terrestris
CGATGTAGTTGATCGCGATAAGGCTCAGCATGACGACGAAAATCTTCCAGCGGACGGTGGACTTTCCCACCGCCATTGCGGCAACACCGGATGTTGAAGACATGAACGGGCTCCAGGATAGACGGATGTTTTCGTGACGTCGCGCAACGTGAAGCAGAGTATAAGATTAGAAATTTATAATTACAAACAGTGTAAACGCTTGGTTTTATTGAAAAATAGACAGCACGGATGCGGTGCAGGGTTTTCACCAAGTTCGTGATAAGCTTGCACTGCGATGAACCAGACCACCAGAAGCCCTCTCCTTTTGCGCACCCGCGGCATGGCTGCGGAGATCGCCGCGCGCCTGCGCGTCATGATCGACGAGGGCGAACTGCCGCCCGGTGCCCGAATCGACGAGAAGGAGTTGAGCGCCGCGTTCGACGTATCGAAGACACCTCTTCGCGAGGCATTAAAGGTGCTGACCTCGGAAGGGCGCGTCACGCATAGGCAGTACATCGGTTATCGCGTGGCCGAGATCGATCTCGACGATCTCGTCGCCACGTTCGAGATGCTGCACGGGCTGGAAACCATGGCGGGCGAACTGCTTCAACAGCGTGTGACGAACTCGCAAGTTTCGGCGATCGCGGCGAAAC
>NZ_FCOL02000596.1 GCF_001544515.1 Caballeronia terrestris
GCATGATCTTGCCCGAACGCGTCTTCGGCAGGTTCTCGCCGAAGAGGATGTCCTTCGGCTTCGCGATCGGGCCGATCTCCTTCCCGACCCGCGCGCGCAGTTCGTTTGCGATCCTCGTGCTCTCCTCGCCCTCCGGACGCGATTGCTTGAGCACGACGAACGCGACCACGGCTTGGCCCGTCGTATCGTCGGGACGGCCCACCACCGCCGCTTCCGCGACCAGCGGATTCGACACGAGCGCGGACTCGATCTCCATCGTGCCGAGCCGGTGGCCCGAGACGTTCAGCACGTCGTCGATGCGGCCCGTGATCGTGAAGTAGCCGGTGTCCTTGTCGCGCACGGCGCCGTCGCCCGCGAGATACAGCCTGCCACCGAGTTCCTTGGGGAAATAGCTCGTCTGATAGCGCTTCGGATCGCCCCAGACATTGCGCAGCATCGACGGCCACGGACGCTTCACGACGAGGATGCCGCCCTGCCCGTTCGGCACGTCCTGCCCGGTTTCATCGACGATCGCGGCCATGATGCCCGGCAGCGGCAGCGTGCACGAGCCGGGCACCAGCGGCGTCGCGCCCGGCAGCGGCGTGATCATGTGGCCGCCGGTCTCGGTCTGCCACCACGTATCGACGA
>NZ_FCOL02000597.1 GCF_001544515.1 Caballeronia terrestris
GGCAGTGTTGTACTACGGCATGCGGACGGGCAGCGAGGCGCGTGCCCTGACGATGGCATTCACGACCTTTGTGCTGTTTCAGTTCTTTAACGTGTTCAACGCGCGCAGCGAAAACGGCTCCGCGTTCAACGCGGGCTTTTTCGACAACAGAATGCTGTGGATGTCCCTGATCGGCACTCTGGCGCTGCAATTCGTCGCTGTGCACTGGGCGCCGGCTTCGCGATTGTTCGGCACGACTGGCATGGCCTGGACTGACTGGGGGATTGTCATTGGTGTGGCATCTACGGTCCTACTGTTCGAAGAGACCCGCAAGCTGGCAGGTGCGAGCGTGAGACGGACGTCGCGGCATGACGCGCTCCATCGATAGTCACGGTCAGCGTCGCGTTCGCAGCCGATCCGATCAGCGTGCACGAACGCATGGCGAGATAGCGCGATGAAGAAAACAAGGATGGTGCCTGGCCTTTCGTGGTTGCCTGCCATCGTGATTCTCCTGCTGGGCGCGATGGTTTTTCGTCCGTTCATCGAACCGGTGCTTTGGGCGCTGATTGTCGCCTATGCCACTTGGCCGATGCACCGCTCCGTCCTCCGGATGCTGCACGGACAGGCGCTCCTGAGTGCATTAACG
>NZ_FCOL02000598.1 GCF_001544515.1 Caballeronia terrestris
GCGCGCGCTACCTGGTCGATCCCGCTGCTCTGCTCTTCCGATGCCGCCGCGATCTCGCCCATGATGTCGGTCACGCGCTGCACGGCACCGATGATCTCGTTCATCGTGCGTCCGGCTTCATCGACCAGGCTCGTGCCGGTCTGCACGCGCGCCACCGACGTATCGATCAGTTCCTTGATTTCCTTCGCTGCTGCGGAAGAACGCTGCGCAAGCGTGCGCACTTCGCCTGCGACAACCGCGAACCCACGCCCTTCTTCACCGGCCCGCGCCGCTTCCACCGCCGCGTTCAGCGCAAGAATATTGGTCTGGAACGCGATGCCTTCGATGATCGTGATGATGTCCGCGATCTTCGCCGAGCTTTGGTTGATGTCGCCCATCGTGCCGACGACCTGGCTCACGACCGCGCTGCCCTTGTTGGCGATTTCCGACGCATTCGCCGCAAGCGAACTCGCCTGACGAGCATTGTCCGCGTTCTGTTTGACCGTGCCGGTCAACTCTTCCATGCTCGACGCCGTTTCCTGCAACGCCGACGCCTGTTCTTCCGTCCGCGACGACAAATCGATATTGCCCGCCGCGATTTCCTTCGTCGCCGAGGCGATCGATTCGCTGCCCGAGCGCACCGT
>NZ_FCOL02000599.1 GCF_001544515.1 Caballeronia terrestris
GTGGTTGGTATCAAACAAGCCAACTAACTCATGTGAACCGTTGAATTGATGACCAACGTAGCTTTTGTCGACAAAGAAATCGTATTGTTTTGTGGCGACACCGTTGGTGTAGAAAATATCATGTGTTTTGAAACCATTGGCGTTGAAGGTTGCATATTCGGTCATCTTGCCTGACACACCAAACAGCGCCGCAGTCTGAGTCCCGTCCGTGTTAAAGAGATGTGAGGCATAGCTCCCATCCAAATTGAAATCGAGCTGCTTCGTGGCATGCTTGTCCGCGCCGAAAAAGGTGTCGTGGAGCTTGACGCCGCTCGCGTTGAACTTGGCGACCTCAGTCACTTGGCCCGACACGCCGAAGAGTGTTGCCGTCTGCGAACCGTCCGCAGCGAAGTCATACTTCGGGTAGCTGTTATCAAGTTTGAAATCAAGCTGCTGAGTTGCTTTGCCGTTCGTGTAGAAAATATCTTGCGTCTTGAAGCCCGTCGCATTGAATTTGGCAAGTTCAATCATTTGGCCAGTTGTGCCATAGACCGTTGCCACCTGCGAACCGTCCACAACAAAGTCATACTTCGTGTAGCTCTTGTCGAGTTTGAAGTCGAATTGCTGGGT
>NZ_FCOL02000600.1 GCF_001544515.1 Caballeronia terrestris
GATCAGCCGAAACCAGCGAGCGTGCGACGTTGTGCAGGGATTCCAACCGTGCTGCCGCGGCCGCGATCGCCAGCTCGCCCTCCTTGACGAAGGCGTCCTCGAGCAGTGTCATGGGCACGAAATCGCTGTAGCGTATCGCGCGATCCACGACATAGACCACACGTATTAGTGTGTCGGGCGTCGCGAGCGTGGCGCCTGTGTTCACCGCCGCGAGCGACGTAGAGCTGCCGTCTACCGCGAACAGAATGCGCTGAGTGCCGATCTCGCGCGTGCTAGCGTATCCTGCGGGCACCACGATTACCGCGCAGGGTGCGAGTTGACTGAGCCTGTCTGCCACTGACGGTTCGAACCACCTCGCCAGGCCGTGCTGTTGTCGGATACCGACAATCATCAGATCCGCGCGGTCCTCATGTGCCTCTTCGGCGAGCGCATGCGAGACATCGGCCCTTTCGTTTGCAAGATCGATCACCTGAGTTCGCACGGAAGCCGCCGTATTTGCGAGCGCACTGCTCGACTCCGCGATAGCGCGCTCCGCGTCTTCCAGCAACTTCCTATGTGCGACGTCCAAATCCAACCCGGAGAGCGCCGCGTGCGGAGCGAGCAGATT
>NZ_FCOL02000601.1 GCF_001544515.1 Caballeronia terrestris
GCGTGCAGCCGCCCGATCCTTCGTGGGGCGGCATGATCGCCGAGGGCCGCAATTATCTCGATACCGCGTGGTGGCTCTCCGCCCTGCCGGGGCTCGTGCTCATCGCTACCGTGCTGAGCAGCAATCGCATCGGAGAATTCCTGCAACGCGGCGATGGCGTCGGTGGAGACTGGCGATGAACGGCGCGGTGCTGGCAATCGACGACCTCGTGGTCGAAGCGCGGTCTTCCGAAGGGCAAGTGCGGATCGTCGATGGCGTGAGCTTTTCCGTGCGCGCGGGCCGCACGCTGGGTCTCGTCGGCGAGTCGGGTTCCGGCAAGAGCGTGACGTGCCTCTCGCTCCTGGGCTTGCCACCGCGCGGCGTGAGCGTGACCGGAGGCCGCATCCTGTTCGACGGTCACGACCTGCGCGGCAAGACGCCCGCCGAACTGAATGCGTTGCGCGGCCGCGAGATCGGCATGATCCTTCAGGACCCGATGACCTCGCTCAATCCGCTGCTGACGATCGGACGGCAGATTACCGAGATGTTCCGCTATCGCGACGGCGTCAAATGCCGCGAAGAACGCGAGGCGCGCGCCATCGACCTGCTGCGGCAAGTGCGCATT
>NZ_FCOL02000602.1 GCF_001544515.1 Caballeronia terrestris
GCCGCGCGAGACTTTGCGTTTCGCCGCCGTGCGGCTCGACGGGAGCGGCGTCGGCAGCAGCCGGAGCGGACGCGGGCGCGGCCGGCGGCGCATCGGTGATCTTGAGCGGCGTGTCGGCTACGACGCGGATCGCGCCGTCGACCACGATCCGCTCGCCCGGCTGCAGGCCCTGGTTGATGAACCAGTCGTCGCCGTGCCACTCTCCCACTTCGACCACACGCTGACGCGCTTTCGAATCCTTGTCGACTACCCAGACGAAATGGCTCTTCGACCCCTGCAGCACCGCGCGCTGCGGCACGAGGATCGCATGTAGACGCACCGCGCCGTAGACCCTCGCGCGCACGAACTGGCCGGGGCGCAGCGTCCCCTTCGGATTCGGCAGCGACGCCCGCACGAGGAAAGTGCCGGTCTGCGTGTTGAAAGCCGGATTCGTGAAATCGATCTTGCCGCGCGCGGGGAACACGGTGCCGTCGGCGAGGATCACCGCGACCTCGAAGTCGCGATTGGCGGGGAACTTGATGAGGCCCTTCGCTTCCTGATCGCGATATGACAGGATCTCGTTCTCCGAGATGCTGAAGTTCACCCACATCGGATCGAGCTGGTA
>NZ_FCOL02000603.1 GCF_001544515.1 Caballeronia terrestris
GCCGCGCGAGACTTTGCGTTTCGCCGCCGTGCGGCTCGACGGGAGCGGCGTCGGCAGCAGCCGGAGCGGACGCGGGCACGGACGGCGGCGCATTGGTGATCTTGAGCGGCGTGTCGGCGACCACTCGGATCGCGCCATCGACCACGATCCGCTCGCCCGCCTGCAAGCCCTGATTGATGAACCAGTCGTCGCCGTGCCACTCGCCCACTTCGACCACACGCTGACGCGCCTTCGAGTCCTTGTCGACCACCCACACGAAATGGCTTTTCGACCCCTGCAGCACTGCGCGCTGCGGCACGAGGATCGCATTGAGACGCACCGCGCCGTAGACCTTCGCGCGCACGAACTGGCCGGGGCGCAGCGTACCCTTCGGATTGGGCAGCGAGGCCCGCACGAGGAACGTGCCAGTTTGCGTGTTAAAGGCCGGATTCGTGAAATCGATCTTGCCGCGCGCCGGATACACGGTGCCATCGGCGAGGATCACCGCGACTTCGAAGTCGCGGTTGGCGGGGAACTTGATGAGGCCTTTCGCTTCCTGATCGCGATATGACAGGATCTCGTTCTCCGAGATGCTGAAGTTCACCCACATCGGATCGAGCTGGTA
>NZ_FCOL02000604.1 GCF_001544515.1 Caballeronia terrestris
GAGACAGAAATACAAGTAGGCACTTTGCCGTCTGTTGCCTTTCGAGGGCTTGCCTAGCTTGTGAGACTGGGATAAGAAGCTGTCGCTTTTCGAAATCGACGACTGTGGCTTTTCAACGATGCGCTCATGCTGCGTTGCGGGTCAGTAAGGTCGATGGCTCAAATCGACCCACAACCGTCCTTCGCTATCACCTAACAAATGTCCCCTACGACGTGCTGAGCCGCCATTCACTGGTGATTCGCGCTCGAGAAAGGTGCAGTCCAACCGAGGCGGCCACTTCAATTCCGAGCTACCCAACCTGCCGAACGGCCGGGAGAACGGATTTCGGCCATCAAAGAGCAACGTACAGATCGACGCTAGGACTAGTGCCCCGATCAGCAAAGCAGATTGAGCCAGCCTCGTCCGGTACGGTGACGTACCGACAACCAACTCAATCCTGACTACGCTAATTTCGGATCACGGGAAATGAAGTGCGAAGAGCGCTACCTTTTGCATACAAATGGCAGGCCTGTCCGCCAGCCCGTAAGCCACGACACAGCCCTCGCGCGCTACGGTTCGCCACACATAATTTTTGCATCAAGGGGAAGTGCCATACCGTTCGAC
>NZ_FCOL02000605.1 GCF_001544515.1 Caballeronia terrestris
GGTGAGGGACTCCGTCATTTCGCTCGATGTTTTCAATGATCCTAACCGCGTCTTGCCGGAACGCGGACAGCCGGTTTCTCTCGGTTTCTCGCATGACAACCTGCTCGTGCTGGACGAGGACGCCGTCTAGGAGCGAGACACTTTGCGGTCAGGTGCAAGACTGATGAGGTCTAGCGGTCAAACTCCTTCGTCTGCTCCGCCTCCTCGAACATTTTCCCCAATCCGGTCGGCACAAGAATGAGGGACCTGTCCTTCGGGTCGTAGTTCTCTGCCAATGTGAACGCTTCCGAAATCATCGTTTCAACGTCTTGCCGCAGCATCGTCACATCGAACGGAAGATACGCTGCGAACGGGTCCCAGTCGAAGCAACCGACTACCGCCGATTTCCATGCTGTCAGCGGCAATGTTGCCGTGAACTGCACGATCCCTTCGAACGCGGTAATCGAATTTAATAGCAGACCCGCGGGAAGTCGTCCGAGCTTCGCGTAGCGATTTGCAAGCGCGCGCCTGGCAGCGGCAGCGTTATACCCACAACATTCGATCGCGTCTCTTGCTGGTGACAGGCCGCGCGCTTCAAACGCATCTCTGAAGCCCTGTC
>NZ_FCOL02000606.1 GCF_001544515.1 Caballeronia terrestris
GACCATGTCGTCGTGGTGTTCGTGCCCAGTTGCGGGCACTGCGCACCGTGTGCCGAGGGACGCCCTGCGTTGTGCGAACCGGGTGCCGCAGCAAACGGTGCCGGCACCTTGCTCTCTGGTGCGCGCCGTCTCACTCACGGCGGTGAAGTCGTCAATCATCACCTGGGGTGCTCGGTTTTCGCTGAGTACGCAACCGTGTCGCGGCGCTCGGTCATCAAGATCGATCCGACCGTACCGCTCGAAGAAGCCGCGCTCTTTGGATGCGCGGTTCTCACGGGTGTCGGAGCCGTCGTCAACACGGCGCAGGTTCGAGTCGGCGCATCGGTGGCCGTCATCGGTCTGGGCGGTGTCGGACTGGCCGCGCTCATCGGCGCGCACGCGGCAGGGGCCCGGCAAATCATTGCCGTCGATCTGTCTGACGACAAATTGGAGCAGGCGCGCACCCTCGGCGCCACACACACGGTCAACGCCGGCCGGGAGGATGCGCTCGAGCATATCCGCGAATTGAGTTCGGGCGGCGTCGAGTTCGCCTTTGAGTTCGCCGGATCGATCCGCGCGTTGGACCTGGCGTACAACATCACGCGGCGCGGCGGCTC
>NZ_FCOL02000607.1 GCF_001544515.1 Caballeronia terrestris
TCGAGTTCGATCATGTCGCCGGTCTGCACGAACGCGAG
The DNA here is from genome assembly GCF_001544515.1 of Caballeronia terrestris. Classification (GTDB taxonomy): domain Bacteria; phylum Pseudomonadota; class Gammaproteobacteria; order Burkholderiales; family Burkholderiaceae; genus Caballeronia; species Caballeronia terrestris. The sequence continues at coordinate 39 of NZ_FCOL02000607.1, forward strand.
CGGTCCGCCCGCCGCCGCTTCCGGCGAGACGTGCAGCACGACGGCGCCGTAAGCCGTGCCGCTCATGCGGCCGTCTGAAATGCGGACCATGTCAGTGATGCCTTTTTGCAGAACTTTCTTCGGCAGCGGCATGTTGCCGACTTCCGCAAAGCCCGGATAACCCTTCGGCCCCGCGCCCTTCAGCACCATCACGCAGTTTTCGTCAATGTCGAGCGATTCGTCGTCAACCTTCTCATGTAGCTCTTCGATCGTCTCGAACACGACTGCCCGTCCGCGATGCTTCAGGAGGCTTGCCGTCGCCGCCGAAGGTTTGATCACCGCGCCGTTCGGTGCCAGGTTGCCCATCAGCACGGCGATGCCCGCCTTCGGCTTGAACGGCGCTTCGAACGTCGTGATGACCTTTTCGTCGTAGTTCGGCGCCTTGCTGACGTTGTCCCAGATCGTATTGCCATTGACCGTCAGCGCGTCCTTGTGCAGCAGCCCCTGGTCGCCCATCAGTTTCAGGACCGCAGGCAAACCGCCCGCGTAGTAAAAATCCTCCATCAGAAACTCGCC
>NZ_FCOL02000608.1 GCF_001544515.1 Caballeronia terrestris
GCATGAACGATAAAAATCCTCTCCAGATCATTCCCGGCAGTGCGCTGCACGGCGAATCCCAATCCGTCGGCCTCACGGTCGCAGCCTTGCGCAATGCGCAGGGCAGGCGCAATCCGAACGACTTTCCGGTCGGCTCGCCCGAATTCGAAGTCCTTGAAACCTTGAGGCCGAATTCCTTCAGGACGTGCTCGCGTTTCTGGGCGAGGACCCGAACAGGCCAGACATATTCGACGAACTGGGCCTCTGAGCCGATGGAGGCGGCCTGTTGGTCTCCTGCGTCATTCGACACCCCTAAGAACGGCCTACGGGCCGTTTCTTTCGTTTTTGGCGCTCGACCGAGCCGGAAGCGCAGCCGAGGCGACGTCCGCAGCCAGCGATCCGCCACTTGCCTTCGAGATTTTGTGTATCCACAATAAGTGCGATGGAAATCACATTCGACCCGGCCAAAGACGCGAGCAATCGGTACAAGCACGGCGTGTCATTGGCCGATGCTGCTCGAATCGATCCGGATAGTCTGCGGTACTGGGTCGACGAGCGGATTGACCACAGCGAGACCCGATATCGCGGGCGGGGGCTTATCGGCGATCGCCTCTA
>NZ_FCOL02000609.1 GCF_001544515.1 Caballeronia terrestris
GTGCTACCACCTCTCTATAAGCAGCGTCGCTATCCCGAGCTACGTCTGACTGTCATTCATGCCCAGGAGAGGACCGCACCCGCCGGTCGACCTCCAATCGAGTGGAAGCTAATCACTGATCTGTCGGTCAAATCTCGTGCGGAAGCCATCGAGAAGCTCGACTGGTACGCGATGCGTTGGAAAATAGAGACCTTTCATAAGATCCTGAAGTCGGGATGCAAGGCCGAAGAATCTAAGCTGCGTACGGCTGATCGCCTAGCCAATCTTATCTCGGTGTTTTGTATCCTGAGTTGGCGCATCTTTTGGCTAACCATGCTCAACCGGTGTGCTGCACACGCCCCCGCCCAGTTGGCAGTCACACAAACAGAGATCGAACTCCTTGATCGGGTCGTCAAGGACACGCCTCGCACGGCACAGGCGCCGCCGCTGCTGCGCAGCCTCATCAAGCTTGCGCAACTCGGTGGGTACCTTGCACGTGCCAGCGACCCGCCGCCAGGCAATACCGTTATGTGGCGCGGTATGCGCCGTCTGATTGACATTCAGCTGGGATATGAACTCGCGCAGGACGAGTGTGGGTAATTGCAAG
>NZ_FCOL02000610.1 GCF_001544515.1 Caballeronia terrestris
GTACGGCGTGATTGAGCAGATGCGACAGGACTACCCGGTGCCGCCGATGTGTCGACTGCTGTGTGTGTCGACCAGCGGCTACTACGCGTGGCGCAAGCGGCCACCGTCGTCCCGTACCCAACAGGAACCTCGTTTGGAAGCAGAGATCCTCGCCGCGCACCAGCGCACGCGCGAGACGTTCGGCGCTGAACGACTGCAGAAAGATTTGACAGAACACGGTGTGCAGGTTGGCGTGCATCGCGTCAAGCGACTGCGCAGGCAGCTTGGATTACGTTGCAAGCAGAAGCGCAAGTTCAAAGCGACCACCAATTCGAAGCACGACCTGCCAGTAGCACCGAACCAGTTGAATCAGGATTTCTCGGTGAGCGCGCCGAACCAGGCGTGGTGTGGAGACATCACGTACATCGCAACCGACGAGGGCTGGCTGTACCTGGCTGGGCTCAAGGATCTGTTCAGCCGAGAGTTGGTCGGCTACGCGATGAGTGAGCGTATGACAAAGCATCTAGTGATGCAGGCGCTGTTTCGGGCGGTCGCGTCGCACCGACCGCCCGTCGGTCTGATTCACCACACAGACCGCGGCAGTCAA
>NZ_FCOL02000611.1 GCF_001544515.1 Caballeronia terrestris
TCAGCCGGCAACGCGACGCTCACACCGCCCACGCGCGTCACGCGGGACCTCACGCACCTGCCGCCGCCGAAAGGCAGGATCACCGCAGCCGTGTACGGCTTTCGCGACCTGACCGGCCAGTACAAGCCGTCGCCGGACAGCTCGTTCTCGTCGCAGGTGACCCAGGGTGGCGCGTCGTTTCTCGTCAAGGCGATGCGCGATTCCGGCTGGTTCACGCCGGTCGAGCGCGAGAATCTTCAAGACCTGCTGACCGAGCGCAAAATCATGCGCGCACTGGAGACGCCTGACGACAAGAACCGCGCCGGGTCCACCGTTCCGCAGATCGGCGCACTGGCACCCGCGAGCATCGTGCTGGAGGGCGGCATCGTCGGCTACGACTCGAACATTCGCACGGGCGGCGCCGGCGTCGCTTATCTGGGCATCTCGGCGTCGCAGCAATATCGGGTCGATCAGGTGACCGTGAACCTGCGCGCGGTGGATATCCGCAACGGCACGATCCTGAACAGCGTCTCGACGACCAAGACTATCTATTCGATTCAGGTCGACACCGGCGTGTACCGCTTTATCGGCTTCAAGGATTTGCT
>NZ_FCOL02000612.1 GCF_001544515.1 Caballeronia terrestris
GCGATCGTTATTCTCAACGCATTGTTTGCGTGGCTCGTGCAGGCGGGCTATCTTGCTGGCAATCCCCTTTCCCTATCTCGCCAGCGCACGAAGCACGCCCCTCCCCGCATCACCCGCTATCTTGAGCCAGGGCTCTGGCAGGAGGTTAAGGACACCATCGCCGCGGTTCCGCGCGACAGCGATCGCGCGCGTGCACATGCCTACCGGGTGCGGTGGCTATTCACGCTGCTGTATCTGGGCGGGTTGCGAATTGCCGAAGTGGGCGCGAACACGATGGGCCAGTTTTTTGTGCGGCGCGACGCCGACGGTACCCTTCGCTGGTGGCTGAGCCTTCACGGCAAAGGTGGCAAGGAGCGACTGGTGCCCGCGACGCGCGAGATGATGATGGAACTTTCGCGCTACCGCCAGCAACTGGGCCTGAGTGCACTGCCCTCACCCGGCGACGAGACGCCGTTGGTGTTGCCGATTAAGGCAATGCTGAAAAAGGTCAACGCATCAGGGTGGCATGCCGTTTATATTGAATGAGACAAAAGACCCTAGCGATGGCAGCAGATCAAGGCGCCGGCTTCGAGCAGTATCGTCGG
>NZ_FCOL02000613.1 GCF_001544515.1 Caballeronia terrestris
CGCAGTCCACCCGCATCGCATGAATTCAGGATCGCAGAAGCCATCTTGTCCTTACGTTCGACTTATGCAACAACGCCCGATCGCGCGGCCATAGGTTTGGGCGAGCGACGTCAGCACCCCGAGTTCGATCCCGCTCGGCCGGATCGACAGCGCTGCGGGCGCGTCCGGCGAACGCGGCGAATACGTCGCATAAGTCGCATAAGTCGCCTGACGCCAAGCCGTGATCGTCGCGTCGAGTTCCAGAATGAATTGCGCGAGCTCGCGGCGGGAAAGCGGCTCTCTGCCTTGTGCCACGGGCCCTGCCCTCTCAGGTAAATCAGAATTAAGCAATTCTACCCTGCAAACGCTATCCCGATAATACGATTTATCAGGCATGCGAAATAAACTGACGACGGGTTACTTACGCAGGCGTGGTCCGGCAAGAATCCGAACGGATCTTGCTTTTCGACCCATTGTCACCAGTCGACTGGGAAAGATTTGGACGTCCGCTTTCGAGCCAACGACAGTCATCGCTTTCCCTACGCCATGTAGCGGTCTGCGCGACGAGTAAGTCGCTTCACGGACTTCTATCTTGCTTAATCC
>NZ_FCOL02000614.1 GCF_001544515.1 Caballeronia terrestris
TGCCGGGACGAGCAACGCGGCGCAGCGGCCGTCGCTCGCATGCGAAATGAGATGCCTGAAGCACGACTCGAGCTTGAGCAGCTTGATCTAGCGAGCCTCGCCTCGGTGCGTGCTTTTGCTGACCGCCAGCTTTCGCTCCGCCGACGACTCGACATTCTAGTCAACAACGCTGGGGTCATGGCGCCTCCCCGACGCTTGGAGACGACCGACGGTTTTGAACTTCAGTTCGGCACCAACGTGCTCGGGCATTTCGCGCTGACCGCTCTTCTTCGACCCGCGCTCGAGCAAGCCGCGCAAGAATCACCGGAACGTCCGCGCGTGGTCACGATTGCCTCCATCGCGCACAAGACTATGGGCCGATGTCATCCTATCGGCAGTCGAAACTGGCCAACCTCATGTTTGCGTTCGAGCTGAACCGACGCTTGCGCGCGTCCGGATCGCGTGTGATGTCGGTTGCCGCGCACCCTGGCGTGGCCAATACGAACCTGTTTCGCGACGATCGTTCGGCCGCAAGCCGGGCAGTCCGATCCGTCCTCGGCAGCCTCATCGGTGCTCTCTTGAACAGCGATGTCTCCGGCGCAC
>NZ_FCOL02000615.1 GCF_001544515.1 Caballeronia terrestris
CTCCATCCTCCATCACGTAAAGCAAAGATACGATGGATGTTGTAGGGAAATAGACGAAGCGCTGGCGGTCACCCGATTCGTACACGACCTGCCCCAAAGTCATGTCGACCGGCACCAGATGCGGCGCCAGGCGGGTCCTTTCGGCTTGTGGCAAAACTGAAAGCAGATGGTTTTCGTCGAGAAGTGGATCGTTAGCCATAGCGGGTCCTCAGGTTCGCCGGATTCGCGCCGAATAAGGGGCGGCAGACCGCGGCCATAAGAAATGCGCCAGCGTGGCTCGCGATTGTTTCAGGGTATCGATCAGTCGCACCGCGCGATTATTCCCTGCGCAAATTATAGTTTCCGCGCGCGGCCAGGCGACAGGACGATGCGGCCGGGGCGGGTAAGGCCGTGTCCCAAACAGTCATAGGAAGCGTTTTTGATGAACCTCGCCTCGCGCGGTTCGGATCGGCGCGAATTAAGCAACCAAATAAAGGAGAGTTTCGATGAAGGCACTCGTCTATCACGGACCCGGCACAAAGTCGCTCGACGAGCGGCCCATGCCCGAACTCGCCGCGCCCACCGACGCCATCGTCCGCGT
>NZ_FCOL02000616.1 GCF_001544515.1 Caballeronia terrestris
GCCAACACGCTGCTGCTGGACAACGCGCTCGCCACGATGGGCGCCGGCCTGCCGTCGGCGATGATGGCGTCGCTGCTGTATCCGAACCGCCGCGTGATGGCGGTCTGCGGCGACGGCGGCTTCATGATGAACTCGCAGGAACTCGAAACCGCCGTGCGGCTGAAGCTGAACCTCGTCGTGTTGATCATCCAGGACGACGCGTACGGCATGATCCGCTGGAAGCAGGCCGTCGACAGCTTCGCCGACTGGGGCCTCACGTTCGGCAACCCGGACTTCGTCAAGTACGCCGATGCCTACGGCGCGAAAGGACGGCGCGTCGAGTCGGCCGAAGGGCTGAAGCCGGCGCTGGAGGCGGCGTTCGGCGAGGGAGGCGTGCAGCTCGTCATCGTCCCGGTGGATTATTCGGAAAACAGCCGCGTGCTGGTCGAAGAACTCAGAAACCGCGTCACGGAGATACAGAAATAAAGATCAAGGCAGCAGTTTTGTAGGGAATGGGGGCGTCGACGTCCTATGCCGATACACGCCCCTTGCACATCGAAGAGATCGATTTGGCGCCGCCCGGGCGCGACGAAGTGT
>NZ_FCOL02000617.1 GCF_001544515.1 Caballeronia terrestris
GCCGGAACGCGTGCCGAAGCGGTGAAGGCCGGGCGGGATGCGCGCGACATCCAGTTCTTCACAATGGCGACGATCATCACGGGCCGCACTGCACGCGAGGCGCGCGACAAATACGAGGACTATCGTCGCTACGTGACGCCCGAGGCGGCGCTCGCCATGTTCTCGGGCTGGACTGGCATCGACTTCTCGACCTACGACCCCGACGAGCCGATCCGCTACATGCAGCTCGACGCGGGCACGTCCTCGGCGCTGGAGGGCTTTACGAGGCTCGATCCCGAGCGCATCTGGACGGTGCGTGAACTCGCCCTGCACAACGCGATCGGCGGACGCGGACCGGTTTTCATCGGCGCGCCAAACGAAGTGGCTGATGCGCTCGAAGACTGGGTCGACGAGACCGGCATCGACGGCTTCAACCTGAGCTATGCGGTTACGCCTGAAGCCTACGAAGACTTCGCCGATCTGATCGTGCCCGAGTTGCAGGCGCGTGGACGATACAAGACGCGCTATGCGACCGGCACCTTGCGCGAAAAGCTCGGCGGGCGCAGCAGCCTTCTGAACGGGCGCCACCCC
>NZ_FCOL02000618.1 GCF_001544515.1 Caballeronia terrestris
AAGCACACCGGCTCCTCAAGCGCTGGCCGCCTGACTATGCCGACCGCCCCGCGTACACCACTCTTGACGATTTCTCCACATGGCCGTCGCAGGCCGGAAGCGAGCGGTCTGAAGGAGCAGGTGGCGCGAAGACAGTGAGACTGCGAGGGGTGCGTTGGCTAACCTAGCGCTAACGGGCCCAGCATGCCATGCCCCTCGTCGAGCCATCGCGCGCTGTTGGGCAAACTCGCGTCTGCCGGCAAGCAAGATCCGGTGCACGTATTTGCCCAAGAGCGCGTGACAGTGTTGCGAATTCTCTCGTCGCTGTAAATGCCGGGATTATCTCCACACGGCCGGATGTGTAAACGCCCGCGGGTACAACTCTCTGCTCATGAAAACGACCTCGCCTGCCTCCGCCGCATGAACATATGAGTAATGCGACGGAAAGCTTTTTCCGAGCGTCCGTTTAGACGGCATAACTACGCCAGTTGACGACGTTGTAATCATCAGGGCGTTGTTGCATAAGTCGAACGTAAGGACAAGATGGCTTCTGCGATCCTGAATTCATGCGATGCGGGTGGACTGCG
>NZ_FCOL02000619.1 GCF_001544515.1 Caballeronia terrestris
CCGCCGTTCAGCGAGAAGTCCGCACCGGTCGAGAAGCCCGACTCGTCCGATGCCAGCCACGCCACGATCGAACCGATTTCTTCGGGACGGCCGAGGCGGCGCACCGGAATCGTCGCAACGATCTTCTCGAGCACTTCCGGACGGATCGCCTTCACCATGTCCGTGCCGATGTAGCCCGGCGACACGGTGTTCACCGTCACGCCCTTGGTCGCCACTTCCTGCGCAAGCGACATCGTGAAGCCGTGGATGCCGGCCTTCGCGGTCGAATAGTTCGTCTGGCCGAACTGCCCTTTCTGGCCGTTCACCGACGAAATATTGATGATCCGCCCGAAGCCGCGCTCGACCATCCCGTCGACCACCTGCTTCGTCACGTTGAAGAGGCTCGTCAGGTTGGTGTCGATGACGGCCGTCCAGTCTTCGTGCGTCATCTTGCGGAACACGACGTCGCGCGTGATGCCGGCGTTGTTCACGAGAATATCGACTTCGCCGACTTCGGCCTTGACCTTGTCGAACGCGTTCTTGGTCGACTCCCAGTCGCCGACGTTGCCTTCCGACGCGAT
>NZ_FCOL02000620.1 GCF_001544515.1 Caballeronia terrestris
GGCTGTGCTGAAGAAGCGGGGGTTTTCACGGGATCGTCGTTGCTGATTCCACGATGCGAGAATGGCGACGCGCTCGCGTCGGTTTTTTGGCCTTTAGAGGCTCGCTTTTAGCCTTTCTCGTCCCGCTTGGTAATTTATGGACGTACCTGTGCCATCAGCCGTGATCGACTCATGTAGATGTTCGCCAGCGCGAGCACTGCGAATGCACGGGTAGCATTTTTGGTGAGTCCACGATAGCGGACCTTGCCGAATCCCCACAGCCGCTTCACTACCGCGAACACGTGCTCCACTCGAGCTCGTATCTTCGACTTATTGCGGTTCTTCGAGCGCTTGACTTCGTCGATTTCGCCACTGCGGTTACGCACACGCTCATTGGTGAAATCCTTGGCTTTCGGGGCTTTGCTAGCAATGAGGTCCTTCTGGCTTGCGTACGCGCTGTCACCGTAAACACGCTGCTCATCGCCATGCAGCAGATCAGGGAGCGCATGCTTGTCGTGCACGTTCGCTGCTGTCACCACGGCGCTGTGTGTCAGCCCCGTTTGGCTGTCCACCCCGAT
>NZ_FCOL02000621.1 GCF_001544515.1 Caballeronia terrestris
ATCTTCGGGCTGGCATCGCTTGCGGGCGCATTTGCCCCGAACATGACCTGGCTGATCGTGTGCCGCTTCTTCATGGGCCTCGGGCTCGGCGCGGAAATCGTGGTGGGCTACGGGTCCATCGGCGAATTCATTCCGCCTGCCGTGCGGGGCCGATGGTCGGCGTATCTGTCGCTGATCACGAACTCCGCACTGTTCTTTTCGACCTTCCTCGGCTACCTGATCATTCCCGCGATCGGCTGGCGCGCGATGTTCGCGTTCGTCGGCATTGGCGCGATGGGCGTCTGGGTGCTGCGCAAGAAGATGCCCGAGTCGCCGCGCTGGCTTGAATCGAAAGGACGGCTGGATGAAGCCGAGGCGATCCTGAAGAGCATCGAGGCCGAGACCGCAGAGGGGCGCGAACTGCCGCCGATCGTCGAAACCACGCCGCGGCGCACGACCACGAGCGGGACCACTCTTGGAACCACGCTCGGTAGCCTCTTCAGGCCGCCGCTGCTGCGCCGCATGGTGCTCGCAGTGACCATCCAGATCGCCATCAATGTCGTGATCTACGGG
>NZ_FCOL02000622.1 GCF_001544515.1 Caballeronia terrestris
CGTTCTCGCTGCGGCGATTCGCCCGCTTCCTTGACGTCGATGACTTCCTGCCGGAACTGCACGATCTTGCCCACAGCGATCCCCGGCGAGGCCGATACGCCAGTGAGTTCGTTGGCGTCGGCGCTCGCCGCGGGCCTGGCGGCGAGTGCGGGTGTGGTCGCCGGCGCGGCCGCTGCGGGAGCGGGTGCGTCGCCGGGCTTCTCGCCCGAACCTGCTGCGAGCAAACGCGCGAGCGCGCCAGCGGCTTCGCTTGCGTCGGGACCGGCCGCCTGGACGCGTACCTTGTCGCCGATCTTCGTTGCGAGCCCCATGATCGACACGACCGACTTCGCATTTGCGCTGTCGCTGCCGCGCAGCAGGCGGATGTCAGACTTGTACTTTTTGGCTTCGACGGCGACGACCGCGGCGGGCCGTGCATGCAGGCCCGCAGGGTTGGGCAGGGTGACTTCGTCGGAAAGGATCGCGCGGGTCGCGCGGGTCGTCTCTTCCGCGACGGCACTGCCGACAAGGTCGACGGAGAGCGCCGTGTCCATGCCCGCGGTGACTAGG
>NZ_FCOL02000623.1 GCF_001544515.1 Caballeronia terrestris
GGAAGGCGGGATTTAACAGGACTTTCGAGTTCATGTCGTAGACAAAAAGGTATGTGGTGCCATGAAACCATTCGGAACCCTTAACGCGAAACTCCTGGAATGCTTCCTTGCCCTTACGGTTGATCAGGTCCGCGGCCTTGTTCACTAGCGCCTCAACATTTTTTGCTTCCTCTGATGACGGAGGTATCGACTGCGCGAATGTGGACGTGCTAGTGCCAAGCAGACCGCAAAACAGTAGGCTACCGGCTAATACCATTTTCCCTCTCATAGCGATACCTCCCGGCCGTTGAACGTCGGAATACAGCAGGGCCTAGTCAGAAAGCGATAACATCGCGCGTCGCAGTTTACAAGTCAACCCGCAAAGATATGAGTAAAGACCAGACTTGAAATGGTGGGAACCACTTTGGCGTCTCCGATTGCAGTTAGGGGCACATGTCGACCGACACCCGCATTCTGCGGGCGTCACGATCATGTTGTGGCGCCGATGTCCACTAACATCGCGGGCGTCGGCGCCCCGGATCGTGAAAAGTCTGGGAAGTGGCACGATC
>NZ_FCOL02000624.1 GCF_001544515.1 Caballeronia terrestris
GTGGGGAGGCGCGCAAGCGGCGAGCTCACGGTAGCAACGCGCGCCGGCCTGTCAGCCAGGGCAACATGCTTACGAGGAAAATGACGGGATGTGCGCAAAGGTGTCTTTGCATTGCCTGACGAGGCTCGACTCCCGTCCGATTTCGCGGGGACGCACGCGCGCCATGATTGCGGGACATCCGCCCGTCCTCATGCAAAAACGCCCGGGCGTCGGTGCGCAGTATGAAATCGCCGGTCATTCGCCTCAGCGGCAGCCATTCAAGCGTGTCGCGGCTACGCCGCTTCGACCGATTAGCTGACTCCCGGCCGCCGACCAAGGTGAGAGCGTCGTCCGGCGCGCGGGCCCCATGCGCGACAGGCATGTTGTCCGTTGATACGTAGCAGGGCTCCGCCGCGTCAGATCCCCGAGAACGCGGCTACACCCCCCGATTCCTTCGGTAGCCGTCGCGATAGAAACGCGTCGCAGCCACTTTTTCCTGTCGGCGATCCGAAGCTAACGGTCACGTTCTTGTCGCGCAAGGTCATAGATCGTCTGCACGGGTGCTC
>NZ_FCOL02000625.1 GCF_001544515.1 Caballeronia terrestris
GGCACATATATCGTCATCAGTTGTAAGAAGAGGGTGAGCAGGACCGCGGCAAGCAAGGGACGGTTTGAAAGTAGGCCTTGTTCGAACAGAGACATATGTTCTGATCGGCTGGCGAGCACGTGGCCCATCTGAGACAGGGTCAGGACGGTAAAGGTCATCGTCTGCCAGTGCGCAGATGACTGATGGATGGCATATGCTTGGGTAAAAAGTGAGATAGCCGCCATCGACAGTCCTACCCACAGGACGTGCTGCCAGATGCCGTGTGCGAAAAGGCTTTCATCGGGCGGCCGTGGCGGCCGGCGCATCAGTCCTTTCTCCGCCGGCTCGACCGCAAGCGCAAGGCCCGGTAGGCCATCTGTTACAAGGTTGATCCACAGGATGTGAATCGGGAGAAGCGGGATCGGCAAACCGAGGAAGGGCGCGAGAAAGATGGTCCATATTTCAGCTGAATTGCACGTCAACGCGTAACGTACGAATTTACGAATGTTCTCGTAAATTCGCCGTCCCTCTTCGACAGCGGTGACAATCGTGGCGAAGTTGTCGTC
>NZ_FCOL02000626.1 GCF_001544515.1 Caballeronia terrestris
TCATGGGTCGGGCCGTTGCTGCAGGTGGGAAGAGCAGGAGCGCGCGCGCCGTTCGCTCGGGCGGCGTATCCGCGACACCCGCCTGGGCAACAACAAGCCGCTTGCAGACTTCGACTGGGCATTGCCCAACCGGATTGACCGCGCCGCGCTCGAGGAACTGATGGCGCTCGAGTTCGTCAGGGAGAAGACGCAGGGCGTGCCGTTCAGGCCCTGGCTCCGGCAGTTTCGAGATTATGCGTTCGATCATCGCGCATTCGGCGCGTACGCCATTCGTCCGCAGGTGCAGGCCTGCGAGGCCGCCGGCACGAGTGGCTGGATGCTCTCGAGTCCCAGAAACCATTACCCTTTTGCCCACCTGCCCCGCTGATGGTTTAGACCGCGTTCAGGGCGTTCTCATCGCGCTACTCGCGAACCAGCAACAACGGAATGGTGGCGAGGCTAGCGACCCGGTTGGCGACGCTGCCAAAGAATGCGCGCGCCACCCCACGCCTGTGCGTTCCCATCACGATGAGATCGGCGTTCCAGCGTTCGGCTTCGCGCAAGAG
>NZ_FCOL02000627.1 GCF_001544515.1 Caballeronia terrestris
GCAGTCGGCTTGCGACACGTTGTGCAGCGGGCTGCAAGCTCAGGGACTCAGCGTTCTTGAACGACAGTCTCAGGCGTTGCGCCATCAACAGCGCGAACTCGCGCCAGTAACGCGGCGTGGTGTCGAGGAGGCTTTGCAGCGCGGGCTCCGGCACATGCATGAAGAGCGCCCGGCTGACGGCGATCGCGTCGTGCGGACGCGGCAAGCCGTCGAACATCGAAATCTCGCCGATCCATGCGGTTGGACCGAGCACGGCGAGCAAGGCTTCCTTGCCATCGACGCCGACCGTCCCGATCGAGAGCGCACCCTCGAGCACGGCGTACAACCCATAAGAGGGATCGCCACATCGATACAGCGCCTGCCCTTTCTCCAGTCGAAGCAGGGTCGCATTGCGTATCAGATAGTCCTGAAGTTCGACGGGAAGGCCGCGAAACCACGGCGTCGATTCCAGTTGAGTACGATAGTCGGGCAGCCTGGGTTCCATTGACATCTCGAGGTGTCGGCTACGCGACAGATTTTACGCGGGAATGCCGACATCACTGTC
>NZ_FCOL02000628.1 GCF_001544515.1 Caballeronia terrestris
AGGAGATGTATGCCTCCTCGAGCGCGGCGAGCTTGCCCTGCAACACCCCGGTCTGCTGGCGAGCGTCGCCCTGCTGCGCTTGCAGCGCCTCGACTGTTCGTCGATGTTCAGCATCCCGCTTTTCTGCGCGTTTGGTGGCTTCCGCCAATTCTTTCTGCACTTTTACCACGGTACCGCGTTCGCGATCGATTTCCAGCAGCGCACGTTTTTCCGAGGCACGTAAGCGCTCCTCCGCTCGGTCAGCCGTCTGCCGGAGTTTTTCCAGATCACGCGAGAACGTGTCGCGTACCTTGTCGAGATCACGCTCGCGCGCGACGACCTCCTCGCTAAGCCGCTTGACCTGCGCCTCGAGTGCTTTACGCGCGGCCGCCTCGTGCGCCTGCTGCCGCTCCAGCTCCCGAATTTCGACCTGCGCCGCCAACAATGCCGCGGTGCGCTGTTCGAGTGCCATCTCGGTCCGACCGAGTTCCTCACGCGCGGCGACGACCTTTTGCTCCGCCTCGGCGCGACGCGCTTCGACGTCATCGCGAAGCGTCGTCAG
>NZ_FCOL02000629.1 GCF_001544515.1 Caballeronia terrestris
CCATTGCTGATATCACTGGTGTTGTGATTCTCCGTTATCTTTTCCGCGTTTGGCCTGTTCGCACCCGCAAAACCGACAGTCATTGCTGCATTGTTTCTGGGCGCGCTATCTACTTCCGGCGCAATATTTCTGATCCTCGAGATGAACACACCGTTGGAAGGGGTGATAGAGGTCTCGCTTGCACCTAAGCGCGAGGCGCTCACCATGCTGGGCAAGTAGCGGCGAGTGGCGTCACACGCGGCAACCGTGGCACCCCCTTACCATGTTGATCGTTCGAAACCCTGTGAAGCAGACTGCCACGAAATAATCCATCGCAGCAATCGGGCGCGATCTGCGACGGTCGGATTGCCCGACGACGCGACTGACATGATCGGCGCGCGAAGGTCCGTTGTGTTAGGGGACCCGCCATCCTAATGTCCGCTGGCAAGCGCCGGACGACGGCCGGAGGTGGCCGAGAGCCGCGCTTCCCAATGTTCACCGAAAGCCGCGTCGGGCGAACTGCGCAGGCGGTGAAGGGAGCTTCGCGGCGCGAGCACCCG
>NZ_FCOL02000630.1 GCF_001544515.1 Caballeronia terrestris
GGCACGGTGAAAGCCGCGCGCGTGCTGATTCTCGGCGCGGGCGTCGCGGGCTTGCAGGCGATCGCGACGGCCAAGCGTCTGGGCGCTGTCGTCGAAGCGTCCGATGTACGGCCGGCCGTCAAGGAGCAGATCGAATCGCTCGGCGCGAAGTTCGTCGACGTGCCGTTCGAAACCGACGAGGAACGCGAAGCGGCAGTGGGCGTCGGCGGGTACGCGCGTCCGATGCCGCCAAGCTGGCTCGCGCGCCAAGCCGCTCAGGTGCACGAGCGTGCGAAGCTCGCCGATATCGTGATCTCCACCGCGCTGATTCCGGGCCGTCCCGCGCCGACGTTGCTGTCCGTCGAAACGGTCAAGCACATGAAGCCGGGTTCCGTGATCATCGATCTCGCTGCGGGCCGTGGTCCCGAGTACGAGGGCAAGAAGGGCGGCAACTGTCCGCTGACCGAAGTCGATCAGGCGGTGATGAAGCATGGTGTGCATATCGTCGGTTATACCAATCTCGCATCAATGGTCGCCGCCGATGCCTCCGCACTCTACG
>NZ_FCOL02000631.1 GCF_001544515.1 Caballeronia terrestris
ACGACGATCGGATCGCCCTTCTTCTGCGCGATCGTCACCGCGACGATTTCCTGCGCGAACGTGCCGTCGGCCTTCGCCCGCGCCGCCTTCTGCTGGCTGCGCACGGCGAACGCGTCCTGATCGGCGCGGCTTACCTTATAGTCATCCGCGACGTTTTCCGCCGTTTCCGGCATCGAATCGACGCCGTGCAGCTTTTTCATCAGCGGATTGACGAAGCGCCAGCCGATGGTCGTGTCGTAGATGTCGGCCTGACGCGAGAACGCCGAGGTCGCCTTGCCCTGTACGAACGGCGCGCGGCTCATGCTCTCCACGCCGCCCGCGATCAGGAGGCTCGCCTCGCCCGACTTGATCGCGCGCGCGGCAATGCCGATCGCGTCCATGCCCGAGCCGCACAGGCGGTTCACTGTCGTTCCCGGAACACCTTCGGGAAAGCCGGCCAGCAACGTCGACATGCGCGCGACGTTGCGATTGTCTTCGCCCGCCTGATTCGCGCAGCCGAAGATCACTTCCTCGACGGCGTTCCAGTCGACGTC
>NZ_FCOL02000632.1 GCF_001544515.1 Caballeronia terrestris
CTCGTGCATCAGGCCGTGCGTATGTATGGACACACCGTGCTGAATCAGCGCGCTCAAGGCCTGCTTAAAGAGATCTTCGCCGACGAGAGGCGTTACATTTCGACTGGCACGACTGACGAAATTGACGCGTCATACAATGCCCAGCAGGCTCGAATTCGCGATTTTTGCGAGCAGTATGGAGGCAGCCCGCTGGTTGTCGACGCGTACGCTCACGACCACCACCCGAAGTGACGTTCCTCGCCCTGACAATAGAGCCCGGCGGCTCCCGCGTGGGCCGCGAATGAATTGGCGCTATTTCCAGTCGGTAGCTTTCGCGCGGGGCATCCGGCTGTTTTTCAACTGATTGGCCGACAAGCATCGTGGCTTTGTCAACGCCCTCTACGAAGGGTCCGAAGACACAATCGTTGAAACCATTCCGATAAGCATTGAGCAGTCACGCTCGATCGACGACGTATATCTCGGTCGGCTCCATAACCGTCACGAAACGATGATTTCGCGAAAGCTTCTGACCGGGCCGATGCTTTGATTAGC
>NZ_FCOL02000633.1 GCF_001544515.1 Caballeronia terrestris
GACTATCTCATCGACCCGATTGAGGAAGGCGTCGACCTCGTTGTTCGTTTCGGCGAACTTCAAAGTTCAAGCGGTCTCGTTGCACGCGCGACTCACCAGCCAACGCATGGTGATTGCGGCATCGCCGGATTATCTTGCGCAGCATGGCACACCTCACCAGCTTGAGGACATCGACAATCACTCGTGCATCGTCGGGTATAGACGCGGACAGCCTTTGTCGTGGCGAGTACACGTCGGCGGTGAGCCGAAGCGCATCTCGCCTCCGGGAACCCATCAGATAAGCGATGGTGACTCCATTGTTGAGGCGGCTCTTGCTGGCTTAGGGCTCTGCCAAATGCCGATGTCATTGGTGAGGCCGCACTTGGCGACGGGGCGCTTCGCTCCGTGCTCGATGACATTTCATGCGAGCTCATCGACGTGCATGCTGTCTGGCCGAAGGTGGCGCATTTGCGACCAAAAGTACGGCACGTCGTTGATACCCTCGTGGAGCTTGGTGAGCAAGGCCGATTAGCCTGAGCGCGGCACCTATTT
>NZ_FCOL02000634.1 GCF_001544515.1 Caballeronia terrestris
ATGTGAACACGACGGGCGCCTACGGCAAGAGCGGTGACATCAATCTCCAGTCGACGCTGCGCTGGAGCGGCGACGCAACGCTTGCGCTCAACGCGCAGCACGATGTGACGATCGGCGGGGCCATAACGGTCGCAAACAACGGCGCGGGCAACCTCACGCTGCGAGCCGACACAAACGGCATCGATAATGGCGCCAGCGTAGTGAACCGCGGCACCATCGACTGGTCGCGCAGCACCGGCGTCGTCGCGGCGCTCCATGACATGAACGGCGGTTATCTCGCTGGCACTGTGACGAGCAATCCGTCGTGGGCCCCCGCTCCGTTCAGCGGCCTGAACACGCAGGCGACCGCGTACCAGCTCGTCAATTCTAAAGAGGGCCTCGAGAACGTAACGAACAATCTCGCCGGGGTATACGCGCTCGGCAAGGATCTCGACTTGGGGGGATGGCCTATTCAATTCCAGAGAATTGGAGGAGCGAATGCGGCGTTCACGGGACAGTTCGACGGCATGGGTCATGCCATCAACAATC
>NZ_FCOL02000635.1 GCF_001544515.1 Caballeronia terrestris
TCGCGCAACATAACCGTATAGAGTTTGCCGGTGCCGTCATCGATTTGCGAGATCGATGCCTCGATCGGAAACTCCTCGCCGTTCGCGCGCAGCCCAAAGAGCACGCGCAGCTTGCCCATTTGCCGGTCGGACACTCCGGTTACGCCGAACTGCCGGACGTGGCGTGCATGGTCCGCGCGGAACCGTTCGGGGATGAAGCGCGAGAGCGACGCACCGATGGCGTCCATCGCCGAACAATCGAACACTTGCTCGGCCGTCGGATTGAAGATCACGATGCGCTGATTCTCGTCTATCGTGATAATCGCTTCCATCGACGACCGAATGATCCCCATCATGCGGGCCTCGTTCAGCGTTGACTGTGTGCTCGCCCGCGCGGTAGCACCTGACATCCCGGTGCGGTCGCGGGCAAGCAGAAAAACGATGGCCCCAAGCAGCAGCGCGCTGGCGGTTCCGCCAACGAGCACGGCGGTGCTAGCGTTATCGTCGTTCGGGCCCAGCATTTCGGCAGTTGCAGAATAGG
>NZ_FCOL02000636.1 GCF_001544515.1 Caballeronia terrestris
CCTTCAATTCGATGACACCCAGCACGCGCGCAACGTCGCCCTGCTTCTCGGCGACCACGAGCGGCGTGCTGCCGCGCCGCGCGACGTTGTCGACGGCGGTCTGGACTTCCTGCGGATATCGTCCGCCATGCGTCTCCACGTACTGCTTCACCGAATCCGCCGCGCCCTTGCGGATCTCGTGTCCCGGCATGTCGACACCGCTCATGCGCGTTTGCGCGCTGAAGCTCAGGAAGGTCGCGTGCAGCATCGCCATGTCGCGCTGACGAATGTTGAAGCGCTGCTTGGCGAGCACCACGATGCTGCGGCCTTCAGGCGTTTCGTCTGCGAGCGACGCGAGTTGCGCCGCATCCGCGAGGTCGTGTTCCGATAAACCCGGCGCCGGCATGAACGCCGACGCCTGGCGGTTGCCCAGCGTGATGGTGCCGGTCTTGTCGAGCAACAGCACGTCGACGTCGCCCGCCGCCTCGACCGCACGGCCGGAAGTGGCGATCACATTCGCCTGCATCATCCGGCTCATGCC
>NZ_FCOL02000637.1 GCF_001544515.1 Caballeronia terrestris
CACGCCGACAAGAAGGCGGGGTGAAGGATCTGTGAAGACGTTAATCTTTCGGCCGCGCGACGCGACGGAACTTGAGCTAAAGGAGGGTAAGAGGCATCATGCCGCCGCTTTTTGATACGTCCAGAATCCGAATGAACCCAAGAGATGAAACCACCGAGGTGGCACACAGGCTGAACTTCCATGAGGGGCTGCCGAGGCAGGCGGCGCACGTCGGCCAGCCGGCGTTCATTAGGGCGCATTTGATCGAGCGGCTCAGCGCTCGGCTTGGGCTCGACAAATCTGATGCCCATGCGCTGGTGGACGCGTTTTTTGAGCTGATCATGCAGGCGCTAGGAGACGGCGAAACGGTCGGACTGTCGGGGTTCGGCTGCTTTCAGGTGCGCGATAAACGTGCGCGACCCGGGCGGAATCCGAAGACGGGGACCGCGGTCCCTGTTGCGCCGCGACGGGTGGTGCTGTTTCGCGCCAGCCGGATCCTGAAGTTTCGATTGCGCCGCATCAACGATCACAACGACTAAG
>NZ_FCOL02000638.1 GCF_001544515.1 Caballeronia terrestris
TTGCCACCCAGCGCGAGCGGCCTTTCAATCGATCGTCAGCACCACGCGGCCGTCCACCTTGCCGTTCTTCAGATCGGCGAATACCGAATTGATGTTTTCGAGCCGGTCGCGATGAATCCGGGCGCGGACTTTGCCCTCCGCAGCGAATTCCAGCGACTCTTGCAAGTCGCGCCGGGTCCCGACGATCGAACCTCGTACGGTAATGCCGTTGAGTACCGTCGAGAAGATCGGCAGTGGGAAATCTCCGGGAGGCAGTCCGTTCAGCGATATGGTTCCGCCACGGCGCACCATGCCGAGCGCCTGCGCGAATGCGCTGCGCGAGACGGCGGTGACCAGCACGCCATGTGCGCCGCCGATCTCCTTCTGGATCACGGCTGCGGGATCGCCGGTCGAAGCGTCGATGGCGAGCTTCGCACCCAGTTCGCGGGCGAGCGCAAGCTTGGCGGGCTCAACGTCGATGGCGACGACATGCAGGCCCATCGCAATGGCGTATTGAACCGCGACGTGACCAAGGCC
>NZ_FCOL02000639.1 GCF_001544515.1 Caballeronia terrestris
TCTCGATCGACTCTTTCCACGTTTCTTGCAGGTCGGCGAACTGCTCCTGCATGGGCGGCTTTGCTTCTTCCGATTCGCTGCCAGAGGCAGTCGGAGAGCGGAACATCGACTTTAGGAACGCTTGCTGCATCGCAACCCAACCTTCAGCCCAGTTGTCGTTGGATTGGGTCATTCGAACACCACCACCTGGCGAATCGCCTTGCCTTCGTGCAGCAGGTCAAAGCCGTGATTGATCTCGTCGAGCTTCAGGCGGCCCGTCAGCAACTTGTCTACGGGTAAGCGACCCTGCTTGTACAGGTCAATAAAGCGCGGGATGTCGCGCGACGGGACGCATGTACCGATGTAGCTGCCCTTCACCGTGCGCTCTTCGGCAACCAGGCTGACGGCGGGCATCGGCCAGCGCGCGGTTGAAGGCGGCAGGCCGGCCGTGACGGTTGAGCCGCCGCGCCGCGTGATGTTGTACGCCAGGTCCAACGCGCGGATCGATCCGGCGAACTCAAAGGCGAACTCGAC
>NZ_FCOL02000640.1 GCF_001544515.1 Caballeronia terrestris
TCTCGATCGACTCTTTCCACGTTTCTTGCAGGTCGGCGAACTGCTCCTGCATGGGCGGCTTTGCTTCTTCCGATTCGGTGCCAGAGGCAGTCGGAGAGCGGAACATCGACTTCAGGAACGCTTGCTGCATCGCGACCCAACCGTCAGCCCAGTTGTCGTTGGATTGGCTCATTCGAACACCACCACCTGGCGAATCGCTTTGCCCTCGTGCAGCAGGTCAAAGCCGTGATTGATCTCGTCGAGCTTCAGGCGGCCCGTCAGCAACTTGTCTACGGGCAAGCGACCCTGCTTGTACAGGTCGATAAAGCGTGGGATGTCACGCGACGGGACGCACGTGCCGATGTAGCTGCCTTTTACCGTGCGCTCTTCGGCAACCAGGCTGACGGCGGGCATCGGCCAGCGCGCAGTTGAATGCGGCAGGCCGGCAGTGACGGTCGAGCCGCCGCGCCGCGTGATGTTGTACGCCAGGTCCAACGCGCGGATCGATCCGGCGAACTCAAAGGCGAACTCGAC
>NZ_FCOL02000641.1 GCF_001544515.1 Caballeronia terrestris
TGAGCCAGGCCGGCGAGCTGGGTTTCCTTGAAGTTCGCATTGATCCACACGCTGTCCTGCACGATGGCCAGCACCTGCTGGCCGGACTGGATGCGCGACCCGACTTCCGCGTTCTTTTTCCCGATCCGGCCGCTCACGGGTGCATAGATCCTGTTGTAGCCCAGGTTCTGCCGGGCTTCCTGCAAATGGGCGAGCAGGACGTCCCGGTGCGCGAGCAGGGTCGACCTGGAAGCGGCGAGCGAGGATTGCTTTGCCAGAGCGGCGGTCGCCTGATCCTTCTGCGCCCGCAGTTCCGACGCCGCCATCTCGTTCGCGGCGGTCGCGTTGTCCAGCTCCTGCTTCGACACCGCCTTGATGTTCTCGGTGTACGCCGACTCGTAGCGCGAAGCGTCCGCGCGGGCGCGGCGCGCCTGCGCCTCGGCCCGCGCCACCTGAGCGCGGGCCGACGCGGATTCGGCGGCCGACTGCTGCACTTGCGCTTCGACCTGCTTGATGTGAGCATCGACCTCGCC
>NZ_FCOL02000642.1 GCF_001544515.1 Caballeronia terrestris
CTAAGGTCTCTGCGCTCCTCCGAGCGCCGAAGGACGCGCGAGCCCTGTATGTCTTCGCGCACGGTGCCGGGGCGGGCATGCAGCACGCCGGCATGTCGCCACATTGCGCTACCAGTTTCCGTACATGGAGCGGGGCTCCAAGCGGGTGGACTCGCCGGCCGTGGCGCATGCTGCCGTGCAGGCAGCCGTCGCAGAGGCCCGCCGGCGGCTGCCAGCCCTGCCGCTCTTCGCGGGCGGCAGGTCGTTCGGCGGCCGCATGACGTCCCAGGCCCAAGCCATCTCCCCGCTCGACGGCGTGCGTGGCCTCGCTTTCGTCGCGTTCCCGCTGCACCCGGCGGGCGCGCCCGGCGTAGAGCGGGCACACCACCTGGCGGACGTCACGGTGCCGATTCTCTTCCTGCAGGGCACGCGCGACAAGCTGGCCGAGCTTCACCTGCTGAGGTCGGTCGTCGAAACGCTGGGGCCACGCGCCACGCTGCATGTGGTGGACGACGCAGATCATTCG
>NZ_FCOL02000643.1 GCF_001544515.1 Caballeronia terrestris
GAGTTCGAAAAGTACAAGGCCACCTGATGAACGCCCCGAGGCGTCCACGAACAAAACCCAATTTTGCAGGTCCGACTACATATCGTTCGAGAACTACAGCGATTGCTTTCACGGCGATTCCTTTTACGTCGACACGCGTCAAGGAATTCGCACGGCATTAGGACGGGAGGCTCTGGAAAATTTCCAAGGCAAAGTGATTAATGCGGACCCGACCGGGCGAAATCTCGTGTTTCCGATGGCGGCGCCGCCCCGCACGGCGTGCTCGGGTCGTAGCTGTTCTACGCCCTTGGCGTATTCGACCGACAGCGGACGGACGTTTCATGGAATGGTGTACATAAAGAGCTTTGATCCATTCAACAGGTCGAAGAACTATACGATGGCCGTAACGAAGGACGCGCTCTACGTCGTGAAGGGTCAATCCGACCCATATGTCGAAAAGTATCCCTTGGTTCCTGGCTTTGTGTATGGAACGAGTAAACGACTACCCGACGCCATGCGCATTGA
>NZ_FCOL02000644.1 GCF_001544515.1 Caballeronia terrestris
ATGTAGCTGATGGACAAGCCCGAATAGCGCACTTGCGTGCCGAACAGCTCGGCGAGGAACGTGGCGATCGGTCCATAGTTCGCGGCGAACGCGGTCATCATCAGCAGGTAGCCGAGCAGCGCAAAGGGGAACTCGCGCATGTCGAGGAGCCAGAAGAGCGGGAAGGCGAGCAGCGCTTCCGCGACGATGCCACCGACGATCACCGGCTTGCGTCCGATCACGTCCGACAGCCGCCCGAACGCCGGCAAAAGCACGATGCAGACCGCGCACGAGATGAGCGCAATGGCGAGCATCGCATTGCGGGTGAAGCCGAGCGTCTGCGTGCCGTAGGTCAGACCGAACGCGACAATGAGGTTGAACGACGTACCGGTCGACATCGTCGCGATGCCGCCGAGCAGCACCTGCTTCCAGTTCTTCGTCAGCACTTCGACGAGCGGTACCTTCACCTGCGCGGCGGCTTCCTTGACCTTGCTGAACGAAGGCGTTTCCGACGTATTCAGCCGG
>NZ_FCOL02000645.1 GCF_001544515.1 Caballeronia terrestris
ACGATGCTGGCGATCTACGATGCGCAACGCGAATACGCGGAAACGGACCACGACGACAGCGGCGTGCTCAACTATGCGACGAAACTGTCGAGTTCGCCCGGCAAGCGGGACGGCCTGTACTGGCCGACCGGCTCCGATGACAAGCCGAGCCCGCTCGGGGCCGCCTTCATGACTGCCGGTGCACGCAACACCGGGCAGACCGGCTACAACGGCTATCACTACAAGCTGCTCACCTCGCAAGGCCCTCATGCGCCGGGAGGTGCGTATGACTACGTCGCCCACGGAAAGCTGTTCGGAGGCTTCGGCGTGATCGCCTGGCCCGTTCGCTATGGAGATACCGGCATCAAGAGCTTCATGGTCAGTCACGCCGGGCAGGTCTACGAGCGCGATCTTGGCCCTGACGGTGCGAAGAAGGCGGCGACGACGACGTCGTTCGACCCTGGCCCCGCGTGGACGAAGGTGTCGCCTTGATGCGCCTCCTGCACGCCGCTGCCTGCGTA